>JAEWBB010000018.1 GCA_023391375.1 Pseudomonadota bacterium | reverse complement strand
GCCCCAGATCGCGAAGCCGCACCGCGCACCGCGCCCGACTCCTCGCCGGTGGTGAGCGGGCCGGACGCGACGGCAACCAGCACCCTGCCGACCGAAACCGCTCCCGACCTGATGCCGCCGGCACCGGTCGAGCCGGCCGGCGGATCGCTCTGGCCTTGGTTGCTGGCGCTCGCCTTGGCGCTGGGCGGCGGCGGTTTCTGGTGGTGGCGCCGGCAGCAGGAAGGCGCCGGCGAACTCGCCTTTGCCGGCACTGCGCCCGACGTATCCGCCCCTGCGCCCGTTCCGCAGCCCGCGCCGACGCAGGCGCCTTCGCCGCGCGCGCCTTCGCTCGATGGCGGGATCGTCGCGCGCACGCTCCAGCCCAAGCTGGCGTTCGAGCTTCGCCCGCTCAAGTTCGAGACCGACGACAAGCAGAGCGCGCGGCTGACCTTCGAACTGGTGGTCGCCAACGTCGGCAGCGCCCCGGCCCGCGACATCCGCATCGAGGCCAAGATGTTCAACGCCGGCCCCGAACAGGACCGCGAGATCGTCAGCTTCTTCCGCTCGCCGGGCGCGATGGGGGCCAAGCTGCCGCCGATCGGGCCGCAGGACCGGGTGCCACTGCGCAGCCGCATCGGCATGACGGCGGCGGATTACCAGGCGCTGACGATGGGCGGACGCTCGCTGGTCATTCCGATGATCGCGGTCAACGCGGTCTATCGGGGCTCGGCCGGGGAGACGCAGGATTCGGCCAGCTGGCTGGTCGGCGCGCTGCCGTCCGGCGGCGATGCGGAAAAACTCAGGCCGTTCCCGCTCGACAAGCCGGTCGCCACGACGGCGCTGGCCGCGCGCACCCACTCGGGTGGCATCGCCGCCTAAAGCGCGGTGCCGGTCGAATTATAGCTATGCCAGGCGAGGATCGCGGCGGCTCCGCGGTGCGGCCGCCAGCCCTCCGCCCATTCACGCACCTGTTTTTCGCTCGGCTTGCCGTCATGGCCAAGCAACCGGCCAAGCTCGACCTGCACTGCCAGGTCGCCGGCCGGGAAGGCGTCGGGCCGCCCTTCCGCGAACAGCAGGTAGATTTCCGCCGACCAGCGGCCGATACCCTTGATCTTCGTCAGTTGGGCGATCGCTTCCTCGTCGTCCTCAGGAAGCTCGTGGAGGTCGAGCTCGCCCGAAAGCACCAGCGCGGCGAGGCTGCGGGCATATCCGGCCTTCTGCCGCGACAGGCCGGCCTCGCGAAGTTCCTCGTCACTCGCTTTCGACAGGGCGGCGAGGTCGACCGGCAACCCGTATTTGCCGGTCAGCTTGGTCCACATCGAACGCGCCGCGGCAACGCTGACCTGCTGGCCGACGATGGTGCGCAGCAGCGTGTCGGCGCCGGGATTGCTGAGCCGCGGATCGGGCCGGCCTTTTTCGTCCATGACCTTGGCAAAGGCCTGCTCGCTCGCCGCGAGATGGTCGAGGCTTTCGTGCAGGCTCGCCTTGGTGCGGACCATCAGGCCACGCTGGCCGCGTAGAGCGCGACGGCGGCGGCGTTCGAAACGTTGAGGCTTTCCATCGTGTCGGCAATCGGCAGCTTGGCCAGCGCGTCGCAATGTTCTCGCGTGTTCGAACGCATCCCCGGGCCTTCCGCGCCCAGCACCAGCGCCACCCGCTTCGGGCCCAGCGCGTCCTTGAGGGCGGTCTCCGCCTGCCCGGCGAGGCCGATCCGCCAGAAGCCGGCCTCGGCGATTTCCTCCAGTGCGCGGGCGAGGTTGACCACCCGCACCCACGGCACCCGCTCGAGCGCCCCCGACGCCGCCTTGGCCAGCACCCCGCCTTCGGGCGGGGCGTGGCGGTCCTGCGTGACGATGGCGATGGCACCGAATGCGGCGGCCGAGCGCAGGATCGCGCCGACATTATGCGGGTCGGTGACCTGGTCGAGCACCAGCAGCACCGCTTCTTCCGGCGCATCGCCCAGCACGTCGGCCAGCCACATGTCCTCCAGCGGCTCGACCTCGATCACCACGCCCTGGTGCGGCGCGTCGGCCGGGACCAGGCGGGCGAGGTCGGGCGCTTCGGCGTAGAGCACCGTCATGTCCGGCGGAAACTGCATGAAGCCGGCCGCCTCGCGGGTCGACCATGCCTTCAGCACCTTGCGATCGGGATTGTCGAGCGCGGCGGCGACGGCGTGCTTTCCCCAGAACCGCGGACGGTTGGGGTTGGCGCCACCCTTGTGCTTGTTCTTGCGAGCCATGGCCGATGCCCATGGGCCGGGGGCAGGGGTTTAGGCAAGCCCCTCGGCATCGAGCGCATAACCCGCCGAGCGCACGGTACGGATCACGTCAGGCTCGCCCAGCGACAGGCGCAGGCGGCGGATATGGACGTCGACCGTCCTCAGCTCGATGTCCTCGCTGTGCGGCCACACCGTCTCGAGCAGCTGTTGGCGCGAATAGACCCGGCCCGGGTTGGCGAGGAAATGGCGCAGCAGCCGGTATTCGGTCGGCCCCATCGGGATCGGCGTCCCGCCCCGCTTCACCCGGTGGGCGACGAGGTCCATCTCGATCCCCGCATAACTCAGCGCGTCGGCGGCGATTGCCGGGCGCGTGCGGCGAAGCACGGCGGTCGCCCGCGCGATCAGCTCTTTCGGGCTGAACGGCTTGGTGATGTAGTCGTCGGCGCCGGTGTCGAGGCCGCGGATGCGGTCGTCCTCGTCGTTGCGCGCGGTCAGCATGATGATCGGCAATGTCGACGTCGCCTCGCGGCGGCGCAGGCGCCGGCACACCTCAATCCCGCTCACCCCCTCGATCATCCAGTCGAGGACGATCAGGTCGGGCCTGACCTCGTCGGCCAGGATCAACGCCTCTTCGCCATCGCCCGTCCGGGTCACGGCCCAGCCCGCCCGGTCGAAGTGGAAAGAGACTAATTCAGCAAGCGATCGATCGTCTTCAACCAGCAAAAGCCTCTTCACGCTCATGTGCGATCCTCAGCCCTCGAGAGGGTCTGCTCCCTTGGGTCGTTCATTGCCGAAATATTCGCCGGTGGCCGCGTAGTAGACCATCTCGGCGATGTTGGTGGCGTGGTCGCCGACGCGCTCGACATTCTTCGCGATGAAGAGGAGGTGCGTCGACTGGCTGATGTTGTGCGGATTCTCCATCATGTAGGTGAGGAGGGTCCGGAAGATCGAATTGTAGAAGTCGTCGACCGCGGCGTCGCGTTCGATCACGCGGAGCGCCGCCTCGGCGTCGCGCTGCACGAAGGCGTTCAGCACGTCGTGCACCATCGAGGTCGCGATGCGCGCCATTTCCGGCATCAGCGACAACGGTTCGATGTTGCCCATTTCCTCGAGCAGCGGGACCCGCTTGGCGATGTTCTTGGCATAGTCGCCGATCCTCTCGACCACGCTGGAGATCTTGAGCGCGGCGACGACGTCGCGCAGGTCGCCGGCCATCGGCGCGCGCAGCGCGATCAGCTGGACCGCACGGCGTTCCGTTTCCATCTCGAGCGCGTCGAGCTTCTTGTCGTTGGCGACGATTTCCTTCGCCCCCTCGACGTCGCGCTGGACGAGGCAGCGCATCGCCTCGCCGATCGAATGTTCGGCCAGGCCGCCCATTTCGCTGATGAGCGCGCGCAGCCGGTCGAGGTCCTCGTCGAACGCCTTGAGCGTATGTCCGCTGGTTGCCATTCCAAATGCTCCGATCAGCCGTAGCGGCCGGTGATGTAATCCTGGGTGCGCTGTTCGCGCGGGTTGGTGAAGATGTCGGTCGTGCGGCCGTATTCGACCAGCTCGCCAAGGTGGAAGAAGGCGGTGCGCTGCGACACGCGGGCCGCCTGCTGCATGTTGTGGGTGACGATCGCGATCGCGTAGCGGCCGCGCAGTTCGTGGATCAGCTCCTCGATCTTGGCGGTCGCGATCGGGTCCAATGCGCTGCACGGCTCGTCCATCAGGATGACTTCGGGGTCGACCGCGATGGCGCGGGCGATGCACAGCCGCTGCTGCTGGCCGCCAGAAAGCGCCGTGCCGCTTTCGCTAAGACGATCCTTGACCTCGTCCCAAAGCCCGGCGCGCTTCAGCGATTTCTCGACGATCGCGTCGAGGTCGGCCTTGGCGCTGGCCAGCCCGTGGATTCGCGGGCCGTAGGCGACGTTGTCGTAGATCGACTTGGGGAAGGGGTTGGGCTTCTGGAACACCATGCCGACGCGCGCGCGAAGCTGCACCACGTCCATCGACGGCGCGTAAATGTCCTCGCCGTCGAGCTTGATCTCGCCCTCGACCCGGGCCGCGGCGATGGTGTCGTTCATCCGGTTCAGGGTGCGCAGGAAGGTCGACTTGCCGCAGCCCGACGGGCCGATGAACGCGGTCACCTTGTCGTCGTGGATGTCGATGTCGACGTTCTTGATCGCCTGCTTGTCGCCGTAGAAGACGTCGACGCCGCGCGCCGTCATCTTGGGCGCGGTGTTGGTCGGCAGGTCGGTTTCGGTCTCGGTCATCATGTTCATCGTTTTACCAGCGGCGTTCGAACTTGTTGCGGAGGTAGATCGCCAGCCCGTTCATCAGCAGCATGAACACGAGCAGGACGATGATGGCGGCACTGGTCTTCTCGACGAAGGCGCGATTGACCTCGTCCGACCAGAGGAAGATTTGCACCGGCAGCACGGTCGCAGGGTCGACGATCCCGCCCGGCGGCGTGACGATGAAGGCGCGCATGCCGATCATCAGCAGCGGCGCCGTCTCGCCCAGCGCGCGGGCCAGGCCGATGATCGTGCCGGTCAGGATGCCGGGCAGGGCCAGCGGCAAGACATGATGGAACACGACCTGGATCGGCGAGGCGCCGACGCCCAGCGCCGCGTCGCGGATCGACGGCGGGACGGAGCGGATCGCGTTGCGCCCGGCGATGACGATCACCGGCATGGTCATCAGCGCCAGCGTCAGGCCGCCGACAAGCGGTGCCGAGCGCGGCAAGTCCATCATGTTGAGGAAGACGGCGAGGCCGAGCAGGCCGAAGATAATCGACGGCACCGCGGCGAGGTTGTTGATCGAAACCTCAATCAGGTCGGTCCAGCGGTTCTTGGGCGCGAATTCCTCGAGGTAGAGCGCCGACAGCACGCCGATCGGGAAGGCCAGCGCGATGGTCACCAGCATGGTGTAGAAGCTGCCCTTCAGCGCGCCCGACACGCCGGCCACGGCCGGGTCGGTCGCGTCCGACGCCATCAGGAAGTCGAGGCTGAGGCCGCCCGCACCCTTCACCAGCATGCTGATCAGCAGGAAGGCGAGGAAGCCGCAGGCCAGCACGACCGCGGCCAGGCCCATCGCCTTGAACCGGCGCTCGGCGGCGTAGCGACCCTTGAGGCGCCTGGTCATCGCCTCGCTCGTCCAGCGGGAGCTCTGGTCAGTCATAGGCTTCACGATATTTGCGCACCACCTTGAGTGCGACGAGATTGAGCGCGAGGGTGACGAGGAACAGCACCAGGCCGAGCGCGAACGCGGCTAGCGTCTTGGCGCTGTCGAATTCCTGGTCGCCGGTCAAAAGCTGGACGATCTGGACCGTCACGGTCGTCACCGAGGCGAACGGGTTGGCGGTCGTGTTGGCGGCAAGGCCCGCGGCCATGACGACGATCATCGTCTCGCCGATCGCGCGGCTGACGGCCAGCAGGATGCCGCCGGCGACGCCGGGCAGGGCGGCGGGGAGCAGCACCTGGCGGATCGTCTCGGACCGAGTCGCGCCGAGCGCCAGGCTGCCGTCGCGCATCGCCTGCGGCACGGCGGCGATGCTGTCGTCGGCCATCGAGGAAATCAGCGGGATGATCATCACGCCCATGACCAGGCCGGCAGCCAGCGCGCTTTCCGCCGAGGCGCTGCTGATGCCGATGGCGATGCCGAAATCGCGCACCGCCGGGGCGACGGTCAGCGCGGCGAAATAGCCGTAGACGACGGTCGGCACGCCGGCGAGGATTTCGAGCGTCGGCTTGATCACCTTGCGCACCGTCGGACTGGCGAACTGGGTCAGCCAGATGGCGCTCATCAGGCCCAGCGGCACGGCGACGATCATGGCGATGATCGCGCCGATGAAGGCGGTGCCCCAGAACAACGACAGCGAGCCGAAGTGGCCGGGATGGCCCGCCGGGTTCCAGCGGGTGGTGAACAGGAACTCGGCCGGGCTGACCTCGCGAAAGAAGCGCACGCTTTCGAACAAAAGCGAAAGGACGATGCCGAGCGTGGTCAGGATGGCGATCGAGGAAGCCGCGATCAGCGTCCAGCGCACCCACCCCTCGACCGCATTGCGGGCGCGAAAGGCCGGCGCGACCCGGCGCGCGGCGAAGAACAGGCCGGCCAGCGCGCCGAGGATCCCGGCGGCCAGCGGCAGGAAGTCGTAGCGCGCGTGGGCCTCGGCAACGCGCGGGGCCAGGGCGTTGGCTTCCGGGTTGAAACCGGCGGCGATTTCGCCGTCCGCGACCTGGCGCGCTTCCTCGAGGATGGCGCGCACGCGGGCCGGGTCGCCGGTCAGCGCCTGGCCCTCCGGCGTTTCCATCACAGCGCGGTGCGCCAGCGCCGTGGCGGCCGGCTGCGCCGCAAGGGCGAGGGCGATCGCCGGGACCGCCGCCCACAGCGCGACCAGCACGCCGTGGTAGAAGGGAAGGCTGTGAAGCCCCTGGCCCTGCCCGCGCAGCCGCGATGCACGGCGGGCGGCCCAAAGGCCTCCCGCCGCGGCGATCGCGGCAATGACGAGCAGGGTCAGAAGCATCGGTGTCGCCTTAGTCTGCGCTTACTTCAGCGTCGACGGGTCGAGCGGCTTCAGCGCAGCGGCCTGCGCCTTGGCACCTTCCGCGTCGGCGCCGCCGAACGGCACCAGCCCGCGCTTCTCGAGCTCGCCGCCCTTACCCCACAGCGTGGCGAAATAGGCGATGAAGTCCTTCAGCTTCGGCTTGGCGGCCATGTGCTCGCCCTTGAGGTAGACGTACAGCTTGCGGCTGCCCGGGTAGCTCAGGTTAGCGATGGTCTCTTCGGTCGGGCTGACGCCTGCGAGGCTGACCGGGGTCACCTTGTCGGCGTTTTCCTCGAGGTAGGAGAAGCCCAGCACGCCCAGCGTGCCCGGCTCGGCCGAGACCTTCTGGACCAGCAGGTTGTCGTTCTCGCCGGCTTCGACATAGGCGCCGTCGTCGCGGATCGTGGTGCAGGCGGTCTTGTGCGCTTTCTCGTCCGACTTCTTCAGCGCCTGCATCGACGCGTCGGTGTCGCAGCCCTTTTCGAGGATCAGGTCGGCGAGGCTGTCGCGGGTGCCGCTGGTGGTCGGCGGGCCCATCACGCGGATCGCGATGGCGGGAAGCGCCGGGTTGACGTCCCTCCAGGTCTTGGCGGTGTTCGGGCCCTTGCCGAACGGGTTGGCGGCCAGCGCCTTGTAGATGTCGGCGACCGTGAGGTTCAGCGGCGCGTCGCTCTTGGCCTGGATGAAGGTCAGGCCGTCAATGCCGACCGGCACCTCGATGACCTGCTTCACGCCGTTCTTGGCGCAGGTTTCATATTCGCTGGCCTTCAGGGCGCGCGACGCGTTGAGCGCGTCGGGGAAGCTGGCGCCGACGCCTTCGCAGAACAGCTTGGCGCCCGCGCCGGTCCCGGTCGATTCGACGGTGATCGACACGCCCGGGTTGGCCTTCATGAAGGCTTCGGCGACGGCGGTGGTGAAGGGATAGACGGTCGAGGAGCCGACGATGCGGATCTGGCCGCCGGCGGCCTGTTCGCCGCCCGCCTTGTTCGAACCGCAGGCGGTGAGCGCCAGCGCACTGGTCGCCATCGCGGCAACGGCAATAGTCATTGTCTTGGTCATGATCTCGTACCCCGTGAATTGAGCTAAATTGCCCATGTGAACTTCAAGTGACGTCTTGATGACAGACGGGTTCAGAAGGAGAGGCCGATCGCGGCGGTCAGGACGTGGTCCATCGTGTCCGGCGCGCGCCGGACGAAGCGGTACTGGTTGAGATAGCCCGCCTCGACCTTGAACTTGTCGTTCAGCGGCAAGGACAACGTCGCGGCATTCCGCATCCGGTCGAACCCGTCGGTCGTCTGAAAGCTTGTGTTGTTGAGGTTGATGAAGCTCTCGTGGCTGAGGTTAAAGGTCAGCGCCTTCGGACCGCCCAGCGGGACCGCCATCTTGACGTAGGGGCGCATCCGCCAGCCGGTACCATCGATGCCGTCGCGCCAGCGCTGCTCCATGCGGAGGCGCGCGCCGAACTTGGCCTTGCCGACGGCGGCGACGTTGTCGAACACCAGCTGTTCACGGGCGCGGCGCTCCATCGCGGTGAGGTCGCCCTCGCTGTAATTCGGGTCGTGGACGTAACCCGCCCAGGCGCTGACGTTCTTGTTGATCTGGTAGCCGAGCAGCGCCGAGTTTTCGAGTTCGTACAGCCCGTTGCGCGTATCGCTGAACCGGGCGACCAGTTCGTTCGAAAATTTGAGCTTATCGGTCAGCTTCACATTCACTGTGGCCGACGTCCAGACCTGGGTGTCGTCCTGCGCGAAGGCGGGTGCGGGCGCGGCGACGGCAAGCGCCACGGCCGCGAGCGGGAGGAAATAAGTCCGTTCCATGACGGGCCGAATATGTCGGCATTGTTACGCCCGTATGACAGGCCAGGCGGGCGCCGGATTTCCGCGATTACGAGGGGAATTGGGGCGTCGTGACGGCGGTCGGCGACTCGAGAATGTCACTTTTTACCTCGCCGCGGGAAACTGGATTTCCACCTGCGTCCCTTCACCGACTCGCGATCGGATATGCATCGTGCCGCGATGCCGCTCGACGATATGCTTGACGATCGCGAGGCCGAGGCCGGTCCCCCCTCCGTCGCGGCTGCGGGCGGGGTCGACGCGATAAAAGCGCTCGGTCAGGCGGGGCAGGTGCTCGGGGGCGATTCCCTCGCCGCGGTCGGTGACGGTCAGCCGCACCATCCGGCCCGCCGGCGCGGCGCGAACCGCCACCACGCACTGCCCGTCGCGCACGCCGTAGCGCAGCGCATTGCTGACCAGGTTGGCGACGACCTGCGCCACCTGGCCGCGGTCGCCGATGACCGGCGGGGTCGCCTCGTCAATCGAGACGTCAATCGTCCCGCCGTAGGTCGCGGCCATGTCGCGGTGATCGATTACCGCCTGCCCGATCACGGCGTCTAGCGGCACCGACCCGGTCGGCGCGACGTAGCGGTCGGCGCTGATCCGCGACAGGCTCATCAGCTCGTCGACCAGCCGCAGCATGCGCTTGCCCTCATGCTCGATCGACGCGCCGAACTGTTCGCGCAGCGAATCGGGCAGCGGGCCGTCCTCGGCCAGCGTTTCCGCATAACCGATGATCGATGCGAGCGGGGTGCGCAGCTCGTGGCTGGCATTGGCGACGAAGTCGGTGCGGATGCGCTCGGCCGAGCGGGCGGCGACAAGGTCGTGGAGGCGGACCAGCCGGAGGCCGCCCGAAAGCTGGCGAAGCTCGACCCGCCATTCCTGCTCCGGCCCGCCGATCCCGCGCAGTTCGATGGTCCCGGGTTCGCCGCGGGCGATCAGGTCGAGCGCTTGCGGGTGGCGCAGGACCAGGCTGACGTCGCCGCCCTCGACCGGGGTGCCGAGCAGGGTCCGCGCGGCATGGTTGAAGGCGACCAGGCGCCGCCCGTCGACCAGCAGCTGCGGCGCATCGGTCGAATCGAGCAGCGCGCGGACGAGGGGGTCGAGATCGGCCATGACGGCCCCGCCTTAGCCTGCCTGCGCGCGCTTCGGGAAGCGGCGCCCGTCGTCAGCCCGGAAGGTTGGCCTTGAACGGCAACTCGAAGCGCTGGGCGCGCCACACGCCCACCGCGATGGCGAGGAAGATTGGGTAGATCCAGAAGCGTTCCGCCGCGGCGTAGACCTGCGGCATCATGTCGGCGCCGAACGCGCGCAGGAAATGCGCCAGCATCGACGACAGCTGGAAGCCGGCGACCCACAGCGGCCAGAAGCGCGACGATTTCAGCGCGATGTAGGTGAAGACGAGGAACGCCGCGCCGTCGACGAACAGGACGGCGAACTCGACGTCGTTATACTTGTGCGGTGCGCCCCGGCTCAGCGCCACGGTGGCGATCGTGCCCAAGAGGCAGGTCAGGGCCGCGACGCGCTCGTCCAGCGCGCCGCGCCGGAAGGCGTAGACGACGACCGACAACAGGATCGCCCAGTACAGCGCTGGTGGAAGCATCTTTCGTCCCCCGGGAAAGGAAGGCCGGACTAGCGGTGCCGGTCCGGCCTCACAAGCTTCAGGCGACCACCCGCAGCGTGGCCGACGCGGTCTTGGGCGGGCATTCCTCGCCTTCGCCCATGCCGGTGACATGGCGCAGGCCGGGCACCGACTGCTTCGCTTCGGCCAGGGCCTTGTGACAATTGCCGATACCGCCGCGGGCGGCGACCAGCGCCGCGGTCGCCTGGCACAACTGCTCGAGCGCGTCGTGGCCGGTACGGATACCGACGCCGGCTGCGGCGCGGGCGCGCATCATGCTGGCCTGAAGCTCGGCGATTTCCTCCAGCGCGGTGTCGATGGTGTCCTCGACGGTACGGACCTGGTGGGCGACTTCGAAGGCGGCGTTCTCGATGATGTGCTTACGCATGGCGTCTCCTTGCGCGAGGAAAGATATCCCTCGCGGCGAATTGATGCGCCCGGCGATGAAAGGAGCGTCTTAGCTCTGGAGCAGCCTGGAAAGGCTTTCGAGGCCCGCCAGGTACATGCCGATGGCGAAGATGGATCCCAGCGAAATCACCATGATCCACATCAGCCTCAGGCCGACGCTCATCTCATTGCGTGGGCGGCTCCTCGTTGCGAACGGTAAAGGCAAGGAGGACAGGAATGCCGCCGGGGTTTGCTCGGTCATATCCCCGGAGGAACCTGTCCCCCCTGCACGGTCAGCGTGCCGAATCTGATAACTGACCGCGTCATCGGATTCGCCGAGGTTGGCCGCCGCGTCGATGTGCGACGGTTGATGTATCAATCGCTGATATGGGTCGAGCAGCCCGGCCGCCGCCGCCATGCGGGCCGCTTCCGAACGGCGCTCGACGCCCAGGATGTGCAGCGCCTGGCGGATGCGCTGGTCGACGGTGTGGGAGGAAATCCCCAGCTCGACCGCGATCTCCTTGGAAGACAGGTGCTGAAAGACGAGCGCGAGACATTCGAGCTGACCGGGCGTCAGCCGTTCAAGGCGTTGTTCGCTCTTCATCGGTCGTGAAACGCCCAATCCATTCATGGCAGCTGCAGAAGCCATCTGCCTCTCCTCGAACCCGTTCTACAAGTGGAATGTTTCGGCACTCCAGGACGATATGCATAGAATTAACGGCCGATTCTCGCAAACCGGTCCACCGATTCGAGTGCAGTCGCGTCCATTTCGGAGGTGACCCAAGTCAAAGGGATGGTGGAGAGGGCTGGATTCGAACCAGCGTACGGGAAACCCGGGCAGATTTACAGTCTGCTGCCTTTAACCACTCGGCCACCTCTCCACGAGGTCAGGCAGGCGCGCTCTCTGGCGGCGGCGAGGGGCGCTGTCAACCGGCTGCGGCCTGCGAAGCGCTGTCGGGGGGCATTTTCATTCGCGTCGGCTCAGGTCTAGGCTGGGTCCGACCAAAGGAGGCGGCGAATGGCAGACGTGGTGCACCCGGTCCCGGACGAATGGGCGCGGAGCGCCAAGGTCGACCGCGACGGTTACGAGGCGATGCGCCGCCGCGCGGCCGAGGAGCCCGACGTCTTCTGGCGCGAGGTGGCCGGCCGGCTCGACTGGATGACGCCGTTCACGACCGTCAAGGACACCAGTTTCGACGCCGCCGATTTCCGCATCAACTGGTTCGCCGACGGGACGCTCAACCTGTGCCACAACTGCGTCGACCGCCACCTGCCCGATCGCGCTGACGACATCGCCATCATCTGGGAACCGGACGATCCGGCCGACGCCGTCCGCCGTTTCACCTATGCCGAGCTGCATGCGCAGGTGAATGCCGTCGCCAACGCGCTGCTCGCGATCGGCGTCGAGCGGGGCGACCGCGTGACCGTCTACCTGCCGATGATCCCCGAGGCGGCCTTCACCATGCTGGCCTGCGCGCGGATCGGCGCCATCCATTCGGTGGTGTTCGGCGGCTTTTCGCCCGAGGCGCTGGCGGGCAGGATCCAGGACTGCGGAAGCCGGCATGTGGTCACCGCCGACGGCGGCCGCCGCGCCGGCAAGCTGGTGCCGCTCAAGGCCAACGTCGACGAGGCACTGCGCGACTGCCCCGGCGTGGAAAAGGTGCTGGTCTTCACCCATGCCGGCAATGACGTGGCGCGCAACGAACGCGACCAATTCTACGAGGACCTGCGCATCCAGGCGCCGGAGGTACCCTGTGCCGAGATGGGCGCCGAGGACCCGCTGTTCATCCTCTACACCTCGGGCTCGACCGGAAAGCCCAAGGGCGTGCTGCACACTACCGGCGGCTACGGTGTGTGGACCAGTTTCACCCATGAGCTGGTGTTCGATTACCGGCCCGGTCAGGTCTTCTGGTGCACAGCCGACGTCGGCTGGGTCACAGGCCACAGCTATATCGTCTACGGCCCGCTCGCCAACGGCGCGACCGTGCTGATGTTCGAGGGCGTGCCGAACTACCCCGACGCGTCACGCTTCTGGCAGGTGATCGACAAGCACCGGGTCGAGATTTTCTACACCGCGCCGACCGCGCTCCGCGCGCTGATGCGGGAGGGCGACGACTACGTCACCCGCACCGACCGCTCGTCGTTGAAGCTGATCGGCACGGTGGGCGAGCCGATCAACCCCGAAGCGTGGGAATGGTACTGGCGGGTGGTGGGCGAGGGCCGCTGCCCGGTGGTCGACACCTGGTGGCAGACCGAGACCGGCGCCGCGCTGATCGCCAACGTGCCGGGCGCACTTCCCATGAAGCCGGGCAGCGCGACCAAGCCGTTGCCGGGTGTGTTCCCCGTCCTGCTGACCGGCGAGGGTCAAGTGCTCGAAGGGGCGACCGAGGGCGCTTTGGCCATCGCCGACAGCTGGCCGGGCCAGATGCGCACCGTCTACGGCGACCACGACCGTTTTTTCCAGACCTACTTCTCGACCTTCCCCGGCCTCTATTTCACCGGCGACGGCTGCCGCCGGGACGAGGACGGCTATTACTGGATCACCGGCCGGATCGACGACGTCATCAACGTCTCCGGCCACCGCATGGGCACCGCCGAAGTCGAAAGCGCGCTGGTCGCGCACAAGGACGTGGCGGAAGCCGCCGTCGTCGGCATGCCGCACGATATCAAGGGGCAGGGCATCTACGCCTATGTCACGCTGAATGCCGGGGTCGAAGGCGACGAGGCGCTGCGCAAGGAGCTGGTTCAGTGGGTGCGCCGCGAAATCGGCCCGATCGCGACACCCGACGTAATCCAGTTCGCGCCGGGCCTGCCCAAGACCCGAAGCGGCAAGATCATGCGCCGTATCCTGCGCAAGATCGCGGAAGGGGACGTCGGCAACCTCGGCGATACATCGACGCTCGCCGACCCGTCGGTGGTGGACAATTTGCTGGCGAACCGGCCGGCGGTGGGCGCCTAGAACCCGCTGGCGCTCCAGTCTCTATTGTCCCCCGGACAATCGAGATTGGAGCGGGTGAAGGGAATCGAACCCTCGTCGTAAGCTTGGAAGGCTTCTGCTCTACCATTGAGCTACACCCGCGTCGCATCGCCCGATGGCATGGGCGAAATCGCCGGTCAACACGAACCGCTTGCGGGGCGTTCGAAGTTGCGGCAGCGCTTCGGCATGACCACCCATCCGCCCGGCGAGCGCCGCCGCCTGCTATTCTTGATCGGATCAGCGCTGATCGCGGTCGGCGTCGCGCTACACCTGCCGATGCTGGCGATGGCGCACCGCATGGGTAATCACCTCGCGGGCATGCCGATGGATGCGTCGATGGCGGCCGGCATGGCGATGATCGTCCTCGGCGTTCCGCTGGCCGTGTACGGCGCGCTGCCTGCCCGCCGGCCGATCCACGGCGACGATGCCGGGACCAGCTACGAAGCACCCGATTCCACGCCGCTGACCCGCCACCACGCAGCCGTGCTCATCGTCCTGACCCTCGGCCTGGTCATCGACGTGATGAAGCCGGCGACCCTGGGGTTCGTCCTTCCCGGCATGCGCGGCGAATATGGCATCGCCACCAGCACCGCCGCCTTCCTGCCGTTCGTCGCGCTGACCGGGACCACCGTCGGGTCCTTCTTCTGGGGCTGGCTGGCCGACCGTTATGGTCGCCGCGCATCGATCATGCTGTCGACCATCCTGTTCGTCTCGACCTCGATCTGCGGGGCGATGCCGGCGTTCCAGTGGAACCTGGTGATGTGCTTCCTGATGGGCTGTTCGGCGGGCGGGATGCTGCCGGTCGTCTACACCTTGCTTGCCGAAATCATGCCGCCCCGGCATCGCAGCTGGGTGCTGGTGCTGGTCGGCGGGATTGGCCTCGTTGGCGGCTACCTCGCGGCCAGCGGCGCGGCGCACCTGCTGGAACCCGTCTTCGGCTGGCGCAGCCTGTGGCTGCAGGGCTTCCCGACCGGCCTCCTCCTGCTCGCGCTCGCCCGCTGGATTCCGGAAAGCCCTCGATTTCTCGCCGAGGAGGGCCGCCGCGACGAGTTGGAAGGGATGGCGGCGAAGTTCGGCATCGTCCGCCGCGCGCGGGCGGCCGTGCCCGATGACGCCCCCCAGGCCCACCGCCGCCACGGCAAGCTGACCGCCGCGCTGGTCATCACCGCGCTGGGCTGGAGCTTCGTCAATTTCGGCCTCCTGTTGTGGCTGCCGAGCGATCTCGAGGCCCGCGGCTATTCGGCAGCGGTGGCCAGCGGCATTATCGCCCGCTCGGCGCTGGTCGCGCTGCCGACCATCGCGCTGGTCGCGCTGCTGTACAGCCGGTGGAGCAGCAAGAAGACGCTGCTGCTCACCATCGCCCTGACCCTGGCCGGGCTGGCCGGGGCGCTCCTGCCCGCCGCGACGCTCGCCGACCGGCCGGTGCTGATTGGGGTCATCGCCCTCCTGGTGATCGGTACGAACGGCCTGATCGCGGTCCTCTTGCCCTACGCTGCCGAGAACTACCCTCTCGGCGTGCGCGGTCGCGCGACAGGCCTTGTCGCGGGGTCAAGCAAGGTCGGCGGGGTGGCGGTGCAGGCATTCGCGCTGGCCGGCATGCTTCCGACGCTGGGCGGGGCGGCCAGCGCCCTGCTCGGCCCGCTCGCGCTGGCCCTCGGCCTCGTCGCCTATGCCGGCCGCGAAACCCGGGGCCGCTCGCTGCGCGAACTCGAAGCGGGTTAGGCGAAGATCGCCAGCGCGGCGATGCTGGCGCCGACGCTGAACAGGACCAGCAGGAACAGCAGCACCGCCCCGCCGCTGACATCCACTTCCGGCACCGTCGCATCCTTGTCGGTCTTCGCGGCCTTGGCGGCGGCCAGTGCGGCCTGGATCGCTGCATTCATCTCCGGTCCCCTTTTCGGAAGCGGAGCATAAGGGCGCCGCCCGCCCGCGCCAAGACGTCAGGCCCGCACGGCGCCTCGCTGCCCGATGACCAGCCACAGGCCGAGCAGGATGAGGCCGACCATCGCCGGACTGGCCAGCGGGACGACGGCGGACGGCGGGCCGAGCCGGGCGAGTGCGGCGAAGACGGCCAGCACGCTCGCCAGCGCCACGCCCTCGGTCGCGATGCGCATGACGCTCGAGCGACGGCGCGCCGCCAGACGGTCCTCCAGCGCGGCCAGCGCAATCACGCGCTTCGTGAACCCGTCATCCGCGATCGGCGCGCCCTCGGCGAACAGCGCGGCCAGTTTGGTGTCGTCGTCGGTCATGGGTGCACTCCGTCGAGCAAGGGTAGCAGCCGTTCGCGGGCCCGGGCCACGATCGACTTCAGTGTGCCGAGCGGCACGTCCATCAACGCCGCCGCCTCGCCATGGCTGTGCCCTTCGGCGAAGACCAGCACGGCGGCCACCCGTTCACGCGGGGGGAGGGCGGCGAGGGCGCGGTCGATGGCGATCCGCTGGTCGGGATGCGGAGCGGGTTCCGCCTCGACATTCTCGGGCGCTGTGGCCGTCCGCTTCCGGTCGAGGAACAGCCGCAACGCGATCCGCTGCAGCCAGGTCGAAAAGGCCGCGTCGCCGCGATACTGGCCGATCGCCTTCCACGCCTTGACCATCGCGTCCTGGGCGATGTCGTCGCCCTCGTCGCCCGCCAGGCGCCGGCAAAAGCGGCGCAGTGCCGACTGGTGGTCCTTCACCAGCACGGCGAAGGCGGCGAGGTCGCCCCTCGCCGCCCGCTTCGCCACGCCGAGGTCGGCGTCGCGGTTCACTCGCCGCTGTTGCGCTTGTTCAGGCGGAGGCGAAGCAGGAGGGCGCCGCCCACCAGCAGGGGAAAAAGGGCGATGCTGGTAATCTCGCGAAAGCTGTCGGAGGTCGGTCCGGACAGGGCCGACGCGAGGATCGCCGCGACGCCCAGCGCGACCAGCACGAAGCCCGCGCGCTGGTCGAAATCGCCCGGGCGCGCCGGCGTGTCGAGCTGTTCGACCAGTTCGGCAGTCACCGGCTGGCCGGCGTTGATCGCCTGCCGCAGCGTCTTGTGCAGCGAGTTGGTGCGCAGGATCCGCGCGGTCTGGATGATGATGGTGAGGAGCACCGCCGCGATCGCGATGCTGATGATGATGTCAACTTCCATGGTCTTGTCTCCCCGTCGTGATGATGTTGTCGAAGCATAGACGGGCGCAAGCACGCGTTTGGATGAGGGCCAACGCAAAAAAACTTTGCGGGAACGACTCCCTGCGCGGACGATTGAATCGGTTTCGCAACGGAATCCATGTGAGGAAGGAATGCCTGCACGTCCGTCCTGGCGCGGCCAGATCAAGCTCGCGCTGGTCTCGATCCCGGTCGAAATCTATCCAGCCACCAAGGCCGGCAAGTCGATCGCCTTCCACCAGGTCCACGAACCGTCGGGCCAGCGCGTGCGCTACGAAAAGGTCGTCCCCGGCATCGGCCCGGTCGACCGCGACGACATCCTCAAGGGCTACGAGGTCGAGAAGGGCGAATATGTCCTGCTCGACCCTGAGGAGATCGAGAAGGTGAAGCTCGAAAGCCGCAAGACGCTGGAGCTCACCCAGTTCGTCGACATCGGCGACATCGACCCGATCTACTACGACAAGCCCTATTATGTCGTGCCGGCGGACGACCTGGCAGAAGAGGCGTTCGTCGTGATGCGCGACGCGCTCAAAAAGACAAAGAAGGTCGGCATCGGCCAGCTCGCCATGCGCGGGCAGGAATATGTCGTCAGCCTCAAGCCGTGCGGGCGCGGCATGGTGCTGGAGACGCTGCGCTACGCCGACGAGGTGCACAAGGCCGGCAGCTATTTCCGCGAGATCGGCGATGCCAAGCCCGACGCCGACCTGCTCGATATGGCCGAGACGTTGATCGAGAAAAAGGCCGGCGACTTCGACGCCGGCGAATTCGAGAACCGCTATATCGAGGCATTGCGCGGCCTGATCGACGAGAAGATCAAGAAGAAGGGCAAGCGCATCATCCAGGACCGCTCGTCCGACGATGTGCCGAAAGGCTCGAACGTCATCGACCTGATGGCGGCATTGAAGAAGTCGATCGGCGAAAGCCCCAAGGCAACGGGCGCGAAGAAGCCGGCCGCGAAAAAGGCGGCGGCTCGCAAGGCGCCGGCCAAGAAGGCGACGCCGGCACGCAAGAGGGCCTGATTCCATGGCCAGGGCGCTCGACATCAAGACCTACAATGCCAAGCGCGACTTCGAGCGGACGGCCGAACCGAAGGGACGCAGGCTGAAGGGGCGGGGCGACAGCTTTGTCGTCCAGAAGCACGCGGCAAGCCGGCTGCACTGGGACTTCCGTCTTGAACTCGACGGTGTGCTGAAAAGCTGGGCGGTGCCCAAGGGGCCGAGCCTCGATCCGGGCACGAACCGCCTGGCGATGCGGACCGAAGATCATCCGCTCGATTATGCCGATTTCGAGGGCACCATTCCGAAGGGCGAATATGGCGGCGGAACCGTCATGCTGTGGGACCATGGGCGCTGGATCCCCGCGCCGGGCAAGGATCCGCGCAAGACGATCGAGGAGGGCCACCTGCACTTCACGCTCGAGGGCGAGCGGATGAAGGGCGAGTGGGTGATGTTCCGCCTGAAGGCCAAGCCTGGCGAGAAGGGCGAGGCCTGGATGCTGAAGAAGGTCACCGACAAGTTCGCCGGGGAAGACAAGGGTGACGCGCTGGTCGACGAGTGCACGACCAGCGTGACGACGGACAGGACGATGGCGGAGATCGCCGCGGGTTCGGACGAGTGGAGATCGAACCACGGCGGCCAGAAGGGCGGCAAATCGAAAGGGAAAAAGGGCGTGGCGCCACCGAAATTCCGTGATCCGCAGTTGGCGACACTGGTGGATTCCGTGCCGACCGGCTCCGGCTGGATCTATGAATATAAATATGACGGCTATCGCCTGCTCCTGGCGACCGGCGGCGGGACCGCGACCGCGTGGACGCGCAACGGCAAGGACTGGAGCGACAAGTTCAAGGCGATCGTCAAAGCGGCGGGCGAGTTGCCTGGCGGCTACCTGATCGACGGCGAAGCGGTGGCGCTCGGCGATGACGGGAAGCCCGACTTCCAGAAGCTTCAGGCGAGCCTCAAGGGCGGAAATGCCGACCTGGCCTTTTACGCCTTCGACCTGCTCGTGGCGGACGGCAAGGACATCACCAAGCTGTCCACGCTAAAGCGCAAGGCGCGGCTCGCCGAACTGCTCGAGGACGCGCGTGCGCCGTTACTTTACGGCGACCATGTCGCCGACAAGGGCGAGGCGCTGTTGAAGGCGATCTGCGCCGAAGGCGGCGAGGGGATCATCGCCAAGAAGGCCGACGCGCCGTACCGCGCCGGGCGCGCCAAGGCGTGGCTCAAGGTCAAGTGCATCCAGCGGCAGGAATTCGTCATCGTCGGCTGGCAGGACAGCGACAAGGCGCGCGGTTTCCGCTCGCTCCACCTCGCCGTCCACGAAGGCGGCAAGCTCGCCTATGCCGGCAAGGTCGGTACCGGGTTCAACCGGGACTCGATGGACGAGATCAAGAAGGCGATGAAGCCGCTCGAAGTGAAGGCCGCGCCGGTCGAGGTGCCGCGCGCCGCGGCGAAGGCGTCGCACTGGGTCAAGCCGCAACTGGTCGGCGAGGTGGCCTTCACCGAGTTTACCGACAACGGCACGCTGCGCCACCCCAGCTTCATCGCGCTGCGCAGTGACAAGCCGGCGAAGGACATCGTCCACGAACGCGCGGCACACACCGCCGACGTCGGCCTGCCAACGGCCGCCGACATCGGCATCAAAATCAGCAGCGCCGACCGCGTCATCTTTCCCGACGCCGACATCACCAAGGGCGACCTGGCCGACTATTACGCCGCTGTCGCGCCGCTGCTGCTCGACACGCTCGCCAACCGCCCGATGACGCTGATCCGTTGCCCGCAGGGGCGCGGCAAGCATTGCTTTTTCCAGAAGCACGACACCGGTTCGATGGGCACGCATGTGCTCCACGTCCCGATCGTGGAAAATGACGGTGACAAGGCCGACTACCTTTACGTGAAGGAAGCCGCCGGCCTCCTCGAGTGCGTCCAGATGGGGACGATCGAATTCCACGGCTGGGGCAGCCGGGTGAAGCCGCTCGAGAAGCCCGACCGCCTAGTGTTCGACCTCGACCCCGATGTCGGCCTCGATTTCGCCGACGTAAAGCGGGCCGCGGTGCGCCTCCGCGACTTGTTGAACGAGCTCGGCCTGGAGACCTTCCCGATGCTGTCGGGCGGCAAGGGCATCCATGTCGTCGCGCCGCTGACGCCCAAGGCGACCTGGCCCAAGGTCAAGGACTTCGCCGAACGCTTCAGCCGTGCGGTGGCGGAGGCCGAGCCGGACCTGTTCACCGCCAACATTCGCAAGAATGCGCGCAAGGGGCGCATCTTCCTCGACTGGTTGCGCAACCAGCGCGGGGCGACGGCAGTGATGCCCTACAGTGCCCGGGCACGCGAAGGTGCGCCGGTCGCGGCGCCCGTGACGTGGGAGGAACTGGACAGCTTCGACGGCGCCAACGCCTTCACCGTACGCGATGCGGCGCGCCTGATCGATCGGGCCAAGGCGCTCAAGGGGTGGGGAACGGCCGATCAGGCCTTGCCGCCGCTCTGACGCGGGGCAACGAGTTTCTATTGCGCACTCGTTAATTTTATATCAGTTAACCATTTAAGAATCCGGTGGGGCATCGAGTCGACGCCGGGTCACGCTGTCCGGCCCATTGGTCAACCCGCCGACAAATGGGCCGGACAACCCCTCCTCCTTCGGGAAATAGGGGTTTCCCCGGTTTTCCGGGGACATGGGCGGGTATCAAGCGGCGTCGGACCTTCGAGGGGCCCGGCGCCGCATTTCCGTTCTTCAGGCGCCGGCGAACCGATCGGTGGCGCGAATGAGGCCGTCGAGCACGCCCGGCTCGCTGTAGAGGTGGCCGCCGTCGGGGACGATCTGCAGGTCGACGTCGGGCCACGCCTTCTTCAGCTTCCAAGCCGCGCTCGGCGGGGTACAGCTGTCGTGGCGGCCCTGGACGATGACGCCCGGGATGCCCGCCAGCTTGCCGACGTCACGGAGCAGCTGGCCTTCCTCGAACCAGCCCTTGTTGGCCATATAGTGGTTCTCGATCCGGGCGATGGCGATGGCATGCTCGTCGTCGGTGAAGTCCGCTAGCATCGCCTCATCCGGCAGCAGGGTGACGGTGACGCCTTCCCACTTGCTCCAGGTCTTGGCCGCGGCGAGGCGGACGGCCGCGTCTTCACTGGTCAGCCGCTTGCGATACGCCTCGACCATGTCGCCGCGCTCGCCCTCCGGGATCAGCGAGACGAACTCCTCGAATCCTTCCGGGTAAATCTCCGACGCACCGTAGGTGTAGAGCCAGTCGAGCTCGTGCTGCTCGAACAGGAAGATCCCGCGCAGGATCAGTTCGCTGACCCGCTCCGGGTGCGTTTCGGCGTAGGCGAGGCTCAGCGTCGAGCCCCAGCTGCCGCCGAATACCTGCCACTTCTCGATCCCGCACATTGCGCGCAGCCGCTCGATGTCGGCGACCAGGTCCCAGGTCGTGTTGGCGTTGAGGTCGGCATGGGGTGTCGACTTGCCCGCGCCGCGCTGGTCGAACAGCAGCACGTCGTATTTTTCCGGGTTCCACTGGCCGCGGTGCTGCGGGCTAATCCCGCCGCCGGGGCCGCCGTGGAGGAACACCGCCGGCTTGGCGCCCGGCGTGCCGACGCGCTCCCAGTACAGCGAATGGCCGTCGCCGACGTCGAGCATGCCGGACGCATAGGGTTCGACGATCGGGTAAAGCGTGCGGCGCTCGGACATCATGTTCCCCTGGAAAAGCAAAAGCGGCGGGCAACCTAGGGCTGCCCGCCGCTTTCGTCACCCTCCCCGGGAAGGCTTAGAACTTCACACCCAGTTCGACGCCCAGGATGCGCGGTTCGTTGACCATCGCGGTCAGGTTGTTGAAGTCGATACCGCTGACCGCGCTGGCATCGTTGGTGATGTTGCGGCCGAACGCGGCGATGTCGAAGCGGTCGGTCTTGTAGCCGACGCGAAGCCCGCCTTCCGTCTGCTGGTCGTCGCTGAACTCGACCGAGTCATACAGGAAGAAGTGCACGCGCGAGCGGTGGTACCAGTCGGTGAAGACATAGACCGCGCCGTTGCCGACCGGATGTTCGTAACCGGCCGTCCAGTTGACCGTCCACTTCGGCGACTGCGGCAGCGAATTGCCGTCGATCGAATAGATGCCCGGGCTACCGGCGCGTTCCGGGTCGAGCACGGTGCAGGCCGCCGCGCAGCCCGCGACGAACGCGTTCGGATCGACGATCTTGGTGTGGTTGTAGCTGACGCCGCCGGTCAGCGTCAGGCCGCGGACCGGTCGCGCCTGGAGCTCGGCCTCGACGCCCGACCCCTTCACCTTGTCCGCGTTGAGCAGGGTGGTGAAGTTGTTGGTGCCGCCGACCGCGGTCAGCTGCAGGTCCTTGGTGTTGAACATGTAGCCGGTCAGGTTGAAGCGCAGCTTGCGGTCCCACAGAACGGTCTTGATGCCGGCCTCGTACGACATGGTCGTCTCGCTGTCGGCAACCGAGAGGTCACGGCCGTACAGCAGGCGGCCCTGGATCGACGGCGCGCGGTAGCCCTTGGCGACGCGGGCGTAGACGTTGACGGCGTCGCTGACTTCCTGGATCGCGCTGGCGTCCCAGGTCAGCACCGTGTCACGCACGCGGGTGGTCTTTTCTTCGACCGGGCCGCCGAAGCCGAGGAAGGCCGGACGGGTATCGAACGGGCGCGACGCCTTGAAGTCGCGCTCGTCATGGTTGAGGCGGGCACCCGCCTGCAGCGTCAGGCCGCTGGTCGTCTTGTAGTTGAGCGAGCCGAAGAAGCCCCACGCGTCGCTGTCCTGGCGCTGGTAGGCGATGGCGTCGGGCGCGGTGTCCTGCGGGTTGGCGAAATCGACGCTGCCGACGTCCAGCTTCTCGTTGAAGAGGAACACGCCCGCCTGGTAGCCGAGGCCGACCGTATTGTTCGACGCGAAACGCAGTTCCTGGGTGAACTGGTCGAGGCTCGGCACCAGGTCCTGGCTCTGCGCCGCGAAGGCGATCGGGCCGGGGTAGCTGTTGTCGGTGAAGCCCGGGCCGCAGAACACGCAGCCGAAACCGCCGTCGACGTCGCCGCGACTGTCGTACTTGCCGCGCCAGTAGCTGGTGACCGACGTGGCGGTCACCGGGCCGAAGTCGTAGGAAATGGTGGCGCCAATGTTCTGGGTCTTCAGCTTCTGGAAGTTGATGCCGTCGGTCGCGACCTCGTCGCGCTCGAACTTGCCGCCGTCGAGGCCGACCAGGTCGTTGGTGCCCGGCTTGATGGCGTTGGCGCGGAACACGCGGGCGTCGCCGTCATAGTCGCGGAGCTGGGCAACGAGACGGACGGTCAGCTGCTTGTCCGGCGCATATTGCATCTGCAGGCGCAGCGCCTTGTCGTTATAGCCTTCGAGGTCGTGCTTCCCGGGGACGGTGACATTGTCGATCCAGTCGTTGCGGTGCTGCCACAGGCCCGACAGGCGGACCGACAGGCCGTCCGACAGGCGGGCGTCGAGCGCGCCTTCGGCGTTGACCGTCATGTAGCTGCCGACCGAAACCTTGGCGTAGCTGCGGCCTTCGCCCGGGTGAACGCTGTCCATCTTGACGATGCCGGCCGGCGTGTTGCGGCCGAACAGGGTGCCCTGCGGCCCGCGAAGCACTTCGACCCGGTCGATGTCGAACGCCGGGAAGCCCTTCAGGATCGGGTTCTCGAGGACCACGTCGTCATAGACGAAGCTCACCGGTTGCGAGGCGTTGAGGTCGAAGTCGGTGTTGCCGAGGCCGCGGATGTAGAAGCGCGGGAAGGTGCGGCCGTAGCTCGACTCGATGTTGAGGCTCGGCACGCGGCCCGACAGGCCGCGCACGTCGGTGCCGCCCGAATTGATGGCGGCTAGCGTCTCGTCGTCGACGGTCGCGACCGACAGCGGAATGTCCTGCAGGTTCTCGCTGCGGCGCTGCGCGGTCACGACGATGTCCTTCAGACCGTCCTGCGCGTCGGCCTGCGGCGTGTCGGTGTCGCCCGTCGCCTGGGCATGGGCCGGGGTGGCGAGGGCGATCGCGGAGGCGATCGTGGCGAACGTGCAAAGCGTGCGGCGCATCGGGTGTGACCTTTGTGTCAGATTGGACGAGCCCCCCACGAGCTGTCCCGATGCCTCGCGCCTGCTACTTTTGCGCGCCGCGGAGTCAACGCGGCAATCGCCGATGTGAAGATTTCACGTCGGACCTGTGTCGCCCCGGTGACTCCTTAAAAACTGAAGTCGTCGTAGACGCGCGACAGGTCGCCGTTCCACTCGCCGTGGTAACGGTCGAGCAGCCGGTCGGCGAAGGTCTTGCCGGTGGCGACCACGTCGCGCAGCGGGTCGAGGAAGCCGTCCTCGGTATCGCCGCTGGAATTGAGGCGGGCGCGTTCGCGAAGGCCCAGCGCGGCGATTTCCAGCACCTTGGCCGACAGGTCGCGGACCGTTCCGCCGCCCGGCGCGGCGGCGTCGAGCGCCTGGCGCGGGACGGCGTGGCGAAGCGCCTCGCGCTCGTCCATCGTCCAGTCCTTGGCGAGGTCCCATGCCGCGTCCATCGCGGTCTGCGAATAGAGGAGGCCGACCCACAGCGCCGGCAGCGCGCAGATCCGGCCCCAGCGCCCGCCGTCTGCGCCGCGCATTTCGAGGAAGCTCTTGAGGCGCACCTCTGGGAAGGCGGTCGACAGGTGGTCGGTCCAGTCGGCCAAGGTCGGCTTCTCGCCCGGCAGGACGGACAGCTTGCCGTCGAGGAAGTCGCGGAAGCTGAGGCCGGCGGCGTCGATATATTTGCCGTCGCGGAAGACGAAATACATCGGCACGTCGAGCGCATAGTCGCAGTAGCGCTCATAGCCGAAGCCGTCCTCGAACACGAAGGGCAACATGCCGGTCCGGTGCGGGTCGGTGTCTTCCCAGATATGGCTGCGGAACGACTTGAAGCCGTTCGGCTGGCCGTCGGTGAAGGGCGAATTGGCGAACAGCGCGGTCGCCACCGGCTGCAGCGCCAGCGCGACGCGGAACTTCTGCACCATGTCCGCCTCGCTCTTGTAGTCGAGGTTGGTCTGGATGGTGCAGGTGCGCAGCATCATGTCGAGGCCGAGGCTGCCGACCCGCGGCATGTGGCGCATCATGATTTCGTAGCGGCCTTTGGGCATCACCGGCAGGTCGGCGCGAGTCTTGTCCGGCCACATGCCGAGGCCGAGGAAGCCGAGGCCGAGCTTCTCGCCGACCGCCTTCACCTGCTTCAGGTGGCGACCGCTTTCGGCGCAGCTTTCGTGGATGTTCTCTAGCGGCGCGCCCGACAGTTCGAGCTGGCCGGCGGGCTCGAGGCTGATGGTGCCGTCAGGGCCGGTCAGCGCGATGACGTTGCCGCCTTCCTCGACCGGCTGCCAGCCGAACTCGGTCATCGCCATCAGCAGGTCGCGGATACCGCCCGGCTCGTCATAACTCGGAGCGCGGTGGTCGCTGGTTCGATAGACGAATTTCTCGTGCTCGGTGCCGATGCGCCAGTCGGCGATTGGCTTTTCGCCCTTGGAAAAGACCCGCAACAGATCGTCGCGGCTTTCGATCGGGGGGCTTTCGGAAAGATCGGTACGCGTCGTCATCAAAAGGCCCCCGGCCGCCGCACGGTGCGGCGAGCGCGCATATGGTCGCAAAAGGAAACTATTTCCAGTCGCCCGATAGGGTCATCCATCCCGCCAGCGCGGCCAGCGCCGCGGTCTCCGCGCGCAGGATGCGCGGGCCCAGCGAAATGGCCACGCTGTTGTCGGCGGCGCGGATGGTCTCGCGCTCTTCCGGCGCGAACCCGCCTTCCGGCCCGACGAGGATCGCCGCCGGCCCGTCCTCGAGCGCCGTGGCCAGCGGCGCGCCGCCGGTCTCGTCCGCGAAATAGAGCGTGCGGGACGGATTGCGGTCGCGCAGCCAGGCGGGGAGGGCGACCGGCTCGCCGATGACCGGCAGGCTGGTCCGGTGGCATTGTTCGGCCGCCTCGATGGTGATGCTGCGCAGCCGCTCCAGCTTCACCCGCTCGGCCACCGTCCGGCGGGTCATCACCGGTTGCAGCCGGGCGACGCCCAGCTCCGTCGCCTTTTCGACCAGCCAGTCGGTCTGGGCGCGCTTGACCGGCGCGAAGGCCAGCTCGACGTCCGGCACGGCTTCCTGCGCCCGGGTGCGGCGCACGACCGACAGCATCATCCGTTTCTTGGTCGCCTCGTCGACCCGCGCCAGCCATTCGCCGTCGACCCCGTCGAACAGCAGCACCTCGCCGCCTTCGCCCAGCCGCATGACATTGCCGAGGTAATTGGCCTGCGCGCCGTCGAGGATGATCGAGGTGCCTTCCGACAGCGGTGTTTCGACAAACAGCCGCGACAGGCTTTTCGGCGGCCAGGGAGGGGTTGCGGGCATGGGCGGCTTAAGCCACAGCCTCGCCGGTGCAGGCAATCGAAACCGTTCCCGACAGCGAACGCCGCGGTTTCGTCGGCGCGTTGCCGGCGGCATGGCGGCCCTATGCCTCGCTGATCCGGCTCGACCGGCCGATCGGCACCTGGCTGCTTTTCTGGCCGTGTGCGTGGAGCGTCGCGCTGGCCGGTGTCGGCGGGCGCTGGAGCCTGTTCCTGTGGTTCGCGCTCGGCGCCTTCGCCATGCGCTCGGCCGGCTGCGCCTATAACGACATCGTCGACCGCGATCTCGACCGTAAGGTCGAGCGCACCCGCCTGCGGCCGCTGGCGTCGGGCCGGATCACGCTCCGCGCGGCGTGGGCGACCGTCGTCATTCTCTCGCTGGTCGGCCTGCTTGTTCTCTCCCGGCTCGAACCCGCCGCGCAGCTGATTGCACTGGTCAGCCTCGCGCCGGTCGCCGCCTACCCGTTCATGAAGCGCATCACCTGGTGGCCGCAGGCATGGCTCGGCCTTGTCTTCAGCTGGGGCGCGCTGGTCGGCTGGCCGGCGGTCACCGGCAGCTTCGCGCTGCCCGCGCTGCTTCTCTGGCTCGGCAGCATTCCGTGGGTCGTCGGTTACGACACGCTCTACGCGGTGCAGGATATCGAGGACGACGCGCTGGTCGGCGTCCGTTCGAGCGCCCGCGCCCTGGGCCCACGCGTCAAGGGCGGGGTCGCCATTTGTTATGCGCTGGCGCTGGCCGGTTGGGGCGGTGCCGTCTGGTCGGTCGACGGCCGGCCGCTCGCGCTGCTGGCACTGTTGCCGGCGGCCGCGCACCTTGCCTGGCAGGTGGCGCGGATATCGCCGGACGACGGCGCGTTGTCGCTGGCACTGTTCCGGTCGAACCGCTTCACCGGGCTGTTGTTGTTCCTCGGCTTCCTCACCGTCGGCTTGTCGGCGGCGGCCTGACGAAATAGGCGCGCATTCCCATGATCGACACCGCCACCGCCTGCGACCGCGTTTCCGCCCTGATCGACAAGGCCAGGCGCGCCGGCGCCGATGCCGCCGACGCCATCACCATCGGCGAGGCGTCGAGCGGGGTCAGCGTCCGACTCGGCGCCCTTGAAGACGTCCATTCCAGCGAAGGCGCCGAAATCGGCCTGCGCGTGTTCCGCGGCCGCCGCAGCGCCAGCGTCGCCTCGTCCGATCCCAGCGACGCCGCGCTCGACCAGCTGGTCGAACGGGCGATGGCGATGGCCGCCGAAGCGCCCGAGGACGAATATGCCGGCCTTGCGCCGTCGGACATGCTGGCCCGCGGGCCGCTCGCCGACCTCGACCTCGACGACGCCGGGGAAATCGACCCGCAGGCGCTTCGCGCACGGGCCGAAGAGGCGGAAGACGCCGCCCGCGCCGTGTCCGGCATTACCAACAGCAATGGCGGCTCCTCGTCGGCCTCTCGATCGGTCGTCGCGCTCGCGACCAGCGACGGCTTCGCCAACGCCTACCGCGCGAGCGGCCACAGCTGTTCGGCCAGCGTCGTGGCGGGCGAGGGATCGGCGATGCAGCGCGACTATGCCTGGCACAGCGCCCGCCACCTCAAGGACCTCGAAGCGCCCGACGTCATCGGCCGCCGCGCAGGGGAGCGGACGGTCAAGAAACTCGGCCCGGTCAGTTTCACCGGCGGCACCATGGCGGTGCTGTTCGAGCCGCGCGTGGCGACCAGCCTGCTCGGCCATTTCGCGGGCGCCATCAACGGCGCCTCGATCGCCCGGCAGGCCAGCTTCCTGCTCGGCAAGCTGGGCGAAAAGGTGTTCGCCGACGGCATCACGCTGGTCGACGACCCGACCCGCAAGGGTGCGCTGCGCAGCCGCCTGTTCGACGGCGAGGGTTTACCCGTAAAGCGGATGGAGCTGGTCAGCGACGGCGTGCTCAACGGCTGGCTCGCGGCCAGCGCCGCTGCACGCCAGCTCGGCATCGCCCCGACCGGCCACGCCGTGCGCGGCATTTCCGGGCCGCCCGGCGCGGGCCCGTCGAACCTCTACATCGAGGCGGGCGCGCGTTCTCGCGAGGAGATGTTCGCCGCAGAGGAGCGCGCGATCTTCGTCACCGAGCTGATCGGGCAGGGGGTCAACGGCATCACCGGCGACTATTCGCGCGGCGCGTCCGGCTTCCTGATCGAAAAGGGCGAGATCGTCGGCCCGGTTTCGGGCATCACCATCGCCTCGAACCTCATCGACATGCTGCGCACGTTGGAACCGGCCAGCGACCTGCAGTTCCGCCGCGGGATCGACAGTCCGACCTTGCGGGTGCCGGCGATGACGGTCGCCGCCGGCTAGACGGTCGGCTCGCCCACCGGCTGGAGGCCCAGCCGGGTAAACTCGATCTTCGGGCAATGGTCCATCACGACCTTGAGGCCGGCGGCCTCGGCCCGCGCGGCGGCCTCCTCGTCGATCACGCCCAGTTGCATCCACACCGCCTTGGCGCCGACCGCGATCGCCTGGTCGACGGCCTCGCCGACCAGCGCGCTGTTGACGAAGCAATCGACGATGTCGATCGGCTCGCCGATCTGTGACAGGTCGCGCCAGACATATTCGCCGTGGACGTGCAGGCCGGTGATGCGCGGGTTGACCGGGATGACGCGGTATCCCTTCGACTGGAGGAAGGCCATCACGCCGAAGCTTGCCCGGTCGGGCCGGTCGCTGGCGCCGACCATGGCGATGGTCCGCGCCGAACGCAGCAAGTCGGCAATCTCGTCGGGCGTGGTCAGCGGCATGTTCGTCTCCTTTTGCCGCTTCAATGATCGGCGCCGCGCTTTTCTCCCGCACCGCATTTCGTCGGACGGCCCTGTTCATCGCCAAATCCGTTCCTATTATGGAGGCATGACAAGTTTCAGCGGGTGGGGGCAGCGCGCGCGCGCCCTGTTCAGTGACAACAAGGGACCCTGGGGTCCGTTCGGCGGCTCCGGCGGTTCGGGCGACGGCGACAAGCCGTCCGATCCCCCCGCCGGCCCGTGGGGCGACAGCACCCCGCCCAAGCGCCGCCGCGGCAGCGATCGTCCCGCCTCGTCGCTCGACGAGCTGCTGAAGCGCGGACGGATGGGCGGCGGCCCGCCGGGCAGCGGCGGCGGCTTCAGCTTCGGCGATCGGCCGCAGGGGCTGTGGCGCTGGGCGCTGATCGGTTTCGCCACCCTGTGGCTGGCCCTTTCCAGCTTCCACATCATCGGCGCCAACGAAACCGGCGTCGTGATGCAGCTCGGCCGCTTCAGCCGGACGCTTGACCCAGGCTTCGCCTACACCCTGCCGTGGCCGATCGAGAAGACGATCAAGGTCAACACCGGCGAGGCGCAGAAGATGGAGTTGGGGTCGCCCGATGCCGAAACGCTGATGCTGACCGGCGACCAGAGCCTGATCGACCTGGCCTACCAGGTGCGCTGGGACGTCAAGCAGCCGGTCAACTACCTGTTCCAGCTGTCGAAGCCGCAGGACACGATCAAGCAGGTTGCCGAAAGCGCGATGCGCGCGGTCGTCGCCAACGTCACCCTGCGCGGCGCGATGGGGCCGGAACGCGCCGAGATCGAAGCCCGCGTCCAGCAGGAAATGCAGGCCACCCTCGACAGCTACAAGTCGGGCGTGCGTGTCCTCGGCGTGTCGCTCCGCCAGGCCGATCCGCCGGCCGAGGTCAACGACGCGTTCAAGGAAGTCACCGCCGCCCAGCAGGACGCGCAGACCTACGTCAACAATGCGAACGCCTATGCGCTGCAGCTCAAGCAGAAGGCGCAGGGCGAGGCGACCGCCTTCGACAAGGTCTACGAACAATACAAGCTTGCGCCCGGCGTGACCAAGCGCCGCATGTATTACGAGACGATGGAGCGGGTGCTCCAGCCGATCGACAAGACCATCGTCGAAGCGCCGGGGGTCCAGTCCTACCTGCCGCTCAACGAACTTGCCAAGCCGAAGGGAGCCGCGAAATGAGCCTGCTTCGCCGCCACCCCGTCGGGGCGATGATCCTCGTCTTCGCCGTCCTCTGGCTGTTCGCCGGGTCGATCCACGTCGTGAAGGAAACCGAACAGGGCGTCGTCCTACGCGGCGGCAATCCCGTGCGGATCATCAACAAGTACGATCCCAAGGCGCCGTTCGGCAGCGACGGCGCGGGCATCGCCGCCAAGATCCCGGGCGTCGAGACCTTCGTCTGGCTCGACAAGCGGGTGCGCTCGGTCGACATGCCCAAGCAGCAGGTGCTCTCGACCGACCAGCGCCGGCTCGAGGTCGACGCCTTCGCCAACTACCGCATCGTCAATCCCGAGCGGATGCTGATCGTCGCCCGCAGCGAGGACCAGCTGGCCGAAGCGCTGGCGCCGATCCTCGGCTCGCAGCTGCGCAACGAGCTCGGCCGCCGACCGTTCGCCTCGCTGCTCAGCCCCGAGCGCGAAGGCGTGATGGAGAATATCCGCGACGGCCTCGACCGCGTGGCGCGGCAGTATGGCGTGCAGATCGTCGACGTCCGCATCAAGGCGGCCGACCTGCCCGACGGCGCGCCCCTCCAGGCCGCGTTCGACCAGATGCGCACTGCCCGCCAGCAGGAGGCCCGGTCGATCCGCGCACAGGGCGACAAGCAGGCGGCGATCATCCGCGCCGACGCCGATGCGGAAGCGTCGCGCATCTACGCGGGCAGCTTCGGCAAGGATCCGGAGTTCTACGACTTCTACCGCGCGATGCAGTCATACCAGATCACCTTCCTGGGCGACGGACGCACGCCGCCCGGTTCGACGAACGTCATCCTGTCGCCGTCGAACGACTATCTGAAGGAATTTTCTGGACGCTAGCAGCCTTAGGCGTTCAATTCGCGTTCAGGGCGTGAACCTAGCCTGCGGCGCTTGAAAGCTCCGGGGGCGTGAGACACGACCGATTGAGAGGATGAAGATGGGATCGATGAGGGAGTATCCAGCCGTGCGCTACGCCTATGGAGTTGCCGCCGCCCTCCTGCTTGGAGGCACCGCCTTTTCGGTCGCGACCGGTGAGGCCGGGGCGCAGGTCGCGCAAAACGCGCCGTCGCAGATCGCGCCGCGGGCCGGTGCGCCGTCCAGCTTCGCCGACCTTGCCGCGCGGCTCCAGCCGGCGGTGGTCAACATCTCGACCAAGCAGCGCGTCGCCGTGCAGCGGCAGACAGATCCGTTCGAGGAATTCTTCCGCCGCTTTGGCGCGCCGGGCCAGTCGGACCAGGGCGACAGCGGCGGCGGCGGCGCACCGCGGACCCGCGAGGCCGGCTCGCTCGGCTCGGGCTTCGTCATCTCGCCCGATGGCTACATCGTCACCAACAACCACCTGATCGAGGGCGAAGGCGGCAAGGGCACCGTCGACCAGGTCACGGTGATCTTCGGCGATCGCAAGGAATATCCGGCCCGCATCGTCGGCCGCGACCCGGCGTCCGACCTCGCGCTTCTCAAGATCGACGGGTCGAACCTGCCCTACGTCAACTGGGGCGACAGCACGCGCGTCCGGGTCGGCGACTGGGTGCTGGCGGTCGGCAACCCCTATGGCCTGGGCGGCACCGTCACCGCCGGCATCATCTCGGCGCTGCATCGCGGGATCACCGGCGCCGGCGCCTACGACCGCTACATCCAGACCGACGCCAGCATCAACATGGGCAACTCCGGCGGCCCGATGTTCGACATGGCCGGCAACGTCATCGGCATCAACTCGGCGCTGATTTCGCCGACCGGTGCCAGCGTCGGCATCGGCCTTGCCATCCCGGCGGAAGCGGCCAAGCCGGTGATCGACAGCCTTCGCCGGGGCCAGCAGCCGCAGCGTGGCTACCTCGGCGTCGGCCTCCAGCCGCTCGACGAGAATATCGCCTCGGCGCTTGGCCTGCCCAAGGATCGCGGCGAGCTCGTCCGCTCGGTCGTTCCCGGCCAGGCCGCGGCACGCGCCGGCCTTCGCCAGGGCGACGTCATCGTCTCGGTCAACGGCCGGCCGGTGAACCCCGACGAAACCGTCAGCTACCTGATTGCCAACACCTCGGTCGGCTCGACCGTGCCGCTGGAAATCATTCGCGACGGCAAGCGCCAGACGATCCGCGCCACGGTCGCCCAGCGGCCGAGCGACGACGTCGTTGCCCAGCAGTCCGGCGTCAACGACAACGACACGACCGACATGGCCGACGAACAGCCGGTCGCGCCGGGCAGCGCGCTTGGCCTGTCGATGCAGGCCTTGAACCCGCAGATCATCCGGGCGCTCAACTTGCCGACCGACGTTCGCGGCGTCGTCATCACCTCGGTCGATCCGAACAGCGACGCCTACGCCAAGGGCCTGCGCCGCGGCTACGTGATCGTCTCGGTCGACCGCAAGGCCGTCACCTCGCCGCAGGACGTCAATGCCGCGGTCGAGGCGGTGCGCCGTTCGGGCCGGAGCGGCGTGCTGCTGCTGGTCCGCGCCGGCCGTTCGCCGGAAGCGTTCGTCGGCATTTCGCTGGCCGACCGCTAAGCGGCTTGCTCCCTCCTCCTCTCTCGGCCTAGGCTGGGCCGAAGAGGAGGAGCAGCGGCATGGCAGACATGAACGCGATCATCATCGGCGCCAACGCCGAGGGCCAGTCGCAGCAACTCGAACTGAAGCGGGCCAACCGCCACGGCCTGATCGCCGGGGCGACCGGCACCGGCAAGACGGTGACGTTGCAGGGAATCGTCGAGGGCCTGTCGGCCGCCGGCGTCCCGACCTTCCTCGCCGACGTGAAGGGCGACCTTGCCGGCATCGCCATGGCGGGCCTCGCCACCGACAAGACCGCGGCCCCGTTCGCGGCTCGCGCGGCCGAGATCGGTTACACCGACTGGTCCTATGCCGCCTTCCCGGTCCAGTTCTGGGACCTGTTCGGCGAACAAGGGCACCCGGTCCGCTCCACCGTCAGCGAAATGGGACCTCTCCTGCTGGCGCGGCTGATGAACCTCAACGAGGTGCAGGAGGGCGTGCTGACCATCGCGTTCCACGTCGCCGACAAGGAGGGGTTGCTGCTCCTCGACCTCGACGACCTGCAGGCGATGTTGGTCAATGTCGGGGAGCGCGCGGACGAGCTGACGCTCGAATATGGCAACGTCTCGAAGATGAGCGTCGGCGCGATCCAGCGCTCGCTGCTCCAGCTGCGCGCCCAGGGCGGCGAGCATTTCTTCGGCGAGCCGGCGCTGGCGCTTGAAGATTTCTTCAAGCTCGACGACAGCGGGCAGGGCATCGTCAACATCCTGGCCGCCGACAAGCTGATGGCGTCCCCGCGGCTCTATTCGACATTCCTCCTCTGGATGCTGTCCGAACTGTTCGAGACGCTCCCCGAGGTGGGCGACCCCGATAAGCCCAAGTTCTGCTTCTTCTTCGACGAGGCGCACCTCCTGTTCGAGGACGCCCCGCCGGCGCTGACCGAAAAGGTCGAGCAGGTGGTCCGCCTGATCCGCTCCAAGGGGGTCGGCGTCTATTTCATCACCCAGAACCCGATCGACATTCCGGACAAGGTGGCGGGGCAGCTCGGCAATCGCGTCCAGCACGCGCTGCGCGCCTTCACCCCGCGCGACGAGGCGGCGGTGAAAAGCGCGGCCGACACCTTCCGCCCGAACCCCAAGATCGATGTCGCGAGCGCGATTACCGAACTCAAGGTCGGCGAGGCGCTGGTGTCGATGCTCCAGCCGGACGGCGCACCGGCGCCGGTCGAACGCACGCTGGTGCGACCGCCGCGTTCGCGGGTCGGCCCGTTGTCGCCGCAGGAGCGCGGGGTGATGATGACCACCGACGCGATCGGCGCCAAGTACGACCAGGCGCTCGACCGCGACAGCGCCGAGGAAATCCTCAAGGCCAAGCATGACGAAGCGGCCGCCTCGGTCGCCGCCGCCAAGGCGCAGAGCGATGCTGAAAAGGCCGCGGCGGAACAGGCCAAGCGCGACGCCATCGCCGCAAAGGAACAGGCCCGGGCCGACGCCGCGCGGATGAAGGAAGAGGACCGCGCCCGCCGCGAGGCCGAGCGGCTCGACGCGCAGCGCGCGCGCGAGGCCGAGCGCGAGGAAGCCCGCCGCGCCCGTGAGGCGGCCAAGCCGACGATGACCGACAAGGTCATCCAGTCCGCCGTTCGGTCCGCCGCGTCGTCTGTCGGCCGCCGGCTCGGCACCCAGATCCTGCGCGGCATCTTCGGAGGCCTGACGCGTGGCTGAGCAGCTTCCCGAACTGATCCGCGACCTCGAGCGGCGCTGGCGCGACGTGCTCTACGCCAAGGACGAAGAAGGGCTTCGCGAGCTGATCCATCCGCAGTTCCGGCTGGTCGGAATTCGCTCGACCGGCTCGGTCGCGGTCGACCGCGAACAGTGGATCGACGCGCTGAAACGGATGGATGTCGCCAGCCTCGAAGTGCGGGTCACCGATTGCGTCGCGCTCGAACACACCATCGTCGCCACGGTCGATGCGCAGTGGAAGGTCCGCTACCTCGGCCAGCTGATCGACGAGCGCGTCCTGCTGACCGACGTGTGGGTCAACGAGGACGGGCGCTGGCAGGCGGTCCGCCGGCACAGCTCGCCGGTGCCGCACGGGGTCAAGATCGGCTGAGGCATGGCGCGCCTCAGGGCGCGGCCGGGGTCATTTCCAGGAAGGCGCCGGCCCGCGCCTGCGCCGCCAGGCAGTGGGCCTCCCCGTCGAAGTGGATCAGCGCCAGCGCCTTGTGCGCTGGCAGTCTCGACGACGTCCAAGCTCCGTCTGCCGATGCTGCGCTCCACGCCAGCGGAGACAGGCTGAGCGATACGGCGATCGCAGCGCCGAGCGCGATCCGCCGCTTCACCGGACCCGCTCGCTTTCACCGGCGCCGATCTTCCCGCCGGTGAACAGTTTGGTCATGACTTCCAGCTGGCGGGCGAACTCGGTGACATCCACCCCGGCCTCCGCCGCCTTACGCTCCATCTCGTCGGTGAAGGCGCGGATCATGGCGAAACTTTTCTCCGCCTCGCGCTGGCCCACGGCGGTGAGCTGGACCCGGCGGCGGCGCTGGTCGCTCTCGTCAGCCACCGCCTCGACCAGCCCGAGCCCTTCGAGATTGCGCAGCGAGCGCACCATCAGCGGGTGCGAGAATTTGAGCGCCTTGCCGAGCTCGACCGGCCCGGTCGGCCCGTTTTCCCGCAGGTAATGGAGGGTGCTCACGCTGCGCGCCGGCACCGCCAGCCCGGCGCGCGAGAAGTTCGCGGCGACCTGGTCGACGACGTGATCCGAAAGCCGGCGCAGGCGATGCGCGAGGAAGGACGTCCCGAGCGAGTCCACAAAATCCATGTCGATTTCCTACGCTTCGAACAACAACGTGTCAAGTTACGTAACTACGCACGGCCTGCCAGCGTTGACCGCCGCGCCGACAGGCCTAGCATCTTGCGCCATGACCTTCGAGACCAATGCCTGGCTCGACGCCGCTCAAGGCGATGCACAGAGCACCGTCGCGCTTCGCCGCGCGATCCACGCCGACCCCGAACTCGGCCTCGACTGCCCCGCGACCCGTGACAAGTTGCTAGCCTCGCTCGACGGCCTGGGCCTGTCGATCCAGCGCTCGGCCAGCACCAGCGGGTTCGTCGCCCGACTCGACGGCGCGAAACCGGGCCGCGCGGTCCTGCTGCGCGGCGACATGGACGCCCTGCCGATCGACGAAACGACCGGCCTCGACTTTGCCAGCCGCAAGCCGGGCCACATGCACGCCTGCGGGCACGACGCCCATTCGGCGATGCTGGCCGGCGCCGCGCGGCTGCTGGCGGCGAAGCGGGACGAAATCGCCGGCACCATCCTCTTCATGTTCCAGCCGGGCGAGGAGGGGATGCACGGCGCGCGGCACATGATCAAGGAAGGGCTGCTCGACGACCCGCGGCCCGAGGCGGCATTTGCGATCCACATCTGGCCCAACCTTCCGGGCGGGGTTCTCGCCTGCCGGCCGGGGCCGATGCTGGCGTCCACCGACACGCTGCGCGCGACGATCCACGGCCAGGGCGGCCATGCGGCGATGCCGCACGATGCCAAGGACCCGGTCCCGGTGGCGGCCGAACTGGTGCTTGCGTTGCAGAGCGAGATGGCGCGGCGGACCCCCGTGACGACCGACCCCGCGGTGCTGTCGATCACCTCGATCCGCGCCGGCTCGGCCCACAACGTCCTGCCGGACTCGGTCGACCTGCTCGGCACGCTCCGCACCCTGTCGCCCACGGCGCGCGAGCGCGGCCTCGCGGCCTTCCGCCGGATCTGCACCCATGTCGCGCTGGCGCATGATTGCGAAGCAGAGGTCCGCGTCGACGAAGGCTATCCGGCGACGATCAACGATCCGCGCGTGGTGGCGATGATCCGCGACATCGCCGGTCCCGCCTACGTCGAGGCGCCGGCGCCGAGCATGGGCGGCGAGGACTTCGCCTATGTGCTGCAGAAAATTCCCGGCGCGATGGCTTTTCTCGGCGTCGCGCCCCCGGGCGGCGACCCCCTGCAACGCGCCCCGCTCCACAACCCCGGGATGCTTGTCGACGACGCCGTGCTGCCGCGCGGGGTGGCGCTCCATTGCGCCTTTGCGGCCCGCTTCCTCGAACGCGGATTCGCGCCGTAACGATTGACCCTGCGGCCCGTGTGGGGCAGCCATCGCACACGACAGAATTTTGAAAGAGGGCGACCATCCTATGGCGACGACTTTTGAGGGAGGTGCGCCCGCCGCTCCGACCACCACCGAACTGACATTGCGCGGCATCCTGCTCGGCGGCGTGCTGACGCTGCTGTTCACCGCCGCGAATGTCTACCTGGGCCTCAAGCTCGGCATCACCTTCGCCACGTCGATCCCGGCGGCGGTCATCTCGATGGCCATCCTCAAGGCGTTCCGCGACGCGACCATCCAGGAAAACAACATCGTCCAGACGATCGCCAGTGCGGCGGGCACGCTGTCGGCGATCATCTTCGTCCTGCCCGGCCTGATCATGATCGGCTACTGGACCGACTTCCCCTACTGGCTCTCCGTGCTCGTCATCGGCCTCGGCGGTATCCTCGGCGTGATGTATTCCGTCCCGCTGCGTCGCGCGCTCGTTACCGGCAGCGACCTTCCCTATCCGGAAGGCGTCGCCGCGGCCGAAGTGCTCAAGGTCGGTGCGGGCGTTGGCGGTGCGGAGGAGAACCGCCGCGGCCTCGTCGCCATCATCTACGCCGCGCTGGCGTCCGCCGTCTTCTTCCTGCTCGCCAAGGCCAAGCTGGTCACCGACGTGGTCTCCAACACGTTCCGCGTCGGCGCCGGCGCCAGCGGCATCACCGCCAGCCTGTCGATGGCGCTGATGGGCGTCGGCCACCTCGTCGGCATGGCCGTCGGCATCGCCATGCTGGTCGGCATCATCATCAGCTGGACGTGGCTCGTGCCATCCTTCACCGCCGCGGCCGGAATCCCCGCGGGCGGGGATCTCGAAGCGATCCTCAGCGACGTGTTCCGCAGCCAGGTCCGCTTCGTCGGCGCCGGCACCATGCTGGTCGCCGCGCTGTGGACGCTGGCCAAGGTGATCGGCCCGATCATCCGCGGCATCACCCAGGCGCTCGCCGCCAACCGCGCTCGGGCCGGCGGCGAAACGCTCGCCCTCACCGAGCGCGACCTGCCGATCACCATCGTCGGCGGCACCATCCTGCTCTCGCTGATCCCGATCGGCCTGCTGCTCTACGGTTTCGCCGCGCAGGGTGAACTGGTGTCCCATGCCGGCCCGCTGGTCGCCATGTCGCTGGCCTACATCTTCCTCGCCGGCCTGCTGATCGCCTCGATCACCGGCTACATGGCCGGCCTCATCGGCGCCTCGAACAGCCCGGTCAGCGGCGTCGGCATCCTCACCGCAGTGGGCATCTCCCTGATCCTGCTGGTGTTCGCCAACGGCCTCGGCCCGGCGGCGACCAAGAGCCTGATCGCCTTCGCCCTGCTGGTCACCGCGGTGATCTTCGGCGTGGCGACCATCGCCAACGACAATCTCCAGGACCTGAAGACCGGCCAGCTGGTCGGCGCCACCCCGTGGCGGCAGCAGGTGGCACTGGTCATTGGCGTCGTGTTCGGCGCGCTGATCATCCCGCCGATCCTCAACCTCCTCAACGGCGCGTTCGGTTTCGTCGGCGCGCCGGGGGCGGGCGAGAACGCGCTCAACGCCCCGCAGGCCGCGCTGATCAGCTCGATCACGCAGGGCGTGCTCGGCGGCAGCCTCGACTGGGGCCTGCTCGAAAAGGGTGCGCTGATCGGCGTTGCGGTCGTGATCGTCGACGAAATCCTCAAGCGTACGTCGGGCGGCAAATACAGCCTGCCGCCGCTCGCCGTCGGCATGGGTATGTATCTTCCCATGGAGGTCGACCTACTCATCCCGCTCGGCGCCTTCCTCGGCTGGACGTACAACAAGTGGGCCGCGCGCCAGGCCAACCCGGCGTTCGCCGAACGGCTCGGCGTGCTGATGGCCACCGGCCTGATCGTCGGCGAAAGCCTGATGGGCGTCGCCTATGCGGCGCTGGTCGCGGGCGCCGAGAAGGCGGGCAGCGAAGACAGCGCCAACGTCCTCGCCCGCTTCGGCGAGAACCCCTATGCGGTGGCCTGCGGCATCATCCTGTTCGCCGCGTCGATCGCCAGCCTCTACGGCTGGACCCGCAAGAAGGCGCAGGAACCGCTCGCCGCCTGACGGCGAACCCAGCGGGCAAGAGAAAGGGCGCCGGCAGCCGCGAGGCGGCGATG
>JAEWBB010000010.1 GCA_023391375.1 Pseudomonadota bacterium | reverse complement strand
CCGTAGCTGCTGCCGCCGCCGAACTCTTCGCCGCCACCAAAACCGTCGCGCTTGTCGCGACCGCGACCACCACGGTCGCCCTTACGCCCTCGATCGAAACCCATGCCCGTATAAACTCTCTTCGTGCCCCGTAATTCATTCACCAACGCGCCGGGCCCGGGGCGCAACCGGTCGTGTGATGCCGGCTCGTCCCAGCACACACGGCTAAGCCCTTACAGGAAAAGCGCGCCCGCTCCTAGTGGACTCTCTCGCGGGGCTGGAAGGGAGACGGTGCAACGACTAGAGGAGACTGAAAGTCGGGCGCTCAGTCGGCGTTCAGGCGACCTGGACAAGGCGAGGTTCGAGACAAGCATGGCGATCCATTTCCACGAAGAAGACCTGCCGTCGGCCGACATTTTCGCGCCCGGCGCGGCGATCGCCATCGACACCGAGGCAATGGGCCTGCTGCCGGGCCGGGACCGGCTGTGCCTGGTCCAGCTGAGCGACGGCAAGGGTGACGAGCACCTCGTCCGCTTCTCGCCCGGCAGCGATTATGCCGCGCCCAACCTCAAGGACGTGATCGCCGATCCGACCCGTCTCAAGCTGTTCCACTTCGCCCGCTTCGATATCGCCATCATGCGCGCCTACCTCGGCGTCATGGCCACCCCGCTCTATTGCACCCGCACCGCCTCACGCCTGGTGCGGACCTACACCGACCGTCATGGCCTGAAGGAACTGGTCAAGGAACTGCTCGGCACCGATATTTCGAAGCAGCAGCAGACCAGCGACTGGGGCGCACCGGAGATCAGCGACGCCCAGCGCGATTATGCGGCCAGCGACGTGCGCTACCTCCATGCATTGCGGGATGAGCTCGACCGCCGCCTGGCCCGCGAAAAACGTGCCGACCTCGCGCAGGCCTGCTTCGATTTCTTGCCTGCCCGCGCCATGCTCGACCTCGCCGGCTGGCCGGAAACGGACATTTTCGCGCACAGCTAATGAGCGAGGCCGCCACCCGCGAGCGGGAAGTCCGCCAGAGCTGGGCCGAGCCCGGCAGCCGCCACGACAAGGTCGTGCGGCTGATGAAGCTCGGCCTGCCCGCGATCGGTGTCCTGCTGCTGCTGATCCTCGCCATCGCCCCGTTCGACCGGAAGGGCGACGTCAGCTTCATCCTCGACAAGAACCAGGTCGACGAGGCGCCCGAACGGATGCGCGTCGAGCAAGCGCGCTACAACGGCTTGGACAACAAGAACCAGCCGTTCCTGATCGTCGCCGACCGCGCGATCCAGCAAACCAGCGACCAGCCGATCGTCACGATTCGCGGCATGTCGGGGCGGCTCGACCTCGAAAACGGCCCGCTGGCCGTCAACGCAGACCAAGGGCAGTACAACCTCGACCTGCAGCGCATTTTCGTCAGCGGTCCGATCAAGGTCGCCGGGCCGGACGGCTACCGGCTCGACACCCGCGATGTCAGCGTGGACCTCAAGACCCGCCAATTGGCGAGCGCGGGGCCCGTCGAAGGCGGCATGCGGCTCGGCCAGTTCAGCGCCGGGCAACTGCGCGCCGACCTTGGCACCCGCACCGTCAGCCTGACCGGCGGAGCGAGGTTGAAAATCGTGCAAGGGGCGGTCAGATGAGCGTCATGAAGAAGCGCATCGCCCTCGCCCTTGCCGCCGTCGTCGTTGGCGGTGCCGCGCTCGCCCAGTCGAACGCGCCGGTAAGCGCACTCAAGGGACATGATAGCAACGCACCGATCGACGTCGCCGCCGACCGGATCGAAGTGCAGGACCGCGCCGACCGGGCGATGTTCGTTGGCAACGTCCATGTCCGCCAAGCCGAACTGACGCTCGACGCGGCGCGGCTCACGATCGCCTATTCCTCGGATGGGTCGCTGCAGATCCATCGGCTCGATGCGGCGGGCGGGGTGACCGTGACCAGCCCGAGCGAAAAGGCACGCGGCGATTTCGGCGTCTACGACACCGACCGCAAACTGATCACGCTCATCGGCAACGTCCAACTGGCGCGGGCCGGGTCGAACGTCATGGGCTCGCGCCTGGTGATCGACCTCAACAGCGGCCGTGCGGTGATCGATGGCGGCGCGCCGGGCGTCAACCAGTCGGGTGGGCGGGTGACCGGCCACTTCACGGTGCCGCAGAAGAAATAGCATGAACGACGCGCCGACGATTGAACGCTCGACCGCTGCTCCGGCCACGGTGCGCGGGTTGGAGGTGCGCTCGATCGCCAAGAGCTACGACAAGCGCGCCGTGCTCCACGACGTATCGATGAGCGTCAGTCGCGGCGAGGTGGTAGGCCTTCTCGGCCCTAACGGCGCTGGCAAGACGACCAGCTTCTATTCGGTGATGGGGCTGGTGAAGCCCGATGCGGGCCGCATCTATCTCGACGGGCGCGACATCACCGGCCTGCCGATGTACCGCCGCGCCATCCTCGGCCTCGGCTACCTGCCGCAGGAAACGTCAATCTTCCGCGGCCTGACGGTCGAACAGAACATCATCGCCGTCCTCGAGATCGCCGAGCCGGACAAGCAGGCGCGCGCCGAGCGCCTGCAGCAGCTGCTCGACGAATTTGGGCTCGACCGCCTGCGCGATTCGCCGGCGATGGCGCTGTCGGGCGGAGAGCGGCGGCGCTGCGAGATCGCCCGCGCATTGGCCGCCTCGCCATCGATCATGCTGCTCGACGAGCCGTTCGCAGGTATCGACCCCCTCTCGATCAGCGACATCCGCGACCTCATCAAGGACTTGAAGAAGCGCGACATCGGCGTGCTGATCACCGACCATAACGTGCGCGAGACGCTCGACATCGTCGACCGTGCCTGCATCATCTACGACGGCCAGGTGCTGTTCGAAGGCACGCCGCAGGCCCTCGTTGCCGACGAGCAGGTGCGCCGCCTGTATCTCGGCGAGAGCTTCGCGCTCTAGCGCGCGGGGGCGTCACCATGGGGCTCGGCCCACGCCTCGACGTCCGCGTTTCCCAACAGCTGGTGATGAGCCAGCAGTTGCAAGCGGCGATCAAGCTGCTCGCCCTGTCCAATCTCGAACTGGAATCGGTAATCGCCGAAGCGCTGGCCGACAACCCGTTGTTGCAGGCGGCGGGATCGGCGGCCGAAGGCGATGTCGTCAGGCGCGAGGACCGCGAGTTCGGTGACGAGGCCGCCGATCCGGCCAGCGCCGACGCCCTGATCGACAAACTCGGCGGCACTGACGACAGCCCGCTCGACATGGACTGGCGCGAGGCGGCGCTCGAATGGGATTCGGCCAGCGAAGTCGTCGGTAATGCCAGCGACGAGGGCTTCGACTTCGACCGCCTGGCCGCTTGCGAAAGCGGGCTGTGCGAACATCTGCTCGAACAGCTTCACGGCACCGGGGGGACGCTGGGAAGGCTGGCCGAGGCGATCGTCAATGAGTTGGGGGACACCGGCTACCTCGATACGCCGCTGGCCACAATCGCCGAGGAAAGCGACGCGAGCCTGAAGGAGGCCGAAGCGGCGCTGGCATTGGTGCAGGCGCTCGACCCGCCGGGTGTCGGCGCGCGCAGCCTTGAGGAATGCATCGCGCTGCAGGCCAAGGCGGCCGACCGCTACGATCCGGCGATGGCGCGGCTGATCGCCAACCTCGATCTCCTCGCCAAGGGGCGGATGAAGGATCTGTTGCGCATCTGCGGCGTTGACGAGGAGGACCTCGCCGACATGGTCCGCGAGTTGAAGGCTTACGACCCTAAGCCCGGCTGCCGCTTCGCCGAGAAAGAACCGGAGACCGCAGTCCCTGACCTGTTCGTGGCGAAAACGCGCGAGGGCTGGCGGGTCGAACTTAACTCCGCCGCCCTGCCCCGCGTGCTGGTCAACCGCCGCTATCACAGCGAGCTGAAGGCCGGCGCGGCAAGCGACAAGGCGGGTCGCGCGTGGCTGAGCGAGAAGCTCCAGTCGGCCAACTGGCTGGTGAAGGCGCTCGACCAGCGGGCGCAGACGATGATCAAGGTCGGCGAAGAGATCGTCCGGCAGCAACAGGGCTTCTTCGAGACGGGCGTGGCCGCACTCAAGCCGCTGACACTCGCCAAGGTGGCCGAGGCGATCGAGATGCACGAAAGCACCGTCAGCCGCGTCACCACCAACAAATATCTCGCCTGCGACCGCGGTCTGTTCGAGCTGAAATATTTCTTTGGATCGGGCGTGGCGTCGGACGACGGTGAAGGCGCCTCGGCGGTGGCCGTAAAGGCCGAGATCAAGCGCATCATCGACGAAGAAGTCGAGGTGTTGAGCGACGATGCCATCGCCGCCATGTTGGGCGACAAGGGCTACGACATCGCCCGCCGGACGGTGGTCAAATATCGGGAAGCGATCGGGTTCGGCTCGTCGGTCCAGCGCCGCCGGCAGCGGAAGATTGCCGGCCGTTAGAGCGCGATTCGCGCCCAGACGGGCAAGTGATCGCTGGCTTTCTTCGCTTCCTCGCTCATGTGCACGCCCGCCGCTTCGATCTTAAGCGAATTGCAAACGAGGATGCGGTCGAGCGTGGCCACGGGCCGGCGGCTGTGGAAGCTCGGCCCGGTCGGCGCCGAGCGGTAGCCGTCGCCGAACGCCTTCATCGACGCGCTGGCCTGCCGCCATTCGTTGGTGTCGCCCATCATCACCGTCGGCATGTCGCGGTGGCGGCGATTGAGGTGGTCGATGATCGCCCGCACCTGCCGCCGGCGCCACAGGCCCGACAGGTCGAGGTGCATGCCGATGACGCGCAATTCCTTGCCGTCGGGGGTTCGCAATTCGGCCATCACCGCGCCGCGCGGCTCCAGGGTGGGCAGGTGCAATGCCTCGACATCGGTGACCTCGATATCGCGCTTCACCAAGAGCGCATTGCCGTGCCAGCCGAGGTTGCGGGTGGTGAGACCCAGCTTGCTCTCGATCCGCTCACCGAATGGGAAAGCATGGGCAAGGCGCGAATGGGAGACGCCGAATTCTACCGGCTTGTAGAGGCCGTGTCCGTCGATCAGTTCGTGGGGCACCGCGCTGGCCCGCGTGCCGAAGCGCTTGTCCGCTTCCTGCAGCGCGACGACGTCGGCGTCCATCTCCTGCAGCACGTGCAGGATGCGGTCCGGCCGTCGCTTGCGGTCGAGACCGATGGCCTTGCGCATATTGTAGCTGGCGAGGGTAAGGGTCGGCGACGTCACGTCTGCGCCAACCCTCCCCATCGCCGCCGGTTCCTCAAACGTCGAGGTTTGCGACCGACAGGGCGTTGTCCTGGATGAACTCGCGGCGCGGCTCGACCACGTCACCCATCAGGCGGGTGAAGATTTCGTCGGCGACGTCGGCCTGCGAAACCTCGACCTGCAGCAGGGAGCGATTGGTCGGGTCGAGCGTGGTTTCCCACAACTGCTCGGCGTTCATTTCGCCAAGGCCCTTGTAGCGCTGGATCGAGAGGCCCTTCCGGCCCGCCGCCAGTACCGCCTCGAGCAATTCGGACGGCCGGGTGACCGGAGTCACCTTCTTGGTGTCGACGTCATCGTCGCCATCGGCTTCGGCCTTGCCCTTGATCGAACGCAGGGCGCCCGGTGCGGCGTAGGTCTCCGCCTGTTCGGCGGCGAGCGTGTGCAGCTTGCGTGCTTCGGCTGAGTGGAGGAACGAGGGCTCGACGATCGTCACGTCGGTGACGCCGCGCCACAGCCGCTTCAGCAGGTAGCCGCCCTCGGCCGCCACTTCGCCCGACCACACCGCTTCGGTGTCGCCCGCGCCGAGCCAACCGGCGATCTTCTCGATCGCGGCCTTGCGGCCCGCTTCGGGCAGGTCGTGGTCCAGCGCGCCGCCGAGCGCCAGCGCTTCGAGCATCGCCGGGTCGTACTTCTTCGGCGCATAGCGCATCAGCGTGCGGACTCGGCGGGCGTGATCTACCAGCACGCGCAGGTCCTTGTCGGCGCGCTCTTCGCCGCTACCGGTCTTCAGCACCAGCCCTTCGAGCCCGGCGTTGACGAGGTATTCGTCGAGCGCCGCGTCGTCCTTGACGTAGACTTCCGACCGTCCGCGCGCGACCTTGTAGAGCGGCGGCTGGGCGATGAAGAGGTGACCTGCCTCGATCAGCTCCGGCATCTGCCGGTAGAAGAAGGTCAGCAGCAGCGTGCGGATGTGCGCGCCGTCGACGTCGGCGTCGGTCATGATGACGATCTTGTGGTAGCGCAGCTTTTCGAGGTTGAATTCCTCGCGGCCGATCGAGGTGCCGAGCGCCTGGATGATCGTCCCGATTTCCTTCGAGCCGAGCATGCGGTCGAACCGCGCGCGCTCGACGTTCAGAATCTTGCCCTTCAAGGGCAGGATCGCCTGGTTGTGCCGGTTGCGGCCCTGCTTGGCGGAGCCGCCGGCCGAGTCACCCTCGACCAGGAACAGTTCCGACAGCGCCGGGTCCTTTTCCTGGCAGTCGGCCAGCTTGCCCGGCAGCGAGGCGATGCCCATCACCGACTTGCGGCTTGCCTCGCGGGCCTTGCGGGCGGCTTCGCGCGCCGCAGCGGCGTCGATGATCTTCTGGACGATGGTACGCGCGTGCTGCGGGTTTTCTTCGAGCCATTCCGACAGCTTGTCGGCAATCAGGCTTTCGAGCGGCTGGCGCACTTCCGAACTGACTAGCTTGTCCTTGGTCTGCGAGCTGAACTTGGGGTCCGGCAGCTTGACCGAGACGATGGCCGTCAGGCCCTCGCGCATGTCCTCGCCGGTGAGGTTGATCTTCTCTTTCTTCAGCACACCCGATTTCTCGGCGTAATTGTTCAGCGTGCGCGTCAGCGCCGCGCGGAACGCCGCGAGGTGGGTGCCGCCATCCCGCTGCGGGATGTTGTTGGTGAAGCAGAGGACGTTTTCGTAATAGCTGTCGTTCCACTCCAACGCGACGTCGATGCCGATGTCGTCGCGCTGGCCGCTGACCGAAATAGGATCGGGGACCAGCGGTTGCTTGGCGCGGTCGAGCCACTTCACGAAGGCCGCGATGCCGCCCTCGTAGTAAAGGTCGATTTCCTTCCGCTCGTCATGACGCTCATCGGCCAGGATGATGCGCACGCCGGAGTTCAGGAAGGCGAGCTCGCGGTAGCGATGCTCGAGCTTCTCGAAGTCGAACTCGGTGATCTTGAAGGTGGCCGGGCTGGGCAGGAAGGTGACGCGCGTCCCCTTCTTGCCTTCGGCCTTTCCGACGACCTTCAGCGGAGCGACCGCATCGCCGTGGGCGAAGCGCATGTAATGCTCCTCGCCGTCGCGCCAGATGGTGAGGTCGAGGAATTCGCTCAGCGCGTTCACGACCGAGACGCCGACGCCGTGGAGGCCGCCCGACACCTTGTAAGCATTGTCGTCGCTGGTGTTCTCGAACTTCCCGCCGGCGTGGAGCTGGGTCATGATGACCTCGGCCGCCGACACGCCTTCCTCGGCGTGGATGCCGGTCGGGATGCCGCGGCCGTTGTCCTCCACCGACACCGAGCCGTCAGGGTTGAGGGTGATCAACACCCGGTCGCAATGGCCGGCCAGCGCCTCGTCGATCGCGTTGTCCGAGACCTCGAACACCATGTGGTGGAGGCCCGAACCGTCGTCTGTATCGCCGATGTACATGCCGGGACGCTTGCGCACCGCGTCGAGGCCCTTGAGGACCTTGATGCTGTCAGCGCCGTACGAATTGCTGTTGGGATCGCTAGCCATGGGTCTGCTCTAGAGGAGGGGTGTGCACCGCGCAACGCGCGCGTACGCGTGGGCGCACGCGCGAGAGGCGCTTTTCGACTAACGCGGGGCTAGGCCTGCGGACGGCCTCCGCCGCCACCGCCGCGGCGACGCGGGTTTCCGCGATAGCCGCCGCCCGGACGCTGGCCGCCGCCGGGGCGCTGCCCGTCTGAACGGAAGCCTTCTTGGCGCGGTCCGTCACGACGCTGCCCCTCGCGGCGCTGGCCATCCTGGCGCTGCCCGTCGTGACGCTGACCGCCCTGACGGGGACCTTCCGAGCGGTGAGCCGGATGCCCGTCGGCACGCGCCGGGTGGCGCTGGGGACGTTCGCCGCGCAGCGGGTTCGGCACAGCGCCGCGCACGGTGGCGCCGCCCTCGTTGCGGTTATTCTCGGCGGCCCGGCGATTGCCGCGCGAACGGCGGCCGGCCTTCATGTCGAGCGGCGCGAACTTGCCCGCGCCGCCGCGCTCGAAGCGCGGATCGCGGCTGGCGCGCTCCCCGCCCGCGTTACCGCGCGAGGGCAGCTTCATCGCCTTCACTTCGGCGACGGTCGCCATAAAGTCGTCCGGCAGCGGACGCTGCGGGATGCGCTGGCGGGTTAGCTTCTCGATGTCCTTGAGGTAGGGGCGCTCGTCCTCGGCGCAGAAGGCCAGGGCGATGCCGTCACGCCCGGCACGCGCGGTGCGGCCGATGCGGTGGACATATTGCTCGGGCACGTTCGGCAGGTCGTAGTTCACGACATGGCTGACGCCCGGGATGTCGATGCCGCGCGCGGCAATGTCGGTCGCGACCAGGATCGGCACTTCGCCCGAACGGAACAGGCCGAGCGCGCGCTCGCGCTGCGCTTGGCTCTTGTTGCCGTGGATCGCGCTCGCCTCGATGCCCGCGCCGGCGAGCGTACGGACGATCTTGTCCGCGCCATGCTTGGTGCGCGAGAAGACGAGGCTGCGGTCGATCACCGTTTCCTGGAAGAAGCGGATCAGCAGCGCCGGCTTTTCCGACGGATTGACGAAAGTCACCGCCTGCTCGATCCGCTCGGCCGTCGTCGCGACCGGGGTGACAGCGACCTCGGCGGCATCGTGGCAGTAGCGGTCGGCGAGGTCGCGGATGCTCTTCGGCATGGTGGCCGAGAAGAACAGGGTCTGGCGCTTCTGCGGGATGACGCGAACGATCCGCTTCAGGTCGTGGATGAAGCCGAGGTCGAGCATCTGGTCCGCCTCGTCGAGTACGAGGATCTCGAGGTTGCGAAGGCTCAGCGCGCCCTGGTCGACGAGGTCGAGCAGGCGGCCGGGCGTGGCGACGAGCACGTCGAGGCCGCGGCCGACTTCGCGGATCGAACGCGGCACCGGCACGCCGCCGAACACCACGCCGACGCGGATGTGCTGGCCCGCGGCATAGGTGCGCGCGCTCTCGGCGATCTGCGCCGCGAGCTCGCGGGTCGGGGCCAGCACGAGCATGCGCGCCGTGCCGTTGGCCGGCTTCCTCGTCGACGCGGCGACCAGCCGGTCGAGGCAGGGAAGGACGAAGGCAGCGGTCTTGCCGGTGCCGGTCTGGGCGATGCCGACGAGGTCGCGGCCGGCCAAGACCGGCGGAATCGCCTTGGCCTGGATCGGGGTCGGGGTCGAATAGCCCTTGGCGTCGAGCGCGGCGAGCAGCGCCGGCGACAGGCCGAGGTCGGAAAACTGGGTCATGTGATGAAATTCCAATAGATAGGCGAACGCCCGCGCAAGATCGCGCAGGCGAACGGGGTTCAAAAGAAGCACCCCGCGTGATTTGGGAAGCTGAAAGAGTCAGCGAGAGGCGCCGGGGCCGGTCGTCATCGACCGATCACGCCGCTGGGCGGCGCCTGATGTTGTGAGGGCGATATAGGGATTTCGGCGGAAAAGTCCAGTCAGGCGCCGGTCACGCTGCCGGCCTCGACGTGGAAGCGGGTGCCGACGACCGACTCGAACAGGCCTTCCTCGGTCCCCGTCATCCAGACCTGGCCGCGTCCTTCCAGCCGTCGGTATAGCGCGCCCCGGCGTTGGGGATCGAGGTGGGCGGCCACCTCGTCGAGCAACAGGACCGGCGGCTGCCCGCGCCTTTCGGAGACGAGGTCGGCGTGTGCGAGCACGATGCCCATGAGGAGCGCCTTCTGCTCCCCTGTCGAACTGCGCGCTGCCGGCTGTGCCTTGGCCTTGTGCACCACGCCCAGGTCCTGTCGGTGAGGGCCCTCGGTCGTCCGGCCCGCCGCCGCGTCCCGCCCCCGGTTGCGGCGGAGCGCGGCCGACAGATCCTCGCCCCCCCATCTGTCGAGCGAGAGGATCGCCGCAGGGAAATCGAGGGTGTCGGCGAGCGCCAGCTGGTCGCCCAGCGCCTCCACCGTGCGCTGGCGCGCAGCAGCGAGAGCGTCGCCATGTTCGGCCATGCCCGCCTCCAGCGCGGCGAGCCATGACGCGTCGGCGCCCTCGGGTTCGGCCAACAGCTTGTTGCGCGCCCGCATCGCCGCTTCGTAGCGCGCGGCATGGGTTGCATGGCCGGGCTCCAGCGCGAGGACCAGCCGGTCGAGGAATCGCCGCCGCGCGCCGGCACTCTCGCTGAACAGCCGGTCCATCGCCGGGGTCAGCCACAAGACGGAAAGCCGCTCGGCCAGGGCATTGACGGCGCCCGTCGCGCCGTTGATTCGCACCTGCCGCCGCTCCGGCGCTGTGGCCAGCGTGCCGGTCGCGATGTCGGTCGCATCGGTTAGATTCGCCGCCACGCCGAATCCGCCCGCGCCGGCTGAGCGCGCCATTTCCGACAGCGCCGCACCGCGCAGGCCGCGCCCGGGCGCAAGCAGCGAAACGGCTTCGAGGATGTTGGTCTTGCCGGCCCCGTTCGGTCCCGACAGCAGGACGAAACCGTCGCTGACGTCCAGCGACGCCTCGGCGTGGTTGCGAAAGTCGGTGAGGCGCAGGCGGCGGATCATGGATCAGGAATAGGGCGCACGGGGCGCGAAGTGAATTCGCGCCGTCAGTCCTGCTGCGCAGGCTGGCCGACCTTCGCCGTCTCTCGACGGATCGACGCTCGCTATGCTCCGCTTACGATCCGCTCGGCGGCTCAGACGCGCATCGGCATCAGGACGTAGAGCGCCTGGCTCTTGTCGTTTTCGCGAAGCAGCGTCGGGGCGGCGGCGTCGGCCAGGTGGACCTCGACCGTGTCGCCCTCGATCTCGTGGAGGATGTCCATGAGGTAGCGGGCGTTGAAGCCGATTTCGAGCCCGTCGGCACCATAGTCCGCCGGCAGCTCCTCGGTCGCGACGCCGTTTTCGGGGCTGGTCACGCTCAGCGTCACCTTGTCGCGGTCGACCGCCATCTTGACCGCGCGGGTCTTTTCGCTGGCGATCGTCGCGACGCGGTCGACACCGGCCATGAAGCTCTTCGGGTCGAGCTTTAGAAGCTTGTCGTTGCCGGTCGGGATGACCCGGTTGTAGTCGGGGAAGGTGCCGTCGATCAGCTTGGAGGTGAGGATCGCGCTGCCGAGGCCGAAGCGGACCTTGGTCGACGACAGCGACACTTCGACCGTGCCCTCGACCTCATCGAGCAGCTTCCTGAGTTCCTGCACGCACTTCTTCGGGATGATGACGTCCGGCATGCCGTCCGCGCCTTCCGGCTTTTCGACCGTGACGCGCGCCAAGCGGTGCCCGTCGGTCGCGGCGGCCTTCAGCTTGTCGTCGGCGACATGGAGGAAGATACCCATCAGGTAATAGCGGGTTTCCTCGCTCGAAATGGCGAAGCGGGTCTTGTCGATGATCTGGCGAAGGACCTGCGCCGGAAGCTCGAAGCGGCTCGGCAGCTCGCCCTCGGCAATGACCGGGAAGTCGTCGCGCGGCAGCGTGGCGAGGTTGAAGCGCGACCGGCCTGCTACGACCTGCATCTTGCCGTCGGCGGCGGTAATCTCGACCTGGCTGCCTTCGGGCAGCTTGCGGACGATGTCGAAGAAGGTGTGGGCGCTGACCGTCGTCGCGCCGGCCTGGGAGACCTGCGCAGGGACGCTTTCGTCGACCTGCAGGTCGAGGTCGGTTGCCATCAGGCGGATCGAACCGTCCTCGCGCGCTTCCATCAGGACGTTGGAGAGGATCGGAATGGTGTTGCGCCGCTCCACCACCGACTGGACGTGCCCGAGGCTCTTCAGAAGGGTCGCCCGCTCAATCGTCGCTTTCATGGTAGTCTCTTGCCCCTGCCAAGCTGTTCGCCCTCCGTTATAGCGAGGCGAAGGCGGCTGGCCAGTGGGAAAGCGGGCGATTTCGCGGCCCTATTGCAGGGCGGATACATGAAAGGGCGCCCCGGGCGGGGCACCCCTTCGAAATACGGCGCGGACGACCTTATTTGGTCGGCATCAGCACGCCGTCGATGTTGTGGATGACGCCGTTCGACTTCTTGAGGTCGGCCTCGGTCACGGTCGCCTTGCCGCCCGCGGCGTCGGCGAGGACGATCTTGTCGCCTTCCTTGGTCGCGGTGATTTCGCCGCCGCCCATCGTCGGCAGCTTGGCCGAGCCCTTGCCCTGCTCGATCGCCTTCGAGATATCCTCGGCGAGGATCGTGCCGGGCAGGATGTGGTAGGTCAGCACGGCCGTCAGGTCGGCGCGCGATTCCGGCTTCATCAGCGTGTCGAGCGCGCCGGCCGGCAGCTTGTCGAAGGCGGCGTCGTTCGGCACCAGCACGGTGTACGGACCCGGGCCCGACAGCGTGGCGTCGAGGCCGGCCGCCTTGGCCGCCGCCATGAATTTCGAATTGCCGTCGATGCCGCTGGCGATCGTGTCGCCGCCGGCGGCCTTTTCGGCTTGCGGGGTGGGCGCCGCCGCATCGTTCTTGTTCTTGTCACACGCGCCAAGGGCGAGGGTCGTCGCCGCCGCGAGCAGGAGGAATTTCTTCATGTGTCCGGTCTCCATCACCATGGGGAACGATGGCCGCCGGCACCGACCGGCGGCCATGTTTTCGAAGGGTTAGACGAGGGCGTTGATCACCGCGGTGACCAGCTGGGTCGTCGGATCGACCCGGTAGATGTAGCCGTCGTTGTAACGGTACCAGTTGTCCGGCGTGTCGTAATACTGGTCACGGTACGCCAGCGGCACGTTGTAGACGTCGTAGCCCGACGGCAGGCGCTGGCCAACCGACAGGTCGCCCGCCAGGAGCGAGACGATCGAATTGACCGCCTGCGTCTGAGGGTCGATCGAATAGATTGCGTTGCCGCCGTAGCGATACAGGTAGTCGCCGCCGTCCGGATAATAGTTCCGGTAGGCGTAGGGCACGTTGTAGCTGTTGTAGAGGTCGGGGTAGGTATAGCCGACCGGATAGTAGCTGTAGTCGCGCATGCCGTACGGGATCAGCGCGTCGATCAGGTTGTTCGACCGGTTGACCTGGTACACGACGCCGTCGACCATCCGGTAGAGGTAGCGGTCGTTATCGCGATACCATTGGCTGTACGGCCCGACGAGCGCCTGCGCGCGCGCCGCATCGGCCCAGCTGTCGCCGATCTTCTTGTACTGGCCCGGCGGCATGCAGCCGTTACCCTTCATCGCGAGGCCCGGCGGACACCCGTTGACCAGCCCGCGATCGGCAAGGCGCGGGAAGACGCGATCGGCCTGGACGACGCGCACGTCGCGCACGTCGGCCTTGGCTACCTTGTCCGGACCATGTCCGTTCGACACGGCGAGCTTGCCATTGCCGTGGCCGGAATTGCCGCGCGCCTCGACATGGACCTTGCCGGCGTTGCCGTTGCCGCGAACCTCCATATGGGGATTGCCGCCGCCATGGCCCTGCCCCTTCATGGACTGGCCATTGCCGTGCTGCTGGGCGGGTTTCCCGCCGCCGTGACCACCGCCACCGTGGCCCCCACCGTTACCGTGATTCTGCGCCAGGACGGGCGCCGCGATCGCCAGCGCGGCTGCGCCGGCGGCAAGCATGATTTTCGACATGATCGAAAACTCCTTTCAGCGCGCCCAACGGCTCATCGCGGCGATGCGTTCCGAGTCCGAGGGGGCGAAAGGCGGCGGACTAGCCTTCGACCCAATCCTTGCGAATGTTGCGCGAAGCGAGCCACGCGAGGAGCGCGGCAACGAGGTAGAAAGCAAGCACCGACATCGCCGCGTGGCGCAGGCTGTCGTCGGCGTAGGCCGCCTTGTAATGGTCGGACAGCGCGCCGATCAGCAGCGGGCCAACGCCCAGTCCGATCAGGTTGTTGATTAACAGGAAGGCGCCCGAGGCCGTCGCCCGCTCTTCCGGCGGGACGATGTGCTGGACGGCGTTGGTGATCGGCCCCAGCCACAGGATGTTGAGCGCGTTGGGCAGCACCAGCAGCAGCCACACCACCGTCAGGTCCTGGGTCCGGAACGCAAGCGCGAAGAAGGGCGCGGTGAACAGCCAGGCCAGCGCCGGCAGCCATGCGTACCAGCGCTTGTCGGCCTGCCCCAACCGGTCGGCCGCCCAGCCGCCCATCACTACGCCGGTGACGCCGCCGAGCAGCAACAGCGACGCGGTGAACTGGCCGGTGTGGATGAGGTCGAGGCCGTAACTGCGCATCAGGATCGACGGTGTCCAGACCGCCAGGCCGTAGCCGACGAGGCTGCTGCACGACGCGGCGAAGGCGAGTAGCCAGAAGGTCGGCTTGGCCGCGACCTTGGGCAGGACGGACAGGAGCGAACGCATCGACGGCGCCGCTTTCGCGCGCACCGGATCGCGGACCAGATATTTGAAGATGGGAGCGTAGACGAGGCCGATGACGCCCATCGTCGCGAACGCCGCGCGCCAACTGATGGTCGCCGCGATCCACGCGCCGAACAGTGTCCCGGCGGCCAGGCCGATGGGCACGCCAAGCGAGTAGATCGCCAGCGCTCGCGACCGCTTCTGTGGTGGGAAGGTATCGGCAATCAGCGCGTAGGAGGGCGCGACGCCGCCGGCTTCGCCGATCCCGACACCGAGACGATAGAGGAACAGTTGGCCGAAGCTGCCGGCCGTACCGCACAGTGCGGTGAACCCGCTCCACAGGGCCAGTGCGCCGGCGATGACGCCGCTCCGGCTGGTGCGGTCCGCAAGGAGCGCGAGCGGCACGCCGAGCAGCGAATAGAGCAGCGCGAACGCCAGCCCGCCGACCGCGCCGAACTGGGCGTCGGTCAGGCCTAGGTCGGCCTTGATCGGCTGGGCAAGGATGCCGAGGATCTGCCGGTCGAGGAAGTTGAGGATGTAGGCGAACAGCAACAGCCCCAGCACAAGGCCGGGGCTGCGCGCGGGCGCAGGTCGGGAGGAAGCCATCGCCGCAGGGGTGGCAGGGCGCGCCGGCCTTGGCAAGCGCGTCCCGGTCATCCGCCTAGAGCTTCGCGCCGAGGCGGAGCATGATGGTCCGCGGCGCGCCGTAATAGACGGTCCGGATGCCGCCGATCGACGAGAACTCCTGACCGTCGGTCTTGTACTTCTTGTTGGTCAGGTTGTTGCCGTAGACGCCGACCGAATAATGCTTCGACGGCGATTCCCAGACGATCCGGGCGTCGGTCAGCCAATACCCGTCCTGGTAGAGGCCATCGATCTTGGTCGTCGAGTTGGCGAAGGTGTTGTCGATCGCCAGCGCGTGACGGCCCTTGTAGCGCTCCTGCCCGCCCAAGGTGATCGAACCGCCGGTGCCGAGGTCGAAGTCGTACTGCGCCCCGAACCGCATCGTCCATTTCGGCGAGAAAGCCGGATCCTGGAAGGCGCGGCTGCCGCCGGTGGTGGTGAAGGTGGCGTCGTCGAACTCGAGATATTTCGAATCGAGCAGGCCGATCTGGGTGTCGAGCAGCAGGCCCGTCACCGGCGCCCAATTGCCCTCAAACTCGAGGCCACGGATCCGCAGCTTGCCGGCGTTGAGGACGGCCAGCTTGGCCGAAGGAATGCCGGTCACCGGGTCGACGTCGGTGCCCGACACGCGGGCCTGGAAGTTCTTGTAGTCGGTGGTGAAGGCCGCCAGCGAGATGTTGGCGGTGTTGGCGAGCCGACCCTTGATGCCGGCCTCGTAGGACAGCGCCTTTTCCGGATCATATTCGCTCGATTCCGCGGCCGAATTGGCGCGGCCGTTGAAGCCGCCCGACTTGAAGCCCTTGGCGACGCGTCCGTAGACCATCCAAGAGGGGGTAATCTGGTAGTCGATGCTGGCCATCGGCGAAACATCCTTCCATTTGCCGCGCGGCGGCAGGAAGTCGTACTTCGAGGTGAACAGGTCGTTGTAGAACACGCTCGTCGTGCGGTCGTAGTCCTTGGTCTCGCGGGTCCAGCGAACGCCGGCCGAGAGGCGAAGATTGTCGACGATTTCGTAGCTGGCATTGGCGAAGGCCGCGAGGCTCTTGGTCGTCAGCTCGTCGTCGATGGTCCGCAGGAACGAACGGTAGACCGGCTTCACGAAGTCATCGGCGTAAGCCTCCTGGTGGGAGTCGACGTCCTCCTTCATGTAGAAGGCGCCGACCACCGCATTGAGACGGTCGCTGGCGTAGACCAGCTGCACTTCCTGGCTGAGCTGCTTCTGGTCGACGCCGACGAACACGTCGCCCAGTTCGTACTGGGTGGCGTCGATGTCGATGAAGTCGTCGGTGTCGAGCTTGCGCAGCGCGGTGATCGACTTGACCGTCAGCGCCGGCGTCAGGTCGGCAGCGATGGTCGCCGATCCACCGCGGTTGAGCAGCTTGGTCGAGTTGGGAAGGCCCGGCGTCGTCCTGCCGGTCCAGTCGTAGGACTGACCCTCGTTGACGGGATTGTCGACCGCATAGGTCCGCCAGAAGGCCGCGAAGGCCGGCGCGCCGTAGAAGGCGTTATAAAGGTCGTTGACCGGACGGCCGACGTTCATCCGCGCGGCGTCGGCCGAGATATCGGCGGCGAGGTCTACGCGGATGGTCGAGGCCGGGTCCCAGGCCAGCGTCACGCGGGCGGCGTCGGTGTCCTTGTCCGAGTAGCGGCGGTCGAGCACCTCGTCCTTAACATAACCGTCGTGGGTCGAGCGCATCAGCGCGAAGCCGATGCCGAGCGTGTCCGTGATCGGGGTAGACCCGCTGGCCTTCGCTTCGAACGTGCCATGCGTGCCGACGGTGAGCGCGGCGCTGCCTCGCGCGATCTTGCCCGGACGATGGGTGATGACCTTCAGCGCGCCGCCGATAGTGTTCTTACCGTACAGCGTGCCCTGCGGCCCGCGCAGCACTTCGATCCGTTCGATGTCGAGCAGGTCGAGCTGGGTGCCGCGGATGCGCGACATGTAGACGTCGTCGACATAGACGCCGACCGCCGGATCGAAGGTCTGCAGCGCGTCGGGCTGGCCGATGCCGCGGATGTAGATGTTGGTGGCATTCGACGAGCCGCGGCCCTGCACGATGTTGAGGTTCGGCACCGCGCCCTGCAGGCCGGTCGGGTCGGTCGCCTGGATGCGGTCGAGCGCCTTCTCGTTGAACGCCGAAATTGACGCCGGGACCTTTTGCAGCGATTCGCCGAAGCGGCGGGCGGTGACGATGATGTCGCTGGTGGCGCTGTCCGGCGCGCTCGGCGAGGTCGCCTGAGCTTCGGCCGCCGTGGTTTCCGGCGTGGCGTCGGTCACGTCTTGCGCGTGGGCGGGGACGGCGAATGCGATAGCGCTGCTGGCCAGCAACAGGGCACGCGAAGCGGCGAAATGAAACGACATGAAAACCCTCCTTTGCGGGGACGGCATTCTAGCGTTCCGAGCCCCCTCCCCGACGTTCGTAATGAAAGTTGAACCAAGTTTCAATATCGGTATATGGTTATGCCGGAACGGGTGGTAAAAGGGTCACAATGGGGCAGGGGGAAGCGACAGGAAGCGCCGCCGCTTTTACCGGCGAAGGGAAGGCGCCGCGCACCGCGCGCGGCGAGAAAACGCTGCGCAAGATCCTCGATGCCGCGGTCCGTGAATTCGGCGAGAAGGGGTTCGCGGAAAGCTCGATCGTCTCGATCACCACCCGCGCCCGCGTCGCGCTGGGCACCTTCTATACCTATTTTGACAGCAAGGAGGCGCTGTTCGCCGCGCTGGTCCGCGACATGAGCGACCAGGTCCGCCGCGCGGTCGCGCCGGCGCTGGCCGACGCCGCCGATCCGCTGGACGGCGAACGCCGCGCACTCGCCTCATTCCTGCGCTTCGCCCGCGAACACCGGGAGGTCTACCGGATCATCGATGAGGCCGAATTCGCCGATCCGGAAGGGTTCCAGACCCATTATCGCACGACCGCGCTGCGCATCCGCGAACGGCTTGCGCGCGGGGCGGCGGAAGGCGGCTTGCGCCCCGCAACCGACGACCTCGACGCCGAGGTCCAGGCGTGGGCGCTGATGGGGATGAACGTCTTCCTCGGCCTGCGCTTTTCGGTGTGGGACAACGCCGACGAAAACGAAGTCGCGGAGGCGGCGAGCCGGCTGCTGCGCAACGGCCTCGGCTAAAGCTCGGCCGCGTGGGCCGCGAAGGCGGCGACATCCGCCTCGTCGTGGTAGAGTGCGAGTCCGACGCGAAGCACGTCGCCGCGCACATCGGTCACCACGTCCTTCGCCATCAGCGCTTCACACCATGACGCGGCGTGCGTCGAGCGGAACGCCAGAAACCGCGCATGCGGACCGCCACCCAGCGGATTGAGCAACTCCGCGTCCGCCAGCGGAGACCCCGCGATCGCATCCACCAGCTGCTGCTGCAGTCTGGCGACATGTGCGGAGATCCGCGCCGTGGTCAGCCCCTCCGCCGCAAGCGCCGAGCGCACCGCGAGGAACCGGTAAAGCGCGGAAGGGTCGAACGTCGCGCCCATGAAGCGCATCGCATCGGGTGCGTACCCGATCATGCCGGGCGGCAGGCTGAGGTCGTCGAACTCCGCGTACCAACCGGTCAGCGGGGGCCGCGGGCCGAAGCCGGGCGGACAATGCATGAAGGCCATGCCTTCGCCCGACATCGCGTATTTGTACCCGCCGCCGAGGAAGAACACGGATCGCGCGGCACGCGGCGACAAGGGTCTCTCGATCGCCATGAAGGCGTGGTAGCCGTCGATCACGACCCAGGGCCCGTCCGGGGCGGCGAGGTCGGCCAGCGCATCGACGGCATCGAATATGCGTCCCGAGCCGAACAGCACCTGGCTGACCATGATGAGGTCGTGCCCGCCCTGCGCAGCGGCCTGCACGAACCGCGCGCCGAAATCGTCGAACGGCTCGGCCGGCACGAGGTCGAGGACGATGTCGCCGCTTTCGACCCAGCGCGCGAACTGGCGCCGGGCGCTGTGGAATTCGCCGTCGCTGCTTAGGATTCGCAGCGGCCCGCCCGCCCGCCGCGGACAGGCGGCCGCCAGCCGGAGGATGAAATCGTGGGTGTTGGCCGCGAAGACGATCGTCGACGGATCGCCGTGGCCGAGCTCGGCAGCGACCTCGGCCTGCGCGGCGGGCCACACCGTGCCCATCACCTTGTCCCACTTGCGGTCGGCCAGCGCCGCAGCGTCGTCCCAGCATTCAAGCTGGCCCTCGCGGCTGGCGTCGGGCCACAAATGATGGCTGTGCGCCGCCATGTGCAGCCGCCCCGGCGCGGCGCCGAGTGCGCGGGCGAAGAGCGGCTTGAAACTCATATCTCGGTGCGCAGCGACCAGAGCGCCGGGAACGCCCGCTTTTCCAGCGTCGACTTCAAATAACCGACGCCTTCGGATCCGCCGGTGCCGCGCTTCATGCCGATGATCCGCTCGACGGTGAGGACATGCTTCATCCGCCAGGCGACCAGCGAATCGTCGAGGTCGACCAGTTTTTCGGCGAGGCCGTAGAGATCGAACCAGCGGTCGGCATCGCGATAAACGGCGAGCCAGCCGTCCTTCACCGCAATTTCGCTCGACACGTCAAAGCCGGCGCGGCCCAGCGCGGCGACCGCCTCGTCCCACAGGCTCGGGTCGGCCAGCGCGCGCTCCAGCCGGGCGCGCCCTTCCTCGCCGCCCTCGTTCAGCCTGAGATAGCGCTCGTCCTTGATGCCGAGCCGGAACTCCAGCTCGCGGAACTGCGCCGACTGGAAGCCCGACGAAGTGCCGAGCACATGGCGGAACTGCGTGTAGTCGAACGGCGTCAGCGTCGACAGCACGTCCCATGACATGGTCATCACGGTCTGGATCCGGCTGACCCGCGACAGCGCCTTGTGCGCCTCGGCGAAATGGTTGTCCTTGATCAGCCGCGTGGCCAGCGCCACCTCGTGCAGCATCTGCTTCATCCACAGCTCTTTCGTCTGGTGGATGATGATGAACAGCAACTCGTCGTGATGGTCGCTGATCGGATGCTGCGCGCCAAGGATGGCGGACAGGTCGAGATAGTCGGCGTAGGTCATCGCCGATGGGGTCGCGGTCATGACCGTGGGTTAGGCGCTGCCGCCCGCACCCGCAAGGCACAGGCGGCGGCAGGTAGACTTACTGGCCGGTGTCGGAACCCGGCAGGCCCGGCTGGGCGATCGTGCCGATGTTGCCGAACAATTCCTCGATGAAGCTCTTGTCGCTTCCCAGCGTCGGCGTCTTGCCGCCCTTCGGGTCGACGCGGGCGATCTGCTCCTTGCCGGCCGACTGGACCGCGGCGACGTTGCCGGCGGCATCGAATTTGACGTGCAGAAGGTCGAGCTTGTCGACCTTGGCCGAGCCGAGCGCGTTCTGCTTCGTGTCTTCCGACACATAATACCAGTCGTTGGGGTCGAACTGGCCGGTGAACGTCGGGCGACCGAGCGTTTTTTCGACCGACGCCTTGTTGTCGATGCCGACCTGGATACCCTCGACCAGCTGGGGATCGATTACGAAGCCGCGGTGGTTGCGGATGCCCGCACAGCCGGCCAACGAGGTGGCGACGGCAAGGGCGAGGATGGTGCGGGCCACGCGGCTCGACATGATCGGGTTTCTCCGTTTCCCGCCCCGCGACTTGCATGGGCGGCTTTGCCGCTCAATATGCGGAGCGGGCTTCGCGGCGCAAGTCATGGCCGCTCGAACCCGACCAGGAGATGAACCGATGCGCTCGATCATGGCCCTGTTCCGGCCGAAAGCGAACGATGTGGCAGGGTTGTACGACGCCCTCGTCGCCGAGGCGCGGTCCCCCGGCTGGTACGTCGAGGGCGGGGCAACCGATTCGATGACCGGCCGCTTTGCCGTCCTCGCCTCGCTGACCGCGCTCGCCGTGCTCCGGCTGGAAGACGGCGGCGAAGAGGGCGTGCGCGCCAGCGCCGCCCTGACCGAAGCGTTCGTCGCCGACCTCGAGCCGCAACTGCGCCAAGCCGGGCTGGGCGATCCGACGCTAGGCAAGGAAGTGCGCCGGCTGGTCGGCGCCCTGGCCAACCGGACCGACAAGTTCCGTGCCGCGCTGGCCGGGGAGGCCGACTGGAACGCGGCGTCGACCGAAGCCGTCCTCCTCGGCGACGAGGCCAGCGAAGCGGCGCGCACCTACGCTGCCGAGCGGTTGAAGTCGTTCGCCGAGCATCTCGGCGGGCTCGACGATGCGTCGATCGCCGGCGGGCGCATCGCATGACCCTGCCCGATCGCCTGACCTTCGACCGGTTGCGCGATGGCGAGCGGCTCGAACTGTCCGCCGACGAGGCGGAACGCGCCGAGCTGGCCGCGCGCTACGGTTTGCTGTCGCTCGACCGGCTGGAAGCGCACGCCGCGATCGCCCGCGACGGCGATGTCGTCCATGCCCGCGGCCGCCTGCGCGCCCAGTTATCGCAAGCCTGCATCGCCACCGGCGAAGCCTGCCTCCAGGCGATCGACGAACCGTTCGACCTGACCTTCCGGCCCGATCCGGGCGTCGCACCCGACGAGGAGATCGAACTCGCCGCCGACGAGCTCGACACGCTGTTCCACGACGGGCAGGGAATCGACCTCAAGGCGGCGCTGGAAGACACGCTGGCGCTGTCCATCGACCCCTACCCGCGAAGCGCCGGGGCCGATGCGGCGCTCAAGGAAGCGGGCGTGCTGAGCGAAGAGGAAGCCGGCCCGTTCGCCGGCCTGGCCGCGCTGCGCGACAAGCTCGGCGGGAAGGACGCCTAAGCGTTAAACCTTAAAACGGGACGTCGTCGTCCAAATCCGTGTCGAACGCGGCCGGCTGCGGGCGCGATTGCTGGCGCTGGCCGCCGCCACCGAAGCCGCCGGCGCCTCCACCATAGTCGTCGCCATAGCCGCCCGAGCTGCCGCCGCCGAAACCGCCGCCCGCGCCGCCCTCACGGCTGTCGAGCAGGACGAGTTCGCCGCGGAAGCGCTGCAGCACGACCTCGGTGGTATATTTATCGTTGCCCGATTGGTCCTGCCACTTGCGGGTCTGGAGCTGGCCTTCGAGGTAGACCTTGCTGCCCTTGCGCAAATAGCTCTTGGCGACCTTGCCGAGGTTTTCGTTGAAGATGACGACATTGTGCCACTCGGTCCGCTCCTGGCGGTTGCCGTCGCGGTCCTTCCACGTCTCGGACGTGGCGACGCGGATGTTCACCACCTCGCCGCCGTTGTTGAGGCTGCGGGCCTCGGGATCGGCCCCCAAATTGCCGACCAGAATGACTTTGTTGACGCCCGCCATCTCATGCTCCTTCGCTAATCTCGAAGAGCAGCGTTAGGCGGCGTTTCGGCCCTAGCCAAGCCCGAATGCGACAGCTGTCCAATATGTCGCACCGGCCGCCGCATAGGCCAGCAAGAACAGGTAGCCGACCATGAAAGCGGGCCACTTCCAGCCGTTCGTTTCGCGGCGCGTGACGGCGATGGTCGAGATGCACTGCGGCGCGAACACGAACCAGGCGAGGAAGGCGAGCGCGGTCGCCAGGCTCCACCTCCCGGCCATTTTCTGCTCCAGTGTCTGGAGCTGGCCCTCGTCTTCCGAATCCAGCGAATAGACGGTGGCGATCGAGCTGACCGCGACCTCGCGCGCGGCCATAGCCGGCAGCAGCGCGAGGCTGATGTCCTTGTTGAAGCCGATCGGCGCGACCACTGCGTGGATGCCGTCGGCGACATGGCCGGCAATCGAGACATCCGACTGTTTCTGCCCCGGCCCCGCTTGCGGGAAGCTGGCCAGCGCCCACAGGATGATGGTGGTGGTCAGGATGATGGTGCCGGCGCGCTTCAGGAAGATCACCGCGCGCTGCCACAGGCCGATGGCGACGTCGCCGAGGCGCGGCATCTGGTATTTGGGCAGCTCCATCATGAACACGCCGGCCGCGCCCTTCACCACCGTGTTGCGAAGGACCAGCGCGGCGACCAGCGCGGCGACGATACCGGACAGGTAGAGCGCGAACATCACCAGCCCTTGGAGGCCGATGCCCGGTCCGACGCTGCGGTCGGGAATGAAGGCGGAAATGATCAGCGTATAGACCGGCAGGCGTGCTGAGCAGGTCATCAGCGGCGCAACCAGGATCGTCGCCAGCCGGTCCTTGTCGTTGTCGATCGTGCGGGTCGCCATGATGCCGGGAACGGCGCAGGCGAAGCTCGACAGGAGGGGGATGAAAGCGCGGCCCGACAGGCCCGCATGCGCCATCAGCCGGTCCATCAGGAAGGCGGCGCGGACCATGTAGCCGCTGCTTTCCAGCACCAGGATGAACGCGAACAGGATCAGGATCTGCGGCAGGAACACGACCACCGCGCCCACCCCGGCGATGACGCCGTCGACGATCAGCGAGCGCAGGATGCCATCGGGCAGGATGTTACCGATGGCCGCGCCGAGGTTGAGCACCAGTGCCTCGAGCGCATCCGCCGGCGCCGCCGACCAGCTGAACACCGCCTGGAACATGAAGAACAGGATTCCGGCGAGGATGACCGGCCCGAACAGCGGGTGCAGCAGCACGCCGTCCAGCGTGTGGGTGATCTTGCGCACCGGCGTTTCGCTCAGCACGGCGTGGACCGCGATGTCGCGCGCCCTGCGTTGCAACGTCAGCGGGTCGTGGACCGGCCCCTCGCCCGCCCGCACCTTGCGCGGCGACGACACCAGCTCCGCGACGGCGGCGCGCACTTCGGCGAGGCCGCGCTTCCTAACCGCAACCGTCTCGATCACCGGGACGCCGAGGTCGGCCTCTAGCCGCTTCGGGTCGATCACCAGCCCGTCGCGCTTGGCCAGGTCGACCATGTTGAGCGCGACCACCGTTGGCAGGCCGAGGTCGATCAGCTGGAGGACGAAGCGCAGGTGATTGTCCAGGTTCGAGGCGTCGACCACCACCAGCAGCGCGTCGGGCAATCGCTCGCCGGCCTGCTTGCCCAGCAGCACATCGCGCGTCACCTGCTCGTCAAGGCTGGTGGGATCGAGACTGTAGGCGCCGGGAAGGTCGACCAGCTCGACCGGCTGGCCGCTGTCGAGCGTGATCCGGCCGGTGTGCCGTTCGACCGTCACGCCGGGGTAGTTGCCGACCTTCTGCCGCGCACCGGTTAGCGCGTTGAACAGGGCGGACTTGCCGGCGTTCGGGTTGCCGACCACCGCGACCAGGGGATTGAGGTTCATGCCGCCTCGAGCGTCACGTGCACCGCGCGGGCGTGAATCCGGCGGATCGCCACCGTCATCCGGCCGACCCGGACCGCCAGCGGGTCCTTGCCGAACGGCCCGCTGTGGAGCGGCTCGACCGCCACGCCCTCGTCGAACCCGAATTGCTTCAAGCGCTTGGAATCGCTGTCGCCGAGCTGCGCCCAGTCGATTGCGCTGATCCGCGCGACGGTGCCGATTCGCAGCTGGTCGAGAGAGAGGGTCGCACCCATTTGCGAGCGATTATCAATAACAACGCTCGCTGTGAAGGGGAATCAGCGCGGCGGGTAGCGAAGCCGCCCCAGGAAACGGCTGAGGCTCGGGCGACGGATGGCATTGTCGTGCCAGCCGGCCTTCCACTTTTCGAAATGCATCACATTCTGCAGCCGCCGGTCGAGGAAGGCGCGGGTGTCGCTCCACCCCTCGCTCTGGTCGTCGATCCACACCAGGAGGGTCGAGGTGTAGACGCCCGACAGGATCAGCCGCTTGGTGTAGTGGTTGTAGTCGGTCGCCGTGTCGCCGGCGAGGCGCCACATCCGGTCCGCCGAGCGCCATCCGGTCTTCAGCGCCAGCGCGACGTTTTGCGGCATGGCGAGGATCGACAGAGCGCTGCGCACGGCCTCGCGCGCCGGGCCGGTCGTTTCCAGCCGGAACCAGATCATGTCGCGGATCCGGTCGCGGACCTTCATCGCGGCGATCACCTCGGGCGTGAATTTCGCTTCCATCGCCGCGTCGACGCCGTCGATCCACGCCTCGATCATGTGCGGCGCGTCCTTCGGAAAGGCCAGCCGCGCCTGTGCATGGTCGACGCCGAGCTGGGCGGCGGCGCTGTCGACCGCCTTCTCGGTCCAGCCGTCAAACACCGCATTCTCGGCCACCGCGAGCGCGACCTGGCGGCGGATTCGGGCGAGCGGGGTGTCGGTCTCGGTCATGCCGCCTCTCTGCTCGTCCGCTCCGGATCGCGCAAGCGCACCAGCACCAGGGCCACCGCGATCAGCAGCGCACCGAGCCCGTCGAGCGCGGTCATCGTCTCCCCGTAATAGACCCAGCCGAGCAGGGCGGAGAGCGCCGGCTGGGTCAGCAAGGCGAGGCCCACGACAAGCGGCGAAAGATTGCCGATGGCGTAGACCAGCAATCCCTGGCCGACGACCTGGCTGCACAGCGCAAGCGCGATGACGCCCGTCCAGTCGTCCGGCACCATCCGGTCGCCCAGCGCCAGCGCGATCGGCAGGATGACCAGCGAAGCGAAAAAGCTCGAGAGGGTGAGCAGGCCGAGCGGCGGCACCTGCGTGCGGGCGCGGTCGATGGCGATGAGGTAACCGGCATAGAGCACGCCGGCGAGGGCCGACAGCAGGTCGCCGTGGAGATGGTCGAGCGAGAGTTCGGCGCTGCCGTACATCAGCAAGCCGCAGCCGACCGCCGCCGCGATGAGCGCCAGCGACTGGAGCGGCGAGGGCGCCTTGCGCGCCAGCCACAAACCGAAGGCGGCGAAGATGAAGCTGCCGATATTGCCGAACAGCGTGGCGTTGCCGAGCTTGGTCAGCAGGATCCCCGCGTTCCACGCCGCGACATCGGTGGCGAAGAAGACCGCGCCGGCAAAGATGATCCAGCCGAGCCGACGGTTCGCGGGACGCACCGGCTGCTTCGACAAGTGGGCGAGAACGAACAGAAACGGCAGCGCGATGGCGAGCCGCCAGAAACCCGCGGCAACCGGCCCGACGCCGCTGTTGCGGACCAGGAAAGGCCCCATCGCCAGCGCCAGGTTGCCGACCAGCAGTGCGGCGAAGGCCAGGCCCGGGCCCCTTGGAAGGTTTCGAATCGCCACTATCTGAAGCCGCTCGCGCTGCAATGAAGGAGCCGCCTTATGCCGACCCTGTTCGACCCGGTCGAGGTGGGAGCGATATCCGCTCCCAACCGCGTCTTCATGGCGCCGCTGACCCGCGCCCGCGCCGACCGCGAAGCGGTGCCGACGGCGGTGATGGCCGACTATTACCGGCAGCGCGCATCGGCCGGCCTGATCATCAGCGAGGCGACCGGGATCAGCCGCGAAGGGCTTGGGTGGCCCTACGCGCCGGGCCTTTGGACCGCGGCGCAGGTGGAAGGCTGGAAGCCCGTGGTCGAGGCCGTGCACGTGGCGGGCGGGCGGATCGTCGCGCAGCTGTGGCACATGGGCCGTGTGGTCCATCCCGACCTTGGCGGCGGGCAGCCGGTCAGCGCCTCGGCCCTGACCGCGCCGGGCAAGGCCCACACCTACGAAGGGCGCAAGGAATACGTCGAACCCCGCGCGGCGGGCGCGGACGACCTCACGCGGATCGTCGGCGACTATGCCAACGCGGCCAGGAACGCGATCGCCGCAGGTTTCGACGGCGTGCAGCTCCACGGCGCCAATGGCTACCTGATTGACCAGTTCCTCCGCGATTCGAGCAACGTGCGCGACGACCGTTATGGCGGGCCGATTCCCAACCGCGTCCGCTTCCTTACCGAGGTGGTGGAGGCGATCGCCAGCGAGGCCGGCATGGTGCGGACCGGCATTCGCCTGTCGCCCAACGGCCCGGTCAACGGCGTCCATGACAGCGACGGGCAGGCGCTTTTCACCGCCGCAGCGCAAGCGATGGAATCCCTCGGCCTGCCGTGGATCGAAATGCGCGAGCCGGGGCCGCAGTCGACCTTCGCCGCGACCGACGAGCCGCCGGTCAGCCCGGCGATGCGCAAGGTGTTCTCGGGCAAGATCATCCTCAATTCGGACTATGACATCGCCACTGGCCAGCAGCGGCTCGACGAAGGCGTGGCCGATGCGATCAGCTTCGGCCGTCCGTTCATCGCCAATCCCGACCTGGTCGAGCGGCTGCGGACCGGCGCACCGATGAACGAGTGGGATGCGAAGACCTTCTACAGCCAAGGCCCCGAGGGTTACGTCGATTATCCCGCGCTGACGGAACAGCCCGCTGCCTGACGCGCTTTCCCTCGCAGCGTACGAGGGAGTGGACCATGGACAAGACAATGAGCCGTTCGCTGGGTGCCGGCGCGGCGCTGGCCGGCGCGGCATTGCTGGGCGCGGCGATCTATTACTGGCGCGAGAAGCAGACCGAGGAGCCCGATTTCCGCGCGCTGCTGACCGAAGGCGATTTCCAGATCCGCGACTATCCCGAGATGGTGGTCGCCGAGACGGTGGTCGACGGCCCGCGCAAGGTGGCCCTCAACGAAGGCTTCCGCCGCCTGGCCGATTACATTTTCGCCAAATCGCGTGACGGCGAGGAATTGCCGATGACGGTGCCGGTGATGCAGGATTCGGGCGACCCGATGGCCAGCGACCCGCCCCTGTTCGACGACGGGCTGGAAGGGGCGTGGCGCACGCGCTTCGTCATGACGGCCGGCCGGACGGAAGACGACTTGCCCCGGCCGCCCGAAGGCGTCGACCTCGTCACCCTGCCCCATCGCCGGGTCGGCGTGGTCAGCTTCAAAGGCCGGCCCGACGAGGAAGGGCTGGCGCGCGAGGAGGATCGGCTGCGCGGCTGGCTGGCGCGGCAGGGCGAGACGATGGCCGCCGAGCCGGAATACGCCTTCTACAATTCGCCGATGATCCCCGGGCCGCTGCGCCGCAACGAGGTGTGGGTCGCGCTCGGCTAGAAGCGGGACTTCAGCGCCAGCATCGCCAGCGCCGCTTCGGCCGCGCCGCCGCCCTTGTCGAGCTGGACCGGGTCGGCGCGGCGGATGGCCTGCGCTTCATCCTCGGTCGTCAGGATTCCGTTGCCGACCGCGAGGCCGTCGAGGCTGAGCGCCATCAGGCCGCGCGCGCTTTCGCCGGCGACGATTTCGAAATGGTAGGTCTCCCCGCGAATGACGACGCCGAGCGCGACATAGGCGTAGTACTTGCCCGATTCCGATGCCAGCGCGATCGCCCCCGGCAGCTCCAGCGCGCCCGGCACGGTCACGGTCTCGTGCGTATGGCCGGCCTTCTCGATCGCGGCACGCGCACCGGCGAGGAGCATGTCGTTCAGATGGGCGTAGAAACGGGCTTCGGCGATCAGTACGTGCGCCATGGTCAGGCCTCCGTTCCGGAAATGCAGCGCTCCTCGACGATGGCGAGGCCGTAGGCGCTGAGGCCGACCGGCGCGTGGGTGGTGTTCGACAACAGGATCATGTCGTGAATGCCGAGCGCGGCGAGGATCTGCGCACCGATGCCATAGCCGCGAAGCGCGGCCCCGCCTTCAGGCGTCTTGCCCGAGCGCAGGTCGGTCGCTCGGCTCAAGGAGCCCGGCGCGGCGGCGTGGAGCGCGACGACCACGCCTGACCCTTCCGCCTCGATCATCCGCATCGCGCCCTGCAGCAGGCCCGAGCGCGGGCAGCCTTCGCCCAGCAAGTCGGCGAAGAGGTCGATCGAATGCATCCGGACGAGCGTCGGCGACGCCGGATCGATGTTCCCATGGACGAGGGCCAGCTGCTCTTCGCCACTGGCCTTGTCGCGGAATACCTGGGCCAGCCACGGCTTGCCGGCAGCGCTGGTGAAGCGGGTTTCCGAAACCCGTTCGACCATGTGGTCGACCTTCAGCCGGTAGGCGATGAGGTCGCGGATGGTGCCGATCTTCAGCCCGTGGACCTGCGCGAACTCCATCAGGTCGTCGAGGCGGGCCATGGTCCCGTCTTCTCGCATGATTTCGCAGATGACGCCCGACGGGTTCAAACCGGCGAGGCGCGAGACGTCGACCGCCGCCTCGGTATGGCCGGCGCGGACCAGCACCCCGCCCGGGCGCGCGACCAGCGGGAAGACATGGCCGGGCGAGACGATCGCATCGGGACCGTTGGCACTGTCAATCGCCACCGCGACGGTGCGGGCACGGTCGGCGGCAGAAATGCCAGTGGTGACGCCCTCGCGGGCCTCGATCGACACGGTGAAGGCGGTTTCCATGCTGGTCCCGTTGACCCGCGCCATCGGTTCGAGGCCGAGCGTGTCGACCCGGTCCTTGGTCAGCGCGAGGCAGATCAGGCCGCGGCCGTGCCGGGCCATGAAGTTGATCGCGTCGGGCGTCGCCATCTGCGCGGGAATGACGAGGTCGCCCTCGTTCTCGCGGTCGTCATCGTCGACGAGGATGAACATGCGGCCGTTGCGCGCCTCGTTGATGATCGCCTCGGCCCCCACCAGCACGTCGGTCGCCCCGCGGGTCAGCAGCTTTTCGAGCTTCACCAGCGTCTCGGCGGTTGGATTCCAGTCGGGGTCGCCGAGTTTGCGCAAGCTGTTGGAATGGAGGCCGGCGGCGCGGGCGAGACCGGCGCGGGTAACTTCGCCGGTAGCGATGACGGCTTCGAGCCGCTCGATCAGGGAAGAGGACATGAGCCGCCAATATCACACCGCAATGTGATGGTCGACCCTTAAGCGTCACACCGGCGCGTGATTCATCCGGTCGAGATAGCGCGCGATGACGTCGATTTCGAGATTGACGCCCTCTCCCGCGGTCAGCGAGCCCAGCGTGGTGTGCGCCGCACTGTGGGGAATGAGGTTGAGCCCGAACCGGGTCCCACCGTCGCGGTCCTCGACCTCATTGACCGTCAGCGATACGCCGTCGACGCAGATCGACCCTTTGGGCGCGAGGTAACGTCCGAGTGACGCAGGCGCGTCGATGGAAATGCGCAGCGAACCGCCTTCCGGCGTCACGGCGGCGACGGTGCCGATGCCGTCGACATGGCCGGTGACGAGGTGGCCGCCGAGCTCGTCGCCCAGCCGCAGCGCGCGCTCGAGGTTGAGGCGGCGGCCCGCTTCCCACATCCCGGGCGCGGTGCGCGAGACGCTCTCGGCGCTGAGGTCGACCGCGAACCAGTCGTCGCCCTTGTCGACCACGGTCAGGCAGCAGCCCGAGCAGGCGATCGATGCGCCAAGGTCGACGGTGGCCATGTCATAGTCGCAGCCGATCGTCAGCCGCAGGTCGCCGCGCGGGTCGGCGGTACGGATGGTGCCGATGTCGGTGATGATGCCGGTGAACATGCGCGAACTTTCAGCCCTCGGTGCGAACGCGCTCGTAGACTTCGAGCCGGTCGATGCCAAGCGCGGCGGTATCGCCGGCGCGCCAGCGGCCATGGGCGTCGGCGATGGCTTCGAGGCCAATGTAACCGAAGCTCGACTTGCCCTCGCCGACGATGATCGGGGCGCGGTAGATCAGGATCCGGTCGACCAGGTCGGCCGAAAGAAAGGCGGTCGCGGTGGCGGATCCGCCTTCGACCAACAGGTCGTTGACGTCATGAAGCCGGTACACATCCTGCGGGGATTGCAGCATTTCCCAGCCCTCGACCGCCTCGCCGCGGGTCAGCAGCGCGCGGCGCGGGCTATGCTCCTCGAGGCCCGGCAGGCGGACGTCGAGCCGCGGCTGGTCGGCGAGGAAGGTGCCGCGACCGACCAGGATCATGTCGCTGTGCGCGCGCTCGAGATGGACGTGAGCGCGGGCGTCTTCGCCGGTGATCCATTTCGATTCGCCCGAGGGAAGGGCGATCTTGCCGTCGATCGACAGTGCGAGTTTCAGCGAGATGCGCGGCCGTCCGAGCGCGAGGCGGGTGAGCCAGCCGGCCATCGAGGCGCGTGCGTCGGCCTCGATCAGTCCGCAGTCGACCGCGATTCCCGCGGCCTCGAGCCGGCCAATGCCCTGACCGGCGGTGCGGGGGTCCGGATCGACCATCGCCGCGACGACCCGCCCGAGCCGGGCGCCGGCGATGAGGTCGGCGCAGGCCGGCCCGCGCGGGCTTTGATGGGCGCAGGGTTCGAGGCTGGTGTAGAGCGTCGCGCCCTCGGCACGCCCGCCCGCCATGGCCAGCGCCGCGGCCTCTGCATGCGGCCGTCCGCCATCGGCGGTGGCGCCGCGGCCGACCACCTCCCCGTCCTTCACGATCAGACAGCCGACGTTGGGATTGGGTGCGGTATGGCCGCGCTGGGCCATGCCCAGCGCGATCGCTTCGGCCATGAACGCCGCGTCGTCGCTCACATGCCGAGCTTTTTCTCGAGCTTCTGGAACTGCCGCTTCTTTTCTTCCTGGTAGGCGTGGCGCTTGGCGCTGTCCTTGGCCTGGTCCGCCTTGATGTCCGCGTCGGTCCGGTCAGCGGCATAGGATTCGACGTAGACGATGCGCGGCGGCGGGGCGGTATTGATCTTGGAATCGACCAGGAAGACGATGACGATGATGATCGTCACCAGCACGGCCAGCGCGGCGCCGATCGCCTGTTCCCGGCTGCGGCCGCGAAGGAAGGCCGACAGGTCCTTGAACGCGGTCTTGGGACTATGGAGCGGCGGGAGCACGGGCATGGCCCCAACATAAGGCCGCGCGCGCCCTCCCGCCAGTCCTCCCTCCATCAGCCGTCCATGCGGAAGCGGATGGAGACGTTGACGGTCGAAGCGACGGCCGTGCCGTCCTCGGTCGCCGGGCGGTATTTCCAGCGCTTCATGATATGCTTGCGGGCGGCCTCGACGAACGAGGGATCGGCGCTCGACAGCGGACGAACCTCTGTCACCCGGCCACGCTGGTCGATGCTGAGCGACAGGCGGACGATCGCTTCCTTGCCGATCCGCCGCATGTCGTCCGGGTAGGGCGGGACGAGGTCGGACGGGGCGGTCAGTGACCGCGCCGCGACCGACAGGCGCGGCGTCGGGACGGGCGTCGGCAGCGGCGCCGGATCGGGAACGGCCACCGTCCCGTTGCCGGTGCCCGGAGTGGCGAGCGGCGGGCCGAGGTCGACCGGACCGACCGGATCGGGCAGCGGGAGCGGCATCGGGGTCTCGGGGACGAAGACGTGGCTTTCGGTTGGCTGGACCGGCTTGGGATCGGCTGGCGGCGGCGGGGGCGGCGGCGGCTCCAGCGGGTCGACCAGCGTCACTTCGGTCGGCTCGAACGGCGGCCGGACAACGAGGTCCCCGCGCGCCGTCATGACGGCGAACAGCAGGCCGGCATGACCGGCAAGGATGAGGGCCAGCGTCTTGGGGCGGGGCCTGGCGACAGGTCTGCGGTCGGCGGCATATGCGAGCATCTGAAGTCTCCTCTCCGAAGACTTACGATGTTACAACATAACATTGCTAGATTGGCAAGCGCTATCTTGGTGGGGCCGGGTCGGGCACGTCAGGCGTGGCCGGCGGCGGTGAGGCGGGCGACGGTGCGGGCCTGGCCGATGCGCTTGACCAGCGACGCCATCTCTGGGCCCGAGGGGCGACCGGTGAGGGCGAGGCGCAGCGGCAGGAACAGCGCCTTGCCCGTGCGGCCGGTCGATGCCTTGAGCGCGGCGGTGAGGTCGCCCCACGGATGGGCCGACCAGTCGAGCGCCCCGGCGACGGTCGCCGCCTGCACGAAAAAAGCGCGGTCGTCGTCGGCGATCGCCGGCGCGGGCAAGTCGCCATCGAGCACCGCCAGCCAATCGGAGAGTTCACCCAGATGGTCGATGTTGCCGGCCAGGATCTCCCACTCGTCGGGGCCGATGCCCGCGGGGACGCGGCCGGCGACGGCGGCGAAGTCGAGGTGGTGGAGCAGCTTGCGGTTGACCTGTTCGACTTCGGCCAGGTCGAAGTGGGCCGGCGCGCGGCCAAAGGTCGACAGGTCGAAGCCAATGGCCAGTTCGGCCAGCGTCGCCTTTGCCTCGACCGGTTGCGAAGTGCCGAGGCGGGCGAGAAGCGAATTGAGCGCCATCGGCTCGATCCCCGCGTCCTTCAGCGCCGCGACACCCGACGAGCCGAGCCGCTTCGACAGCTTGCCTTCCGCCGCGACCAGCAACGCCTCGTGCGCGAACCGGGGCGGGGCGGCGCCGAGCGCCTCGAACATCTGGACCTGCGTCGCGCTGTTCGAAACATGATCCTCGCCGCGCAGGACGTCAGTTACCCCTAAGTCGATGTCGTCGATCACGGACGGCAAGAGGTACAGCCAGCTGCCATCGGCGCGGCGCACGACCGGGTCGCTGATCAATTTCGGATCGAAGTGCTGCAACCCACGGACGAGGTCGGTCCATTCGATCGGGCCCGAATGATCGAGCTTGAAGCGCCAGTGCGGCGCGACGCCTTCCGGCACCGGCGCGTCTTCCGGCTTGCGCTCGTACACCGGGGGCAGGCCGCGCCCGATCAGCACCTTGCGCCTGAGGTCGAGCTCTTCCGGCGTTTCGTAACAGGCGTAGACGCGTCCGGCGGCGCGCAGCCTGTCGAACTCGCGCTCGTAGAGGGCGAAGCGGTCGGACTGCTTGACCTCGCCGTCGTTCGAGAGGCCCAGCCAGTCGAGGTCGTCGCGAATGCCTTGCGCATAATCGTCACGGCTCCGCTCGCGGTCGGTGTCATCGATTCGCAGCAGGAAGCGGCCGCCGTCCCGCTTGGCGAGGAGGTAGTTGTGCAGCGCCGTGCGGATGTTGCCGACATGCAGCTGGCCGGTAGGCGACGGCGCGAAGCGGGTGACGGTGGTCATCAGCGCCCGGTACGGAAGAAATTGGTGATCGGGTAGCGCCGATCGCGGCCGAAGTTGCGCGGCGACAGCTTCACGCCCGGCGGGGCCTGGCGGCGCTTGTACTCGGCCCGGAGGAGCATTTTCTCGACGTCGGCGACCATTTTGGTGTCGGCGCCGGTCAGCCGCGCGGTTTCGGCCACCGACAGGTCCTTCTCATTCAAGGCATCGAGGATGCGGTCGAGCAGGGCGTAAGGCGGGAGCGAGTCCTCATCCTTCTGGTCGGGCCGCAGTTCGGCCGACGGCGGCTTCTCGATCACCCGCTGGCCCATCACCGGGCCGTCGGGGCCGAGTGCACCCTTCGGCCGGTTCTCGTTCCGCCAGCGCGACAGAGCGAAGACAGTCATCTTGTAGGCGTCCTTCAAGACCGAATAGCCGCCCGCCATGTCGCCGTAGAGGGTGGCGTAGCCGACGCTCATCTCGCTCTTGTTGCCGGTGGTCAGCAGCATCTCGCCGGTCGAGTTGGACAGCGCCATCAGCGTCACCATGCGGAGGCGGGCCTGGATATTCTCGGCAGCGAGGCCGGTCGCGCTTGGCAGCATTTCGGCTAATGCCTCGACCGCGGGCACGATCGGGATGGTGTCATGCTTCACGCCCAAGAGCCGCGCGCACTCGGCGGCATCGTCGAGGCTGTCCTGCGAGGTGAACTTCGACGGCATCATCACGCAATGGACCTTGTCCGGCCCCAGCGCATCGACCGCGACCGCCGCCGAGAGCGCGCTATCGATCCCGCCGCTGAGGCCGAGGATGACGCCCGGGAAACCGTTGCCGCGGACATAGTCGCCGAGGCCCATGACCATCGCCCGGTAAATGTCCTCGGGATAAGCCGACAGCGTGCTAAGCGGCTGCGGCGTGCAGCGCCATCCGTTGGGCCCGCGCGTCCAGTCGGTCACGGCCAGCGCCTCTTCCCAATCGGGCAGTTGCACCGCGACCTCGCCGTCGTCGTTGACGACGAAGCTGGAGCCGTCGAACGCCAGCTCATCCTGTCCGCCGACGCGATTGAGATAGGCGAGCGGCAGGCCGGTCTCGGTCACCCGGTCGCGGACCAGCCGGCCGCGCACCTCGTCCTTGTCGAGCTCGAACGGACTGCCGTTGGGGACCAGCAACATCTCCGCCCCGGCCTTGGCCAGCGCGGCGCACACCGGCTCGAGCCAGATATCCTCGCAGATCGGGACGCCCAGCTTTACCCCACGCCATTCGATCGGAGTGGGCAGCGGGCCGGCAGCGAACACGCGCTTTTCGTCGAAGGTGCCGTAGTTGGGCAGCTCGTGTTTCAACGTCCGCGCGACCAGCTTGCCATCATCGGCCAGCACCATTGCGTTGAACGTCTGGCCGTCTGCCTCGTACAGCGTGCCGAACAGCAGCGCGGGGCCGCCGTCCGCCGTCGCCTCGACCAGCGTCGCCTCGACTTCCGCCGTGCGGCGCCGGAACCCCGGCTTCAGCACCAGGTCCTCGACCGGATAGCCGGTGAGTTGCATCTCCGGGACCATGACGAGGTCCGCGCCTTCGGCGGCCGCATTGGCGCGCGTGGCGAGGATCGCGGCGGCGTTGCCGTCGAGATCGCCGACGCGCTGGTTCATCTGGCAAAGGGCGATACGCAGGCGGTCGGTCATGCGACACGATTTAGCGCGCTATGGGGCACGAACAAGCTTGTCGCCGCGCCGCCCCGCTCGCTAAGGGCGACAAAAGCGAAGGGGAAGCGCGCACATGAAACTGCTGGCCGGCAATTCCAACCTCCCGCTGGCGCGGGCGATCGCCTCCTACCTGGAGACCGAGCTGACCGAAGCCAGCGTGCGCCGCTTCGCCGACGAGGAAGTGTTCGTCGAGGTCCACGAGAACGTCCGCGGCGAGGACGTGTTCGTGATCCAGTCGACCAGCTTCCCGACCAACGACAACCTCATGGAACTGCTGATCTGCATCGATGCGCTGAAGCGAGCGTCGGCCAAGCGGATCACCGCCGTCATCCCATATTTCGGCTATGCCCGGCAGGATCGCAAACCCGGGCCGCGCACCCCGATCTCGGCCAAGCTGGTCGCCAACATGGTGACCACCGCCGGCGCCGACCGCGTGCTGACGATGGATCTCCACGCCGGGCAGATCCAGGGCTTCTTCGACATCCCGACCGACAATTTGTGGGCCGCGCCGGTGATGGGTGCCGACATCCAGGCCCGCTACGGCAGCAAGAAGCTGATGATCGTGTCGCCCGACGTCGGCGGCGTGGTCCGCGCGCGAAGCCTTGCAAAGCGGCTCGACAACGCGCCGTTGGCGATCGTCGACAAGCGCCGCGAAAGGGCCGGCGAATCTGAGGTGATGAACATCATCGGCGACGTCGAGGGGCACTGCTGCATCCTGGTCGACGACATTGTCGATTCGGCCGGCACGCTGTGCAATGCCGCCGCCGCGTTGAAGGAACAGGGCGCGACCGAGGTGCTGGCCTATTGCAGCCACGGCGTCCTGTCGGGCGCGGCCGAGGCGCGGGTCGCCTCGTCGGTGCTGACCGAACTGGTGGTGACCGACAGCATCTACCGCGAAGGCCTGAGCGAAGGCGGCAAGATCCGCCGACTGACCATCGCCCCGCTGTTCGGCGAGGCGATCCACCGCATCGCGGACGAAAGCAGCGTCAGCTCGCTCTTCGACTGACCTTGCCTTCTGCGTGCCCTCTGTTATAGGCGCGCCCGCTTTCCCAATCTTGGAAAAGACGAATCGCCCGGCCAGTCAGGGCTGCCGTGGCGGTTCGAGAACGTCGCCCCCCGAGCAATCGAGCGGGGCTACAAGGAGACGAAAATGCCCAAGCTCAAGACCAAGAGCGGCGTCAAGAAGCGGTTCAAGATGACCGCTTCCGGCAAGCTCAAGCATGGTGTCGCCGGCAAGCGCCACCGGCTGATCAGCCACAACGCCAAGTACATCCGCCAGAACCGTGGCACCGAAGTTCTCGCCGAGGCCGATACGGCCCGCGTGAAGCTTTGGGCGCCCTACGGCCTCAACTAAGGAGCGGATGAGACATGGCACGCGTCAAACGGGGTGTAACCACCCGCGCCAAGCACAAGCGGATCCTGGATAATGCGAAGGGCTATTATGGCCGTCGCAAGAACACCATCCGCATCGCCCGCCAGGCCGTCGAAAAGGCCGGGCAGTACGCCTATCGCGACCGCAAGGTGAAGAAGCGGAGCTTCCGCGCCCTGTGGATCCAGCGCATCAACGCCGCGGTCCGCGCCGAAGGCCTGACCTACGGTCAGTTCATGCACGGCCTGAAGCTTGCGAACATCGACCTCGACCGGAAGGTTCTGGCCGACATCGCGATGCACGAAGGCGGCGCCTTCAGCGGCATCATCGCCCAGGCGAAGGGCGCGCTGGACAAGAAGGCGGCCTAAGGCCCCTTTCGTCCAAGCGAACTAGGGAAGGGCGCTGCCAGCGATGGCGGCGCCCTTTTCCTATGGCGCGACGGGCAGCCGTTCGAGCGCGTCGCGGTCCCACTGCGCCAGGTCGGCGGCGGCGGCGTAGGTCGCTTCGAGGAAGTCGGTCAGCGTGACGGCGGGATCGCTCGCCGCACGCACCGCGTCGTAGGGCAGGACGAATTCGCCAAGCGCATTGTCCCAGCGCACCCCTTCCGGCATCGGCGCCTTCGCGAAGCCGTTGGGCGCCGGATAGGCGTAGCTGTAGAAGATCGGCTCGGCCGCCATCGCGCCGCCGGGCCAGAAGCCGGCGCTCGAAACTTCATGGCTATAGGCCTCGCGGGTGATGCGATCGGGCAGGCCCGGCACGCCGCCCGGATGCTCCGGCGCGCGGCGGCCGGAGAAGCGGGTGACCGCCAAGTCGAAGCTGCCCCAAAAGAAATGGACCGGGCTGCACTTGCCGAGGAAGCCGGCGCGGAAGCGGTCGAACACCGGGACGATCCGCTCCAGCGCGGTGTGCAAGGCCTCGGCCGTGTCGGGCCGGTAGTCGCGGGACTTGGTGTCCTCGGCGAACGGGACCGCGCCTTCGATCTCGTTTGGCGTGCCGTTGAAGGTCGACGGGAAGCCGTGCGCGTCGAGCATGGCGACGAAATTCTCGTGCAAGGCGGCGATGCTGCCGAGGTCGAGCGGCAGCACGTCGCGTTCCCCGTCGCCGGCGCTCAGCACGATGGCGTGGCGGCACAGGTCGAGGGTCAGGGTGAAGGCGGTGCCGTTGGCATCGATCGGCTCGATCGCCAGCCCGTCCGCCACCGGGTGGAGCGTGACGTTCCAGCCGTGGTTGACCCAAGTGGAGTGGGCGACCCGCAACTTGCCCAGCATCTGGCTGGCGAGGTGGAGGATCTCCAGCGTCGGGTGATCGCGGGCGACGTCGAAGGCGGGCCAGGACTCGGGCATGGATGCGACTCCTTCTGCCCGTCCAGCCTAGTCCAGCTGGCGATAGGCCGGAAGGGTCAGGAATTCCTCGAAGCGGGGGCTGGCGGCCAGGCGGTAGACGAGTTCGGACGCCGCGCGCAGGTGCGGCAGGCCCTCGAGGGCCAGCACTTCCTCCTGGAACCAATGGTCGAACAGGTCGCGGGTGAAGCGCCGGTCATCGTCGAGCGGCGCCTCGTATTTCAGCCACTGCCACAGCTGGGCGCGGCAGATCTCGGCCGTCGCCGCGTCTTCCATCAGACTGTAAAGCGGCACCGCACCCCGCCCGCCGAGCCAGGCCGCGACATACTGGATCGCGACCCGGATGTTCTCGCGCGCGCCGCCTTCGGTGCGCGGACCGTCGTGAAGCGCTAGCATCTCCTCGCGGGTTGGCAGGCGGTCCGGGATCACGCCGAGCTGGTTCGGCGCGAGACCCTCGAACGCCTGCATCGCGACCGGCACCAGCGCGGGGTGCGCCACCCAGGTGCCGTCGTGGCCGTTGGCGGCCTCGCGCCGCTTGTCGGCGAGCACCTTGGCGAAGGCCGCGTCGTTGGCCGCCTCGTCGCCCTTGACCGGGATGAAGGCGCTCATCCCGCCCATCGCGAAGGCGCCGCGGCGGTGGCAGGTGGCGACGAGGCGTAGCGAGTAGGCGGCGAGGAACGCCTTATCCATCGTCATCACGGCACGATCGGGAGTGAGCCAGCCGGGCGACTGGCCGATGCGCTTGATCGCCGAGAAGATATAGTCCCAGCGCCCGCAATTGAGGCCCACGACATGGTCTTTGAGCGCATGGAGGATCTCGTCCATCTCGAACGCCGCCGGCAGCGTCTCGATGAGGACGGTGACCTTGACCGTGCCGCGATCGAGGCCGAGGCGGCGTTCGCACAGCGACAGCACGTCGGCCCACAGCGCGGCCTCCTCCATGCTCTCCAGCTTGGGCAGGTAGAAATAGGGGCCGCTCCCGGCGTCGAGCGCCCGCGTCGCGCAATTGGCGAGGTAGAGGGCCGCGTCGGCGAAGGCGCCGGCGACCGCTTCGCCGTCGACCATCAGGTGGCGTTCCGGCAGGTGCAGGCCGCGCGGACGAACGATGAGGACGGCGGGGTTCGCTCCCAGGGCGTAAAGCTTGCCGGTCGCCGCGTCGGTGAAGGCGAGTGTGCCCGCCCATCGGTCCTTGAGATTGAGCTGGCCCTGGACGAGTTCGTCCCATTTGGGCGAGGTGGCGTCCTCGAAATCGGCCATGAAGACTTTCGCGCCCGAGTTGAGCGCGTTGATGACCATCTTGGCGTTGGTCGGCCCGGTGATCTCGACCCGGCGGTCGAGGAGATCGGCGGGAATCGCCCCTATCCTCCAGTCGCCGTCGCGGATGTGGGCCGTGTCGGCCCCAAAGTCCGGCCGCTCGCCGGTCTGGAACCGCGCCTGCCGTTCCTCGCGCTCCGACAGCAAGGCGCGGCGGCGCGCGTCGAAGCGTTCGTGAAGCTCGGCGATGAGGTCGAGCGCCCCGTCGTGAAGCACCTCGTGCGCTCGCGCAACTCCGCTAGGCGCGGCGAGCGTGCGCGCCCGGACACCGACCAGGTTCATCCGCCGAACGCGCGCTGTTCGACGGCGATGGCGTAGCGGCGCGTGGCCGGGGCGCGGTCGCGGAACGTCAGCCGCTGCCATTCCATCCGGGCCTTGAGTTCGTCGAGGTATGGGCCGTGGACGCTGGTCGTCCCCGGCGCGGCACGGGTGAAGTCGCAGTCGGGGTATTCGCCGCCGACAATCCAGAAACGGGTCATGGCTTTTCTCCTCAGGCGTGGGCGAACTGGTCGGCTTCGGTCGACTCGGCGAGCGCGGTCGTCGAGGCCTGGCCGGCCGAGATTGCGGTAGCGATGGCGTCGAAATAGCCGGTGCCGACCTCGCGCTGGTGGCGGGTGGCGGTGTAGCCAGCGGCTTCGCTGGCGAACTCGGCCTGCTGGAGGCGCGAGTAGGCGGCCATGCCTTCGTCGCGGTAGCCCGAGGCGAGCTCGAACATGCCATGGTTGAGGCTGTGGAAGCCGGCCAGCGTCACGAACTGGAACTTGTAGCCCATCGCGCCCAGCTCGCGCTGGAACCTGGCGATGGTCGCCTCGTCGAGCTTGGCCTTCCAGTTGAAGCTGGGTGAGCAGTTGTAGGCGAGGAGCTTGCCCGGATATTTCGCGTGTACGGCTTCGGCGAAGGTGCGCGCGTCGTCGAGGTCCGGGTGGCTGGTCTCCCACCACAAAAGGTCGGCGTGCTCGGCGAAGGAAAGGCCGCGGGCGATGCAATGGTCGAGGCCGGTGCCCTCCTGCAGGCGGAAGAAGCCTTCCGGCGTCCGCTCGCCGGTCAGGAATATCCGGTCGCGCTCGTCGATGTCGCTTGTGATCAGCCTGGCGCTTTCCGCGTCGGTGCGGGCGACGATGAGCGTCGGTACGCCCATGACGTCGGCGGCGAGGCGCGCGGCGTCGAGGTTGCGGATCGCCGCCTGGGTCGGGATCAGCACCTTGCCGCCGAGGTGGCCGCACTTCTTCTCGCTCGCCAGCTGGTCCTCGAAATGAACCGCGGCGACGCCCGCTTCGATATAGCCCTTCATGATTTCGAAGCAGTTGAGCGGTCCACCGAACCCGGCCTCCGCGTCGGCGACGATCGGCGCGAACCAGTCGCGTCGGGCCCCGCCCTCGGCATGCTCGATCTGGTCGGCGCGCTGGAGCGTGCGGTTGATGCGCCGCGCGAGCTCAGGCCCGGTGTTGGCCGGATAAAGCGACTGGTCAGGATACATCGCGCCGGCGGTGTTGGCGTCGGCAGCGGCCTGCCAGCCCGAGAGGTAGATCGCTTCCAGCCCAGCGCGGACCATTTGCATCGCCTGGTTGCCGGTGACGGCGCCGAGCGCGCGGACCGGGTCATCCTGCTTCAGCCGCTCCCACAGCTTGAGCGCGCCGCGGCGGGCGAGACTGTGGTCGGGGACGAAGCTGCCGCGCAGCCGCGCCACGTCTTCCGGTCCATACGGGCGGGTGATGCCGTCGAAACGGCCCGGCGGGGCGGGGACGAATTGGTCAAAAGCTGACATCGGGCGACTCCGGCGACATCGGTTGCGGTTCGGGACAGTCAGCAAACCACCGCACCGCCGATCCGTCCCGGCAAAAAGAGGGCTGTTGTCACAACTTGACTTGTGATGTCGGGGCGAAGTTGACACCGTCGCCGTCATGTCCAGCAAGCTTTTCCTCGGCCATCGCCTCCGCCGCCTGCGTCGCGACCATGAATTGTCGCAGACCGACATGGCGGCGAGCCTCGGCATCAGCCCGAGCTATCTCAACCACCTCGAGCGCAACCAGCGGCCAGTGACCGCGGGACTGCTGCTGAAGTTGGCCGAAAGCTATGAGGTCGACATCCGCGCCTTCGCTGCCGACGGCGGCCACCGCACCGGGCCGGACGAGCTGGCGGAGATCTTCTCCGATGTCCTCCTCCAGGACCTCGGCGTGCCGCGCTACGAGCTGGCCGAGCTGGCCAACAACGCCCCATCGATCGCCGACGCGATCGCCCGCATTTATGCCGCGCTGAAGGAAGCGGGGCGCGAGGGCGGGGTTGCGGCGGGCGGCGATGCGCGGGCGGTGGTGACGCCGGAGAATTGGGTGCGCGACTACATCCAGGCGCATCGCAACCATTATCCCAAGCTGGAAGAAGCGTGCGAGACACTGGGCGGCGCGCTGCGCGATCCGCTGTCGGTCGCCGAACCGATGCGTCGGCGCTTGCGCGACGCGTGGGGCGTGCAGGCGCAGGTCGTGCCGCAGGAGGAGCTGGGCAACCTCAGCCAGGACTATGACGCCGACCGGCGGCTGTTCCGCCTGTCGAGCCAGCTGAAGAGCGAGAACCGCACCTTCGCGCTGGCCTATCAGCTGGCGATCCTCGAGTTCGCGTCATTGCTGCAGGGCATGGTTGGGGAGGCCAAGGCGCCGGACGAGGGCATCGCCCAGCTGCTGCACATGCACCTCGCCAACTATGCGGCCGGCGCGATCATGATGCCCTATGGCAAGTTCCTGAAGGCGTGCGAGGCGGAGCGCTATTCGATCGACCGGCTGACCGGCGAGTTTGGTGCCAACGTCGAGCAGATTTCCCATCGTTTCACGACGCTGAACCGGCCCGGCCAGCGCGGCGTGCCTTTCTTCATGCTGCGGATCGACCCGGCAGGGAACGTGTCGAAACGCTACGCCGGCGAGCAATTCCCCTTCTCGCGGTTCGGCGGCACCTGCCCGCGCTGGAACCTCCACGCTGCATTCCAGGCGGCGGGTCAGGTCGTGACGCAATTGATCGAGACACCGGACGGCCAGCGCTTCTTCACCGTCGCGCGGACCATCGAGCGGCCGATCAAAAGCGAGCTGGGCGCAGGTCTCCTCGCCATTGGCCTCGGCTGCCCGATCGAGCATGCGCACAAGCTGCATTGCGCTGACGGTTACGACCTAGCGCGTGCGCCGGTGACGCCAGTCGGCCCGGCCTGCGCGATCTGCCCGCGCCTCGACTGCGGCCAGCGCGCCACCCCGCCGGCCGGCCGGATGCTGGCAGTGGACAAGGATCGCAAGACGATCTCGCCCTACCCGTTCGTGACTGGATGAGGCCCGCACTTTATTGTGCGGCGCGGCAAGGCTAAGGCCGCCGCATGAACGGCGATGAACTTCTCAACCAAATCAACGGTGCCAGCGACCTCGGTGCGCTCGAGCAATTGCGGGTGGCGGCCCTCGGCAAGTCTGGCAGCGTGACCGCGCTCCTTAAGAGCCTGGGCGCGATGGACCCGGACACCCGAACCCGTGAAGCGCCCGCGATCCACGCCCTGCGCGAGTCCGTGACCAATGCCCTGTCGGCCCGCAAGGACGCGCTGGAGACGGCGGAGCTCGACCGCCGGCTCGCGACCGAACGGCTCGACCTGTCTCTCCCCGCGCCGGAATCGCCGCGCGGTTCGGTCCACCCGGTGAGCCAAGTGATGGACGAGCTGACCGAGATTTTTGCCGACCTCGGTTTCGCCGTCGCCGAAGGGCCGGAGGTCGAGGACGACTGGCACAATTTCGGTGCGCTCAACATTCCCGAAACGCATCCGGCGCGGGCGATGCAGGACACCTTCTACGTTGCCGGCGAGGAAGGCGACACGCCGCGCGTACTGCGCACCCACACCTCGCCGGTCCAGATCCGCACGATGATGAACGGCAAGCCGCCGTTCCGGATCATCGCGCCGGGCCGCGTCTACCGCAGCGACAGCGATGCGACCCACACGCCGATGTTCCACCAGGTCGAGGGGCTGGTGATCGACAAGGGCATCACCATGGCGCACCTCAAATGGACGCTGGAGACCTTCCTCAAGGCCTTCTTCGAGCGCGACGACGTCGTGCTTCGCCTGCGCCCGAGCTATTTCCCGTTCACCGAGCCGTCGGCCGAGGTCGATGTCGGCTGGTCGATGGAAAAGGGCCGCCGCGTGGTCGGCGGGTCGGAAGGCTGGATGGAGGTGCTAGGCAGCGGCATGGTGCATCCGAAGGTGATCGCCAACTGCGGCCTCGACCCCGACGAATGGCAGGGCTTTGCCTTCGGCACCGGCGTCGACCGGCTGGCGATGCTGAAATACGGGATGGACGATTTGCGCGCCTTCTTCGACGGCGATCTGCGCTGGCTGAAGCATTACGGGTTCGGCTTCCTCGACCAGCCGACACTGAGCGCGGGAGTGGGCGCATGAAGTTCACCTTGTCCTGGCTCAAGGACCACCTCGATACCGACGCCAGCCCGAGCGCCATCGCCGACGCGATGACGTCCATCGGCCTCGAGGTCGAAGAGGTGTCGAACCCAGCCGAACTGCTCGGCCCGTTCCGCATCGCCAAGGTCATCAGCGCAGCGCGCCATCCGCAGGCGGACAAGCTGCAGGTACTGAGCGTCGATGCCGGTGACGGCCCGATGCAGGTGGTCTGCGGCGCGCCCAACGCCCGCGAAGGGCTGGTCGGCGTGTTCGGCGGGCCGGGGACCTATGTCCCGGGCGCCGACTTCACGCTGGGCGAGGCGACGATCCGCGGGGTCGAAAGCCGCGGCATGATGTGCTCAACCCGCGAACTCGGCCTCGGCACCGACCATGAGGGCATCATCGAGCTGCCGGCCGATGCGCCGGTCGGCGCGGGCTATGCCGAATGGGCGGGCCTCGACGACACCGTCTACGACGTATCGATCACGCCCAACCGGCAGGACTGCGTGGGCGTGCGCGGAATCGCCCGCGACCTCGCCGCCAAGGGCGTCGGGATGCTGAAGCCGCTCGACGTGCCAGCCATCGAAGGCAGCTTCTACAATCCGGTCGAGATCCGCACCGACGATCCCGAAGGCTGTCCGGCCTTTTACGGCCGGACGGTGCGCAGTGTGACCAATGGCGCGTCACCCGACTGGATCCAGCAGCGCCTCAAGGCCGCCGGACAGCGGCCAATCTCGGCGCTGGTCGACCTCACCAACTATGTCATGCTCGACCTCGGCCGCCCGAGCCATGCCTATGACTTGAAGACGCTGTCGGGTCCCGTCGTGGCCCGGCGGGCGAAGGACGGCGAAACCGTCGTCGCGCTCAACGAGAAGGAATATTCGCTCACCTCGGAGATGACGGTGATCGCCGATGACACCGGTGTTCACGATATCGGCGGAATCATGGGCGGCGAGCATTCGGGCGTGGCCGACGACACCACCGACATCCTGCTCGAAATCGCCTATTTCACGCCCGAGCGGATCGCCCGCACCGGACAGGCGCTGCAGCTGGCGAGCGACGCGCGCACCCGATTCGAGCGCGGGGTCGACCCGGCGTTCCTCGACGATGGCCTCGCCATCCTGACCGGCTTGATCCTCGAGCATTGCGGCGGCGAAGCGAGCCGCGTGACCCGCGCCGGGTCGCCGCCGGTCGAGCAAAAACGCGTGCCGTTCCGGCCCGAACGGGTCGCCGGGCTTGGCGGGCTCGACGTGCCCGTGGACGAACAGCGCGCCATCCTCGAGCGGCTCGGCTTCGCGATCGACGGCGACCAGGCGGTCGTCCCGACCTGGCGCCGCGACATCGACGGCTCCGCGGACTTGGTCGAGGAAGTGCTGCGGATGGTCGGGCTCGACCAACTGCCTTCGACCCCGCTGCCGCGCGTTAACGGCGTCGCCAGGCCGACCGCCAGCCGCGGGCAGTTGGTCGAGCGCAAGATGCGCCGCGCCGCTGCCGCACGCGGGATGGACGAGGCGGTAACGTGGAGCTTCATCGGCGAGGACAAGGCCGCGCTGTTCGGCGGGGCGTCGGCGATCGTCGCCAATCCCATCAGTGAAGACATGAAGGCGATGCGGCCTTCGCTGCTGCCGGGACTGGCCGCGGCCGTCCGCCGCAACCTCGATCGCGGCGCCAAGAGCGTCCGCCTGTTCGAGCTCGGCCGTCGCTATCTCGCGGACGGCGAAAAGCCGACGCTGAGCGTGGTGCTGGCCGGCGACAAGCAGGCACGTGGCTGGGCCAGCGGCAAGGCAAGCCGGTTCGACGCGTTCGACGCCAAGGCCGAGGCGCTCGCCCTGCTCGACGCCGCCGGTGCGCCGGTGGCCAACCTGCAGCTTTTCATGGGCGCAGGCGACACATGGCACCCGGGGCGGTCGGCGAAACTTGGCTTGGGCCCGAAAAAGATCCTCGCTGCCTTCGGTGAACTCCATCCGAAAATTGCCAAGGCGCTCGACCTGCCAGCGGGCACGGTCGCGGCCGAACTTTTCCTCGACGAGATCCCCGCGCCGCGTTCGACCGAGCGCGCCCGCGTGGCCTACACGCCGCCCGCGCTGCAGCCGCTGACCCGCGATTTCGCCTTCCTGGTGCCTGCCGACGTGTCGGCCGATGCGCTCGTGCGGGCGATGAAGGGGGCGGACAAGGCGCTGGTCACCGACGTGCGGGTGTTCGACCGCTACGAGGGCGAAGCGGGGCTAAGCCTCGCCGTCGAGGCGACGATCCAGCCGACCGACAAGTCGCTGACCGAGGCCGAGATCGCCGAACTGTCGAAGCGGCTGGTCGCGGCCGCTGAAAAGCTCGGCGCGACGCTGCGGACCTAGGAGCCGGGATTGAGGTCGTTGATCGCGGCATGGACCCGCGCTTCGACCTCCGGCCGCTTGAGGCCTGCCGGGATGATCTCGCCGACCTTGAACGTCGCGGTGCCGGCGCGGTGGACGAAGCCGGTTCCCCACAGCTTGCCGATATCGTGCGCGATCGGCACGACCGGCAGGCCCAGCGCGCGGTAGAGGCCGGCGAACCCGGGCCGCAGTTCCGGCGCGGTGCCATAGGGAACCCGGGTCCCCTCGGGAAAGATGATCACCGGCCGGCCGGTCGCCGTCGCCGCCTTGGCCTCGCCCATCATCGCCCGCAGCGCCGAGGCACCGGCCTCCCGGTCGACGCCGATAATGCCGTAGGTCCGCGCGACCTTGCCCCACAGCGGCATGTCCGCGAGCTCGCGCTTCATCACCACCACCGGCTGGTCGCCGAACCTTAGCGTGTCGACCGCTTCCATCATCGACTGGTGCTTGACCGCGATCAGCACCGGCCCCGACGGGATTTCGCCTTCCCACCGGACCTTGATCCCGAGGACGTGCTGCACCAGCCAGAAATGGTATTTCGCCCAGCCGTGGACGATGGCCTGGACCGGCTTCGGGCCGAGCGGCGTGACCGCCACAACCCCAAGGCAGAAGAGCAAGGTGCCAGGGTAGAACAGCAGCGCGAAGGCGAGCGAACGGAGGGCGTCCATCAGATGTCCAGCCGCACGCTGAGCCGCCGCAGGAGGTATTTGTTATATTCGGCGAACAGGGTGATTAGCGGCGGCTCGGTCTTCACCGCGTCCGGCTTGATCGTATAGCCCTTGCCGAGCGTCCGGCGGAATTCGTAGCGCGCGCGGCGCATGTGCCAGTCGCTCGTCACCAGGATGATCGACTTGTAATCGCGGCGCTCGAGCCAGCGCTTGGCTTCTTCCGCGTTGGAGCGGGTGTCGACGCTTTCGGACCCCAAGTCGATGCAGCATTTGAGCAGGCGCCGCTTGCCGCCCAGGCGCGCGGCCATGTCGGCCTTGGTCACCGACGGATCGGCGCCGGAAATCAGCAGCCGCTTGGCCTCGCCCTTGGCGAGCAGGTCGACCGCATGTTCGATCCGACGGCCGCCGCCGGTGAGGACGACGATGGCGTCGGCCGTCACCTCCGCCTCGGCCGGCCGGCCGAGCGTGACGGCGAACAGGACGAAGCCGAGCGCGTAGATCAGCAGGAGGAAGGCGGCGGCGCGGGCAATCATAATTCCTCGCGCAATGCCCCGACCAGGGTGCGCCGCGCAACCACCGTCGCCAGGGTCGCGGCAATCAGCGGAAGGACCAGCAGCTTGGCAAAGTCGGCGAGCGACAAAAGCGCCCCGCCCGCCAGTTCCTCGAGCCCGCCAAGGCCGCCCGCGGACAGAACCAGCAACAGGAGCAACGCGGCCAGCGTGCCCGCGGCGCCGCCGACCAGGCTATCGATCGCGATCCGGCGCTGGAACAGGTTGGTGACCTGCTCGTCGGTCGCGCCGATGCCGTGCAGGATCCGGATGGTCTCGCGGTTGGCGCTGAACGAGGCCCGTGTCGCCAGGACCACGGCCGCTGCCGTCGCCGCCGCGATCAACACGACGAGCCCGAGCGCCGTCCAACCGAGGGCGGCGATCAGCCCGATGAGCGGGCCGACGCGCTGGCGATGCATCACCAGCCGCGCCTCGGGCACCGCCGCCGACAGTTTCGCGGCGATCGGCGCGGGATCGGCCCCGGACCCGAGGTCCACATCGATGAGTGTCGGCAGCGGGATGCCGCTGCTCGGATCGAGCGCGCTGCTGCCGAGCCATCGCTCCGCCAGCTGCCGGACCTGGTCTGGCGGTACCTGCGCCGCCGACGTCACGCCCGGCGCGGCGCGAAGCGTGGCCAGGGCCTGGGGCGCGCCGCGGCCGCTGGCGATCTCGACCGTCGCCTGGTGCGCCACGCCCCGTTCGAGCGTATCGCCGCTGTGGCCGAGCGCAAGGCCGGCCGCGCCGACGATGGTCATGACGAACAGCATTATGGCGATCAGCCACGGGGTCGGCCCTGTCAGCCGGCCGCCGGGCAGGAGGCGCTTTTCGAGCGGGGTGGCGGCGAGGAAGCCGATCATGATGCGTCCCGCGACGGCGGATTCTTGAGCGCGCCGGTGGGATCGACCAAGCTGCCGTTTTCCAGCCGGATCAGCTGGGCCCCCGGGGTTGCGGCAATCAAGCCAAGGTCGTGGGTCGCCACCACCACGGTCGTGCCCAGCCGGTTGAGCGCGGTCAGCAGGTGGAGGATGCGTTGGGCCATTGCTGCGTCGACATTGCCGGTGGGCTCGTCGGCTACCAGCAATTCGGGCTGGGCGATCACCGCGCGGGCGATGGCGACGCGCTGCTGCTCGCCGCCCGACAAGGTCGGCGGCCGCGCGCTGGCCCGGTCGCTGAGGCCGACCCACGCCAGCATTTCGCGCACCGGCCCCTCGGCTTCTTCCTCGCTATGCCCGGAAAGGCGCAGCGGTAGCGCGACATTGTCGAACGCGCTGAGGTGGCGGATCAGCCGGAAGTCCTGGAACACGACACCGATACGGCGGCGGATGGGCGGCAAGATGCTCCGGTCGGCGTCGCTGACTTCCTGGTCGAACAGGGCGAGCCGGCCGCGGGTCGGGCGCTGGGCGAGGTAGAGCAGCTTGAGCAGGCTGGTCTTTCCCGCGCCGGACGGGCCGGTCAGGAAGTAGAAGCCACCCTTGGCGAGCCGGAAATCGAGGTCGCGCAGCACTTCGGCCCCCGTGCCGTAGCGCAGGCCGACGCGGTCGAATTCGGCAATGACGGACAGCGTGGACCTCCCCCGGCGACGAACGCCCATGTGGCACGGCCGCGTTCGCCTTGCCAAGAGTCGTCACTTCCTGTTTACCGGCAAGAGGAAACGCCGAGCGGGAGGAACCCGAAACACCATGATCCTGACCTGTCCCTCGTGCCAGACCAAATATGTCGTCAAGGACGGCGCCATCCCGCCCCAGGGCCGTCAGGTACGCTGTGCGCATTGCAAGGAAAGCTGGCACCAGATGTCGGACGCCGCCGAGGCGCCCGTTGCCGAGGCAGCGGCACCCGCGTTCGCCACCGACACGCCGCCGCTCGACGAAACCGTAAACACGAGCGTTCCGGAACAGGAAAGCGCGGCGTATCAAGGCTTTAGCCGTGACGTCATGGCGTCGGAAGAGGCCGGGATCGCGGCCGAACCGGTGCCCGACATGGACACACCTGCAGGGTATAGCGAGGAGCCTGCGCAGGCGATCGCCGACGAGGACATCGGCGGCGGCCCGCCGGAACCGGTGGTCGAGGGATCGGCGAACGCCGACGAGGACTGCGCGTACGGCCGTACGACGCCCGAAGACGCGGTGATCGAGCCGATCGACGCGGACGGGCCGGTCGACGACGTCCGCACCGCGCCGGACGAGGATTTCGCGATCCACATCCCCGACGAGGACGACGCGCCGCGCGGCAAGGGCCGGCTGCTGATCATCCTCGCCCTGTTGCTGGCCGTCGCCGCCGCGGCCGCCTGGTTCTTCGCGCCGCCGTCGCTCAAGAGCCGGCTGGGGATCGCCACCAGCGACAAGTCCCCGCTCGAGCTGATGGTCACCACCAGCGACCGCCAGCAACTGGCCAGCGGCAACGAACTGCTCGCGATCAGCGGGCGGGTGATCAATCCGACCGCGGAAGAGCAAGCCGTGCCGCAGATCCGCGCCGAACTGCGCAACAAGGTCAGCAAGAAGGTGGTCTACCAGTGGACCATCGCCCCGCCGGCGCGCAGCCTGCCGCCGGGCGGCAGCGCGACGTTCAACAGCGCCGAAGTCGACATTCCGCCGGGTGGCGACGAATTGACGGTGACGCTCGCCAGCGCGGCGGGCTGACCTACTCGAAATCGTAGACGAGTGCGGGGTGCGGCTGGCCGGCCGTATCCTCGACCGTGGTCATGCGCGCTTCGTGCGCCGTCGGCGGCGGCGGCTTGTCGTGGCCGACGCCCGCGCCGCGGCGGATGGTGACGCTGGCGGTGAAGCTGGCCATCGCCGCGGTGTCGAAGCGCTGGGCCGGGCTCGCGGAAGCGGGCGCGGCAGCCATCGACAAGGCGAGCAGCATCAGCATGACACCCGGATAACGCGTGAAAAGGGACAAGGTAAACAGGCCGTTTACCACTGTCCTGTTCCGGGACGCGCAAAGGGGCGTTGCGTCTCCCAAGACCCTTTGCTAGAGGCGCGCCCACACCAGGGCCGCGGCGGCATGACCGGCGCGGCAAATTCACGAAATGCGGTCGTGGCGGAACTGGTAGACGCGCAACGTTGAGGTCGTTGTGTCCGAAAGGACGTGGAAGTTCGAGTCTTCTCGACCGCACCATCGTCCGGCCAGCCTGGGCCGGGCAAATCCCTGAAATGGCTGGAAGAATGGCGCCCGCGAGGGCGGAAGTCGTGCGAGACGACTTTTGGTTAACGCGCGGCGATCGACACCGAGGCCCGAGTTACCGGCACCGGGCCGAGCCTGACCAGCGAATGGTCGGGGTCGAGCTCGACCCGTGCGCCGAGCGCGCTCGAGAGGTTGAGCGCCTTGGCCGAATCGGCGGCGATGCGGAAGCTGTAGTGTCCGTAGGCCAGCCGTTCGAACAGGAAGAAGCCATCGAAGTCGGTCCGCGCGGTGCCGACCACCTTCCCATCCTCGTCGAGCGCCTCGATGTCGACACCTTCGATCCCGTTGCCGTCGTTGCCGACCAGGATCGCCTCGACGTCGCCTGCCCCGACCAGCGCGATGGCGAGGTCGGCGGTGACTCCCGGGCGCGGGATGACGATCTGCGAGGCCTTGCGCGGCGCCAATGAGGGGTCGGACAGCGTCGACCCGTCGATGCCGATCGACACCGCCTGGTAAGGCGTCAGCCCGGACAGGCGGGCGACCCCGTTCTTCCCGCTCGGTTCGCTGGTTGCGCCGACGCCGCCGGTCAACTGGACGCCGTCCTCGGTCTTTTCGCCGGGATCGCGCACGCCATTGTTGTTGTCGTCGCGGAATACGGTCGCGCGGACCTGCCCGGTCTGGGCCAGCGGACTGCGGACCGGGTGGAATCCGGCCTTGTTGGCGTCGAGAGAGAAATTGACGTTGATCCCGGCCGCGAACGACTTGTCGCTGGCCGCCTCGAGCGTGGCAGCGACCGCCAGACTGTCGAAGCGACGGATATGGGAGACGCGAGCGGTCGTCCGCCCGGCGACGCGGTCGTAACCGGCGCCGAATTCCCAGTCGACGTTTTCGCCCGCGGACCAGTAGGCAGACACATCCGCCGAGTGCAGGCCAGCCTCGGGGGCGATATCCCACAGCGCCGCACCGCGGATGCGAACCTGACCGATCCGGCCTGAAGTCATGGTCTTGAGGTCGAAGCGGCTGTCGGTGACGCCGGTCTTCGACGTGTCGCGATTCCAGCCGAGCGCGGCGCCGGCCTGCACCCGCCCGAAAGCGCCGGTCAGGCGCGCTTCGGCCCGCTCGCGCTTGTCGTCGGTCCGGTCGACCATCCGATATTCGACATGGGCGGCCATCGGCACCTTGCCGAGGGAGAACGGCGCATCGGCCGTCAGGCGCACGTTGCTGGCCTTCTCCTCGAGCCGGCCCTCGTAATAGAAATGGTTGAGCTTGGCGGCTTCGGCCGAGAGATTGATCTTGCCGATCTGGGCCAACGCCTGGCCGCGCAGGGCCAGCCCTCCGCCCGCCTGGTAGGCGACGCCGCCTTCGAGGAGGGCCGGACCGATCGAGCGCCGGACCGATCCTTCGACAAACGTCAGCCGCTCGTCCCCGACGAGCATCGCCGCGGCGAGCGCGGCGACGGAAGTGCGCTTGTCGATGCCATGTTCGACCTGGAACGCGGCCTGCGCCTTGGGCGTGACCGTCTTGCCGTCGAACACCGCGTCGACGTCCTGGTCGACCGGCTTAGGCGAGACGCCGAGGATGTCGCGTCCGGGCTGGTTCGCGCCGAACCACCATCGCGTTTCGCCGGGTGGCAACTGGTCGGCGCCGACGCGGATGGTTTCGAACCGCGAATCCTTCTGCCCCTGCGGGCCGTAGAGGAGGATTTCGAACTGGTTGTCGCCGACCCTCAGGTCGACGTCCTCGAACTTGTAGAGCCCGCTTCCATCGTCCGTGGAGAAGTCGAGCAATTGGCCGTTGCGATAGAGTTCGGCCTGCCAACCCGGCTGCAGCGCGCCCTCGAAGCGGGTCTTCGAAAAGCTGTGCGGGTTGAACAGCGGCTGGTTGGTCAGCTCGACGCCCCGCCCTTGCGCCCCGCCGAGCAGCGGGTGACTGAGCCCGCCGACGTCGCCGAAGGCGAAGTGGGTGGCGTGCAGCGGTCCGAGGAGATTGCCCTCGGGATCCGAACGGTAGGCCCGGAAGCGCAGTGAATCGACCAGCTTGCGCTGGCCGGCGATGATCTGGCTGTTGTAGCTCAAGCCGCCGATTTCGCCGGCGGCCGTCACCGCGACGCGGCGGTCGATGCGGGTGCCACCGGTCGCGCTGTAGGTCACACCCGCGTCGACCACGAAGTCGAGCGCCGGAGCGCGCCACATGCGGTAGGGAATCTTGATCGCCGGGCCGGATTCGAGCGGCAGCGCAGCTTTTTTCAGGAATCGCGCGCGATTGAGCCGCTCACGGGCCATTTCGACCGGCAGCTTGGTCTTGCTCTCGATGCGGACCGACGAGGCACCGGCGGTCACGACCAGGTCGATGCCCAGCCAGCGGCCGGCCGCGGCGCTGTCAACGCACCAGCCTTCGGGCGTGTCGCGGATATCGCCTTCGTGCAGGGTCTCGGGCGCGCCGGCCCTCACCACCTTGCGCTTGTTGCGGTCGATTTCGATCGTCAGGTCCTGGCGGAATGCCCAGCCCTTGGCGGTACCCGTTGCATTGTCGATGGTGATCGGCGTGTCGAGCAGGCCGAGAAGATCGCCCATGTTGAGGCAGGTGCCTTCCGGTGTCGGGTAGGCACGCAGGTTTTCGCCCAGGCGCAGCTGGTGGACGTTGAGGTCGAGCAGATATTGCGAATCAGGATCAGCAACCCACCCGTCGCCTTCCGGCGTCGCTGCATAGGCAGCCACGCCCGCCGCCAGCGCCGAAAGCGCCAGCGCCAGCCGTTTGGCCAAGGCGCGAAAGCCAGTCATCGTCCCCCCGTGGCCGCCTTTCGCCCCTAGCGCAGGACCGCCGTGGTTTCGGCCAGCGTCACCGGGCCGGTCGGCGTCTTTTCGACGTAGCTGACCTTGACCTGGCCGTTGGCCTGGGCAGCGTATTTGGGATCGATCGGGATCGTGACCGACCGGCCGCCCAGCTCGGAATAGACGGCGATGCCGTTGGCGACGGCGATCGGTTCGGAGATGCCGGGCCGGGTGACGGTGATTTCGCCATAGACCGAGCGCGAACCGCTGCGGCTGAGGTCGAGCCTGACCGCGGGCTTGCCGTCGTCGCTGACCTTGGTGACGCCGGCGATGCCAGCGGTCGCTTCGAGCTGGCCGAGGCGAACGATGATCGGGATGGTGACACCGTAAACCGGGATCAGGCGGAAGGAGAGCGTGTCCTTGGTCGGCGCCTCGGTCACCGGCTTGGGATCCGGAATCGCGCGGAACAGCATGTGCACGCGATATTCGCCGTCGGGCAGGCCCTGCGGCGCGCGAGCGGTGACGCGGATCGACTGCGGCTGGTTGGGCGGCAGCGTGACCTTGCGCGGCGCGTAGAGGATCATCGCCTCGGCCGCCTTCTCCTTGTCGCTGGCTTGCGACACCGGCTCCAGCGTGCCGTCCGCCTTCATCCGCTTCAGTTCGAGGCTGACACGATAGGTGGCGACGTCGTCCCCGATGTTGTTGAGGATGATCTCCGCCCCGCGGCGACCGTCGAGGACGATGCGGGTAGGCGCGACTAAGAGGTCGCCGACGCCAGCACTTGCCGGCACGACGGGCGCAAGCGCGAGGGCGAGGCCGGTGACAAAGCCGAGACGGGACACGCGCATGACATTCTCCTGACGAATATTCAGTCCGGAGCAGCTTTCGTCCGAAATGGTTGATTTTCGGCTAACCAATTCCATTCAGCGCACCCGGCATGCAAAAAGGGCCGCCCCGAAGGACGGCCCCTGATGATCGCCGGGAGAAAACTTACTGGTATTCGGCGGTAACGGCGATGCTGCCAGTGTAGGCGCCGCCGGCGTTGGCGGCGCCGATCGTGATCGATCCGCCGACATTGAAGTTGATTCCGGGCGCGCCCGAGTTGGGCAGGTAGATGCTCGACGGTGCGTTGGGCGTGAAGGTCATCGAATCGCTGCCGTTCGACAGGGTCGTGGACGGCACCGTGATCAGCGCGGTCATCTTGTTGGTTCCCTGGATGTTGAACCCGGCGGCCATCGGCGTGCCGGTACAGGTCGCACCGGTCGGGCAGGTGACCGCGCCGAGCTGGCTGATCACCACCGTGGCCGAACCGGACGATCCGCCGGCGAACGTCACCGTGCCGAAATTAAGGTCGTTGAGCTTGGTCAGCAGGACCGGCTTGACGACGTTGACACTCGCCGCGGCGGTAACGGTCGCGGCGGAGGCGGGAGCCGTGCCGGCGAAGGCAGCAAGGACTGCCAGGACAATCTTGCGGTGGGACATGGTCGACACTTTCTCCATGCGGTGGGAACACCGAATGGTCGACCATTACGGACACAAGGTAAGGATCAGGTTAACCAACGTGGCAGCGGCAAACCGCCAAAAAAAGGGGCCGCCGGCGAACCGGCAGCCCCTCGTGGCTTTCCCGGAAGGGGAACGGCTTACTGGTACGACGCGGTGACGTCGAGGTTCGCCGAATAGCTGCCCGGCTTGGTCGCAGCCACGACGGTGATCTTGCCACCGACGTTGAAGCTGCCAGCGCCGCTGGTCAGGGCGACCGTGGTCGGGCCGTTGAGCTGGAAGGCCACCGTATCGTTCGCGGCGGTCTTCAGCTGCGTCGGAGCCGTGCCGTAGGAGAGCGAAACGGTCTGCGAGCCAACGCCCGTCACGTCGAAGCCGGCCGGGCCCGAGGTTCCCGAGCAGACCAGCTGCGCGCTGCCGCAAGCTGCCGTGGCGCCGCTCGAGGCCGCAACCACCACGTCTTCGCTGACCAGCGTGGCGCCCATGGTGACGGTGCCGAAGTTCAGATCCGACTTCTTGGTGATGTCGATCGGCTTCTGGATCACCGCGCTCGCGGTGAAGGTTTCGGGGTTGGCGGCCAGGGCCGGGGTCGCCGAGAAAGCGACGGCAGCAAGCAGCGCACCCTTGATGAAAGTCTTGGTCATGTGTTCAATTCCCCACTTGGTTCGACGTGACGGTCCGGCCGAGCCGGCCTTCCGTAGCGCCGTCATTAACCCTCACCGCTTACGGCTTTGCTCAGCTTCGTGGTAAAAATGGCGTTTACGATTCCCGTTTCCCGAGAGGGGCGGGGTCAAAGATATTCGACGAGGATGTCGACATCGCCGCGAAACGCGCCGTCGAGACTGCCGTTGACCTTAAGATTGCCACCGAATCGGAAGCTGAGTTCCCCGTCCTGGCCGATGACCGGTAGGGTCGGCAGGTCGGTCGACAGCGAATCGATCGTCAGCGATCCGCCCTTGTCGCCATACAGGTGAACGGTGGCCGGCAGCTCGACCCGCACCGCGCGGCCCGGCTCGCCGCGGACCGTGACCGATCCCGGCATGACCCGCGCGCCGGTCGCGCTGACCGGCCCGACCGTCTGGGCCTGGCCATCGGCCGACAGGCGAATCATCCCTTCGCCTAGGCCGGCGAAGACGAGACTGTCGAAATCGAGTCGGCTGCGCACCTCGAGGCGAATCGGCGCGGCGGGTTTTGCGCCCTCGACGTCGGCCGTGCCTGTGCACAGGCGGCATGTCACTTGCTGGGCGTCCGCGGCGGGCGCGACGAGGCACGCGGCGGCAAGCGTCGCGGCAACCGTCGCACCAAGGCGCAGGGCGGAATTCGGCCCGATCATGGGACCATGGCTATTGGGCAGGAATGAAAACAGGGTTAACGACGCTTTCACGTTTGAAAGGGCTTCGCATGACCAAGCTGACCGATGCCGAGTGGCGCGACCGACTGAGCGCCGAGCAATACCGGATCCTGCGCCAGGCCGGAACCGAGCCGCCGGGCAGTGGCGAGCTTCTGCACAACAAATGCAAGGGCACCTACCGCTGCGCCGGCTGCGGCGCCGAGCTGTTCGAAAGCGATACCAAGTACGACAGCGGGTCGGGCTGGCCCAGCTTCACCGCGCCGTCGGGCGGGGAGTCGGTCGAAGAACATGTCGACGAAAGCCACGGCATGCGCCGCGTCGAAGTGCGCTGCAAGGCCTGCGAGGGACACCTCGGCCATGTCTTCCCGGACGGCCCGGGACCGGGCGGCCTTCGCTATTGCATCAACAGCGCCAGCCTCGACTTCGACAAGAAGGACAGCTGAGCCGCTTGCCGAGGTGAGGCGGAGCGCATAACGCTTTCGCCCACATGGCCCGTTCTCCCACTGGCGCCGGCTCCGGCTGGCTTCGCTCCACCATCCGCTGGTGTTTCTACCTTGCCGGGTTCGGCCTGCTGTTGCTGGGGATCGCGGTGGCGGTCGCCTACACCTCGCTCCCCAGCTACCAGACGCTCGCGCGGCGCACCGACCTTGAACAGACCATCCGGGTCCGCGCCGCCGACGGCACACTGCTGCAGACGCTTGGACCGACCTACGGCCGGTGGCTGACCTACGACCAGATTCCGCAAACCATGCGGACGGCGATGATCTCGGTCGAGGATCGCCGCTTCCGCTACCATCCCGGCGTCGACCCCATCGGCCTGGCCCGCGCGCTAGGTTCGAGCATTAAGAACGGCACGCGGATCAAGGCGACGTCGACCATCACCCAGCAGCTGGCGCGCAACATCTTCCTGACCAACAAGCGCGAGCTGGGCCGCAAGGCGCGCGAAGCAGTGCTGAGCCTCGCGCTGGAGGCCAAGTTCAGCAAGGACCAGATTCTCGAGCTCTATCTCAACCGAGTCTATTTCGGCGGCGGCGCTTATGGCGTCGATGCCGCCAGCCGGACCTTCTTCGGCCATGGCGCGGAACGGCTGAGCCTCGGCGAAGCGGCCATCATCGCCGGCCTGGTCAAGGCGCCGTCGCGCTACTCGCCGACCGCCGACATCGAGGCCGCGCGAAGCCGCGCCGACGTCGTGCTCCAGCAGATGGCCGCCAACGGCTTCGTCAGCGATTCGGCCGTCGCCAGCGTCAATCCGGCGTCGATCAAGCTGGCCCCCGCAGCCAAGCAGAACAATTTCCGCTATTTCACCGACTGGGCGCTGCCCCAGCTCGACACGCTGATCGACGAATCGAACGAACCGATCGAAGTGTGGACGACGATCGACCTCAGCATGCAGGCGGCGGCGACCAAGGCGATCGTCGCCAATGCCCCGGCGGGCGCGCAAGGTGCGCTGGTCGCGATCGACCGCGACGGTGCGGTGCGGGCGCTGGTCGGCGGGCGAGACTATTCGGCGTCGATCTACAACCGCGCGACGCAGGCGCAGCGTCAGCCGGGATCCGCCTGGAAGCTGTTCGTCTACCTCTCGGCGCTCGAAAGCGGGATGCGGCCGACCGACACAGTGGTCGACGAGCCGGTTACCGTCGACGGGTGGAGCCCGCGCAACTCGACCCGCACCTTCATCGGGCCGGTGTCCCTGCGCGAGGCCTTCGCCCGGTCGATCAACACGATCAGCGCCAAGATCGGCGACCAGCTCGGGTTCAACACGATCGCCGACATGGCGCGTCGATTCGGCATTTCGACGCCGATCTCGACCTACCCCTCGATGGTGCTGGGATCGAGCGAGGTTCGGCTGATCGAGCTGACCCGCGCCTTTGCCTCGGTCGGCAACCGCGGCGTCGGGGTCCTCCCCTACGCGATCCGCAAGGTGACGAGCGCCGACGGCCAGCTGCTCTACCAGCACGACAATGGCGAACAGCGCGAACTGGTCGCGCCCTACGTCGCCGCGGAAATGACTGACCTGATGCAGACCGCGGTCCTGTCGGGCACCGGGCGCGCCGCGCAGATCGGGCGGCCGGTGGCGGGCAAGACGGGCACCACCACGTCGAACAAGGACGGCTGGTTCGTCGGCTTTTCTTCCGGCCTTACCACCGGCGTGTGGATGGGGCGCGACGACAACCGGACGGTCGGCGGCCTCCAGGGCGGGACGGCCCCGGCCCGCGCGTTCCACGACTTCATGGTCGTCGCGGTCGCCAAGCGGCCGGTCGAACAGTTTGAAACCGAAGCGGCGATTCCCGACTGGGCCAGCGAACCGGATGACGAGATGTTCAACTACATCGACGATTCGCCGCTGGTCGATGCCGACGGCAACCCGATCTACCAGCCGGGGCAGCAGCCGATGGATCCGCTTCCCCCGGGGACGTCCGCGCCGCGGCCGGGCGACCAGCAATGGATCGACGATGTGCTCAACCGGCCGGCGCCGCCGCCGGTCCAGCCGGGGCAGCAGCCCCAGCC
>JAEWBB010000024.1 GCA_023391375.1 Pseudomonadota bacterium | reverse complement strand
GCTCGGCGCGCGGCGTGATGACGACCGGCTGGATGTTCGGCGTCGTCTGGATCGGCGGCGCCGGGGTGTCGATGCGGACCAGCGGCGGCGGCGCGCTCACCTGCGGCGGCGGCGGCAGCGGGGTATCTTCCGGCGGGGGCGGCGGTTCTTCGGGCGGGGGCGGCGGTTCGTCCTCGACGTCGAACGTCTTGAGGTCCTCAGCAGCCTTCTTGACGACGTTGTACGCCAGGCCGCTGACGAGGGCGTAGCCGAGCGCTACGTGGATGAGCGCGACGATGACGATCGGAACCGTCTTGTTGCCACCCATCTCTCTGCGATTTGCGTAGGACATTAACCCGCAAGTCTCCTAATATCGTGATGGTCCCAACAGCCGGACGGGCCAGAAACGCGGCCGCGAAATGTCCTTTGTCGGGACCGCCGATGTATCAACATCACATCGACAGACGCGCCGTTCCTTAATCAAGCCATAAAGGGCGTGCAACGGATTTTGTTCCGCCTCCGTCGACTCATCGACGAAAACACACCGCCTATGGAGCCGACCCCTTGAAGGAGGCGATCTCGACGCCAACGCCGGCGGCGTCTGGGTAAACGTCGGGTTTGACAGTTTTAATACGAATCGCCCGCACGCCGCGCGCTTCGGCGAGCCGCCCGAACAGCGCATGCGCCAGCGTTTCCTGCAGGTTGTAGCGCCGCTCCGTCGCCAGCCTGCGGATCTCCTGGACGATGAAGTCGTAGTCCCATGCCCCGGCCGGGTCGTCATTGTCCGGCGGCACCTCGGCCCCATCGAGCCACAGCTCGACCGAGACCAGCAGCCGCTGCGGATTGCCGACCTCGAAATCGTGGAACCCCATGTCGGCCATGACGTCAAGCGAATCGATCACGACCTTGCCGACCTCGACCCGCAAGGCGGGGTTGGCCATCCCCTCGAGTTGCACCGGCCTGTCCATCAATCGCTACCCTCTTCTTCGTCGAGAAACGCCACGTCGCGCGGCAGGGCCAGGAACCGCTGCCCGCCGTCGAGGGTCAGCGTCTGGCCGGTCACGCCCCGCTGTTCAACCAGGAAGCGGATCGCGCCGACCAGGTCGTCGACCTCGATGCCGTAGGCCAGAGGGTTGAGCGCATGGACCCGCTCGAACGCCGCCCGGTCCTGCTCGCCCGACGGCAGCATGAGTGCCGGGGCGATGGCATTCACGCGAATGCCCTGCGTCGCCAGCGCACGCGCCGACACCTCGGTCAGGCCGGCCAGCGCATATTTGCTCAGCGTGTAGGACAGGAAATCGGGATTGGGCGCGCCGAGCTTCGAATCGAGGATGTTGACGACCAGCGCCTCCTCCCCGCCATGCCGCCGCGCCAGTTCGGCGATCAGCAGCGCCGGCATGCGCACGTTGACATCCATGTGGCGGGAAAATTCGTTTGCGTCGGGCTGGGCCAGGGAATCGGGTGCGAACCGCGCCGCGCTGTTCACCAGCAGCGTCACGCCCTCGCCCGCCGCATCGAAAATCCGCGCCGCGCTCGCCGGATCGGCGAGGTCCGTCGCGACGCGGGTTGCGCCCTCGGCCACCGGGTCGCCTTCGTCGCGCACCTGCGCCACGACGCGCCAACCGTCGGCGAGCAGGGCCTCGCTGATCGCGCGCCCGACACGCCGGGCGGCGCCGGTGACGATGGCGGTGCGTTGTCTCTCCGTCATGGCCCCACGCAGTGACGAAGGCGGCCGGTCGGCGCAAGGGCCGGATTGCGTCGCTTGCCCCGCAATGACAAGGAAGGACGAATGCCCGAAACCCACCCTCCCCTCGATCTTGCTGGCCAGAGCCTCGACGCGCTCGCCGCCGCGATCGACGCGCGCGGCGGCGCGCCGGTGGACAGGTGGGATCCGGCCCATTGCGGCAACAGCGACATGCGCATCGCCCGCGACGGCACCTGGTATCACCAGGGCAGCCCGATCAGCCGCGAGGCGATGGTGCGGCTGTTCTCGACCGTCCTTCGGCGTGAATCCGACGGCAGCCACGTCCTCGTCACCCCGGTCGAGAAACTGACCATCGAGGTGGAAAACACAGCCTTCCGCGCTCTCGAAATGACGATGGAGGGCGTTGGCGACGCGCGGCGCATCGCCTTCCGGCTCGACAGCGGCGATGCGGTCATCGCTGGCCCGGGCCATGCGCTCACCGTGGTCGAGACCGACCACGGACTGTCCCCGCGCCTCGCCGTCCGTCACGGGCTTGAGGCGGAACTCGCCCTGCCACTCTACCTCGAACTCGCCGACATCGCGCTGGAAGAAGGGCATCAGCCGCCGGGCGTCTGGTCCGACGGCGCCTTCTTCCCGCTGGAACCGGCATGATGCTGAGCGCCGACCGCATCGCCGCCGCCCTTGCCCTCGCGTCGCCGGCCGACATCCTGCCCGGCGACATGATCGAGGGATCGTCCGAACCGGCCCGCGCCGCCGCCGTGCTGGTCGCCATCACCGACCGCCTGCGGCCCGGCCTGATCCTCACCACCCGCCCGGACACGATGCGCAACCATGCCGGCCAGATCGCCTTCCCCGGCGGCCGGCTCGACCCGGGCGAAACCGCTCGGCAGGCCGCGCTTCGCGAGGCGTGGGAGGAGATCGATCTCGACCCGGCGCACGTCCGCCTGTTAGGCGAGGCCGACACCTACCGCACCGTGACCAACTTCATCGTCACGCCGGTGGTCGGCATGGTCACGCCGGACCTGCCGCTGAAGGCCAACCCGGCCGAAGTGGTCGACTGGTTCGAGGTGCCGCTCGACTTCGTGCTCGATCCTGCCAACCAGCACCGCCGGGAAGCGATGTTTCGCGGCCAGCTCAGGCATTATTTCGAAATCCCGTGGCAGGGCCGGCGCATCTGGGGCGCCACCGCCGCCATGCTGGTCAACCTCGCGCGGAGGCTCGGCTGAGGGTCGACCCCGCCTCCTGGCTCGACCGACCCGGCGTGCGCCGGCTGCTCGACGCGCTTGGCCCCGGCCGGGCGCGGATGGTCGGCGGCGCGGTCCGCGACCTGGCGCTCGGCGAAGAGTGCAAGGACCTCGACGTCGCCACACCACTTCTCCCCGAAGTGGTCACGGCGTTGCTCGAAAAAGCGCGCATCAAGGTCGTGCCGACCGGCATCGACCATGGCACCGTCACGGCCGTCTCGTCCGGCACGGTGGTCGAGGTCACCACGCTTCGCGCCGACGTGTCGACCGACGGCCGCCGCGCCACGGTCGCCTTCACCGACGACTGGCAGGCCGACGCGGCACGGCGCGATTTCACCATCAACGCGCTCTATGCCGACCCGCTGACCGGCGAGGTGTTCGACTATTTCGGCGGCATCGACGACCTTCATGCCCGCCGCGTGCGCTTCATCGGCGACGCGGCGACGCGGATCGCCGAAGATCATTTGCGCATCCTGCGCTTCTTCCGCTTCCACGCCCGTTTCGCCCCGGACAAGGCGCCCGACCCGCAAGGGCTGGAGGCCTGCCGCAAGCGCGCCAACGACCTGATGGCCCTGTCCCGCGAACGGATTGCCGACGAACTGCTCAAGCTGCTCGCCCTCCCCGACCCGTCGCGAACGATCGAACTGATGGCCGCCAACGGCATCTTCCTGCCGGTGATCCCGGAGGCGGACGACCAGGGCGCGGCGCGCATCGGCGCGCTGGCGTTGGGCGAGCAGGCCGCCGGCATCGCGCCCGATTCCGTCCGCCGCCTCGCCGCCCTCCTCCCGCCCGACCCGGCAGTGGCGGAACGCATCGGTGCGCGCCTCAAACTGTCGAACAAGGCCAAGAAGCGCCTCGTCAGCGCCGCTCACCGCCTGACCCCCGACGACGATCCGCGCACCCTCGCTTACGATCTTGGCAACGAGGGCGCGCTCGACCGCCTGCTTCTGGCCGGCCGCTATGACGAAGCCGCCGCGATCCACGACTGGCCGGTACCGCGCCTGCCGATTTCCGGCGGCAAGCTGATCGGCCGCGGCGTGACGGAAGGGCCGGAGGTCGCCCGCACCCTGAAGCGCATCGAGCGTGAATGGATCCGCGCCGGCTTTCCGACCGGCGATGCATTTGAAGCGATCGTGCAGGCCGCGCTGGCCTAGGCCTTTCGGCGGCTTTTCCAGTAATCCAGCGCCGCGTCGGCTTCGAGCGGCTTGGAGAAATAGAACCCCTGCCCCGAGACGCAGCCGAGCGCCGCCAGCGTGGTCGCCAGCTCGACGCTCTCCACCCCTTCGGCGATGGTCGACATGTTCAGCGCGTCGGCGAGGCTGAGGATGGCGCGGACAATCGCCACGCTGTCGCTGTCGCCCAGCATCCCGGTGACGAAGCTGCGGTCGATCTTGAGGATGTCGATCGGCAAGCGCTGGAGGTAGGCGAGGCTGGAATAGCCGGTACCGAAATCGTCCATCGCCACCGTCGCGTCGAGGGCCTTCAGCGCCTCGAACACCCGCATCGCGCGGGCCGGGTCGTTGACGATCGAGCTTTCGGTCAGCTCCAGCGTCAGGCGACTGCCGTCGATCCCCGCCGCCTTCAGCGCGCCCTCCACCATCCCGGCGACATCGTCGCGCGCCACCTGGATCGCGCTGAGGTTGACCCCGACGTAGACCGGCAACCGCTCGCCTGCTTCGGCGTCCCAGCCGGCCAGCGTCGCCGCCGCCCGCTCCATCGCCCACCGGCCGAGCTGCAGGATCAGCCCGCTCTCTTCCGCCACCGGGATAAATTCGGTCGGGCTGATCTCGCCGCGCTCGTCATGGTGCCAGCGGGCCAGTGCCTCGAACCCGCTGACTTCGCCGGTGCGCAGGTTGATCAGCGGCTGGTAGCAAAGCTTTAGCTGCTCCTTCTCGAGCGCGCGGCGCAATTCCGTCTCGATCGAGAAGCGCCGCCGGGCCGCGCTCGCTTCGCTCGGCTCGTAGACCTGCGGGCGCCCCGCCTGCTTGGCCTGCTTGACCGCGAACTGGGCCGAGCGGAACAGCTCTTCCGGGTCCTGCCCGTCGGCCATCAGCGCCACGCCGATCGCGCATTCGACGCGGATTTCCATCTCGCTTAGCCGGAACGGCGCGGTCATCGTCTGGAGGATCCGGTCGGCGGCCTTCAGCGCATCGCCCGCCCCCCGCTTGATCGCGACCAGGATGCCGAATTCGTTGCCGCCCGTCCGCGCCAGCACGTCGCCGGCGCGCAGCGTGCTCATCAACCGCCGGGCAAAGGTGATGATCAGCTCGTCCCCGGCCAGGCTGCCCATCGATTCGTTGATCCGCGAAAACCGCCGCATGTCGATGACCAGCACCGCATGCTCGCTCGCCCGGCCGTCGCGCTTGTCGAGCTCGGCCTCGATCGATTCGGTAAAGCCCAGCCGGTTGGCGAGGCCGGTCAGGCTGTCGCGCAGCATTTCGGCGCGCAGCGTCTTTTCCTGCTGCACCTCGAGCGTCCGGTCGACCAGGCTGGCGAGGCAGCGCGGCGCGGTGCAGCCTTCCGGCCGCGGCAGCGGCGCCAGTTTCAGCCGGTAGTGCCGCGCCTTCAGCCCTTCCCCGTCGCGGAAATCGAGCTCGCTCGGCTCGGCATAATCGTCGAGGAAGCCGTGGACCATCGCCCCCACCGGCCCGTCGCGCAGCTCGGCTAGGTTGCCGCTGCGCACCGCCGGGTTGGACGAGCGCGCCATCGCCTCGGCGAAGCGGCTATTCCACGCCACCATCTCGAGCGCATCCGACGGCCGCACGATCACCGCTGCCGCGATCGGCAGGGCGTCCAGCAGGGCCTGGTCGGCAGCGTGCTGAGACGCGTCCAACTCGCCCACAAGTGCCGCAGGACCAGCGCCGATCGGCGCGGCCGAGCGGTTCACTGCAGCCGTCATACCCGTCCCTGTTAAAGGCGGACAGGTTAACGCATCGTCATTTCGCTACCGAATTTTCATCCGTTTCCGCCCGCGGCGGCACCGCCTCGAACAGGTTCGAGCGGGGGAAGCCGTTGGGCGCGATCCGGCCGCTCGCCCCGCGGATCGCCCGCCAGGGCGTCAGGTCCAGCTCCGTCCGCACCCGCCCGCTGTCGCCGCCCATCGGCCAGCTGATGCCGTCGGCCAGCGCGAAGGCCATCGCGTCGCTCAATCCGCCGTCGCGGTAGCGCTGCAGCTGCACCCCCGAGCCGCGCCCCAGCTCGGGCAGTTCGGACAGCTTGAACACCAGCATCTTCCGGTTCTCGCCGATCACCGCAATCGAATCCGCGGCTGCCGGCACGACCCGCGCCACCCGCACCTTCGACCCGGCCTTCAAATTGACCAGCTGCTTGCCCTTGCGCGTTTCGGCGAGCGCCGCTTCGCCGGTCGACACGAACCCGCGCCCGTCGGAGCTTCCCAGCAGCAGCCGCGTCTCGCCGCGCGCCACCACCATCGCCACGATCTCCGCCTCCGCCTCGATGTCGAGTGTCAGGCGCACCGGCTCGCCAAACCCGCGTCCGCCGGGCAGCCGGTCGCCGGCCAGCGTGAACGCCCGCCCGTTGTCGGCGATCAGCAGGATCCGGTCGGTCGTCTGCGCCTGCACGGAGAGCGCCAGCGCGTCGCCCTCCTTCCACTTCTGCTCGGCCACGCTCTCTTGCGTCTGGTGCCCCTTCATCGCCTTGATCCAGCCGCGCGCCGACAGCAGCACGGTGATCGGCTCCTTCTCGATCATCGCCGACCAGTCGAGTTCCTTGGGCGCACTCGCCTGCTCGACCCGCGTCCGCCGCGCGTCATGGGCATAGGCCTTCTTCAGGTCGGTCAGATCCGCCTTCAGCCGCTTCCACTGCAGCGCCTCGTCCGCCACCAGCGCGCTAAGCCCCTCGCGCTCGCTGACCAGCGCATCGCGCTCGCGCCCGATCTCCATCTCCTCGAGCTTGCGCAAACTGCGCAGCCGCATGTTGAGGATCGCCTCGGCCTGCCGGTCGGTCAGCACGAACTCTTCGATCATCACCGCCTTGGGCTCGTCCTCGGTGCGGATGATCTCGATCACCCGGTCGAGGTTGAGGAACGCCTTGAGGAAGCCCTCCAGCAGCTCCAGCCGGTCGTCGATCTTCCCGATCCGCGTCTGGCTCCGGCGGACCAGCACCTCCTGCTGGAACTCCAGCCAGCTCGCCAGCGCCTGTTTCAGGCTCATCACGCCCGGCGTGCGATGCTTGTCGAGCACGTTGAGGTTGAGGCTGAACCGCACCTCCAGCTCGCTCATCTTGAACAGGCTCTCCATGAGGAGTTCCGGATCGACCGTCCGGCTCCTGGGCTCCAGCACCACGCGGATGTCCTCGGCGCTCTCGTCGCGCACGTCGGCGAGGATCGGCAGCTTCTTGCCCGCGATCAGCTCGGCGATCGCCTCGATCAGCTTGCCCTTGGCCACCCCGTACGGGATCTCGGTGACGACCAGGTTCCAGCCCCCGCCCTTCTCCCGCTCGACCTCGATTTTCGCACGAATGCGGAAACTGCCCCGCCCCGTCGCATAGGCGTGTTGAATCGTCTCCGGCGCATCGACCAGCACGCCTCCGGTCGGAAAGTCGGGCCCCTTCACGAAGTCCATCAGCTTCGCATCCGCCGCGCCCGGATGGTCGATCAAATAGCGCGCCGCGTCGGCCAGCTCGTGGACGTTGTGCGGCGGGATGCTGGTCGCCATGCCGACCGCGATCCCGCTCGCCCCGTTGGCCAGCAAATTGGGGAACAGGCCGGGGAAGACCTCGGGCTCTTCTTCCTCGCCGTTATAGGTCGGCTTGAGGGTCACCGTGCCCTCGTCGAGCCCGGCCATCATCCGCGCCGCGGTCGCCGTCAGCTTGGCCTCGGTGTAGCGATAGGCGGCGGCGTTATCGCCGTCGATGTTGCCGAAATTCCCCTGCCCGTCGACCAGCGGATAACGAAGCGCGAAATCCTGCGCCAGGCGCACCATCGCGTCATAGACCGACTGGTCGCCGTGCGGGTGATATTTGCCGATCACGTCGCCCACAACGCGGGCGGATTTCTTGTAGGCTCCGGCCGGATCGAGCCTGAGGAGCCGCATCGCCCACAGCAGGCGGCGATGTACCGGCTTCAACCCGTCGCGGACATCCGGGAGCGAGCGCGCCGTGATCGTGGAGAGCGCGTAGACGAGGTAGCGGTTGGAGAGCGCGTCCGAAAACGGCTCATCAATGATAGAGAGATCGGTGGAGTCCATGTCCCGACGCTAGCAGCCGCTTTCACCCCGCGCGAGGGCTGGCTGTTCTCTATTTTCGCGTCGGAGAACAAAGAAGTAAGCGGAGAGAGCCTGCGTTTCGAAAATCGGTCAATTGACCTAATCGCCCAAGCTCGTCGGTGCGCGACAGTCCCTCGGCGCGCCTGGAACCGATCACTCCAGCAAATCGGTCATTGAAAATCGCGAATTAGGCGTCGACTATTTACCTAAACGACTTACGACGATGCTGAACTATTTGCCAGATTGAGTGCGCGCGATTTTGTCCGACGTCGTTGCGAGATCGACATTCGCGCAGAGCTTTCTGTAGAGTCGGCACTCCTCGGTAGTACTATCTCGAAATCGGTGAAATAAAAGTTCGCCCCGTCGATAAATACTGGATCCCCAGTCTGACTCACGCTTATTTTCCCCCTGAATTGCCCCTCGATGATCGCCTTGCACGCAAATAGACCAATACCAGAACCATCTCGACTCTCTTTATCCCGAACAGCCACGCCCCTAAAGTCGCGATCAAAAATCCTAGTTCTCTCGTTATTAGCGATACACGGACCCCAACTCTGGACGTTGACCTTTATCCAATCGCCCCCTTCATCAATTAAGAAATTTATCTGCCGCTCTTTAGGGCTATATTTAATCGCATTCTCGATGACGACCCAAAATGCGATTTCCAGAATGTCGGGTCCTGACGTCTCACCGAAACTTCTTCCAACTAATCTATAGCGTAGCTTTTCCGCGGACATTCGACGTCTAAAGCAATGGATTACCTTCTCAAGCTTGGGAAATACGGGAATTCTCCCCCTTCCCCTCTTGATGGCCTGCCCACTTTCATAGTCGATGATGTCCAAGCGCACGGACATCATCTGCTGAGCCGCAAGAACCCTCTCCAAGGACCTAAATGTTTGGCCGTCCCTTTTCCTCTCAGCCAGTTTGCGCGCAATAAGACTTTGATTGTAAATTTCGTTCGAAATTCCGCGCAAGTCATGCGTCAAATTTCGATATAGTTCGTCGCGCTGGGCTCGAATATCAGATGCCCGTTCAAAGTGCGGTTTTGCATAGCGCTCGATCGCATCCTTGGAAAAGGCGAGCTGATGATTGGCAATCTTTGTCTTACGACGATCCTCGGTTTTCACGAAAATGCCCGGGAAGACGATCTTGTTTCCCAGACCATCCATTCCCGAGAAGCAGTGGTAGCCAAGAGGACACACGCTCCAGCCCAAAGTCGTTTCGCGATAGAACTCCAATTGTCGCTTCGACCAGAATTCTCCAGCAATCTGAACCAGATCGCCGCGATGGATTAGCGGTTTTCGGTCGGGATTTATCGATATGAATGGAATTGCGGCCATATGGTTCAACCAACGAAATATTTGAAAATGCCCGAAGCAATCAGCGATTGCCCAATCGCTCTCACATCTTGAGGTAGCTTACTTGAGTTGACAAGGGAGACATATGCAGTTTGACTTTTGCCGAGAATAGCATCGACGAACGCGTGCTCAACGCGAAGTATGGATTTTGTGTCTACGTTCCGCTCAACCATTACCTCACGTTGCCGTCGCCACACGCGGACTGGATCTAATATTTCTTCAATGATTCTATCTAGTTTGGCGCGCCACTCATTTACGTCCGCATCCTTCCTCACAAACTCATCCGCAACAGCTTGAACAAAGTCCATGGTATTAGGATTCAGAGTGCCCCCAGTGTATGCTATGACAAAACGGTCAGGATAATTTCGCTTGATTTCATCAATGAGGAATCCGCCCTCGAGAGACGAATCGAATGCACTACCGACGCCTTGAATATCACATAGAATAATATGATATTCTTCAATTTCCTTTACACTTTTCAAATCGCCTAGTTCGGAGATCTGATAGCCAACGCTACGTAGATTTTTAGCGGAGGAAAAAGGTTGATCATCGACGACTGCAATTTTTATCTTTGATCTTTTTTCGTTTTCATTTTGCGGATCTTTATGGCTTGTCTGCCATCTCTCCAATTCTTCGATTGACTTCATCCATGGAAGATACTCGATCACATGCGATCTCCGTGTGCAGTAGGAGCGATAAGGGCGAAGTGAAGGAAACTTGCTAAGCGGCACGTACAAATTGAACAAGATTTGTATTCGTTTGGCTCCGGATTTCATAATTCGAAGCCACGCCGCTTTTCGCTGTCCTACACACCTTCCCTTCCGTACAACCGGGTCGCCCCCGCCTTTTGAACGGCGGAGGAAGAACCCATGACCCTCGACGACATGCGCCGCGCCCTCGGGCGGGAGGGTCGGACCGCGTGAGCGGTTCGACGATCGCGTTCACGCCGGTGCCGCGACTGCGTCATCGGCGGAACGGGCGGAGGACGACCGAAGGTTCCGGCGTCGCGGAGCGGTGTTGGAATGTCGTCCGGAGGGGGATGCCAAGACCCAGGCCGGCTTCATCGCCGCGCTGTCGCTGTGCGGGTCGGTGCGGGCGGCGGCGGAGGCGGTGGGCGGAAGGAGGCCGAAGGTTCCGGCGGCGCGAAGCGGCGTGGGAAGGCCGACTGGAGGGCGCAGCCCACGCTCCGCCTACAAGCTGCTCGACGCGCCGGGCGCCGACGATTTCGCCCGCGCCTGGGACGAGGCGCTCGACACCGGCCTTACCGAAACGGTGAAGCGCGAGAGCGGTTCGCCCCGCTCTCCCTTCGATTTGGAAGAGCAGCATAGTGTAACCTTTGTAACCTTCCGCGGGGGAAGAAGGCCGTCACGGAGCAAGTCCGTGACGTCGAAGCTGTCGGCTTTCAGCCGCAGCCCGGCCGGCCTGCGTCGTCTCTACGCCGAAACTCCCGGTTGCTCCGCAACCGCTTCTTTCGGCTCGGCGACTTGGCTACATATGCCCGATTTCGTCCGGGATCTCGTAGAAGGTCGGGTGCCGATACACCTTGTCCTCCGCCGGCTCGAACAGCTCCCCCGCCTGCGCCGGATCGCTCGCCACGATGTCTTTGGATTGGACGACCCAAAGGGACACCCCCTCCATCCGCCGCGTGTAGGTGTCGCGCGCATGGCGCAGGGCCAGTTCGGCGTCCGGCGCGTGAATGGAGCCGACGTGGCGGTGGTTGAGCCCGCCCTTGGCCCGAACGAACACTTCCCACAGCGGCCAATCATGGCCGCCCAGTGACGCCTCGCTCATGCCGCCACCTTCGCGTTCGCGCGCTTCGCGGCATGCGCCGCCGCGGCGTCGCGGACCCAGGCGCCGTCGTCCCACGCCTTGTTCCGCGCCCGCATCCGCTCCTTGGCGACCGGGCCTTCGCCCCGCACCACGGCGTAGAATTCTTCCCAGTCGATCGCGCCATAGTCATGCCCGCCCTTCGCCTCGTTCCACTTCAGGTCCGGGTCGGGGATGGTGAGGCCGAGGAAGTCGGCCTGCGGCTTGGAGATGTCGACGAATTTCTGGCGCAGCTCGTCGTTGGTCTCGCGCTTGATCCGCCAGCGCATCGAGCGTTCGGTGTTGGGGCTGTTCTCGTCCGGCGGGCCGAACATCATCAGGCTCGGCCACCACCAGCGTTTCAATGCGTCCTGCGCCATCCGCTTCTGCTCGGCCGTGCCATTGGCCAGCGCGATCATGATTTCGTAGCCCTGGCGCTGGTGGAAGCTTTCTTCCTTGCACACCCGCACCATCGCCCGTGCGTACGGGCCGTAGCTGGTGCGCTGTAGCGGCACCTGGTTCATGATCGCCGCGCCGTCGACCAGCCAGCCGATCGCGCCCATGTCGGCCCAGGTCAGCGTCGGATAGTTGAAGATGGTGCTGTACTTCGCTTTCCCGCTCAGCAGCGCCAGCGTCATTTCCTCGCGGCTCGTGCCCAGCGTTTCCGCCGCGCAATAGAGGTAGAGGCCATGCCCCGCCTCGTCCTGCACCTTGGCCAGCAGGATCGCCTTCCGCCGCAGCGACGGCGCGCGGGTGATCCAGTTGCCCTCGGGCAGCATGCCGACGATTTCGCTGTGCGCGTGCTGGCTGATCTGCCGCACCAGCGTCTTGCGATAGGCCTCGGGCATCCAGTCCTTCGGCTCGATGAACTCGTCCGCCGCCACCCGCGCCTCGAACGCCGCGACCAGCTCGGGGTCTTCCGCCACTTCGAGCGGCTTCACGTTCTTGCTCATTTCGGTCGTGTACATGGGCAACGTCCTAAACATTTCGGCGCGCCGGTTCAAACCGGCAAAGCGCTTCCTATCTCAACGCCCGACCCCATCGGAAAGGCGCACCACCCATGAAAACCAGCGGCAACACCATCCTCCTCACCGGCGGCGGCAGCGGCATCGGCCGCGCCTTGGCGCAGCGCTGGGCCGACGCGGGCAACACCGTCATCGTCGCCGGCCGCCGGCAGGACGCGCTGGAAGAGACGGCGGCAGGCCGCGACAACATCCACACCATCCAGTTCGACGCCGACGATGCGGCCGGCATCCCGGCTTTCGCCGAACAGGTTATCGCGCAGTTCCCGGCCCTCAACGTGCTGGTCAACAATGCCGGCATCATGCGGTTCGAGGACGCGACGGCGAAGCGCGACTTGGCCGATGCCGAAGCGACGATCGCGACCAACCTGCTCGGCCCCATTCGCCTCACCGATGCCTTCATCGACCACCTCGCCGCGACGCCGGATTCGGCGCTCATCAACGTCACCAGCGGCCTCGCCTTCGTCCCGCTGCCCAAGACGCCCACCTATTCCGCGACCAAGGCGGCGCTGCACAGCTACACCCAGGCGCTCCGCAACAGGCTGGCCGGCAAGGTCGAGGTCATCGAGCTGGCCCCGCCGGGCGTCCAGACCGACCTCACGCCGGGCCAGTCGACCCGCCCGGGCTACCAGCCGCTCGACGAGTTCGCCGATGAGGTGATGGGCCTGTTCGCGCAGGACCCGACGCCGAGTGAAATCCTGGTCAACAACGTCCAGCCGCTACGGTTTGCCGAGCGCGACGGGACGACCGAGGAGCGGCTTGCCTTCCTCGGTGCGCTCTAGGCTGCTAGGCGCTGGGCCCATGGACTTCGACACCATCCGCCTCGAGATCGACGGCTTCATCGCCCGGGTGACGCTCAACCGGCCCGACCGTTTGAACAGCTTCACCAAGCACATGCACCTCGAGCTGCGCGATGCGCTCCATTCGCTGGGCGATGCGCGGGTCGTGATCCTGACCGGCGAAGGGCGCGGTTTCTGCGCCGGGCAGGACCTCAACGACCGCGCGGTCAACGCGGGCAGCGGGCCGAACGACCTTGGCTTGGCGGTCGAAACCGGCTGGAATCCGCTGGTCCACCTGCTCGCCGAAATGCCGCAGCCGGTCATCGCCCGGGTCAACGGCGTCGCGGCCGGTGCCGGCGCCAGCGTTGCCCTCGCCTGCGACCTGGTCGTCGCGGCCAGGAGCGCCAAGTTCATCCAGAGCTTCGCCGCGCTCGGCCTCGTCCCCGATACGGGCGGCAGCTGGCACCTCACCCGCCACCTCGGCCAGGCCCGCGCCATGGGCCTCGCGCTGACCGGCGAACCGCTGATGGCCGAGCAGGCCGCGGAATGGGGCCTGATCTGGAAATGCGTCGACGATGCCGATCTCGACGCGACGGTCGATGCGCTGGCGACCAAGCTCGCCGCGCTGCCGCCACTGGGCATGGCCGCGACCAAGCAGATGATCCGCACCAGCTGGGACCGCAGCCTCAAGGAGGAACTCGTCCTCCAGCGTGACGAGATGCGGCGGCTTGGCTTCAGCGAGGATTATCAGGAGGGCGTCGCCGCCTTCCTCGAAAAGCGCCCCGCCACCTTCACCGGTCGCTAAGCGCGCTCCGCACCTTATCGAGCGGCCTTGCCAATTGCGCATAGGCCGCATCGGCCAGCACCGCCGCCCCGGCCGCGACCGCCATCACCACGCCGGCGAACTCGAACGCCCGGCCCCGCGTCCGGCTCTTGTCCGCACCCCGCAGCACCACCCTCGGCGATGCCCGTCGCTCCACCGGTGCGCCGCAGTCGGCGACCGGACCGCCCGTCGCCACCTTCCCGACGATGGCCACATGGGCGACCGCATCCTGCGTCCGCGCCCCGAACCGGTGCCCTTTCGTCCAGGCGACGCGGGCGACGATGACAAACGGGCCGCGCCGGACTTCGATATAGGTGCCGCGCGCCGGGGCCTGGTCGCACGTCAGGCCAAGGCCGTGGGCCGAATAGTTGAGGATGCCGACGTCCTGCCAGCGCGCTCCGCACTGCATGCGCGCCTTGACCAGCACCTTGTGACGAGGCTCCCGCGATTTCATGGCGCCGGTGTGCCGAGGAGGCGTCTGCACCCGCTTGACGAACCCGCCATAACGGACACGTTCCGCGCGATGTGACAAGCGGGCCGCTTCGCGCCACAAGCGCCGCGAACGAGTCGATGAAGGAAGCGCGATGAAGACCGAGCAGCTGCTGAACTATGCCCGCGACCGGTGGATCGCCGGCGAAGGCAGGCTGTCCGAGCTCGTCAGCGCGATCGACGGGTCGGCGATCACCTCGACCGGTAGCGGCGGGCTGGATTTCAAAGGCATGCTCGACCACGCACGCACCGTCGGCGGGCCGGCGCTGCGGGCGATGACGTTCCATGAACGGGCGCGGATGCTGAAAGGCCTGGGCCTTGCGATCATGGAGCGCAAGGAGGAGCTGTACGCGCTCAATCCGCTGACCGGCGCGACGCGCAAGGACGGGTGGATCGACATCGAGGGCGGGGCGATGACCCTCCTTTCCTTCTCGTCCAAGGGCCGTCGTGAGTTGCCCGATGCGCACGTCCTGCTCGACGGTGAGCTTGAGCAGTTGTCGAAGGGCGGCACCTTCGTCGGCCAACACATCTACACCTCGCTGCAGGGCGCGGCGGTGCACATCAACGCCTTCAACTTCCCGGTGTGGGGAATGCTCGAGAAGCTCGCGCCGACGCTGCTCGCGGGCGTGCCGGCGATCGTCAAGCCGGCAAGCTCGACCAGCTTCCTGACCGAGGCGGCGTTCCGCATCATGATCAACACCGGCCTGCTGCCCGACGGCGCGGTGCAACTGATCGTCGGCTCGGTCGGAGACCTGTTCGATCACCTCGGCGGCCAGGACGTGGTCAGTTTCACCGGCTCTGCGGCGACCGCGGCAAAGCTCAAGAACCACCCGCAGGTGCTGCGCGAAAGCGTCCGCTTCGTCGCCGAGCAGGACAGCCTCAACGCGTCGGTGCTGGGCCCCGACGCAGTGCCCGGTACGCCGGAATTCGACCTGTTCGTGAAAGAAGTCGTCAACGAGATGACGGTCAAGGCGGGGCAGAAGTGCACCGCCATCCGCCGCGCGATGGTTCCGGCGGCACAGCTCGACGCGGTCGAGGCGGCGATGCGTGACCGGTTAGCCGCGATGACCGTCGGCGACCCGCGCGAGGACGGCAGCCGGGTCGGCGCGCTGGTCAGCTGCAGCCAGCGCGACGATGTGCGCGCGCAGGTCGCCAAACTGGTCGAGGCCGGCGCGCGCGTCGTGGCCGGTGATCCCACCGCCGACGTAGGACCGGAAGGCGGCGCCTTCATGCAGCCGACCTTGCTGCGCGCAGACGACCCGTGGACCGCGCAGGCGGTGCACGACGTCGAAGCGTTCGGGCCAGTCAGCACGCTGATGCCGTACAAGGACATGGCGGACGCGGTGGCGCTGGCCAATCGCGGCATGGGCAGCCTGGCGCTGTCGCTGTTCACCTACTCGGCCGATGCAGCCCGCGACTTCATCCAGGGCGCGGCGGCGTTTCACGGGCGCATGCTGGTCATCAACCGCGACAATGCGAAAGAAAGCACCGGCCATGGCAGTCCGCTTCCGGTCCTCGTCCATGGCGGTCCGGGGCGCGCCGGTGGCAGCGAGGAGATGGGCGGCACTCGCGGGGTCAAGCATTACATGCAGCGCACCGCCATCCAGTCGACCCCGGCGATGATCGCGGCGATCAGCGAGCAGTATATCCCGGGCGGCGGCAAGCATGTGATCGAGGACGCCCACCCGTTCCGCAAGCGGATGCGCGACCTCCAGATCGGCGACACGCTGGTCACGCCCGCGCGCACGGTGACGGTCGAGGACATCGAGCATTTCGCCGAATTCACCGGCGACACCTTCTACGCGCATATGGACGAGGAAGCGGCCGAGGCCTCGCCGATCTTCGAGGGGCGCGTGGCCCACGGCTATTTGATCCTCAGCTTCGCCGCCGGCCTGTTCGTCGATCCCGATCCCGGCCCCGTGCTGGCGAACACCGGCCTCGAAAACCTCCGCTTCCTGACCCCGCTCTACCCCGGCGACAGCATGAGGGTGGAACTGACCGTCCGGTCGAAATCGCTGAAGAGCGAGGAGACCGGCGTGGTCCGCTGGGCGGTGGAGATCTTCAACCAGAAGGACGAGCTGGTCGCCACCTACGACCTCTTGACCGAAAACCTCCCGTGACCCGCCACCTGTCGATCACGCGCCTGCGGCTTCGGTCCTTACGGTTCGCACCCGAATTCCTGTTCCGGACCCTCGCCAGCCAGCGGCAGATCAAGCGCAGCGACGGCTTTATCGAAGGCTATGTCGCGCAAGGGCCCGGCCTGACATTCTGGACCGTCACCTCGTGGACCTCGACCGACGCCATGCGCGGCTTTCGCGGTGCCGGCGCGCACCGCGCCGCGCTGCCCAAGCTGGCACTGTGGTGCGACGAGGCCGCCACCGCCAGTCTGGCCGACGACCGCTTTCCCGATCCGGCCGACGCGGCGCGACTGCTGGTCGAGTACGGCCGGATCTTCAAGGTCCGGTACCCGTCCGCAGCGCAAGAAAGGGGCGAGGCCTGGCCCGATGGCCAGTTGCCGTCCGCCGGACCGCACCTTCAGCCCGTCAAAGCGCGCTAGGCGACCGGAACGCGGTTCCTCCCCCGCTCGTTGAAGCGGCAAAAGGAGGAGCAAACCCATGAACATTCGTGATCTCATGACCAGCGACGTCAAGACCGTCGCCCCGTCCGATAGCGTCCAGCAGGCCGCCGGCTTCATGCTGAGCGCCGATACCGGTTCGATCCCCGTCTGCGAGGACGGCAAGGTGGTCGGCATGGTCACCGACCGCGACATTGCGGTGCGCGGCATCGCCCAAGGCCTCGGCGCCGACTGCAAGGTCAGCGACGTGATGACCAGCGACGTGGTCTGCGCGAAGGACACTGACGACGTTCTCGCGATCGCCCAGCAGATGAGCGACAAGCAGGTCCGCCGCATGCCGGTGGTCGACGCGATGGAGCAGCTGGTCGGCATGGTCAGCCTCGGCGACCTCAGCCGTGAACGGCAGGAGCAAGCCGCCTCGACCGCCCTCGAAGGCGTCAGCGCCAAGGGCGGCCAGCACCAGCAGGGCTAAGGCCGGCAAACCGGACAAACGAAAGGCCCGGGAGTCGCCTCCCGGGCCTTTTTGGTACGCGCGTGTTCGGCACGCTGTTCTGTAGGGTCAGAGGCCGGCGATGGCGTCGTCGACCAGTTTCTTGCTGCCGCCCTTGTCGGCGATCAGCGAGGCCGCGGCAGCGGTGGCGGCCTTGGCGACGCTGGCCTTGACCTCGGCCAGGGCCGCGCGCTCTTCGGCGGCGATCTTGGCCTCGGCCATCGCCTTGCGGCGTTCGACCAGCGCGGCAGCGTCTTCCGACGCCTTGGCGACGATCGCTTCGGCATCGGCCTCGGCGCGGGCCAGCATGGCCTTGGCGTCCTTGGCGGACTCCTTGGCCTTCTTCTCGTATTCGGCCTTCAGCGCCTCGGCTTCCTTGCGAAGCGCCTCGGCCTCGGCCAGCTGGTCGCGGATCGCCGCGATCTTCTTGTCGAGGCTCTTGCCGATCGCGCCGGGGACCTTCTTCCACAGCATGATCGCCAGGACGACGGTCATCGACGCCGCGACGATAAACGGTGCGTGGATGATACCGCCGATCGACGGATCGGCATGCTCCGCGCCGTGCGCCGCAGCGGCCGCGAGGATCAGGTTAGGCAAGGTTCAGCTCCTTGGCGACGGCAGCCTTGGCGGCCGAGGCGTCGACGGTGATGCCGGCGACGCGCGCCACCATCGCCTGCGCGGCCTCGGCGGCCACGCCCTCGATTTCGGCCATCGCCTGGGCGCGGCTTTCGCCGACCTTGGCGATCGCCTTGTCGAGCTTGGCCTGGTTGGCCTTGTCCGCCTTGGCCAGCGCGGCCTCGGTCGACTTGGCAGCCTTGTCCTTGGCCTCAGCGGCGAGGCGGTTGGCCTCGCCACGGGTCTTGTCCATCGCCGCGCGATAGTCGTCCTCGAGCTTGTCCGCGAAGTCGCGGGCGCCCTCGGCCGCCTTCAGGTCGTCGGCGATCTTCGCATCACGCGCATCGACCGTCCCCATGATCTTGGGCAGCATGCCCAGACCGATGACGATGAAGATCGCGCCGAAGAACACCGCCAGCCAGAAGAGCTGCGACAGGTAGATCTCGCTGATCTGGTCGAATTGAGGCATGCGCCGACCCTTTGCGTCAGTCCGCTAACCGTAAAGGCGCTTACGCGGCCTTCAGGTACAGCAGGATGGCGATGAGGAACGACAGCAGGCCGAGCAGTTCCGCCGCGGCGAAACCGATGAACAGGCGGCCCTGCTGGCCGTCCGCGGCCGCCGGGTTGCGAAGCGCGCTCTCGAGGAACGAGCCGAAAACGTTACCCACGCCGAGCGCGGCCATGCCAGCGCCGATCGCGGCCAGACCAGCACCGATAAGAGCAGCCGATTGAGCGTCCATGTTCAAAACTCCCTTGTAGAAAAATGACTTAGTGAAGGTTGATGGCGTCGTTGAGGTACAGCGACGTCAGAAGCGCGAAAACATAGGCCTGGATCGCGGCGACCAGCAGCTCGAGGACCGAAATGCCGACCATCAGCGCGAAGCTTGGGATGACGACGATCGGGCCGAGCGCGAGGCTGCCGCTGTTGGCGCCGGAAATGACGAAGCCGGCGAGCACTTCCAGCAGCACGTGGCCGGCGGTCATCGCGACGAAGAGTCGCAGGCCAAGGCTGAACGGGCGGATGAGGAAGCTGAGCAGTTCCACGAAGAAGATCAGCGGCACCATGTACCACGGCGTACCGTGGGGAATGAACAGGCTGAAGAAGTGGAGCTTGTGCTTGGCGAAACCGACCACCAGCACGATGCCGAACGACAGGATCGCAAGGACGCCGGTCGCGGTCAGGTGGCTGGTGACGGTGAAAGGGTGCAAGCCGAACAGCGCGGTCGGCAGCATGCCGAGGATGTTCGCGAACAGGATGAACATGAACAGCGAGAAGACGTAGGGAACGAAGCGCCGGCCCTTGGGACCGATGCTGGTGTCCATCATGTTGGTGATGAAGCCGGTAAAGCCCTCGACCGCCATCTGCCAGCGGCCGGGAACGAGCTCGCGCTTCATGCCGCCGAGCATGAACAGCCACAGCGCCACCAGAGTCGCGGCCATCCAGGCCGCGCTGTTGGTGAAGGCGATCGAATGACCGGCAATGGTCCAGTCGTGGCCGAACAGGGGTTCGACCGTGAACTGGTGCATCGGATCGACGTTGCCGCTTTGGGCTGCCACTTTACCCTCGTTTCATGCCGGCGAGCGCGTCAGGCGCGCGTGCCGGAAACTTTCCAGATGCTGTAGAATGCGCCGACGATCCCGAGGATCAGGCCGGCAATCAACAGCGTGTGCCCGGTACCGAGCAGCCGGTCTCCGATCCAGCCAAGCAAGGTCCCGCCGAACAGGCCGCCGAGGAGGTAGGACAGCACCCGCTGGCCCATCTGCTCGTTGGCATCGCTCGTAGGCGCCTGCCCCGTCCGCTGCGCTTCCTGGAACTTCGCCCGCTCGAGCCGCTGTTCCAGCGAATCAAGCCGCGCATCCTCAGGCGACGGTTGGACCTGGCCTTCTTCGTCTCCCGTCACGTCCACAACTCCTGTAGCTACACGCCAGCCCTTTGAAAAACGGGCGCGTAAGGCAAGGGACATGGCGGCCGACTTGCCCGCCAAGGCGCCGCCCCTTTATGAAGCGGAACCCATGAAGTCAACCGCGGTTGGAAGGGTTTGGGGCCCTTCGACGGGCCGTGCGAGGGGAAACCTGCCGATGAAGTTCACGCCCGCCGTTCTCGCCCTTCTCGTGGCCGCCTGCCACAGCCCGCAGACCCGCGACCAGATCAACGCGATGGAGGCGAACGGTACGATCGAAGCGGAAACGCCCGCCCCTTCTGCGCCTTCCCCCGCGGCGGCCAAGGCGGTGTCGATCGATCGCAAGGACGCGCTGGTCGATTTCCACGCCGGCTGGCCGGCCGAAGCTGCTGCCATCGCCCAGCTCGACAAGCGTTTCCGGGCCGAAGCCGACAAGGCGCTGGCCGAACTGGTCAAGGGGGCGAAAGACGACAAGGCGATGCGCGACAAGGACGGGCTGGAGTTCCACCAGTTCACCGGTACCACCGACTATCGCCTCGCCGGCGCCAGCGAGCGCCTGCTGAGCCTCGACGGCGTGGTCGAAGGCTTTACCGGCGGGGCACACGGCAGTCATGCTTCGCTGGCCGTCCTGTTCGACAAGGAAAGCGGCCAGGACATCGGGTTCGACGGCCTGTTCGCCGACCCCAATGTCGCGTTCGCGGCGATTTCGAAAGGCTGGTGCGCAGGGCTGGATGCGGAGCGCAAGAAGCGCCGGCCGGCCGACTGGGACAGCGCGACGGACCTCGGCTTCAACGCTTGCCCAAAGCTCGATGAAATCCACGTGTCGCCGGTCGACAAGAACGGCGACCACCTGTTCGAGGCGCTGCAGATCGTCGCCGACCCGTATGTGGCGGGGCCGTGGGCCGAAGGCGATTACGAAGTGACGCTACCCGTCACGGCGTCGATGGTGGCTGCATTCAAGCCCGAATATCGGGCCAGCTTCAAAGCCTAGCGGCAATAATCCGGCCGGGGCACGGATTCGCCCGGCGCGCGACGGCGCCACTGGTTGTCCTGGAGCATGTAGGCGCCGCCGACCGGCGTGGCCGCGAGGAGCGAGCAGCCTGCCGTGATCCCGACTTCCTGGGCCAGGACGCCGCGCCTTGCCGCCAGGCTCGCATAGAGCGAGCGGCGGGTGATGTTGACCTGGCCGACCTGGCTGCGGACGTCGCGGCCGATCGTGCCGTTCACGCCGATATAGCCGTCGTAGCGTTCCCCGATCAGGCCCGCGGCACGGGCGCTCGCGACGCCGGCAGGCTCCGCCGCCGCCGGACCGGCGGCCAAGGCGAGCATCAGGCCGAGGACGAGCTTCAGACGCATTATTTCGCGCCCGGCGCCGGCGACGTCGGGAAGGCGCCCGGATTCTGCTGGATCAGCGTGTCGACGTCCTTCTGCAGGCGCACCAGCACCTCCTGCTTGATGTCGACATTGAGGTTGATCTCAATCGGCTTGTCCGGTGTCTTCACCGAAATGCAGCCGCCCAAGGGCAGCACCAGCGGCACGGCCGCCACCGCCATCATCGTCTTGCGCATGGTCTTGCTCCTCATTGTCCCTGCTCTCCCGGCGGGGTCCGGGTAATTTCGTCTTTCACGGGGGTCTGGGTCTGGTTGCTGTCTTCCTCGCGGCGGCGCACCTCGGTGACGATGCCCGGCACGTCGGCCAGCGGCACGACGTCGCTGATCACCGGCTGCGGATCGCGGAACGACTTGGCGGTCGCGATCAGCGCACGGAAAGGACCGCGGATCGTCACGTTGAACTTGAACGGAATCTTGTTGATCCGGCGCAGCAGGTTTGCGGTCGACGTGTTGCCCAGCGCGACATTGTCGATCGTCAGTCGGGTGGCGAATTCGCCGTCGAGGTAGCCGTCGAGGCGGATCGTCATCGCCTTGTAACGCAGGTGATGGAGCGCATCGAACGCGAGGTTGCCGAACATGCCGAGGTCGGCCTTGCTGACGGTGCCGTTATATTCGAGCACCCCGCCGCCTTCGCGGCTGTCGAGGCGGCCGCCGACGATCCGGCCGCCGGCATCGTCGAAGATCATCGGCAGGACGCCGTCGAAGATGCCGGTGGCGTCGATCTCGTTGAAGCCCATGGTCGACACGAACTTGTGCGCGTCGAAGCCTTCGACCTCGAAGGTCAGGCGCTTCGCGCTCGGCCGGCCGAAGTCGAGGATCGTTTCCTGAAGGATGAGCTTGCCGCCCATGAACGGCCACTCGCCCCGCTCGACCTTGACCAAATTGTCGCGCAGCAGCTGGAAGTGGATCGTCCCGTTCTCGACCAGGATACCCGGGTTCACCGTCTCTGCCGTCAGCACCTGGCCCGGCGCCGTCTCCAGCGCCAGCAGGTCGGTGAAGTGGATGTTGCTGTTGATGCCGGTTACCGGGCCGAACGGCGCGGCAAGGTCGGTGTCGACGACCTGGAAGTCGCCGGTCGAGGTGACCTGTCCGGCGCCGGACCAGTGGATCTGCCCCTGCCCCTTCACCAGTCCGTTGACCAGGGCGATGACCCCCTGCGTCAGGCGGGTGAGCTCTTCCGGCTGGAGCGCGTCGTTGAAGCGGATGCCGTTGACATCCAGCGTGGCGTCGCCGTTCCCGTTGCCGAGGTTGTGGGCGATGGTGACGTTGGTGATCGGCGTGCCGCTGGCCGGATGCTTGAGCAGGCCGGTGGCGCGGATCCAGTTGTCGGCCAGGGTCATGTGCACATTGTCGCTGTGCATGGTGTAGAACCGCGGGTTAGGGTCGCGGTCGTCGAGGTCCATCGCCCCGTCGAGCGTCAGGTCGCCCTTGCTGACGAACCACGTCCCGTCGGCGTTCGACAGCTTGAGCGGCACCTTGCCGATCAGCGCGTCGCCGCCCGCGAACGTCCCGCGCGCACCGGTGCCGGCGAACTTGCCCGCGACCTTGTCGGCGTTGATCAGGATCGGCGCGTCGGCCCGGCCGAGGCGCAACGCCAGCGCCGCGGCCTCGAACCCGCGATCCCTGGCGATCCGCGCATTGGCGGCGGTGAGGAGCATCGGCGAGCTTCCCAGCCGCCCTGCGAGCCGGACATTGCGGGTCGTCGCGCCGAACGCGACCGAGCCGCCGGGCGCTTTCGAGACCAGCCAGCCGTTATAGATCGGGCAGAGCGGTAGACGTGTCGGCCCGATGTTGAACGCGCCATATTTGAGGCCCGCCACCCGTGCATCGACACAGCCGCGGCCAAGCGCGAAGCCGCCGTTCGGGCCGAGCCGCGCTTCGACCGGCAAGCGCAGGCCGCGCACACTGCCGCCCGGGAAGGCCCCGTCGAGGAGCGCCGTCGTCGTCACGCCCGTCGCGCCGCCGCTGGCCGGCCCGAACCGTACCGGCGCCAGCGCCAGCCGGGCGCCGTTGGCGGCATAGGGTGCGATGTCGGCGGTGCCGGTCATCGGCGCGCCGCTGTTGGGTTGGGAGAGCGCGATGCGGGCGTGGGGCAAGCCGCCGCCCTGGGCTTCGACGCGGGTGTCGATGCGCATCTTCCCGCTCGGCCAGTAATAGGTGATTCCGTCGCCGCCGGCGACCTGCACGCTGGCACCGGACGGCGAGAGGGTTCGCCCGTCACTGAACCGGACGCCGCCCATGCCCGGGCGATTGACGACCGCGATCTTGCCGGTGACGTCGATCCGCTGCGCCGCCCGTTCGATCGCCGTCGACAGCCCGCGCGCGATCCCGTCGAGCGGCGTCCCCTTAAGCGAGGCGAGCGGCCCGGTGATGCCCGCGGTCAGGCTTGACGGCGGACGCACCCCGACCGCGCTGACGTCGCCGCCCAGGTCGAGCAGGCCGCGCTTGGCATCCACCTTGTAATGCCCGTCGAGCCGTGTCCGCTCCGCCGTGATCTCGGCTACGCGGGCAGCCTGTGCGGCGAGGTCGATATTACCGCGTAGATTGGTCGGAGTGCCGGTGAAGGTCAGCAGGCTGGTCGCGTTAGCGAGGCCGTTGGCCCCGGCGTTGAAACGGGCGAAGGTCAGCCGGCCCTTGCCGTCGAGATTGTCGAACCCTTCGGAAAAGCGGCTGTCGACTTCCATCCGCGCCTCGGCGAGGTGGATATTACTCGACGCACAGTCGAAGGCGTTGGCGGTGACCGGCCCGACGATGTGCGGCTTGCGCGCATCCACCGCGAGCGCGACGTTGGCATGAAGGCCGTCGAGCGTGCAGCGGCCGGGGCGCAGCATCGGGCCGGAAGCCGCCAGCCTTCCTTTGAACCCGCCAGACAGGTTGCCGTGCCCGACCAGCGCGAAGCCCAGCCGGCCGAACGGCGTGTCGAGCCGGATCGCGGTATCGTCGATGTCGACGGTGAGGTCGGGAAGCGTGACAGGCTTGCCCGACGGCGGCGGCAGCAGCTTGTCGATCTGGCCGAAACTGACCTTGCCGCCGACCAGCCGCGCGTTGAGCCGCACGCCGGTCGCGGCGATGCGGAACACCTTGACCGACCCGTCGATGTTGACGTGGACCTGGACGATGGCCTTTTTCGCGGTGAGGTCGGGATTGGCCGGATCGCCGATGACGACGTTTGAGATCTCCTGCGTCCGCAGGCCGACGCGATCGAGCGAATAGCTGGCCTGGACACCGCGCTTTTCCAGTTCGGCGGCGATGGTGCGGTCGGCAATTCCGCGGCGCTGCGTCCAGAGCACGGCGAGCGCCACCAGGGCGAGCACGAGGACGACCAGCAGGCCTTTCCGGGTGATGCGCCACGCCCGGTGCCAGCCCGAGCGATCGTGCACGGCGACCGGCTCGGCCAGGCCATGTTCACGCAACTCCTCGCCGATGGTCTCGGCCGGGCCCTGGTCGTTTCCCTCTCCCATTGATGGCCCTTAACCCGCCGTCGTTGGGAACCGTTCCATGGACGGCATGAATATCCGTTGCGCGTGCGGGTATCGCTGCTTAGCCTCGCGAAAGCATGGCAGAGACTAACCCCGCGTCCGGCCACCGCGCCCGCCTGCGCCAACGGCTGTTCGACGGCGGCGAAGGGGCGCTGCTCGACCACGAGCTGGTCGAGTATCTTCTCGCCCTCGCCATCCCGCGCCGCGACACCAAACAGCAGGCGCGCGACCTGATCGACCGGTTCGGCGGTATCGGGCCGTTGCTATCGGCCGATGCCGATGCCTTGCGCCGGGAAGGATTGAGCGACGGAGTGATCGGCGCGCTGAAGATCGCCGAGGCGACCGCGCTCCGCCTGCTGGAAACCAAGGTCGAGGGCCGTCCCGTGCTTTCGAGCTGGGCGGCGCTCGGCGATTACCTGCAGGCGGCGATGGGCCATTCGCCGATCGAGCAGGTGCGCGTCCTGTTCCTCAACGCCAAGAACATGCTGGTCGCCAACGAGGCGATGTGGACGGGCAGCGTCGACGAAGCGTCGGTCCATGTCCGCGAGGTGATCGGCCGTGCGATCCAGCTCGGCGCCACCGCGATCATCTTGGTGCACAACCACCCGTCGGGCGATCCGTCCCCCAGCCAGCAAGACATTCGCCTGACGCGCGACCTGATCGACGCCGGGCGGCACATGAAAATTACCGTCCATGATCATGTGATCGTCGGCGCGCAGGGCCGGACGAGTCTCAAGGCGCAGGGATTGATCTAACGCTGGCCGAGCATCGTGCGATTGCCGGTGACCCGAACGATCTCGTCCTCGTAGCCGCGGGCAAGGGCGTCGTGCGCACGGCGCGCCGGCTCATTATCCGCCTGTTCCGCGAGCACCTTTTCGACCTGCTGCCGGAAATAGAGGTAGTTGAGATCCATGCCGCGTCCTTTCGCCCGAGTGGGGCGGAAGTCGGCCCGCGCGACTGAACGGCAAGTGACCCAAGCGGCAGTTATCGGCGGACCGACTCTCAGACCCGACGAACGGCTCAGCCGCGCTTTCGACGCTCCGCCGCGGACATGTACGGAATCTTTGCCGATTGCCCCATCCACGCCGTCACCTGTGCTTCGTCCAGATCCCCCGGCGACGCTGCCTCGATACCACGTGTCGCCTTGCCCATGCCGACCGGCTTTAAAGGCGGCTCGGGGTCGAGTTCGTCGCCGCGGATGAACATCAACTTCACATGGCCGACGAAGGCACCGGACGAGAAGCACCAGCCCTCCTCGACGCCGTAATAGGCCATGCCCCACTTCACCGCGCGCCTGAGGCCCGGCACCGCCGCAGCCGCCAGCGCATCGATCTTCTCGGCGATTGTGCGTTGGGGCTGCGGCAGGCTGGCGATATAGGCGAAGACCGGTGCGTCGCCCTCGGCCGCCTTGTGGCTGCTGGCCTTGCCGGTCATCGCCTCCTTGAGCGGTTCCTTCATTCGCCGGCCAGCGTGCGCACAAAGGCGTCGAGCTGGTCGAGCGTCTCGTTCATGCCTTCCGACGCGCCGATCTCGGCATCGAGCGCTTCCTTCGACGCATAGCGATCGTGGATCGTCAGGAAGGTCCCGCCATCGCGATCCTCGAAGGTGACGGTGGTCACCTGGCCGCTGTCGCTTTCCTCATTGGTCCAGACGATCCGCTCGCCCGGCACGACGTCCTGGTAGGTGCCGAAGAACGCCATCGGCTCGCTCGACTGTGGATGCTCGAACACCAAACGATAGGCGCCACCGGTGCGGACATCCATCTCGCAGCTCAGCAGGGTCATCCCGAACGATTGGGGAACCCACCACTGGCGGAACAGATCGGCCTCGCTCCACGCACGGTAGACCGCCGCGCGCGGGGCAGCGAGTTGCCGCGTGATGCGCGTTTCGGTGTCCGAAATGCGGGCGGCGTGGGTGTGGCCTTCAGGCGTCTTGATCGCGTCCATCGTCATTCTCCTTGGAAACCGTGTCTTCGAGCAGTTTTTCGAGCGCATTGAACCGCGCATCCCAAATCTGGCGGTAGCGTTCGATCCATGCCGCCTCCTGCTTCAGGTGTTCATGGCCGAGGCTGCAGATGCGCACCCGTCCGGTCTTTCGCGTCGCGACGAAGCCGGCCTCCTCGAGGATCGCGACATGTTTCTTCATGCCGGTCAGCGTCATGCCGAACTGCTCGGCCAGCGCGGTGATGGAGGCGTTCTCGCGCCCCAGCCGCTCGAGCACCCCGCGCCGCGTCGGGTCGGCGAGGGCGGCGAAGGAACGGTCGAGCCGCTGGGCAGTATTATGAACCATGTGGTTCAGTATATGCCGATCTCATGGGGTTGGCAAGCGCGCCGCAATTCCCCAACAGGCACCCATGATCTCCGGGATGGCCGCATCGAGACGACGCGCGCTCGCGACGTTCGTCGCCGGCGTGGCGTTCCTGTGCGCGCAGCTGACGGCAACGCCGGACGCGGCGGCCGCCCCCTCATCTCCCGCAGCGATCGCGGCACCGGCCCAGCTTTCCGTCGCCCGCGTCCAGAACGGCAGCGTGCTGGTCAAGGCCGAACGTCCGTCGGCGGGAGCGAAGCAAGCGCCGGTCCAGGACATGCTCGTCCCGATTGCGGCCGACTTCCATCATCCGCGGCAATCGCCGCACGCGCGTCGCCCTTTGGCTGGCCTCGGCCTCGTCGCGTCGGCGTCTTCCCCCTACCGAGCCCGGGCGCCGCCGGCCGCGGTCAACGCCGACCTTTCCTACAAAATTTCATGACCCTCCGGTCTTCGCCGGGGGGCGAGGACCTGTTCATGACCGTTCAACAATCCAAATTCCGCCTTGCCGCGGACCCCGTGGAACTCGAGGCCGTCGAGGCCCTGCTCGAGCGCTACCCGGACATCGCCGATGCCGACATGCAGCGTATAGCGTCCTATCTGCGCGAAGCGTCGAGCCTCGACGTCGGGCTCCTGTCGTCGAACAAGGAGGCGTGGGCCGCACAGGAAAAGCTCAGGGCCGACCGTCCGGATCTTTTCCGTACGTCCGCGCGGGGCTGGATGATCGGCCTCGTCGTCATCATCGTCAGTGCACTGTTGATTTACTGGCTGACGACGTTCGCCGACGCCTGAAGCGCGCCGCCGCCATCCGCTTTCAAAGCGGATGGCGGCGGATTGCACGGTGCGCATCCCCCTGCTAGCCGCGCTCGCCATGGTCCCGCGCTATTCCCGTCCCGAAATGTCGGCCATCTGGTCGGCCGAAAACCGCTACAAGATCTGGTGGGCGATCGAGGTCTTCGCCGCCGAGGCCATGGGCCAGACCGGCATGATCCCGGCCGACGACGCGCAGAGAATACGCAAGGCGTACGACGCCGACGTGCTGGGCGACATCGACGTGCCCGCCATCGACGCGATCGAGGCCGTCACCAAGCACGACGTGATCGCCTTCCTGACATGGGCAGGCGAGAAGCTGGGGCCGGAGCGGCGCTGGCTGCACCAGGGCATGACCAGTTCGGACGTGCTCGACACGTCGCTGGCCGTGCAGCTGAAGCAGTCCGCCGACCTGCTGCTCGCCGACCTCGATGCGTTGCTCGATACGCTCAAGCGCCGCGCCTATGAGCACAAGTTGACCCCGACCATCGGCCGCAGCCACGGCATCCATGCCGAGCCGGTGACGTTCGGCCTCAAGCTTGCGCAGGCCTATGCCGAGTTCGACCGCAACCGCGAGCGGCTGCAGGCGGCGCGCGACGATATCGCGACTTGCGCGATTTCCGGCGCGGTCGGCACCTTTGCCAACATCGACCCCGCCATCGAGGCGCACGTCGCCAGGGAATTGGGCCTGACGCCGGAGCCGACCAGCACGCAGGTTATCCCGCGCGATCGCCATGCCATGTTCTTCGCCACGCTGGGCGTCATCGCCTCGTCGATCGAGCGGCTGGCCGTCGAGGTGCGCCACCTGCAGCGGACCGAGGTGCTGGAAGCTGAAGAGTATTTCTCGCCCGGCCAGAAGGGTTCGTCGGCGATGCCGCACAAGCGCAACCCGGTGCTGACCGAGAACCTCACCGGCCTCGCCCGTGTCGTCCGCGCTGCCGTCGTTCCGGCGATGGAGAATGTCGCGCTGTGGCACGAGCGGGACATTTCGCATTCGTCGGTCGAGCGGTTCATCAGTCCCGACGCCTGCATCACGCTCGACTTCGCGCTCGCCCGCCTGACCGGCGTCATCGACAAGCTGCTGGTCTATCCCGACCGCATGCAGCGCAACATGGACCGCATGGGCGGCCTTATCCATTCGCAACGCGTGCTGCTGGCGCTAACCCAGGCGGGCCTCAGCCGCGAGGACAGCTATGCGCTGGTCCAGCGCAACGCGATGAAGGTGTGGGAGAGCGACGGCCAGCTGCAGCTGCTCGACCTGCTCAAGGCCGATTCCGACGTGACCGGGCGCCTGTCGGAAAGCGAGCTCGAGGACCTGTTCGACCTCGGATATCACCTGAAGCGCGTCGACACGATCTTCGACCGCGTGTTCGGCGGGGGCGCTTGAGCGCCCACGAGCGCCTGCGCCGGGAAACCCGCGCCGCGCACGAGCGGGTCGATGCGCGCTTTGCGTCGCTGAACCTGAAGGACCCGGACGATTACCGCCGGTTCCTGATGCTCCACGCGATCGCTTTCCTGCCGATCGAAAAGGCGCTGACCGATGCCGGCGCCGCGCGCCTGGTCGACGACTGGGAAGCGATGCGCCGGTCCCCGGAACTGGTGGCCGACCTCGAAGCGCTTGGCCTTCCTGTGCCCTCCGACGAAGGCGGTCCGACCTTCGACAACGACGCGGAAATGCTGGGCGCGATCTATGTGCTGGAAGGTTCGCGACTTGGCGGCGCGGTGCTACGCAAATCGGTCGACCCCGACTTTCCCCATCGTTTCCTGTCGCACCCCCAGCCGCCGGGCCGCTGGCGCGGATTAGTTGCGATGTTGGAACGGAATTTATACGAGAGTGTTCAGGTCGATAGCGCCGTGAAGGCGGCGCGGGGGTCTTTTGCGTATTTCGAGCAAGCGGAGTGGGACACGGCGTGAGTGACATGGACCCGTCCGTGAAAGTCGACCTCACGAATTGCGACCGCGAGCCGATCCACCTGTTGGGGGCGATCCAGCCGATCGGCTGCCTTTTCGCCGTGTCGACCGATTGGATGGTCAGCCGCGTCTCGGCCAACGTCGGCGACTTTTTCGACACCACGCCTGAAGAGATCATCGGTCACCCGCTGTCCGACATCTTCACCGGCGAGGCGATCCATAGCCTTCGCAACCGCTTGGCGCTGCTGCGCGGTCCCGACGCGGTCGAGCGGCTTTTCCGCTGCCCGCTTGCCGGCGACGAGCGCGCCTTCGACATTGCCGTGCACATGTCGGAAGGCAACATTCTCATCGAGGTTGAGCCCTCGACCGAGCGCAATTACGGCGACGCCACCGGCACCGTACGCGGGATGATCGCCCGGCTCGACCAGTCGAACGACATCCGCGACTTCTTCAATGAGGGCGCGCGCCAGGTGCGCGCCCTGACCGGTTTCGACCGGGTGATGGTCTACCGGTTCGACGACGACGGTTCGGGCCACGTCGTGGCGGAAGCGGTGCGCAGCGGCCTGGGCACATTCCTCGGCCTCCACTATCCGGCGAGCGACATCCCGCGCCAGGCCCGCGAACTCTACAAGCGCTCGCTGCTTCGCGTCATTACCAATATCGATAGCGAGCCGGTGCCGGTCGTGCCGCCGCTCGACGAGCGCAAACGACCGCTCGACCTGTCGCTGTCGGTGCTACGGTCAGTCTCGCCGATCCACATCGAATATTTGCGCAACATGGGCGTGAAGGCGTCGATGTCGATCTCGATCGTCGTCGATGGCGAACTGTGGGGGCTAATCGCCTGCCACCACTATACGCCGCGCTGCCCGAGCTTCGAGCGCCGGTCGGTGGCCGAGCTGTTCGCCCAGATGTTCGCGATGCGCATCGAAGGCCGGCTTCGGCAGTTGACGGTCGAGTATGAGCGGCGCGCGCGCGACATTTCGGACCAGTTGCTCGGCGCGGTGGCGTCGGACGAGACGCTGCTCAAGGACCCGCAGTGGCTGTCCGATATCCTGACCCACGCCATCCCTGCTGACGGCGTCGGCGTCTGGATCAACGGCAACTACGCTTTCTCTGGCCTCACCCCGGATACGGCCGGCTTCGCGACCATCGTCAAGGCGCTCAATTCCGCGGCGACCGGCAAGATCTACGCGACCGACAAGATCAGCGACTTCGTGCCGGGCGCGGAGAGGTTTGCCGGCGTCGCGGCCGGCATGCTGTCGATCCCGATCAGCCGCTCGCCGCGCGATTATGTCGTGCTGTTCCGCCAGGAACGGATCCGGTCGGTCCGTTGGGCGGGCGATCCGCAAAAGCCGGTGGAATATGGTCCCAACGGCCCGCGCCTCACCCCGCGCCAAAGTTTCGAAGAATGGAAGGAACTGGTCGAGCACCATTCCGAACCGTTCACCGCGTCGGAAATGCGCGTCGCCGAGACACTTCGGGCGACACTCATCGAGGTCGTCCTCCGCTTGTCCGACGAGGCCCATGTCGAGCGGCAGGCGGCGACCGACCGGCAGGAACTGCTGATCGCTGAATTGAACCACCGGGTACGCAACATCCTGTCGCTGATCCGCGGGCTTATCCGCCAGTCGAAGCCGTCCGAAGGCACTTCGGTCGAGGATTTCGTCGCCCAGATTGACGGGCGCATCCACGCCTTAGCGCGGGCGCACAACCAGATTACCGACGACCAGTGGGGTCCCGCCCCCTTCAAGCAGCTGATCGACGCCGAAGTGGCCGCCTTCCTCAGCGGCCAGCAGGACCGGATCGGCACCAAAGGTGAACCAATCCTTTTGAAGCCCCAGGCTTATTCGACGATGGCGCTGGTGACGCACGAACTGGTCACCAATTCGGCCAAGTACGGCAGCCTGTCGGACAGCGGGCGGGTCGATATCGAATGGCAGCTCGACAATCATGGCGGGCTGGTCATCGACTGGCAGGAACGCGACGGTCCGGAGGTCAAGACGCCGACGCGTAAGGGGTTCGGCCGCACCATCATCGAGCATAGCGTGCCCTACGATCTCGGCGGCGAGGCCGAACTGCATTACGACCCCGAAGGATTCCGCGCCCGCTTCGTCATTCCCGCGCAGCACGTCCTCGAAGCGAAGGATATTCGCGGCCCGCACATCGACCTGCCGAGTGCCCCGGAGCGCGAACAGGCGATCATCGGCGACCTGCTCGAGGGCAAGAAAGTGATGCTGGTCGAAGACAGCTTGATCATCGCCCTCGACGCGGAAGACATCCTGCGCCGCCTCGGCGCGGACGAAATCGTGACTCACGCGTCGGTCGCCGACGCGATCGCGGGAATTGCCGAGGACAAGCCCGACCTGGCGGTGCTCGACATCAACCTCGGCAGCACGACTAGCTTCCCCATCGCCAGCCAGCTGCTGGAGCGCGGCATCCCGTTCATGTTCGCCAGCGGCTATGGCGAGCAGGCCAAGATTCCGGACGACCTGCGCGGCCAAATGGTACTGCAGAAGCCGTACACGCTGGCGTCGATGAACCGCCGGCTTGCCGAACTGGTCGGAGCCGACATTCCTGCCGAATAAGCCGGGCGATCAGGCCCCGAGGATATCCTTTACCCGGGCGAAGAAGCCCTTGGCTGCCGGACATTCGTCGCCCGTCTCGGTCCCGCGGAACTGCTCGAGCAGTGCTTTCTGCTCCTTCGACAGCTTGACCGGCGTTTCGACCAGCACCCGCGCCATCAGGTCGCCGCGACCGCGGCCCTGGAGGATGCTCATCCCCTCGCCGCGCAGGCGCAGAGTCTCGCCCGACTGCAGGCCGGCGGGGATTTTCAGCTCGATCTTCTTGCCGTCGATGCCGGGGATTTCGACTTCGCCGCCCAGCGCCGCGGTGGTGAAGGTGACAGGCACCTCGCTGACCAGTGTCGTGCCGTCCCGCTGGAAAATCGGGTGCCGCGCAATGTGGACGAACAGGTAGAGGTCGCCCGCCGCGGCGCCGCGTACGCCCGCTTCGCCCTCGTTGGCGACCCGGATACGGGTGCCTTCGTCCACCCCGGCAGGGATGGTAACGTTGAGCTTGCGGTTGGCGACGCCGCGGCCTTCGCCATGGCAGGCTTCGCATGGATCGGCGACCTGCTCGCCCGAGCCCATGCAGGCATGGCAGCCGCGCTCGACCATGAAGAAACCCTGCTGGGCGCGAACCTTGCCGGTACCGCCGCAGGTGCGGCAGGTGGTCGGCGCAGCGCCGCCGCGCGAGCCGGAAGCATCGCACGTCTCGCAGCTTCCCATCGCCTGGACGCTGACCGTCTTCTCGACGCCGTGAAACGCCTCTTCCAGCGTCAGTTCGAGGTCGAGGCGCAGGTCTGAGCCGCGCGCGGCGTTGGCGCGCTGGGCCCGCGGGTCCATGAATTCGCCGAAGATCGACGAGAAGATGTCGGAAAAGCCTTCGAACCCCTGGCCGCCGCCGAAGGGGTTGCCGCCCCCGCCGCCATTCTGGAACGCGGCGTGACCGAAGCGGTCGTAAGCCGCGCGCTTCTGCGGGTCCTTGAGGACCTCGTAGGCTTCGCTGATCTGCTTGAAGCGGGCCTCGTTGTCCTTGCAGCCGCCGGTGCGATCGGGATGGCACTCCATCGCCAGGCGGCGATAGGCCGACTTGATCGTCTTGTCGTCGGCGCTTCGCTCGACCTGCAACAGTTCGTAATAATCGGCCTGGGCCATCAGCTACTCTCACACATGACAAGCGGCGCCAGCACGGTTGCGCTGGCGCCGCTGCGAATCATGGCCCTTTAGCCCTTGTTCTCGTCGTCGACTTCCGAAAACTCGGCGTCGACCACTTCCTCTTCGGCCGGCTTGGCCTCGGCGTCCGCATCGGCCGATGCCGTCGTCGCATCGGCGCCGCCTTCGGCCTGCTGCTTGTCGTAGATCGCCTGGCCAAGCTTCATCGCGACCTGGGCCAGCGCCTCGGTCTTGGCCTTCATCGTATCGGGCTCGCCGCCCTCGACTGCCGTCCTGGCCTCGGCCACGGCGGCTTCGATCTCGGACTTGAGGCCCCCATCAACCTTGTCGCCATGTTCCTTGAGCTGGCTCTCGGTCGAGTGAATGAGGCTCTCGGCCTGGTTCTTGGCCTCGGCGCCTTCACGGCGCTTCTTGTCCTCGTCGGCGAACTGCTCGGCTTCCTTGACCATCTTGTCGATGTCGGCGTCCGACAGGCCGCCCGACGCCTGGATGCGGATCACCTGCTCCTTGCCGGTGCCCTTGTCCTTGGCGCTGACGTTGACGATGCCATTGGCGTCGATGTCAAAGGTGACCTCGATCTGCGGCACGCCGCGCGGCGCCGGCGGGATTCCGACCAGGTCGAAATTGCCGAGCAGCTTGTTGTCGCTCGCCATTTCGCGCTCGCCCTGCAGCACCTTGATGGTCACCGCGTTCTGGTTGTCGTCGGCGGTCGAGAAGGTCTGGCTCTTCTTGGTCGGAATGGTCGTGTTGCGGTCGATCATCCGCGTGAACACGCCGCCCAGCGTCTCGATGCCTAGCGACAGCGGGGTCACGTCGAGAAGCAGCACGTCCTTGACGTCGCCCTGCAGCACGCCGGCCTGGATGGCCGCGCCCATGGCGACGACCTCGTCCGGGTTGACGCCGGTGTGCGGGTCCTTGCCAAAGAAGTCTTTCACGATTTCACGCACGCGCGGCATGCGGGTCATGCCGCCGACCAGCACGACGTCGGCAATGTCCTTCGCCTCCAGGCCGGCATCCTTGAGCGCCTTCTTGCAGGGCTCCAGGGTCCGGTTGATGAGGTCGGCGACCAGCTTTTCGAGGTCGGCGCGGGTCAGCGTCTCGACGAGGTGGAGCGGGGTTGTCGCGCCGCCTTCCATGCGGGCGGTGATGAACGGCTGGTTGATCTCGGTCGACTGGGCCGACGACAGCTCGATCTTCGCCTTTTCGGCCGCTTCCTTAAGGCGCTGCAGCGCGAGGCGGTCGGTGCGAAGGTCGATGTTTTCCTTCGCCTTGAACTTGTCGGCCAGGTACTCGACGATCTTGGCGTCGAAGTCCTCACCGCCGAGGAAGGTGTCGCCGTTGGTCGACTTCACCTCGAACACGCCATCGCCGATCTCCAGGATCGAGACGTCGAACGTGCCGCCGCCAAGGTCGTAGACCGCGATCGTCTTGCCGTCGTCCTTGTCGAGGCCATAGGCCAGCGCGGCCGCGGTCGGCTCGTTGATGATGCGCAGCACTTCGAGGCCCGCGATCTGCCCGGCGTCCTTGGTCGCCTGGCGCTGGGCGTCATTGAAATAGGCCGGGACGGTGATCACCGCCTGCGTGACAGTCTCGCCGAGATAGGCCTCGGCCGTTTCCTTCATCTTTTGGAGGATGAAGGCGCTGATCTGCGAGGGCGAATAATCCTTGCCGCCGGCCTTGACCCAAGCGTCGCCATTGGCGCCCTTGACGATCTCGTAAGGAACCAGCTCGGTGTCCTTCTTGGTGATCGGGTCGTCGAAGCGACGGCCGATCAGGCGCTTGACCGCAAACACGGTGTTGTCGGGATTGGTCACCGCCTGGCGCTTGGCCGGCTGGCCGACGAGACGCTCGCCGTCCTTGGTGAACGCGACCACCGACGGGGTGGTGCGCGCGCCTTCGCTATTCTCGATGACCTTCGGCTTTCCGCCTTCCATTACCGCGACGCAGCTGTTGGTGGTGCCGAGGTCGATCCCGATCACTTTCGCCATATTCTTCTACCCTCACTTGCCCCTGGGCTGCACCCGATACGCGGGCCGCCATGGTTTGATTTCGCAGGCGATATAGGAGCGACGAAACGTGCGACAAGGGTTGCGCGCCGCTAGGGAATTGCTCAGCTTTCGGCGCGGGGGGACGGGATGCTCGACGCACTGCGGACCGGAAGCTGGCTGGACGCGGCAAGGACGCGGCGGATCGCCGGCCTGTCGCTGCTGCTCGTCGTGGGCACCGTCCTGTTCTTCGCCGCGACCGCGCACGGCACCCTCGACTTTCGCGGTCGCCCCCTCGGGTCCGATTTCAGCCAGGTCTATGCCGCGGGCCGGATGGTGTGGGCGGGCCACGCCGCCGACGTGTGGGATTGGCCCAGGCATTTCGCCGTACAACTCCAGGTCCACCATGCGCACCGGCTCGACGTGTACGGCTGGCATTACCCGCCGCCCTTCCTGCTGGTCGCCACCGCGCTGGCCGCCCTGCCCTATCTCGCCGCGCTGTTCACCTGGCAGGCGGCGACGCTCGGGCCGCTCCTGGTCATCGCGAACCGCGTGACGGGCCTGAAAGACGGGTGGCTGTTCGTGCTCGCCGCGCCCGTCACCGCGATCTGCCTGATGCACGGCCACAACGCGTTCCTGACGACCCTGCTGCTGGGCGCCGGCCTGTGGCTGCTCGCCCGGCGGCCCTTCGTTGCCGGCCTGCTGCTCGGCTGCCTCGTTTACAAGCCGCAGTTCGCCCTGATCCTGCCTCCGCTGTTGCTGCTGGCGCGAAAATGGCCCGCGATCGTCGGCGCCGCGGTGTCGAGCCTCGGGCTCGTCCTGCTGACCTACGCAATCTGGGGCTGGCCGGTCTGGCAGGCGTTCATCGACAGCCTGCCGCTCACCCGACAGGTCATCATCGAGCAGGGACGCACGGGTTGGGAGAAAATCGTCACGCCCTTTGCCGCCGCGCGCGCATTGGGCGCGGACATCCGCGCGGCGTACGTCGTGCAGGGCATCGCGACAGTCTCGGCAATTGGCGCGGCCCTGTGGCTGGCGTGGAGCGGCCGTCCCGCGCTCCGCAACGCTGCCGCCATCACGGCGGCGGTCATCGCGACGCCCTACGCGCTCGACTACGACCTCGTCGTCCTGCTCGCCGCCATGGGGTTCCTGTGGAAGGATGGCGAGGCGACGGGCTGGCTGCCCTGGGAAAAGACCCTGCTCGCCTTCGTCTGGGTTGCGCCCTTGTTCGGGCGGTCGGTGGCCGCGGCCACGCAGTTCCCGCTCGGCCTTGCCGCGTCGGTCACGATCCTCGCCCTGGCCGTCCGCCGCGGCCTTAGGGCATCGCCATCCCGCCATTCACGTGCAGGGTCTGGCCAGTAACATAAGCCGCTTCCTTCGACGCGAGGTAAGCGACCGCGGCGCCGATATCGTCGCCCACGCCCATCGCGCCGGTCGGGATCTTGGCGAGGATGCCGGTCTTCTGCTGGTCGTTCAGCGCGTCGGTCATCGCCGACGTCATGAACCCCGGCGCGACACAGTTGACGGTGATGCCGCGGCTCGCGACTTCCTGCGCCATCGCCTTCGACATGCCGATCAGGCCCGCCTTCGACGCGACATAGTTGGCCTGTCCCGGGTTGCCGGTCACGCCGACCACCGAGGTGATGTTGATGATGCGGCCGAAGCGGGCCTTCATCATCGGCTTCATCGCGGCGCGCATGATGCGGAACGCCGCCTCGAGGTTGACCTTGAGGACGTCGGTGAATTCCTCGTCCTTCATCCGCATCGCGAGGTTGTCGCGGGTGATGCCGGCATTGTTGACAATGATGTCGAGCTTGCCGCCCAGCGCCTCGACCGCGGCCGGCACCAGCGCGTCGACCGACGCGGCGTCGCTCAAGTTGCAGACAAGCGGAATCGCCTTGTCGCCGATGCCGGACGCGAATTCCTTGAGCTTGGCTTCGTTCGAGCCCGAGACGGCGACCGTCGCGCCCTGGTCGACCAGCGCCTTGACGATCGCACTGCCGAGGCCACCGCTCGCGCCGGTCACCAGCGCGGTCATTCCCGTAAGATCGAACATTATGCGAGCTCCTTGGCGATGGCTTCGATGTCTTCGATGGTGACGACGCTGGTCACGTTGGCGTCGGGGGCGATGCGCTTGACCATCGGGCCGAGCACCTTGCCGCCCAGCTCGACGAAGTCGGTCACGCCCTCGGCGGCCATGTTGGCGATGCTTTCACGCCAGCGGACCATTCCGGTGACTTGGCTGACCAGCTGGTCGCGGATCGTGTCGGAGTCGGCGGCCGCCGCAGCGGTGACGTTGGCGTAGACCGGCACGACAGGCGCCTTGAGGTCGATCTTGCCCAGCGCGTCGGCCATCGCGTCGGCGGCCGGCTGCATCAGCGAGCAGTGGAACGGCGCGCTTACCGGTAACGCGATGGCGCGCTTGGCGCCCATTTCCTTGGCCAGCGCGATGGCGCGGTCGATTGCGCCCTTGTTCCCCGAAATGACGACTTGCGAAGGATCGTTGTCGTTGGCGACCTCGCACACCTCGCCCTCGGCCGCCGTGTTGGCGATCCGTTGGGCAAGGTCGAGGTCAGCGCCGAGGATGGCGGCCATCGCGCCCTCGCCCACCGGTACCGCCGCCTGCATCGCCTGCCCGCGCAGCTTCAGCAGCTTCGCTGCGGTCGCAAGATCGAACGTGCCCGTCGCGCAAAGTGCCGAATATTCGCCAAGCGAATGGCCGGCGACGTAATGCGCCGCCTTTTCGAGACTGACGCCACCTTCACGGGTCAGCGCGGTGTAGACCGCCAGCGCGTGCGCCATGATCGCCGGCTGGGCATTCTCGGTCAGCTTGAGCTCGTCCTCCGGCCCCTCGGCCATCAGGCGGAACAAGTGCTGGTTCAGGGCCTCGTCGACCTCGCCGAACACGTCCTTCGCGGCGCGGCTGGCATCGCTCAGCGCCTTGCCCATGCCGACCGCCTGGCTGCCCTGGCCGGGAAACAGGAATGCACGCATCGAAAATCCCCTCTTGGTTCGGCGGGCGGCCTAGGCCCGCAAGTTCGGATTGCCAACCCCGCGCTTCGGTGCGAAGCGATGGCCCTATGGATCCGCATATTGCCCCGCCGCCCCCGCCGCCCCCACCGCCATCCAAGCGGCTGGGCGCCCTGATGAGCTTCGCGATGGTGGTCGGCACGATCATCGGTTCCGGCATCTACCTTTTGCCCGCGACCACCGCGCCCTACGGCATGAACCTGGTCATCGCCTTCTTCGTCACCGGCATCGGCACGCTGATGCTGGCGCTGGCGATGGGCCGGCTGGCGGCGCGCATGCCGGGCGGGCCGTATAGCTATGTCGCGGCGGCGTTCGGCGACCGTGCCGCTTTCCTGACGATGTGGAGTGCGCTGTGGTCCCAGCTGACCGGTGTCGCGGCGGTCGCGGTCGCCATCGGGGGCGCGCTGGCCCACGTCCTTCCGGCGGTCGGTGCCGGTCCCGGCCTGCTCGGCGTCGCCGTCGGATCGATCCTGATCCTCACCGTCATCCAGATTTCGGGCGCCCGTTCTGCCGGGCGGGTGCAGGTCGTCGCGGCGCTGATCAAGGTCATCCCGCTGCTGCTGGTCGTCGTCCTCGCGCTCGGCCGCTTCGGATCGGCCACGCCGGTCGAGCCGCTGGAGCCGACGCCGGTCAGCCTGGCCGGGATCGCCGCGGCCAGCGCGCTGATGCTGTTTGCCTTCACCGGGTTCGAAGCCGGGCCGATCACCGCCAACGTCACCGACAAGGCCGAGGAAGCGGTGCCCGCCGCCACCATCCGCGGGACGGCCATCACCGCCGTCATCTATCTTTGCGCGACAGTCGCCGTCCTGTGGCTGCTGCCCAGCGCGATCGCCGCCCAGTCGAGTGCGCCGTTCGCCGATGCCATCGCCCCGGCGCTGGGCCCCGTGGCCGGGGCCCTGGTTGCCGTCATTGCGGCCGTCAGCGCGTTCGGGACCGGCAACGCCCTCATCCTGATTTCGGTCGAAGTGGCGCGCGCCATCGCCAATGCCGGCGACATGCCGCCAATGTTTGCGAAGACCAATGCCAATGGCGTCGCCACCGGATCGCTGCTGACCGCCGCCGCCATCGCCATCGTGCTCGTCGCGGCCAGCATGTCGGACAGCTTCGTCGAGGCCTTCGCCTTTATCTCGTTGGTGTCGGCGATCGGCGCGCTGGTGCTGTACATCGTTTGCGCCGCGGCGGCGTGGAAGCTGAAGGCGGTGCCGGCCGTGTTCGGCCTCGTCGCGATCCTCTATTCGCTGGCGATGTTCTACGGCTCGGGCCTGCATCCGGTGCTGTGGGCCTTCGCGCTGATGCTGGCCGGCTTGCCTGTCCGCTGGTTCAGCCGGAAGCGCTGGCCCAACCGGGTGGCGGTGCCGTCGGAAGCCTAGATTCGGGGATCATGTCGCGAAGGCGCCGGGCGAAACTGCGCAGGCAGACCTCGCTGGTGCCGAGCGGCCCGGCCTCGTAACTGGCGCTTTGCATTCCGGCCTGCACCCGCGCGATCAAGTCGGTGTCCTCGGCGTTGACCCGGCGGTTGATCCGCCAGTTGAGGTAGCGCGCGGCGCGCATTTCGGGCCTGGCGTCGGGAAGCGCATAACTGATCTCGCGGATCACGCTGGTCGTCGGCCCGGTCGGGATCCACTGCATGAAGTCGACCTGGTCCGGATAGATGTCGAACGCCACGCAGGGGAACAGCTTGTAGTAAAGCCATTTGCGCTGATGGCTGTCCGGCAGGTGGTCGACCCGCGGCAGCAGCCGCTGGTAGGCGCGTTCCGACGGGTTGGCGCTGTCGTCCTCGCGTAATTCCCCTTCCATCCGGTCGACCCACGCGCTCGCCTCGATCGCATAGCTGCGGCCGAACAGGCGGCTGAGGCCAGGATGGCCGACCGGGATGTGGAGGTGGTCGGAATAATTGTCGGCGATCGTCTTCCAGTTCAGGTCGCGGGGCCGCAGCGTCACCTTGCCCGTCGCCCGCAGGTCCTCGAACCGGTAAGGCGCGACCTCGGCATCGTACGGCGCCATCATTTGCGCGACAGTCGGCAACCCGTCTTCCAGCCGCACGAACAAAAAGCCCCGCCAGTTTTCGATTCCGACGGGTTTCAGGCCCAATGTCGACGGGTCGAGCCCGGGATATTCCTGCCGGTGGGGAATGCCGACCAGCGCCCCGTCGCGCGCATAGCTCCAGGCATGGTAGGGGCAGGTCAGCACCCTGACGCATCCGCCCTCCCCATCGACCAGCCGCGAACCGCGGTGTCGGCAGACGTTGTGGAATGCGCGGACCGCCCCGTCGTCGCCGCGAATGACGATGATGCTTTCCCCGAACAGGTCGATCTTGCGCCATTCGCCGGGCAAGGCGACCTCGCTCTCGTGACACACAACCTGCGGGCTGGCGCGGAGGAAGGCGGCCTTTTCGGCTTCGAAGAAATCCGCGTCGTGGTACAGCCAGCCGGGCAGGCTCATGCCGTCGAGCGGATCGGAATCCTGCAGGGGTCGCGCCTGGGTCGCCATGGCCCCTTTTGCCATTCCCGTTTCCAATCGACAATTGGCGGCAAAGGCAAATCCATGTATGCAACGCCGGTTGCTGCGGGAGGCGCGCAATGCCGCTGTTCATGGACATCCACACGGTCGATCCGGATACCCCTTGGGAGGCGCTCGCCGGCGCTCACATCAAGGACCTTGAGCGGCAGGAAGAATTCGGCGTCGACTACAAGAAATACTGGTTCAACAAGGAACGTGGCAAGCTGTTCTGCCTGGTCGACGCGCCCTCGGCAGATGCGGCTCACTGCGTCCACCAGGAAGCGCACGGCCTGCTCGCCGAAAAGCTGATCGAGGTCGATCCGGACCTGCTCGACAGCTTCATGGGCGAAACCGGGATCAACGACGCCGGATCGGCGCTGGTCCCCGGCGCCACTACGCCGACCGACCGCGATACCGGCGTGCGTGCCGTGATGTTCACCGACATCGTCGATTCAACCCAGACGACCAGCACGCTGGGCGACGAGGTGGCGATGGGAATGTTGCGCAAGCACGACGTGATCGTGCGCTCGTCGCTCGCGGCCAATCGCGGCACCGAAATCAAGCATACCGGCGACGGCATCATGGCCGCCTTCCTGTCGGCGGCCAGCGCGGTGCGTTGCGCCTGCCAGATCATGGCCGCTGTCGAGGTTTGCCGGCGAGAGATGGGGCCCGACTGCCCGATGAACCTGCGCATCGGCATCAGCGCGGGGGAACCGGTCGAGGAGAATAACGACCTGTTCGGATCGACGGTGCAGCTAGCCGCGCGCCTGTGCGCCTGCGCCGAACCCGGCGGCGTGCTCGTGTCGAACGTCGTCAGCGACCTGTGCCTCGGCAAGGGCCTGGCGTTCGAGGATGCCGGCCCGCGCGACCTGAAGGGGTTCGCCGCCCCCGTTCACACCCACGCCGTCAAGCTCGCCTGCTAGGCGTCGAGGTCGAGGCCGAGCGTCACCCGTCCCGAGAAATCCAGTTGCGCAGGGGGTTGCAGCGGGTGGAAGCGCGCCGCCTGCACGTCGCGGAACGAGCGCTCCAGGCCCTTCGAGCGATAGAAGGCTGCGCCACCGGCGACCATCATCGCCTTTTCCACCGTCGCGATCGCCGCGTCGCCGACAAGCGTGCGCAGCGCGAGCGCTTCCTTGGTCGTTTCCGGCCCCGGCGAGGCATTGTCGGACAGCCACAACATCCGCTCGTGCAGGGTTCGCGCGGTGAGCAGCGCATTCTCCATCTGCCCGACGGTCGCGATCAGGCCCGCATCGGCCGGGCGCTTTTTCGCGAGCTCGAGCGCCTTGTCGCGCGCGGCTTCGGCAACGCCGACATAGGCGGAGTAAATGACGGGGAACGCGATCATGCTGATCGCGTGGAAAAAGGGATGCCATTTGCCTTGCGGACGGCGGGCGGTGACGACCTCGTCGGGCACAAACACCTGGTCGAGGACGATGTCGTGGCTGCCGGTGCCGCGCATCCCCATTACCCGCCACGTCTCCTCGACGGAAACGCCTTCGGCACTCAGCGGCACCGGGAAGTGGATGACGGTCGGGCCTTCCGGATCGTCGGCGATCACCGCGCTGGTGGCGAGGATCGTCCCGGCGGGCGTGCCGCTGGAAAAGCCCTTGCGGGCGGTGATGCGGTAGCCGCCGTCAACCTTTTCGGCCGTCCCGCCGCTCGGCAGCCAGTCCGATCCCCCGCTCGACAACAGGATCGCACCTTCGCCGACCTTGCGCAGCAGGCCCTCGAGGCCTGGCTGACCTTGGCGATGGCGCCATGCAGCTAGCGCCGTGACGTGGCTGTGCATGGTGAACGCCAGCCCGGTCGAACTGCAGGCAGCGGCGATGACCCGGATGGCGTGTCCCAGCTCGGTCACGCTGACGTCGTCGCCGCCGAATTCCACCGGTACCAACGCGGAAAAGAAGCCTTCGCGTTTCAGGGCGGCGAAGGCTTCGGAGACAAAGCTGTCGTCGGCATCGTGCGCCGCGCAATGGGCGCCGATCTCCCCCGAAAGCGCCCGCGCCTTTGCCACCCAGTCGTGCCGAGTCGTCATGGCGCGCATCACGCTCTCCTCTCGCCCACGCGTCAAGCGCGGCTTGCCTTTCCACCCTTCTTGCGGCATAGGGCCGCCAGCCGCGACGGGTCCGCCTGCCGCGGCTGATTACTTTGGAACGACAGCCGGAGGGGTGTCTCGCATCGTGCGGGCATCAGCGATCGGCCAACATAGGTGCATGAAATATGCCGCTCTACGAGCATATTTTCCTTGCGCGTCAGGACCTGGCCCAGGCCCAGGTGGACGCGCTTGCGGAAAACGCTTCGACCATCGTCACCGACAACGGTGGCAAGGTCGTCAAGACCGAGACCTGGGGTCTCAAGGGTCTTGCTTACAAGATCGCCAAGAACCGCAAGGCCCACTACGTCATGCTCGAGCTTGACGCCCCGGCCGCTGCGGTCGCCGAACTGGAACGCCAGACCGGCATCAACGAAGACATCATCCGCTACATGACGATCCGCGTCGACGAGCTCGAGCAGGGCCCGACCGTCATGATGCGCAAGGCCGAGCGTTCGGAACGCCGCGGCCGCCGCGACGAGCAGGAGGCTTAAACCATGGCCCGTCCGTTTTTCCGCCGCCGCAAGTCCTGCCCCTTCTCGGGCAAGGAAGCCCCGCGCATCGATTACAAGGACGTTCGCCTGCTCCAGGGCTTCGTCTCCGAGCGTGGCAAGATCGTCCCGAGCCGCATCACCGCGGTGTCGGCCAAGAAGCAGCGTGAGCTGGCGAAGGCGATCAAGCGCGCCCGCCACATCGGCCTGCTCCCCTACGTCGTGAAGTAAGGAGAGCGACCCATGGAAGTTATCCTGCTCGAACGCGTCGAGAAGCTCGGCCAGATCGGCGACGTCGTGACCGTCAAGAACGGTTTCGCACGCAACTACCTGCTGCCGAACAAGAAGGCGCTGCGCGCCAACGACGCCAACAAGAAGGTCTTCGAAGCCAACCGCGCGAAGATCGAAAGCGACAACGCCTCCAAGCGTAGCGACGCGGAGAAGGCGTCGAAGGACATCGACGGCAAGACCGTCGTCCTGATCCGCCAGGCGTCGAACACCGGCCAGCTGTACGGTTCGGTCTCGGCCCGCGACCTGGTCGAGGCGCTGGACGCCGACGGCACCAAGGTGTCGAAGGCCCAGATCGCGATCAAGGCGCCGATCAAGACCATCGGCCTCCACGAAGTGAAGGTCGTCCTCCATCCGGAAGTGAGCGTCACGGTCAAGGCCAACGTCGCGCGCTCGCCGGAAGAAGCCGAACTGCAGGCGCAGGGCGTCGACGTCCTCGCCGACCAGGCCGACGAACGCAACGTCGGTGGCTTCACCGAGGAATATGATCCCAACGCCGAACCGGGCACCATCCTGGGCGACGAAGGCGAGACCGCCGAAGCCGCTCCGGAAGCCCCGGCTGCCGACGAGGCCAGCGAAGAAGCTTAAGCTTCCGCGCTGAGACAAGATCAGGGCCGCCGCGACCAAGTGTCGCGGCGGCCCTTTTCATTTTACGTTCGTCGCAATGGCGGCAAGGCGACATTGGGCCGCGACGGCGCATCGTTTCGGCGCCACATCGCGCTTCGTCGCATCCGAGGCCGGCCCTGCGGAACGACCTCGATTCCGCCGCTGTTTCATTCGTGAGCATCGGGGAATGCGTGGAGGACAGCATGAACAACGACATGAACCGCGACAACGACAAGCAGGCCGACTTCTCGAAGTCGCAAGCCGCCCAGCAGCCCCAGGACAAGGCCGACCAGGCCCGTTCCGACCAGCTGGACCAGGGCACCAACGACCAGCCGGGCGAGCCGGCCGAAGGCGCCTCGACGATGGCCGATTACGGATCGTCGGAAAGCGCAGATTCGATGACCCAGAACCGCAGTGACGTCGAAGGATCGTCGATGACCGGCCAACAGGGCAGCCAGCAGAGTGGCGGCTTCGTCGGGTCGGACAGCCGGAGCGACACGTCGAGCGAACTGATCGACGACGAAGACTCGGAAGCGCCCGAGGGCAAATAAGCGTTGCGTCTCGCGTAGATCGAAGGGCCGTCCGTTCGGGCGGCCCTTCTTGTTATGCCTCCGCGCGCTCGAGGAAGGCGGTTTCGCGCGCCACCGCGGCGGCGAACGACGGGCGCGCCAGGATGGCGGCGGTGTAGGCGGCGATGTTCGGGTAGCGCGCCGCGTCGAGGGTGAAGCGGGCGTGCTTGAGGTTGGCGAAGGGACCGGCCACCGCGATGTCGGCCAGGGTCAGCCGGTCCTCGACCAGGAAGCCCGATGCCGGAATCTGCCCTTCGAGATAGTCGAGGAGCGGCGGCAGTTCGTCGCACTCCGCCTTGTCGGCCATGTCGAGGTCGCCGTCGCGGCCGAGGAAGCGCGGAGCGACCACGCGATTGAAGAACATCTTGCCGCCGCAGGCGACGAGTAGCGTGTCCGACCATTCGTCCCACCAGATCGCCTTGCCCCGCGCGCGCGGTTCCAGCGGGATCAGGTTCGGCTCGGGCTGCTTGGCCTCGAGGTACTGGACGATGGCGCTGGAGTCGGCGAGCATGAAGTCGCCGTCCTTGAGCGCCGGCATCTTGCGGAACGGGCTGGCGGCGCGAAACTCGGGGTTGGGATCGTTGAGGCGGATCGCCTCGAGGTCGAGGGCGATGCCCTTTTCGGCGGCGAAGGCGACGACCTTGCGAACGTAGGGCGAGAAGGTCGAACCGAACAGGATCATGCGGGCGGTCTCCGTCGGAAGGTTACAAAGGTTACACTATGCGTCGGCCCTCGTTCGGGCCTTCAGCGAATGCGGTAATAGTCCGCCACGCGGTCGAGCGCGAGGGTCAGCACCAGCTTGCCCGATCGCGCCGGCCAGCCAAGCGCGCTTTCCGCCTCACGCATCCCCTCGCCCGCGCACACCACGCGCCACAGGATGTCGGCGAGGCCGGCGCCGGCGTGCGCCACCGCGGCGTCGAAGCGGGCACGGGCGTCCATCTGGCTGCCGGCAAGGTCGGGCAGAGGGTTGGTGCCGCCGCCGCGCCCGGCGACCGGCGTGCCTTCCCACGACATGGTGATGCGCGCGCCGAGCGCCCCGCGCTCATAGTCGGCGCGGAGCCGCTCGCCCGCATCGAACTGGCGGCGGCTGATATGGCGGTGCGCGAACAGCCAGCCGAGCGGGCTTTCGGCGAGATTGACGGTGACCGAACGGGCCGCCTTTCCGCGCGCCGCGGGACGATCGGCCGGCACGCCGTCGACCAGGGCCCTCTCACCCAGCAACCTCTGTCCCGCCATGACACGCCTCCTTCGCCCCGATTCGATCCGGGCTTGCCACGCAGGCTCATCTGTAGGACAGTCAAAAAACCAAATCGGTTATAGGGGACGGTCGATGATCACGCGCATCCGGGAAGTGCGGAAGGCCAAAAAGCTGACGCTGGAACAGGTCGCGGCACGCTGCGATCCGCCGACCACAGCGCAGACGGTGGGGCGGCTGGAAACCGGCACGCGGACCGTGTCGGTCGGCTGGCTCAACCGTATCGCCGGCGCGCTGGGCGTCGACGCGGCGGACCTGGTCGACCATCCCGAACGCGCGGAGATGCCGGTGCTGTGCCAGGTCGGCGCGGACGGCGCACGGGCGTTGAACCGCCAAATGGAGCTGGTCGCCCCCCGCCCCGCCCCGGGCCAGGTCGGCGTGATCGTCACCGGCAGCGTCGGCGACTATCGCCACGGCGACGAGCTGTGGTGCGACCGGATCGAGGCCGACGCCTATGCCAGCGCCCTCAACCGCGACGTCATCATCCCCCGCCCCGCCGGCCGCTTCCTGTTCGGCCGCCTGATCGGGCGCGAGAGCGGCAAGCTACAACTCCTCCCCTTCGGCGCGGGCGGGCGGCAGCAGGTGGTGACCGACCCGCCGTTCATCGCGGTGGTGATGAAGCTGGTGCGAGGGCTCTAGGCGGCAATGAACCTGCTTCGGCAGCTGACCGACCTGGTCGACCGCGACGTTGCGGCAAACAGCAAGCCGCTGTCACTGCTCGGCATGATCGTGCCGATGCTTCCTTTCATGTTGTTCGTCGACGGCGCGCCGGCGGACCGCTTTCCGGTCCTGACCTCGCTTGCCTTCGCGGCCGGCGTGGCCTGGGCACTGTTCGTCATGTGGCGGGTGATCCGCCACATGAATGGCGAAATGGCGAAGTCAGGCTATGAGCCCGGCTCTGCCCACTACTGGAAAATGCTCCTCGGCGTGATCGGTGCGATCCTGATCGCCGCACTCATCCTCATGAAGTTTGAGGGGAAGCTCTGAGCGGAAGCTGGCCGAATGACCGCTATGGGTGGAATGCGGACTTTACGGCGCTAGTCTGACGCCATGACGATTGATGAGCTTAAGAATGAGCTGCGAGCAATCCTCGTAGCCGAGGAGCAAATGCCGCCGGATTGGGAGCAGGTGGAAACCCGCAGCCTTCGAGTGATAAGTCGGCTCTCCAACGAGGAAGAACCTGCCTATCCGCACGACGTAGTTTATCACTTCCTTGATGACGCTGATGTCCGTCGGAAGTCCCCTCGCTACGCTGAAGTGCAACGCGAGCGCCTTTGGGAGTGGCTAGCCACGTGACAAGGGCGGGAATCGGTCGAAAGCAGACAGTCCGCTAACGACCCATTGAGGACATTGGGTCATGTCATTAGCATCGCATGTATGACTGACCCGCTCTACGTCTTTGTGTTCCGCGACCGGCACTTCTCACCCGATCATGATAGGCCCCTATGCAAGGTCGAGTGGGTTCAGATGAAGCATCCTATTGGCACAGACGTGGTCCCACTGTCATGAGCAGGCCTGATGACGGTGACGGAAATAGACCCAACTGGACATACTGGGTCGGGGGCCTAGCGGCGGCGATGTCTGTCATACGCATGTTGAAGCCGGAGACAGAACGCGAGCGGGCGGAAGACCGGGCGAATGAACGCAGGGCTTCGAAAATCAGGGCTGAGCGAGAGCGGCTGTGGGCGCAAGAGGCGGCCAGGAATAAGCTTGGAGATGATTTCTGGCTATTAGGAGCGGAGGGTCGCAAGCGGCTCGACGCTCAGACGCTCACTTCCATACCAATAGCGAACCCCTATTCGGATGTTGTCGCAGGAAAGGGCACAAACTCAACACAAAAGCTGTCAAGTGCGCAGGCAGGGCTCGAGCTAGAGGTTCGCTGGATCGTGCAGGATAACAATTTGACGATCTGGCAAGACGGCTTGCGACTGTTCGACTTTGAAAATGATCTCAATTATCCGAACCGGAGCTACTTCATCGAGAGCGATGAACTTCCTTTGTTACGCAAAGTCGCGCGACTGCTCGCCGGACATTATGTCGGTACGCTTCGAGTCCGCCGAACCGACTGGCGCAAGTTTCAAGTCAGGATATGGGAAGACTATTTGCGGTCTCGTCCTGACGTTGCCGCGCAGATTGGCTGGACGGGATCGCCGCCTTATCCGGAGTTGAGCCGAGGTCTCCGAAATATAGAACTTTGACCCGACCACGTCCGCTTTCCACCCATAGCCGACGTTCCGCATTTTAGCCGTTGCGTTCAATCGCCACGGGACGCGGCAATGTACATCGGCCTCCTCACCAACGAGGAGAAGACCGATGACCAAGACCCCGACCAATGCCGACGACCAGCGCTGCAAGCCGACCTGCAAATGCGTCGACTGCAAGTGCGGCCCGAACTGCCGCTGCGAGGCGAAGTAGGGCGATGCCGCCGCTCCGCTTCCTGCGGGACGACCGGGCGGGCGAGGCGGCGGAGGCGCTGGTGCGTGCCGCCGCCTCCGCCCCGTCCGACGACTTTCCCGAGCGGGTGAAGATCGTCGAGGAGGGGCTCGCCGCCGGCGTTTGGCACGTCGGCCCGGCGGCGCTCCCAATCCCGCTGCTTTCCCTATAGCCGCTCCAGCGTGTTCGCCGGCAAGCCGAAGGTGCGCTTGAAGGTGCGGCTGAAGTGCGCGCTGTCGGCGAAGCCGGCGGCGTGCGCTGCCTCGGTCAGGTTGGCGCCACCGGCATATGCGGCGAGCGCGCGGGTCAGCCGCAGCCACAGGACGTAGGTCTTGAAGGCCAGGCCGGTCTGCTCGACGAAGAGATGCCGGAGGCGGCTGGGCGAGAGGAACACGCGCGCCGACTCCCCCGCCAGCGTCAGCGGCCGGTCGAGATTCGCGTTGGCATGGTCGATGATCTTGAGCACGCGCGGATCGGTCGGCGGGCCGTGTCGATCGGGTGCGAAATGGTCGAGCGCGGCCTGCCCGCGCGCCAGCAGGTCGTCGGCCGCTAGCCCGTCCGTGAAGGTCGTGCGTAAGGTGGCGAGCGCGCCGCCACAGGCCCCCGACGGGAGCGCGGCGATCGGCGCGTCGGCGAACAGCTGGCGCGTGATCACCCGGCCCGCCGCGCTTTCCGGCTCGACGAACAGGAAAGCGATCAGGCCCTTCGCCTCGAACCGGTGCGGGGCATCGGCCGCGACGGCGATGCCCGTGGCGGCGACGCGCGTGTCGCCATCGGTGATCATCAATTCGCCGTCGAGGCAGGCGGTCAGCTGGATCGCGTGGTGGGCGTGCATGCCCGCATCGCCGAAGCCGTCCGGCGCCTCGAGCACCCAGACCGACAGTCCGCGCCCCATCGCCAGCTTCGCCCGTCCCTGTGCCCCCACCGTGCAACCTCCCTTGCCGCGCAAGGTATCCCGTGGCATCGGCGCTCGTGAGCGGGCGCTTAGCTCAGTTGGTAGAGCGCTTCCTTTACACGGAAGATGTCGGCGGTTCGAGCCCGTCAGCGCCCACCATTCCCCCTATCCCAACGCCGCAAAGTAGCGGGCCATGGCCGCGCTCGCCGACGCGCTGAGCGCGACGAACACGCGGCGCGCGTCGGTCGGGTCGGCCTGGCGGAGGAACAAGCCTTTCGCGGTCATGCCGCGGATCCAGCGCAGCGCGGTGGTCGGGGGCACGTCGGCCGCGGCGCACAGGCTCGACACCGGCACGCGGGCGTTCGACAGCTCGGCCGAGAACAGGTCGAGCAGCATGTCCCACGCGGGGTCGGCGAACAGCGCGGAATCGAAATATTTGGACCTGAGCCGCCGCTCGCGGATCGCGGCCTGGACGCGGGCGGAATCGACCGGCGCCTGATGGCCAGGTGAAAGCGCGGCGACGCGGTCGTGGACTCCGTTCGACGCCTTGCCGTCGGACAGCCTGGCCAGCGCCTGCGCGATGCGCGAAACCTCCGCCGACAATTCGCGAAGGTCGGGCGCGCGCGACGCCTCGTGTGCCCGGGCGGGCCGCGCGGCGAAGGCGACCAGCATGGCGGCAGCGGCGGCGCGTTCGACCGCGTCGGCATCGACCAGCAGCTCGACGCCGGGCGAGGAGACCAGGCTGGCCAGCGGGTCGAGCGCAATGCGTGGGGCGGCGATGATGGCCGACAGCCCCTCCTCGCGCGCCAGCCGGTCGAGGCGGGCCACGAGCTGCTCCTCGATCGCGTCGGGCGCGGCGTCGAGCTCGACCCACACCGGCGGGCGAGGATGATCGGGATCGAGCGGCGCGGTGACGGCGCCCGCCGCCTCGAGCGTCTCGCGCGCGCGGGCCATGGCGGTCGCGGCACGCGCGAAGACCGCGACCGGCGGGGCAAAGCCGGCACCGGCGGGCGAATAGTCGAAATCCTGCGGGCGGTTCATGCGCTGTCCTTGCGTGAAGACGCGACCGAGCAACGGCGACCCTAGAGGCGGCTACCCTGCCGTCAAGCGGTGAAGTCGGGCAGGAACGGGCCGACCGGCGGGGCCTTCCAGCCGCCGGTGGCGACGAAGCCGGGGTTGAGGAACGCCGTCTTGCCATATTGCAGCGCGGCGCCGTCGAGCCCGTCGACCCGCCCGCCCGCGGCGAGCAGGACGGCATGGCCGGCGGCGGTGTCCCATTCTGCGGTCGGCGACACGCGCGGATAGACGTCCGCGCCGCCTTCCGCGACGATGCAGAACTTGAGGGACGAGCCGACCGAGACGTAGTCGTCGCCGGCATTGACCGCGGCGAGATAATCGGCGGTGGGCTGCGAAAAGTGCGACTTCGACGCGACGGCGGTAGGACGCTGGGCACTGGTGCGGGTGGCGATCGGGAAGCGCTTGCCGCCGACTTCCTTATACGCCCCGCCGCCGACGATGCCCGCCCACAACAGGTCGAGCGAGGGTTGGTAGACGACGCCCAGCGCCGGCTGACCATCGCGGATCAGGCCGATGTTGACGGTATAGTCGGTGCCGCCGCGGACGAACTCCTTGGTTCCGTCGAGCGGGTCGACCAGGAAATAGGTGTCGCCGTGGGCGGGAATGCGGCCTTCGGCGACTTCCTCCTCTGCAATCACCGGCACGCCCGGCGCGGCATCGGCCAGCGCGACGAGGATGACCTGCTCGGCCGCGCGGTCGCAGACGGTGACGGGCGACAGGTCGCCCTTGTGCTCGACCTCGAACCCGGCCGCGACCAGCTTCAATATCTCGGCCCCCGCCGCGCGCGAGGCGACGACCAGGGCGTCAAGCAGGGCGACGTCGTCCATCTTACCTCGGCGCCATGCGGATGCCGCCGTCGAGGCGGATCGCTTCGGCGTTCAAATATACGTTCTCGACGATGAACACGGCGAGGCGGCCATATTCTTCGGCCATCCCGAGCCGCTTCGGGAACGGCACCTGCGCGCCCAGCGCGTCCTGGACGTTCTCCGGCATCATCGCGACCATCGGCGTCTTGAACACGCCGGGCAGGATGGTGTTGACGCGCACCCCGTCGTTCATCAGGTCGCGCGCGATCGGCAGGGCCATGCCGAGCACGCCGCCCTTCGACGCCGAGTAGGCGGCCTGGCCGATCTGGCCGTCTTGCGCCGCGACGCTGGCGGTGTTGATGATCACGCCGCGCTCGCCATCGGCCAGCGGCGAATTCTCGACCATGCCGTAGGCGCTGTGCGCGATGCAGCGGAAGGTGCCGACCAGGTTGATGCCGATCGCCAGTTCGAATTGGTGCATCGGGTAGAGTTTCGGCGCCTTGGTTTCCTTGTCGCGGCCGACGGTCTTCACCGCGTTGGCGACGCCGGCGCAGTTGACGAGGATGCGTTCCTGGCCGTGCGCCTCACGCGCCTTGGCGAAGGCGGCGGCGACTTTCTCGTCGCTGGTCACGTCGACTTCGCAGAACACGCCGCCGAGCTCGTCGGCGACCTTGGTCCCGCGCTCAACGTCGCGGTCGAAGATGGCGACCTTCGCGCCCTTGGCGGCCAGCGCCCGCGCCGTCGCTTCGCCCAGTCCCGATGCGCCGCCGGTGACGACTGCTGCAACGCCGTTGATGTCCATCTTCGCTTCTCCTCGTCGTCCCGGGCCATGGTCCGGGAGCGTTCGGAGCGCTGTGGAAGGAAGGCGGTCCCCGGGTCAAGCCCGTGGTCACGGTTGCGGCGGTGCGAGCGGTCCGGCAGACTTCGCAGGATGCTCTTCCTGACCGCGCTTGCCCTGACGATCGCCGAGCCCGGCCGGCTGGCGGCGCGGCCGGGCCCGGTGACGATGGCCGCCAAGCGCGGGGTCGATCTTGCGCTCGGGCGAGACGCGACGCTTTACGTCCCCAGAAGTGGGAACGGCCCCCTGCCCCTGCTCGTCGTCCTGCCGGGAACCGGCGGCGACGGGCGGCAGCTGGTCGACCTGCTGCGGCCGGCGGCAGAGACTGGGGCTTTCGCGCTCTTAGGCCTGTCGCCGACGCCGCACGGCAATTTCGAAACCGTCGACCGGTTCTTCGACCAGCGCGAGGCGGGACAGCGGACGGCCTTCGCCGACTGGCCCGCCCCGATGTTCGGCCATGACGTCGCGCGGCTCGACACGGCATTGGCCGCCGCCTTCCAGCGGGTCGCGGTGCGGCGGGTCGGGCTGTTCGGCGTGTCGCACGGGGGGAGTTTCGCGCTGTCGATCGGGCTGGCGAACCGCGCCCTGTTCCCGACCATCGAAGCCCTGTCGCCCGGCCTGCTGCTCCTGCCGCGCAACGCCGGCGGCGGGCAGGCGATTTTCCTGTCGCACGGGAAGCGCGACACGGCGCAGCCTTATCGCCGGACGGCGTGCGCGATGGTGCCGAAGCTCAAGTCTCTGGGCAACGACGTCCGCTTCCTGCCGCGCGACGGCGGCCACGCGCCGGACGAGGCGCAACTGCACGCCGCGCTCGACCATTTCCTCAGCGGCGGGAAGACCGGCCCGACCGCGCCCCCGCCGGGCTGCTAGCGCGGAGGGGCGAGCACTGCATCGATGTTATCGTCGGCGACGTCGATCAGGCGTCGGCTTCGATCCGCGCGAGGAGCGTATCGACCGCCACTTGCGTCCCGGCGCTGGCGTTGAGTTCGGCGACCGTGCCGTCGAACGGGGCGGTCAGGCCGTGCTCCATCTTCATCGCTTCGAGGGTGAGGAGGCGCTGCCCCTTCACCACCTTGTCGCCGGCCGCGACCTCGACGCTGGTGACCTTGCCCGGCATCGGCGCGATGATTGCCCCGTCGCCCGCCGATGCGGCGCCACTGCCGCCGGTGCGCAGGGTGAAGGTGAACGCGTCGCCGTCGTCCCAGATCACCAGGGAATCGTCGAACCGGTCGACAAACATCAGATCGCCGAGCGGCGCGTCGAGTCCGCGCAACGTGCGCACTTCGCCGCCGTGCGAAAGGGTCACCTGCCGGCCGCCCGGCGCGTTGGTGCGCATGCCGACCAGCCGGTTCCACGGCGTGTCGGGGGTGAAGGTCAGGTCGAGATCGATCATCCACTGGGCGGCCGATGCCCAGGCCTCGTCGCTCGGCTTGCCAGTGCCCGCGAGGTCGTCGAGGTGCCTGCCGATGTAACCGGTGTCGAGCCGGCCGGCGCGGAAGTTCTCGTCGGCGAGAAGTCGGGTCAGGAATCCGCCATTGGTCTTGAGCGGCCAGATGTTGAGCGTCCGGCAGGTTTCATGCGCCTTTTCGATCGCCTCTTCGCGCGATCCGGCGTGGGTGATGATCTTCGCGATCATCGGGTCGTAGAAAGGTGTGACGACCGAGCCTTCTTCGATGCCGGTATCGATCCGCGCATACATGCCACGGTCGAAGTGACGCACCGGCCCCGTCTGCGGCAGGAAGCCTTTGGCAGGATCTTCCGCGTAAAGTCGCGCCTCCACCGCGTGGCCGTTGATCGAGAGTTCGTCCTGTCGGAGCGGGAGCGGCTCGCCGCTAGCGACACGGAGCTGCCATTCGACGAGGTCCTGTCCGGTGATTTCCTCGGTCACCGGATGCTCGACCTGGAGGCGCGTGTTCATTTCCATGAACCAGATGCGGTCGGCGCGCAGGCCCTCGCTGGCGTCGGCGATGAATTCGATGGTGCCGGCGCCTTCGTAATTCACCGCCTGCGCGGCGCGGACGGCGGCGCCGCACACCGCTTCGCGGGTCGCCTCGTCCATGCCCGGCGCGGGCGCTTCCTCGATCACTTTCTGGTGGCGGCGCTGGAGCGAGCAGTCGCGTTCGAACAGGTGCACGACATTGCCGTGGCTGTCGCCGAACACCTGCACCTCGATATGGCGCGGGCTTTCGATCCATTTTTCGAGCAGCACGACGTCGTTGCCGAACGAGCTGGCGGCCTCGCGCTGGCAGCTTTCCAGCGCGTCGTCGAAGTCGGCCGCGGCGTCGACCTTGCGCATCCCCTTGCCGCCGCCGCCGGCGACCGCCTTGATCAGCACGGGATAGCCGATCGCGTCGGCTTCCTGCTTCAGCCGCGCCGCGCTCTGGTCGTCGCCCATGTAGCCCGGCGTCACCGGCACACCCGCCGCCGCCATCAACTGCTTGGCGGCGTCCTTCAGCCCCATCGCGGTGATGCTGGCGGGTTTCGGCCCCACCCAGGTCAGGCCGGCGTCGATGACGGCCTGCGCGAATTCGGCATTCTCGCTGAGGAAACCGTAACCCGGGTGGATCGCTTCCGCCCCCGTCGCCTTGGCGGCGGCAATGATCTTGTCCCCGACGAGGTAGCTTTCGCGGGCAGCGGACGGGCCGATGTGCACCGCCTCGTCGGCCATGCGGACGTGCAGCGCCTTGGCGTCGGCGTCCGAATAGACCGCGACCGTCCGCACCCCCATCGCGCGCGCGGTGCGGATGATGCGGCAGGCGATCTCGCCGCGGTTGGCGATGAGGAGCGATTGGATCATGCGAACTTCTGCTTGGCGCGCACATCCGGGTCGCAGGCCGGATCGTCCGGCAGCACGCCGTTGCGGTCGGGCCAGATCAACTGGAGGCGCAGCGGCTTGCGGGTCGCCACATGGCGCGCATACCAGTCGGCGAAGTGGAAGTAGCGCGGTTCGGTGCGGCCGAACTCGACCAGCTTGACCGGCAGGTCCTGGACGATGCCCTTCGCGCTCATCCCCGGCACCGGCGCCTGCTTCTTTTCCCAGCACGCCTCGATCAGGTCGGCGAGAAGGCCGAACGAGCGGTCGGAATCGAGCCCGAAGACGATGATTTCGGCCCAGCCGGCGGTCTTGTTGAGGCCGACGGTATAGGAGAAAATCTCGTCGGGATCGTTCGAGCCGGAGGTCGGTGCATAGTTGACGAGGAACCAGCCATTTTTCTGGACGCCGTCGGCAATCATCAATTCGGTTTCGCTGAGCATCATTCCTGTCCGCTTAGGGTGGGCGCGCCCAGGGCGGCGCACTGGTCGAGGGATTCGACGGTGTAGATGAGGCCGCTGACTCTCCACGTCCCGTCGCGGCGGACGAGCTGGAAGGCATCGATGCCGCAATGGCGCCGCTTGCCGTTTACCGCGAAGGCATAGGGCGTCCACACCTGCGCGATGTCGCCGCGGATCTGCACGACCGGATTGGTAATCCGTTCGAGCAACGGGGTCTTGTTCGGTGACAGCTGGGCACGGATGCCGCCGAAGGTGGTCACCTTGACGACCGGCGCGCCCGGCTTGCGGGTGTCGACGGCGGTGAAGGTGCCCTCGGTTTCCAGCGCGCTGTCGAGCCGCTCGCGGTTGCCCGCGGTCAGGCCGTCGAGCACACGGTCGATTGCCACCAGGACAGCGTGATGGTCGTCGCCGGGCAGCGGCGGCGGCATGAGGAGGGCGGCGGCGATCAGGAGCATCGGGTTCTCCCTTACATCCTAAACACGCCGAACTGCGGACGGTCCGGGATCGGGGCGTTGAGGGTGGCGGCGAAGGCGAGACCGAGGACGTCGCGGGTCTGCGCGGGGTCGATGATCCCGTCATCCCACAGCCGCGCGGTGGCGTGCCACGGGTTGCCCTGCGCTTCGTAATCATCGCGGATCGGCTGCTTGAAGGCTTCGGCCTGCTCGGGCGTCCATTTGTCGGCGTCGCGGTGGACGGTGGCCAGCACCGAGGCGGCCTGCTCGCCGCCCATCACGCTGATGCGGCTATTCGGCCAGGTGAACAGAAAGCGCGGGGAATAGGCGCGGCCCGCCATGCCGTAGTTGCCGGCACCGAAACTGCCGCCGATCAGGACGGTGACCTTGGGAACGGAAGCGGTGGCGACGGCGGTGACCAGCTTGGCTCCATGCTTGGCGATGCCCTCCGCTTCGTACTTCCCGCCGACCATGAAGCCCGAGATGTTCTGCAGGAACAGGAGCGGGATCTTGCGCTGGCAGGCAAGCTCGATGAAGTGGGCGCCCTTCACCGCGCTCTCCGAGAAGAGCACGCCGTTGTTGGCGAGGATCGCGACCGGCATGCCCCAGATGTGGGCGAAGCCGCACACGAGGCTCGGGCCGTAGAGCGCCTTGAATTCATGGAATTCGCTGCCGTCGACCAGCCGGGCGATGACCTCGTGCACGTCGTAGGGCGCGCGCACGTCTTCGGGGATGATCGAATAGAGTTCTTCGGGGTCGAACAGCGGCAGGCGCGGTTCGCGCAGGGCCACGTCCGGCACCGCGTCCTTTGGCAAGGTCGAGACGATGTCGCGGACGATGGTCAGCGCATGCGCGTCGTTCTCGGCGAGGTGGTCGACAACGCCCGATTTCTTGGCGTGGAGGTCGCCGCCGCCGAGGTCCTCGGCGCTGATTTCCTCGCCCGTCGCGGCCTTCACCAGCGGCGGGCCGGCGAGGAAGATGGTACCCTGGTTGCGGACGATGACGCTCTCGTCGCTCATTGCCGGGACGTAGGCGCCGCCGGCGGTGCAGCTGCCCATCACGCAGGCGATTTGCGGGATGCCCCTCGCGCTCATCTGCGCCTGGTTGAAGAAGATGCGGCCGAAATGTTCGCGGTCGGGAAAGACCTCGGCCTGGTGCGGCAGGTTGGCGCCGCCGCTGTCGACCAGGTAGATGCACGGCAAGCGGTTCTCCAGCGCGATTTCCTGCGCGCGGAGGTGCTTCTTGACCGTCATCGGATAGTAGGTGCCGCCCTTTACCGTGGCGTCGTTGCACACGATCATCACCTGCCGCCCGAAGACGCGGCCGATGCCGGCGATCATGCCAGCGCCGGGCACCTCGCCGTCGTACAGGTCGCACGCCGCGAGCTGGCCGATCTCGAGGAAGGGCGAGCCGGGATCGAGCAGCCGCTCGACACGGTCACGGGGGAGCAGCTTGCCGCGCGACACGTGCCGCTCGCGCGATTTCTCGCTGCCGCCTTTCGCCGCTTCGGCGACGTCGCCGCGCAGCTTTTCGGCGAGGCCGCGATTGTGGAGGGCGCGGGCCTTGGCCTCGTCGCCGTTGAGGTCGATCTTGCTGTCGAGACGCGGTCCGCTCATGGCCACATCGCCTAGCGAGTGATGCGCGGCTTGCCTAGCTTTGGCGGGGCCGGTGCGTGGCCCGATGCAAAAGCCGGTGGGTGGCAATGCGCCACCGACCGTTCCGTTCGTCGAACAATTCCGCCGTTTTGGGCGTCAAATGCGGGCCGGCGCTTGCATATCGCGATGCATCGGCGCAGCCAACGCGTCGATTTTCCATCATCCGAGAGAGGGATACGGATATGCGCACCAAACACCTGCTGCTGGCGGCCACCGCCTTTACGATGGGCCTTGGCGTCACCGCCTGCAAGGTCGGCGACAAGGACGGCGCCACCGCCGAAGTGAAGCACGACCAGTCGGGCATCAACCTGGCGGCGATGGACAAGGCCGTGAAGCCGGGCGACGACTTCTACAGCTATGCCAACGGCAGCTGGAACAAGAACGAGGTCATTCCGGACGACCGCAGCTCGATCGGTGCCTTCCTGATCGCCGACAAGAAGCGCGAGGCCGACACCAAGGCGCTGTTCGACGATATCCTGAAGTCCAGCCCGGCCGACGGGACGAACGAGGCGCGGATCAAGAATTACTACAACGCCTATCTGAACACCGACGCGATCGACAAGGCGGGCATGGCCCCGGCCAAGGCCGACCTCGACGCCATCGCCGCGATCAACGACAAGAGCGCGCTGTCCCGCGCTATCGGCGGCACGCTACGCGCCGACACCGACCCGCTCAACGCGACCAATTTCCAGACCGACAACCTGTTCGGCATCTTCGTCACCCAGGGCCTCAATACCCCTGGCGAAACCCTGCCCTACCTGATGCAGGGCGGCCTCGGCATGCCGGAGCGCGAATATTACCTCGGCGCCGACAAGGCCGACATCCGCGCCAAATATGCGCAGTATGTGCAGACGGTGATGCAGCAGGCCGGCGCGGCCGACCCGAAGGCCGCCGCCGACCGGATCATGGCGCTCGAGACCAAGATCGCGCAGGCCCACGCCACGCGCGAGCAGAGCGAGGACTTCAAGCAGGGCGCGCAGGTCTGGACCCGCGCCGAGCTGGAGCAGAAGGCGCCGGGCATCGACTGGAACCAGCTGCTGACCGCGGCCCAGCTGGGCAACGTCCAGAAGTTCGAGGCCTACCATGCCGGCGCGATCCCCAAGCTGGCCGCGCTGGTCGGTTCGGAGCCGCTGGATTCGTGGAAGGACTGGCTGGTCTTCCACACGCTGAACCAGCGCACCAACGTGCTGCCCAAGGCAATCCGCGACGCGGGCTTCGCGTTCAACGGCACCACGCTCAACGGCCAGAAGGCTCAGCGTCCGCGTGACGTGATGGCGCTCAACGCGACCTCCGGCGCGCTCGCCGACGCGGTCGGCAAGGCCTACACCGACAAGGTCTTCCCGGCCTCGTCGAAGACCGACATTCAGCGCATGGTCGACGAGATCAAACAGGCCTTCGCGACCCGCGTCCAGGGCATCGAATGGATGGCCCCGGCGACCAAGGCCGAAGCGGTCAAGAAGATCGACACGATGGCGGTCGGCGTCGGCTATCCCGACACCTGGGCCGACTATTCGGGCCTGACGATCAGCCCGACCGACGCTTATGCCAACGCCAAGGCGGCCGAGCTCGACAACTACAAGCGCCAGATCGCCAAGATCGGCAAGCCGATGGACAAGAAGGAATGGTGGATGCCGGCGCAGCTGGTCAACGCCGTCAACCTGCCGGTCCAGAACGCGCTGAACTTCCCGGCAGCGATCCTGCAGCCGCCGTTCTACGTCGCGAACGCCGATCCGGCGTACAACTATGGCGCGATCGGCGCGGTCATCGGCCACGAGATCAGCCACAGCTTCGACAACAACGGCGCGGCCTTCGACAGCACGGGCAACATGCGCAACTGGTGGACGCCGGCCGACTTCGCCAAGTTCGAGGCGGCTGGAAAGGCGCTGGCCGACCAGTACGACACCTACGAGCCGTTTCCGGGCGTGCACGTCAACGGTAAGCTGACGCTGGGCGAAAACATCGCCGACGTCGCCGGCCTGCAGGCGGCGTATGACGCCTACCAGAAGTCGCTGGGCGGCAAGCCGGCGCCGGTGATCGACGGCTTCACCGGCGACCAGCGCTTCTTCATCGCCTATGCGCAGACTTGGGCGACCAAGATGCGCGACGAGGCGCTGAAGGGCCGCATCGCGACCGACGGCCACGCGCCGGGCAACTATCGCGCGCAGACGGTGCGCAACCTCGATGCCTGGTACAAGGCGTTCAACGTGCAGCCGGGCGACAAGCTCTACCTCGCCCCCGACAAGCGGGTGAAGGTCTGGGGCTAAGCCTCGACCCGATGCACACAAGGAAGGGGCGGCCCCGCAAGGCCGCCCCTTTTTTCATGCCGACGAGAATGGTCAGCCGCGTTCGGGCGCGATCTGCGGCGGTTGCTCGGGCGGCAATTCATTGACGTTTTCGGCGAGCCAGCGGCTTTGCGCTGCGCAGCTGCTGGTCAGGGAAACAACCTGGCCGGCCTGGAACGGCTGGCGGTAGGGCCAGCATTCGCTAGCGCCATTGCCGTAGAGGCAGAGCTGGCCGTTAGAGGCGGTCCAGCTGGCATCCACCATCGTCCCGCCCTGGCTGGCGATCCGCGCCTTGCCGCCCGCATCGAAATAGACGGTGTTGGTCACACCGCCGGTTTCAACCTTGGCAGACTGACCGACCAGTTCGGCGCCGGGCACCCACGCGGCGAACAGCGCGGCGGGACTGAGCATCAGCACGGCGGCGCTGGCGAAACGAAGCGAAAGCGACATGGACCGTTCCCCTGAAACATCCGATATGGAGCTATCTTGCCCCGCACCTACGCACGGAGGGGAACAGCCGTTCCGTCGCACCTAGTGGGCGGCCGTCGCGGGGCCGGTCAGAGGAAAGGCGGGAATCGCGACATCGATCGCGTTGCCGTCGGATCCGACCAACGTGTAACTGCCGACCATCGCGCCGCTCGGCGTGTCGAGCGGGCAGCCCGAGACATAGTCGTAGCTCTGGCCCGGCAGGATGACCGGCATCTCACCGACCACGCCCTGCCCGCGCACCTCATGGACGTTGCCGCGCCCGTCGGTGATGCGCCAGTAGCGGCCGAGCAACTGCACCGCGTCCTCCCCGTCGTTCTCGATCCGCACATGGTAGGACCAGAACCAACGGCCGCTGTCGGGCGCCGACTGTTCGGGCAGATAGTTGACGGCGACGCGCACCGTCAGGCGGTCGGTCGTCGCCGAAAAGGGGAACAGCGCTTCGAACAGTTTGGCCACGGGCCGACGCTAGGCCGTTCCCGCCGCTCGTTGCAAGCGCGTCACGAGCCGTGTCCTGCTTTCGGCCACCGGCGCGCTGCGATCGGTCAGCACGTCGCGGAGCAGGAAGTGGCCGGTGAGCGCCAGGCCGTCGAGGATGTCGTCCCAATGCGCCCGCCCGCCTTCACGAAGGAAAGCCGGGAGCGGCAGCAGCTTGCCGAGATAAGGTTCGGCTTCCGCCGCGCTGACCGCCCGGCCAGAGCGCGGGCTGACGGCGATGAGGTCTTCGGTGTCGCCCGACGCCGCGCAGCGGTCGAGGTCGAGGCCGAAGCCAAGCTCCGCCAGTAGCAGCAGTTCGTAACGGACCAGGGCCGCGCCCCAGCCCGATGCCGCGGGCGCGGCCTCGATGGCGGCGAGCAACCCGTCGAGCGCGGCGTACAGGCGCGGATAGGGCTGGCCCTCGGGCAAGGCGGTGGCGGTCAGCGCGCAGGACCAGTCGATCGCCGCCGCCGGGAGCGGCTCGGCAATTAGCGGCGCGCGGCTGTGCGCCAGTTCCAGTGTCCCCTGAGCCAGCTGGTTTTCGGTGCGCGCGGACAGCGACGCCTCGACGGTATTGCCCGGCACCAGCACCGGGCGCATCCGCCGCCCCCGCGCGCCGCGGATGTAGGCGGCCTGCAGGCCGTGGTCGGGGGTCAGCAGGCGGACGATGCCGCCATGCTCGCCGTGGGAGCGAAGCGCGACGACGATGGCCGGCGTGTCGATCCGCACGCCCTAGCCCCGCGGGTGGAAATAGTCGTGGATCTGGCGCGCCATCGCCTTCGAGATGCCGGGGGCGCGTTCGAGGTCGTCGAGCGCGGCGCCCTTTACCGCTTTCGCCGTGCCGAAGTGCATCAGCAGCTGGCGCTTGCGGGTCGGGCCGATGCCGGGAACCTCGTCGAGTGTGGAGGTGGTGAGGCTCTTCGCCCGCTTGGCGCGGTGGGTGCCGATGGCGAAGCGGTGCGCCTCGTCGCGCAGCCGCTGGAGGTAGAACAGCAGCGGTGCGTTCAATGGGAAGGTGATCTCGCGGCCGCCCGGCAGGTGGAACACCTCCCTGCCCTCGCGGCCATGGTGCGGCCCCTTGGCGACGCCGACGATGGGCAAATCCTCGATCCCCTGCTCAGAGAGGATTTCGAGCGCTGCGTTGAGCTGGCCCTTGCCGCCGTCGATCAGGACGAGGTCGGGCCAGTCGCCCTTGGTGCGGTCGGGATCTTCCTTCCCCAGCCGGGCGAAGCGCCGTTCGAGCACCTCCTTCATCATGCCGAAATCGTCGTCGGTGCGCGCCGATTTGATGTTGAACTTGCGGTAGCTGTTCTTGGCGAAGCCTTCCGGGCCGGCGACGATCATCGCGCCGGTCGCGGCCGTGCCCATGATGTGGCTGTTGTCGTAAACCTCGATCCGTTGCGGCGGCTCGGGAAGCTCGAACACCTCGGCCAGTTCGCGCAGCAATTTGCCTTGCGTGGTGCTCTCGGCCATCCGCCGGTCGAGCGCTTCCTCGGCGTTGCGCTTGGCCTGTTCGACCAGCTTCTTGCGCGGGCCGCGCTGCGGCTTTTCGAGCTCGACCTTGCGCTCGGCGCGTTCGGACAGCGCCTCAGCAATCAGCGCGCTTTCGGGCAGGTCGCGGTCGAGCAGGATGCGCTTGGGCGGCGGCACTTCCTCGTAGAATTGCATCAGGAAGCCGGACAGCACTTCCTCTTCCGGCACGTCGTTCGTGTGCTGCGGGAAGAAGCTGCGGTGGCCCCAGTTCTGGCCGCCGCGGATGAAGAAGGCCTGGATGCACATCTGCCCCGCCTTGCAGGCCAGCGCGAAGATGTCGCCGTCGCCAAGCCCCTCGGCGTGGACGGTCTGCGAGCCCTGGACATAGGTCAGCGCGCGCAGGCGGTCGCGATAGACGGCGGCAAGCTCGTAGTCGTGCTTCTCCGCCGCCTCGGCCATTTGCTTGCCTAGACGCGCCTGCACGCCGGTCGACTTCCCGGCGAGGAACAGCTTCGCGTCCTCGACCAGCTCGGCATAGTCCGCCTCGCTGATCCGCCCGACGCACGGGGCCGAGCAGCGGCGGATCTGGTAGAGCAGGCAGGGCCGGTCGCGATTGGAGAAGAAGCTGTCGGTGCAGCTCCTGAGCAGGAACAGTTTCTGTAGCGCGTTGAGCGTCGAGGTGACGCTTCCCGCGCTGGCGAACGGCCCGAAATACTGGCCCTTGGTCCGCCGCGCGCCGCGATGCTTGCGCACCTGCGGGAACGGGTGGTCCTCCCGAAGCAGGATGAAGGGGAAGCTTTTGTCGTCGCGTAGCAGCACGTTGTACGGCGGCCGAAATCGCTTGATCAGCTGTGCCTCGAGCAGCAGCGCCTCGGCCTCGGTCCGGGTCGTGACGATCGTCATGTTGCGGGTCTGCGCGATCATCCGCTGCAACCGCTTCGGCAGCTTGGCGACCTGGGTGTAGTTGGTCACCCGGTTCTTCAGCGCCTTGGCCTTGCCGACGTAGAGCACGTCGCCCTTGGCATCCTGCATGCGATAGACGCCCGGCCGGGTCGGCAAGGTCTTCAACACATTGCGGATCGCCGCGACGCCGGCTTCAAGGTCCGGCGCATCCGACCCGCGCACGGCCTCGGTCGCTTTCTCCTCAAGAAAACGCTCCTTGGCCTTGGGATGGTCGGGACGGTCGGCCTTGCTCACGCCCATCACTTAGGGGGTTGGTGCGAAGGTTGCGAGAGGTGGCGGCGCGGCCAATTGTTCGCAATAAGCGGGCATGAGCCTTTCGATGCGCACTGCCAGTTTCTTCCTCCCGGCCCTTGCCTGGCTGGTCCTGGCGGCCGGGCTTGGCGGCCTCCAGTCCGCGGTCCTGACCGCGCTGGTCCTGTTTGGGACGGTGCTGGCCGCGGTCCACCATGCCGAAACGGTGGCGCACCGTGTGGGAGAGCCGTTTGGCACGCTGGTGCTGGCCGTCGCGGTGACGGTGATCGAGGTCGGGTTAATCGTGTCGCTGATGCTGGCCAACCGCGAGGGCGCCACGACGCTGGCGCGCGACACGGTGTTCGCGGCGGGGATGATCATTCTCAACCTGCTGCTCGGGCTGTGCCTGGTCGCGGGCGCACGCCACCAGCGCCAGGCGCGATTCACACGCACCGGTGCGACGGCGGCGTTGAGTACGCTGGCGACGCTCATGGTGCTGACCCTCATTCTTCCCAACCACACGATCAGCGTGTCGGGCCCGGTCTACAGCGCGGTGCAACTGGGCTTCGTCGCGGCTTTCTCGCTGCTGCTCTACCTGACGTTCGTGTTTGTCCAGACCTACACCAACCGCGATTATTTCCTGCCCAAGGGCGAACTCCAGTCTGAGCCGGATGCGCATGCCGAGCCGCCTTCAGAGCGCGAAAGCTGGGCGTCGTTCGCAGCGCTCCTGGTGAGCCTGGGAGCGGTCGTATTGATGGCGAAGACGCTGTCGAAGCCGTTGGAATCGGCCGTGGCGGCCGCCGATGCGCCGCGCGCCCTTGTCGGCGTCGCCATCGCCGCCATCGTCCTCCTGCCGGAAAGCGTCGCCGCCGTACGCGCGGCGCGGGCCAACCGGTTGCAGACCAGCCTCAACCTGGCGCTCGGCTCCGCACTGGCAACGATCGGCCTAACCATTCCCGCGGTGACGGTGACCTCGTTCGTCCTGGGACTGCCGCTGGCGCTGGGTCTCGACGGCAAGGGCACAGTGTTGCTCGCCCTCACGCTGTTCATCAGCGCCCTCTCCCTGGCCCGTGGTCGTACCACGGTGCTCCACGGAGCGGTGCATTTGGTGATTTTCGGCGCCTACCTGATGACGACCATTCTGCCCTAACGGCAGGCGGGCATCGAGAGGCGCCCGTCACTCAACCGGAATCGTCCGTCGATCGCGCGGATCGCCTTGCTTTCGGGCCAGTCGTCGCCGTGGCGTCCAAAGGTGTTTCTGCCGGGCGCGATGGTCGTCGCACCGGCGCGGCGCAGGTGGAATTCGACGATGCCGAGATCGGCCTGCGACGTGTATGCCGAGAAGCCGGTCGGCTTTGCGAACCGATAATTGCGCTCCCACCCCTCCAGGTCGCCGACACAGGAGTGTCCGGCCAGTTTCGCCTCGACCATGTCGACGATATCGGATGGCGGAACGGGATCGCCATCCTCGCGGTGGCACCCGGCCAGGAGGAAGGCGACGAGCAAGGGCATGAATGTCCTCATCCGCCGACTATGGCACGGCAACGAGGAACGGCCAAACCGAGCGACGCGCGATTGACGGGGCCCATCGCTTTGCCCAAGCCGCGTTTCCCGGAACTGGAAGGGCGCATCGATGACCAAGCTGACGATCTGGACCCTCAACTGGGTCCCCGAGGGGCCGCGCGGGTTTGTGCGGGACATGCGGCTGCGCTGGGCGTGCGAGGAAGCGGGCTTGCCGTACGATGTTCGCACCATCGCGTTCGAGGACCGCGCGACCAACCACCTCGACCGCCAGCCGTTCGGTCAGGTGCCGTTCCTCGACGATGGCGAGGTGCGGTTGTTCGAAAGCGGTGCGTGCGTCATGCACATCGCGCGCAAGAACGATGCGCTGATGCCCAACGACCCTGTCGGCGAGGCCGAGACGGTCGAGTGGATGTTCGCGGCGCTTAACTCGCTGGAGATGGTCAGCGTGCCGTGGTGGTTCCTCGGACTGGGCGACGGCAAGCCGCCGGAATCGCTGACCGGCTGGCTCGACAGCCGCCTTGCGCATATCGAGCGCGAATTGTCGAAGCGCGAATGGCTGGCCACGGGGCGCTTTACCGCCGGCGACCTTTTAATGGCCGACGTGCTGCGAATCCCCGCGATCCGGAGCTTCGGCGACCGTCCGGCGACTGCGGCCTACTTAGACCGCGTGACCTCCCGCCCCGCCTTCCAGAAGGCGCATGCGGCGCAAATGGCGCACTTCGATGCTGGCGACGCGGCGCGCGCATGATCATTCTTGCCGCCCTGCTGGCCGATGCCTCCCCGCCCCTGCCCGAAGCCTTCGACGCCGGGTGGAAGGGGCAGAAGGTGTGCGAGGTGCTGCGCGACGATGCCAGAATGCGGGTCGGGCGTTGCACCTTTCCGCCGGGTGTGGGCCATGAGCGGCACTGGCACCGGCCGCACTTCGGTTACATCCTGGCCGGCGGCCAGATGCGGATCACCGACGCCAAGGGCACGGTGACGCGCGACCTCAAGACCGGTGCGAGCTGGTCGAGCGAGGGCGGCTGGCACGAGGTGTTGAACGTCGGCGCCACCACCGCCGTCTACCTGATCGTCGAACCGAAGGTCGCGCCGGCCCGTTAACGCAAGCGGCGATCCAGCGCTGCGCCGGCCGGATTTTTCGAGCGAGGCGCGTAGCGCACCTGCACGCGGTCGAAGTCGGCGGTCTCCTTTTGGAACGTCGCGAGGAAGGGTTGCAGCCGCGCGCTGCATTTTGCCTTTCCCCGTGCCTGGGCGACGACCATCGCATTGTCGCCGACGAAGGTGACGTCGCGCGCACCGTCCTCGTCCGCCAGTTCGACCGCCAGCAACAGCGCGCGCCATTCCGCTTCGCTACTGTCTCCGTCTGGCAGGCCGGTGCGGATCGTGACGTTGGCGCCGCGCGCCACCGCGACCTCGATCGGGCCGGGATTGGGACGGCAACCGCCGTCGAAATAATAGCGTTCAGCCATTGCTTGCGACTTTCTCCAACTCGACCACCTCGAAGGCGAATTCCTTCCACCCGCGCTGTTTCGCGGCGTCCTTGGCCGCGGCACGTTTACCGTTCGCTTCGGCAAGGCTTTTGGTGTGCCCCCAGAAGACTTCGGTCTTGCCGTTCGCGAGCACGGCCACGATCCGCCAGTAATGGGTGAAGGGCGTCGCGGTGACGATCTCCTTTACGTAACCGTCGGGCATGGTGGCGGTAAGGCGAAACTTGCGCGGCATCGGCCCTGCTTTTCGCGTGGGCGGCATGCTAAGGGCAAGGCATGAGTGTCGCCTTTCGCCGAGAAAATGATGACGAGCACCTCGAGCCCAAGTTCGAGTTGCCGATCCCGCCGGGCCCGAACCTGGTGACCGCGCGCGGCCTCGCGTTGATCGAGGCCAGGGCGGCGGAGATGGAGGCGGTGCTCGACGCCGCCGAGGGCGACGAGGCGCGCAAGAAAGCGCTGCGCGACGCGCGTTACTGGCGGCAGCGGTTGGGAAGTGCCGAGATTGCTCCCATTCCGAACGGTGAAAAGGTCGCTTTCGGGATGCGCGTGACGATCGAACGGGATGGCGAGACGCGGACCGTCGACCTGGTCGGCCACGATGAAAGCGAGCCCGCCGAAGGCCGCATCGCCTTCACCGCCCCGCTGGCCCGCGCGCTGATGGGCGCCGAGGAAGGCGACGAGGTCGAGTTTGCAGGGTCGGACGAACCGTTCGAAGTCGTCCGGATCGAACTTATCCCAGCGACTTAACGATCTCTTCGACCATCTTCTTGGCATCGGCGAGGAGCATCATCGTGTTGTCGCGATAGAAGAGTTCATTGTCGACGCCGGCATAGCCCGCGCCGCCCATCGAGCGCTTGATGAACAACACCGTCTTGGCCTTTTCGACGTCGAGCACCGGCATGCCGTAGATCGGCGATGACTTGTCGGTCTTGGCCGCCGGGTTGGTGACGTCATTGGCGCCGATGACGAAGGCGACATCGGCCTGCGCGAACTCGGAGTTGATATCCTCCAGTTCGAACACCTCGTCATAGGGCACGTTGGCCTCGGCCAGCAGCACGTTCATGTGCCCGGGCATGCGGCCGGCGACGGGGTGGATGGCGTATTTCACCTCCACGCCCTCCTCTTTCAGCTTGTCCGCCATCTCGCGGAGCACGTGCTGCGCCTGCGCCACCGCCATGCCGTAGCCGGGCACGATGATGACCTTGTCGGCCTGCTCCATCAGGAAGGCCGCGTCCTCGGCGCTGCCGCGCTTGTAGGGCCGGTCGATCGCCGCTGCGCCAGCCGCGCCTGCCACCGCATCGCCGCCGAACCCGCCGGCGATGACACTGATGAAGCTGCGGTTCATCGCTCGGCACATGATATAGCTGAGGATCGCGCCCGACGAGCCGACCAGCGCGCCGGTGATGATCATCGCCGTGTTGTGCAGCGTGAAGCCCATCGCCGCCGCTGCCCAGCCGGAATAGCTGTTCAGCATGCTGACCACGACCGGCATGTCCGCGCCACCGATCGGGATGATCAGCAGGAAGCCGATGGCGAAGCTGAGCGCGGTGACGGTCCAGAACACCCACGGCGCCTGGTCCTGCGTGAAATAGGCGATCAGCCCGAGGATCGCGACGAGCGTGCCGAGGTTGATGACGTGGCGCAGCGGCAGGAGGATCGGCTTGCCGCTCATGTTGCCGTTGAGCTTGAGGAAGGCGATGACCGAGCCGGAGAAAGTGATCGCGCCGATCGCGACGCCGAGGCCCATTTCGACCCGGCTGATTTGACGAATCTGGGTGGCGATCGCCGTGACGTCACCATTCGTCGTAACCCTGGCTATCTCGGTAATCCCGAAAGCTGCGGGATTTAAGAAGGCTGCTGCGCCAACCAGGACCGCGGCCAGGCCGACAAGGCTGTGAAAGGCAGCGACCAATTGCGGCATCGCCGTCATTTGGATCCGTCGCGCCGTGACAAGTCCGACACCGCCGCCGACGAGGATTGCCGCGCCAATTTCGACCAGGCTTGCGATCCGGTGGGTCAGCAGGGTCGTGACGACGGCGATGGCCATGCCAAACATGCCCAGCCTGTTCCCGCGTTGACTGGTCGATGGACTCGACAAGCCACGAAGGGCGAGGATGAAACAGATGCCCGAAATGAGATAGGCGATGAGCACCCACGACGGCACTTCAAGATGGGCCAAGGGCTGACCCATTTCATAGATCGGCGCTGGCGGCGGCGCCGGCGGATCGGCCAACTGCACCATCACCGGTCCTTTTTCTTGTACATCGCCAGCATACGCTGGGTGACGGCGAAACCGCCGAAGATGTTCACGGATGCCAGCGCGACGGCGATCAGGCCGAGCCATTTCGAGCCCGAGCTGCCCGCCGCGGCGGACGCGATCAGCGCGCCGACGATGATGACCGAGGAGATGGCGTTGGTGACCGCCATCAGCGGCGTGTGAAGCGCCGGCGTGACCGACCAGACCACGTAATAGCCGACGAAACAGGCCAGTACGAAAATCGACAGGATCGAGATGAAGTCCATCGCCCTCCCCTTTGTTGGCCGAGGGTTGTGGCAAGGCTTGCGCGAACTGTCGAGGGGCGCCGGGCTGCCGGGTCGTTAACGGCGGCGAGGTTTCCGATTTCCTAACCTTTTTGCGCGATTGCGGGCGTGAACAAGGCGAGGAAGCGATGAGCGCCACCCGCGTGAGGAAGACGGTGACTCCGGTCCGCAAGCTGCGGATGATGGTCATTGTCACCTTCGTCGGCCTGCTGTTCGGCCTGCTGGGGCTGGGCGAAGTGCTGGAAGATGCGCTGCGCATCGACCGGATCCGGATGAGCGATGCGAAGGCCAGTGGCCAGGTGGTCCTCGTTGGCATCGACGACAAGGCGCAGGCCGAAATCGGCCGCTGGCCGTGGTCTCGCGCGACGCAAGCGAAGATGATCGAGCGGCTCCACGCCGCCGGCGCCGATGGCGTCCTGCTCGACCTTGCCTACGACTATCCGACGACCAAGGCCGACGATGCGGCGTTCGAGCGCGCGATTTCGAGCGGCCGGACGATCCTTCCCAGCTTCCTCGACAACCATCCCTCCGGCGGGGCGGCGGCCATCAAGGAGCCGCTGGCGCGGTTCGCCCGCCACGTCCCGCGATCAACGATCGCCGTCCCGACCAACTGGCAGATGGCGGCGTGGGATGTGCCTTACGGGTACGAGGTGAGCGGCAAGACCTATCCGTTCGCGGCATCGCTGCTGAGCCGCAATCCCGGCCCGACCGGCGAGAATTTCAAGATCGATTACCGCTACAAGCTCGACAGCTTCCCGATCCTGTCGGGCGGCGACGTGATCAACCGTCCCCTGCCCGACCTCAAGGGCAAGCTGGTCGTGGTCGGCCTCGTCGCCCCTTCGACCGGCGACCAGATGATGATCCCCGGACGCGGTCGGATGGGCGGCGTCCACATCCACCTCTACGCGGCGGAGACGCTGGTTCACGGCAAGCCGATGATGCTGGGCTTCCTGCCGGCGCTCTTGGCGGCGCTGGCGGTGGTCGCGGTGGTCATCCGCTCGGACAACGGCCTGCGCCGCGCCATCCTGCTCGCCTCGATGGCCGGAATGCTCTTGGTCGTGCCGCTTGCGACGGAGCCGGCCGGCGTCTTCCTCGACATCATGCCGGCCCTGGCCGCTCTGTCGACCGCCGCCATCCGGCTCGGGTGGCAGCGCTACCGCGAGCGCGGACTGGTCAACAATGCGTCCGGCCTGCCCAATTTCAACGCGCTCCGGCAGACCGGTCGGACCGCCGACAAGGCGCTGATCGTCGCCCGGCTCCTCAATTACCCGCAGCTTTCCGCGGCGCTGGACGATGCCGGCGAGCGCGCGCTGTCCGAACAGGTCGCCGCCCGCCTCGGCGTCGGCGCCCACGAGGCGCCGATCTACCAGGGCGACGAGGGCCTGTTCGCGTGGCTGGTCGAGCCGGGCATCGCGATCGGTCATCATGTGGAAGCGCTGCACGCGCTGTTCCGCAGCCCGGCGCGGATCGGCAACCAGAGCTACGACCTGGCGATCAGCTTCGGCGTCGAGATGGGCTCGGCCCGTCCGCTCGCGAGCCGCCTGTCGAGCGCGCTGGTGGCGGCGGACGAGGCGGCGGCCGAAGGCCTGAAGTGGAAATACCACGACCCCGAACGGCTGAAGGACAGCAGCTGGCGCCTGTCGCTGCTGACCCAACTCGATGCGGCGATCGACAATGGCGAAGTCTGGGTCGCCTTCCAGCCGCAGGTGGATGTCGCGTCGGGCGCGATCTGCGGCGCCGAGGCGCTGGCCCGCTGGACCCACCCGGTCAAGGGCCCGATCAGCCCGCACGAGTTCATCTCGGCGGCGGAAGCGCACGGCCGGATCGACCGGCTGACCCTGTTCATGCTCGACAAGGCGATCGAGGCGGCAGCGGAGTTGAACCGCAAGGGCCGGTTCGACATTGCCGTCAACCTGTCGGCCCGCACGCTGTCGCGGACGACCCTGCCGCTCGAAGTGCAGGCCTGCCTTGCGAAATACGGACTGGCGCCGGAACGGTTGACGCTGGAACTGACCGAGACCAGCGCGCTGGCCGGCGACGGCAGCGACCTCGCCCCGCTGCTCCGGCTGCGTGACCTCGGCGTGCGGATCTCGATCGACGATTACGGTACCGGCATGTCAACGCTGGAGTATCTGCGCAAGGTGCCGGCCAGCGAGCTGAAGATCGACCAGAGCTTCGTTCGCGGCATGCGCGAGAACCGAAGCGACCTGCTGATGGTCCGCTCGACCATCAACCTGGCCCATTCGCTGCAGCGGACCGTGGTTGCCGAAGGCGTCGAAGACGAGCGCACCCTGGAGACGTTGAAGCAAATGGGCTGTGACCGCATCCAAGGTTTCCTCGTCGGGCGTCCGATGAGTTTTCAAAGTCTTACGCGTCGTTTGACTGCGATCCGCAAAGGCCGGGCCGCATGATTTGGTGAATCGTTTGTAAACCATATCGATTAGGGTTAATGTCCTCGTCTGGACGGGCGATTCGCTCGCCCGAATGACAGGGGACGTGTGATGAAGAATCAAAAGCAGACTCGCACGGGTTTCTGGACTTGGCTCTTCGGTCTTGGTGGTCTCACCAATCCCGGCGGCCAGGGCTAAAACCCTGATCCGTCACTCGGAAGGCGGGTAAAAGAGTTCAATTCTGGCGGTCGGCGGAGGCGCGTCGACCGCCAGTTTCGTTTCTGGGGTCCGTGGATTCTCATGCGCCAGGCCGGCGGCCAGCTGAACATGATCGCGCCGCGGCAGGGCCTCTTCGACATTACGTCCGGCGTCCTGGACTGGCTCCACACGGTCGGCCCGGGGGCAAGGGGGCTGTTAACCCTCTTCTGCCGCCATACCTCCGCGTCGCTCCTGATCCAGGAGAACGCCTCGCCCGATGCGCATCGCGATCTCGAACACTGGCTGGCGCGGATCGCCCCCGAAAGCGACACTTACGAACATGCGCTCGAGGGGCCGGACGACATGCCCTCGCACCTCCGCGCGGCGGTGACCGCGACGCAATTATCGATTCCCGTGGCGGACGGTGTGCCAGTGCTCGGCACCTGGCAGGGGATCTTCCTTTTCGAACATCGCCGCGATCCGCCGCGCCGGACGATCGCGCTGCATTACATCGGCGATTGATCAGCCGAGGCGGTCGGTGACGACCTTGCCGCCGCGGGTGACGGTGATGCCGGTCACGATCTCGTCGTCCTCGGGCAGCACCGGCGCGCCCTTGTCCTTGTCCCAGAAGGCGGTGAGGAAGTTGGCGAGGTTGCGGGCGTAGAGCGCGCTCGCATCGGCGGCGAGGGTCCGTGACAACTGGACCGCGCCGACAATCTTGACCCCGTGCCTTTCGACCGTCTGGCCCGCGACGCAGCCCTCGACATTACCGCCCGCTTCGGCGGCGAGGTCGACAACCACGCTACCGGCCCGCATCGTCGCCAGCTGGGCATCGCTGATCAGCCGCGGCGCCGGGCGCCCCGGGATCAGGGCGGTGGTGATGACGATGTCCTGCTTGGCGATGTGGCCCGAGACCAGTTTGGCCTGCGCCGCCTGGTATTCGGCGCTGGTTTCGCTGGCGTAGCCGCCCGCTCCCTCGCCCTCGATGCCCTTCACGCCCTCGACGAAGATCGGCTTCGCGCCGAGCGAGAGGATCTGTTCCCTGGTCGCCGAGCGCACGTCGGTCGCACTGACCTGCGCGCCGAGGCGGCGGGCGGTGGCGATCGCCTGCAGGCCGGCGACGCCGACACCCATGACGAAGCACTTGGCCGGGCTGACGGTGCCCGCCGCGGTCATCATCATCGGGAAGGCGCGACCGTAGGTGGAAGCCGCGTCGACCACCGCCTTGTAGCCGGCAAGGTTCGACTGCGAGGACAGGATGTCCATCGACTGGGCGCGGGTGATGCGCGGCATCCACTCCATCGCCAGCGCCTGGATTCCAGCCGAGGCGTAGGCCGCCATGCCGTCCTTGCGCCGCACGGGATCGAGCGCACCGACCAGCATCGCGCCCGGCTTCGCGCCCGTCAGCGCGTCCGCGTCCGGTCCTTGCACGACCAGCACGATGTCGGCGTCCTTGAGCGTCGCCGCGCGGTCGCCGATCGTCGCGCCTGCCGCCTCGAAGTCGGCATCGGCGATCGACGCGGCGAGGCCCGCGCCGGCTTCGACCGCGACAGTTGCGCCAAACGCGGCGTATTTCTTGATCGTTTCGGGGATCGCCGCGACCCGCGGCTCGGAGGCGTCTTCCTTGAGGATCGCAATCTTCATGGTCCGCCCTCCCCTTACGCCCGGCTTAGTTGGCGATGACGTAGACCACGAACGCGCCGGCGATCGCCGCGGCGATGGTGCCGTATTTGAACATGCCCAGGAAGCGGTCGTAGCTGCGCTCGTGGGCCGGATAGTCCATGGCATTGGCGGGAGCCTTGTCGGCGGCCATATTATTCCCCTTGAAAATGCGGTTCGGCGACGTCCTTACCAACCGTTCCCGCTCCTCCCAAGCGCTTTTCTCAAAGGCTGATGCGGGCTTAACCCAAGTTTCAGACCTTGCCGCTAGCCTGTCCCGTGAAAGGACAAATGCGTGCGCGAAGATTCGGTGCGTTCCCTGTTGCTGGTCGATGCCGACGCCAACGAGCGGCGGCTGGTGTCGGCGATCGCCTCGCGCGCCGGCTGGAGCGTGATTGGCGCCGCCTGCGCGGAAAGCGCGGCCGGCCTGATGCAGGGACCGCACGGACGCGAAGTGCGCGCCGCGATCTTGTCGAGCTGGACCGACAGCGATGGTCCGACCATCGTCGCCGCGCTGCGCCAGTCGAGCGCCGACCTGCCGATCATCGTGCTGGCCGACGGCGGTTCTGTCGCGCTGGCGGTGGGCGCGATGCGCGCCGGGGCGAGCGACTATCTTGCCAAGCCGGTGGCGCCGGAACGCCTGCTCGAAGCCTTGAACGCGCAAGGCGACCGTCGCCGCGCGGGCGGCGAGCTGGCGCCCCTGTCCGAGAAGATCGCGCCTTCGCTGCCGCTCGAGGAACTGGTCGGGTCGGCGCCCGAATTCCGCGCCGCGCTGGCCGTCGCCGCCAAGGCCGCGCGCAACCGCCTGCCGATCACCATCCTGGGTGAGCCAGGCACCGGCAAGGAAAGTTTCGCCCGCGCCATCCACGCCGCATCACTGCGCGCCAAGGGCCCGCTGATCGAGATCGATTGCAAGGCGGTGGCGCCCAATATCATCGACAGTGCGCTGTTCGGTCATGTCGCCGGCGCATTCCCGGGGGCGTTCGGCGAAAAGGTCGGCGCGCTGGTGCAGGCCGACGGCGGCACGCTGCTGCTCGACGAAATCGGGGCGCTGAGCGCCGACACCCAGGCCCGGCTCGACCGCGTGCTGGCGACCGGCGAAGTGCGCCCGGTCGGCTGCAACGGGTCCAATTCGGTCGACGTCCGGATCATCGTCACCTCCAGCCGCCCGCTGGGCGAAGGGCTCGACGAAGCGCTGGCCGAGCGGATCGGCGGCACGGTCGTCAACCTGCCCGCGCTGCGCGACCGCAGCGGCGACATTCCCGCGCTGGCGCGCCACCTGCTGGCCCGCTTCGCGCTCGAGCCCGGGATGCGGTCGCTGTCGATCGGCAATGACGCGCTGGCGGTGCTGATGCGTTACGGCTGGCCGGGCAATGTCCGCCAGCTGGCCGGCGTGCTGTTCCGCGCCGCGCTGCAGGCCGAAGACGGCGCGCTGACCGCCGACGATTTCCCGCACATCGCCATCCAGTCGCGCTTTCGCGGCCGCCGCTCGGATGTGGCGCCGGAGATCGGCGCGGCGAGCGAGAATGCCGCCCTGTCGGGCGCAGCAGGCGTCACCCTCTACCGCCAGGACGGGCACCTGCGCAGCCTCGAGGAAATCGAGGCCGACATCATCCGCCTGGCCATCGGCCATTACCGCGGCCGCATGACCGAGGTCGCTCGCCGCCTCGGGATCGGCCGATCCACCCTGTACCGCAAGCTCGGCGAGCTCGGCATCGACACCGCCGCCTAAGACGATTGTTCGGAGAGTCATCATGAACTTCCTTGCCCGCTTCAAGCAGAACCCCGCCGGGGCATCCGCGGATGCGCCCGAGGAGCCCGTGCGTCGCCGGACCTTTTCAGCGGCGCAGTACCGCGAGGACGAACTGTCCCGCGCGGCGGAAATCCGCGCGCAGCGCGAAGCCGCGGAAGCCGAGGCGATAGCGGCGTCGGAAGCCGCCCGCGCCGCCCGCATCGCCGACCTCGAGGACGAGCGCGCCGCCGAGATGGCCGACGCCGGTTATGCACCGGGCGCGGTGGTCGATCCGCTCGACTGGGAAGAGGCGTGCGGCCTGCTGTCGGGCCATTCGGCCGACGCCCGCACCTTCGTCGCCCAGCACTGGAATTGGGAGCACGACCTGCGCGTGCTCCAGTTCTTGGTCGCCCAGCCGGACATGGACATGGGCGTCGCGGCTGGGATCTTCTGGCTGACCGGCGCGACCGACGACTTCTTCCCGTGGGGTGACGACGACTGTCCCGATGATCCGCAGTTCAAGCGGGCGCAGGACATGGTCGAAATGCTCGGCCGTCGCTTCGCCAACGAAGAGTTCGGAGCGCCCAAGTTCGGCTTCGATGACAGCTGGGACCTTGGCACGCTGAAGGAACGGCTCGAGGCGGTCTACCTCGAAGGGCGGATCGAATGGTCGCCGGCCAACCTGCCGACCGTGTCGCCCGGCCCGCAGCCGACGATCAATGACGTGCCGGAAGACGAGCGCCAGGCGATCGTCGACTTCCTCGCCCGCCACGGCGCCTACTAGGCTCGACAGGCCGGCTTGCCCCCCGTTAGGGTCGGGGCATGGCGAAAACCCTCATTACCGGCGCCGCTTCCGGCATCGGGCTGGCGCTGGCGGAGCGACTGAAGCGCGACGGGCACGAGCTGGTGCTGGTCGACCTGCGTGCCGGCGATCCGGCGCTCGGCGGGTGGCATCTCAGTGACGTTACCGATGAAGCCTTCTGGGACGGTGTCGCCCCGGCCCTTGCCGGCCTGACGCATGCCGCCGTGAACGCCGGCGTCGCGGGTGCAGGCGCAATTCCCGAGCTCGACCTGGCCGAATGGCGGCGGGTGGTGGGGATCAACCTCGACGGTGCCTTCCTGACGCTGCGCGCGGCGATGCGCGCGATCGGGGGCGAAGGAGCGATCGTCCTGACCGCGTCGATGGCGGGGATGAAGGCCGAGCCGGGAGTCGCGGCGTACGGCGCGTCGAAGGCCGGCGTGATCCAGCTGATGCGGGTGGCGGCCAAGGAAGGCGCACCGCGCGGCCTGCGGGTCAACGCCATCGCGCCGGGGGGCGTCGACACGCCGATCTGGGACGAAATGCCCTTCTTCAAGGAAATGGTCGGCAGCGAGGGCAGCCGGGAAGCCGCGATGACGGCGATGGCCAGGATGGCCACGCCGCTCGGCCGCTACGCCAGCGCCGACGAAATCGCCGGCCAGATCGCCTTCCTGCTGTCGGACGCGGCGGCCAGCGTCACCGGCGCGGTGTTGGGCGTGGATGGCGGCTATTCGCTCTAGCCTCATCGCGCTCCTGTTGCTGGCGGCCTGCGGGCGGGACGAGGCGCTTGGGCCAACCCCGCCTTCGCCGTGCAACAATACCATGTTCGAAGGCAGCGAATTCACCGTCTGCGACCCTGGCAAGGGCAGGATCGAGCTGCTTCTGGGGCCGCGGCGGATGCCCGCCTTGCAGCAGGCCCTGGGCGCGCGTGCAAAAGAGGTCGCCTTCGCGATGAATGCCGGCATGTTCGACGAAAAGGGACAGCCGATCGGCCTGCTGGTCATGGGCGGAAAGCAGGTCCACGCGATCAACCTCAACAAGGGCGGCGGCAATTTCCACCTGCTGCCGAATGGCGTGTTCGCCGTGCGCAAGGATGGGCGGGCCGAGGTCGTGAAAAGCGACGCCTTCAAGCCGTCCGGCGACATCGAATTTGCCACCCAGTCGGGCCCGATGCTGGTAATCGATGGCCAGCTTCATCCCGCCTTCGATGCCGACGGGGAAAGCCGCTACGTGCGCAACGGTGTGGCCATTGCGCCCGACGGGAAACCCCGTTTCATCATCAGCCTCGACGCCGTCAGTTTCGGCAAGATGGCAAGGTTTGCCCGCGACCAATTGCACGCGAAGAACGCACTCTACTTTGACGGTTCGGTCAGCTCGCTGTGGTCGCCCGCCGACATGCGGCAGGACAATGTCACCGACCTCGGTCCACTGGTCGTGGTCTTCAAACAGAACGCGGGGTCAGCGCCTGGTCCTTGAGGCCGCGCCAGACCTTCAGCGCCTGGACGGTTTCCGGCACGTCGTGGACGCGAACGACCTGCACGCCCTGTTCGACCGCCTTCAACGCCAGCGCGAGGCTGCCGGGCAAGCGCTGGTCGGCCGGTGCCTCGTTCGACAGCGCGCCGATGAAGCGCTTGCGGCTGGCGCCGAGGGCGATCGGGCACCCGAGGCCATGGAACAGCGCGAGGCCGTTGAGCAATTCGAGGTTGTGGCCGACCGACTTGCCGAATCCGATGCCGGGATCGACCAGGATGTTCTCGCGGGCGATGCCTGCGGCTTCAGCGGCCGCCACCCGCTCTTCCAGCCAATTGAACACCTCGACCAGCACGTCGCCGTAGCGCGGGTTGTCCTGCATCGAGCCAGGCTCACCCTGGTGGTGCATCAGTACGACCGGCGCGCCGGCGGCCGCCACGACGCCCGCCGCTTGGCTATCCCACTGGAGCGCCGACACATCGTTGACGAGCCGCGCGCCAGCGCCGAGCGCGGCGGTCATCACTCCCGACTTGCGGGTATCGATCGACACGGCGACGCCGCCATTGGCGAGCCGCTGGACAATCGGCAGGACTCGCTCGATCTCGTCCTGCTCCCACACTTCCTTGGCGCCGGGCCGGGTGCTCTCGCCGCCGACGTCGACCAGCGCGGCGCCCGCCTCGCCCATCGCGAAGCCCGCATCGGCCGCGGCCTGTGCATCGCCGTAGCTTCCTCCATCGGAGAAGCTGTCCGGGGTGGCATTGACGATGCCCATCACCTGCGGCTGGTCGAGGCGGATGGTGCGCTGTCCCAGTTGCAACGGCGATCGCGCGCTGGTGATACGCTGCCAGTCGGCAGCCATCGCTTCGTCGAACCGCGCCTCGATGCCCTGCACGGGCACCAGCTCGCGCGTGCCGTCGGCACGGATCAGTTCGACCGACGCAAACCAGTTGAGGCCGCCCGCGAGGCGCGCGACCTTGCCATCCTGGCCAAAAGGGGAATCGACGAAGCCCGTGGGGCGAAGGAGCGTCCGCATGGCGCGCGCTATAGCGCGGCGAGGTGCTGTTGGCGAAGCGTGTCGACCGGCTGCAGCTTGCCGCCGACCTCGACGTGCCAGAACGTCCAGCCGTTGCAGCTCGGCGCGCCCTGCAGCGCGGCGCCGACCTTGTGGATGGAACCCGACGTTCCTTCCGCTTCGATCGAGCCGTCGGCGCGGACGCTGGCCGACCAGCGGCGCCTGGCATCCATCAGCCTGGTGCCCGGCGGGACCATGCCGCTTTCGACCAGCAGGCCGAACGCGACGCGCGGTGCGCTGCGCTTGTCGACCATGGTGGTCATGGCGCTTTCGTCGAGCGGCAGCGCTTCGGCGATGCGGCGCGCGGCGACCTTGATGTAGCTCGGCTCACGCTCGATGCCGATCCAGCGGCGGCCGAGGCGGCGGGCGACGGCGCCCGTGGTCCCGGTGCCGAAGAAGGGATCGAGCACCACGTCGCCCGGCTTCGTGCAGGCCAGCAGGATGCGGTAAAGCAGGCTTTCCGGCTTTTGCGTCGGGTGCGCCTTGTCGCCGTTGTCGTCCTTGCAGCGCTCGCTGCCCGAACAGATCGGCAGCACCCAGTCGCTGCGCATCTGGAGGTCGTCGTTGAGCGCCTTCATCGCCTGGTAGTTGAAGGTGTAGCGCGCCTTTTCGTCCTTGGCGCACCACAGCAAAGTCTCGTGCGCGTTGGTGAAACGGGTGCCGCGGAAATTGGGCATCGGGTTGGCTTTGCGCCACACGATGTCGTTCAAAATCCAGAAGTCGGCGTCCTGCAGCAGCGCGCCGCAGCGGTAAATGTTGTGGTAGCTGCCGATCACCCAGATGGTGCCGTCGTCCTTGAGGATGCGGCGCGCCTCGGCCAGCCATTCGCGGGTGAAGTCGTCGTAGGCGGCGAGGCTGTCGAACTTGTCCCAGTCGTCGTCGCAGGCATCGACCTTGCCACCCTCCGGGCGCAGCAGGTCGCCGCCCAGCTGCAGGTTGTAGGGCGGGTCGGCGAAGATCATGTCGACGCTCTTGTCGGGCAGCTTCGCCATCTGCGCGATGCAGTCGCCGACGAGAATCTCGTCGAGCGGAAGGGCTTTCTTGGTCGCCGCACGGGAAACGCGCGCACCCTTTTCGGGCACGATCGGTGCAATGTAGGTCACGCGGTATTAGCCCCCTCGAAAACTGCTTAACCATGCTGTGAGTCAGGCCGGACTCGCGGTCAAGCGGGGGCGTAACGACCGCACTTCGGGATGCGGGAGAACAAAAGGAATCCACGCGGATTCAAACCACTAGATGTTGAGTCTGCGACACAATGTCGGACTCAATCCCTTGTGGTGTGTCGCCGAGGACTCAGGCCTCAAAAAAGCTGGAGCTGGGCGACCGGGGCGAAGCTTTTCCGGTGCAGCGCGGTGGGCCCGTGGGTGCGCAGCGCCGCGAGGTGCTCGGGCGTGCCATAGCCTTTGTGGCGCTCGAACCCGTAGGCGGGATGCCGCGCCGCCTCCGCGCGCATCAGCGCATCGCGATGCTCCTTGGCGATGATCGAAGCGGCCGAGATGCAGCGCTCCTTGGCGTCACCGCCGACGATGGGGCGCGCGTTCCAGCGCCACTCCGGCCGGCGACCGGCGGGCGTCAAATTGCCGTCGATCAGGAATTCGAGCGGGTCGCAGCCGACCACCGCGCACAGCGCCTCGGCGGCGCGGGCCATCGCCAGCATCGTCGCCTGAAAGATGTTGAGCGCATCGATTTCGTCGACCGAGGCGATCCCGATGCCGACATGGCACCGTTCGCGGATCCGCCGCTCGAGCTTCGCCCGGGTCGCGGCATCGAGCACCTTGCTGTCGCCGAGCCCGCGGATTTCCTTGCCGCACAGGATGACGGCAGCGGCGACCACCGGTCCCGCCAGCGGCCCCCTGCCCGCCTCGTCGACGCCGGCGATCATTCGCCGTTCCCCAGCCCGACGCGCCACGGCGGGAAGCGGCGCGCTTCGCCGGCCTTGTAGAGGAAGACCGTGTTGCCCGACGGATCGCGAAGCCGCGCCTCGCGCCACATCCACGGCTGGTTGCGCGGCCCATGTTCGAACGCCATGCCGGCGCGGGCCAGCTTGTCGACCCGGTCGTCCAGGTCGTCGCATTCGAAATAGACGGCGATGGTCTCCCCGATCTCCGCCTCCGGATCGCACTGGATCGAGAAGGTGGTACCGCCATCGGTCTCGAACCGGGCGTAGAGGTTTTCCGGGCTGTCGACGATCTGGGTGAGGCCCAGCCTGGTGTAGAAGGCCACCATCTTGGCGTAGTCCTTGCCGGTCACCGTTACCTGGTTGAGCCGGAGGCCCATGCCGACGTCCTGCCGGACGCGCATGTGGCCGAGCGGGCCATGCCCCTGCCCTAGCCCCGGCGCTTCGTAGAGCGCCATGCGGACGAACAGCCGCGCCCGCTCGACCGCGTCAGACAGCGTGAGGCCCTGGCCGAGGAAAGTGGCGATGCCGCTGGCCAGCGTACAGCCGGTGCCGTGAGTCGAGGCGGTGTCGATCCGCGTGCCCTGCCAGCTGGTAATATTGTCGTCCTCGACGAGCGCGTCGGCCAGCGCGTCGCCTTCCTCGTGCCCGCCCTTGATCAGCACCGCGCAGCCGTGGCGCGAGACGAGCTTGAGCGCGCCGCCGACCTCGTCCTCCTCGCCGGCCAGGCGCTTCAGTTCGGGCAGGTTGGGCGTGACGATGGTGGCGACGTCCATCAGCTTGCCAAACGCGGCGACGGTGCTCTCGTCCGCGAGGCTGGAACCGGAGGTCGAGACCATCACCGGATCGAACACGATTGGCACCTTCAGGGCTTCTAGTCGCGCGGCGATGTGCAGCGCGGAAAAGCTGGAACCGATCATCCCGACCTTGGCCGCGTCGACCCCGATGTCGCTGACCACGCTATCGATCTGGTTGAGGATCACTTCTGTCGGGACCTGGTGGATCGCCTGAACCCCGACAGTGTTCTGCGCGGTGATGGCGGTGACCGCCGTCATCGCATGGCCGCCGAGCATGGTGACGGTCTTCACGTCCGCCTGGATCCCCGCGCCGCCGCCCGAGTCCGAGCCGGCGATGATGAGGATGCGCGCCGCCATCAGGCCGCCTTGGCGGCGTCTTCGACCGCCGCGCAGATGTCCCCGACCAGCTCCTCCACCAGCGCGGGGTCGTCGCCCTCGGCCATGACGCGGATCAGCGGTTCGGTGCCCGACGGGCGGATGACGAGGCGGCCGTTGTTCCCCAGCCGGCGCTCGGCGTCCGCGATGCGCGCCTGCACGCCGGCATCGTCCAGCGGCTTGCCACCGGCGTAGCGAACGTTGCGCAGCAGCTGGGGCACGGGATCGAACTGGCGCAGCAGCTCGCTCGCCGGGCGGCCCGCCTCGACCAATTCGGCGAGGACCTGCAGGCCCGCGACGAGGCCGTCGCCGGTCGTCGCATGGTCGGTGAGGATGATGTGGCCGGACTGTTCGCCGCCGACATTGGCGCCCGACGCCTTCATCTCTTCCAGCACGTAGCGGTCGCCGACCTTGGTGCGCACGAGGTCGAGCCCGGCATCACCAAGACGCCGTTCAAGGCCGAGGTTCGACATGACCGTCGCGACCACGCGGTTGCCCTTGAGGCTGCCGTTGCGCTGGCCGGCGAGCGCGATGAGCGCCATCAGCTGGTCGCCGTCGACCAGGTCGCCTTTTTCGTCGCAGACGATCAGCCGGTCGGCGTCGCCGTCGAGCGCAAGGCCGATCGCCGCGCCCGAAGCGACGACCGTTTCGCGCATCGTCTGCGGCATGGTCGAGCCGCAGCCTTCATTGATGTTGGTGCCGTCGGGCCGGGTGCCGATGGCGATGACGTCGGCGCCCAGTTCCCACAGCGCCAGCGGGGCGACCTGGTAGGCGGCGCCATTGGCGCAATCGACCACGATCTTGAGCCCGTCGAGGCGAAGGCGGTCGGGGAATGCGGACTTGGCGAAATGGACGTAGCGCCCCTGCGCGTCGTCGATCCGCTTGGCACGGCCGATCTTCGATGGCGGGACCAGGGTCGGTGTAGTGAACAGCAGCTCCTCGATCGCCAGTTCGTCCTCGTCCCGCAGCTTGTAGCCGTCGGGGCCGAACAGCTTGATGCCGTTGTCCTCATATTTGTTGTGGCTGGCGCTGATCATCACGCCGAGGTCGGCGCGCATCGCCTGGGTCAGCATGGCGACGGCAGGGGTCGGCAGCGGGCCGGTGAGGACGACGTCCATGCCGACCGAAGTGAAACCGGCGACCAGCGCGCTTTCCATCATGTAGCCCGACAGGCGCGTGTCCTTGCCGATCAACACCCGGTGGCGATGGTCGCCGCGCAGGAAGTGGATGCCGGCGGCCTGCCCGACGCGCAGCGCGACCTCGGCCGTCAGTGGCGGCGTGTTGGTGCGCCCGCGAATCCCGTCGGTGCCGAAGAATTTCCGTCCCATGGGAGGAGGGCTTAGCGCGAAAGGGGTTAAGCAAAAAAGAGGCTTCACAAACGGTTCGGGGCGGGCGGCCCGAAGACCACCCGCCCCGCCGGGCCCGACCGTCTTGGCTGGCCGGTCGGGCTTTGGCGTTCCTTACGCCGTGTGCGTCCCCATCGCGGCCGGCTCGCCAAGCTCGCGCTCGCCGGTCGGGCCTTCGTGGCCGATGGTGTCGAGGTGCATCAGCTTCTTGATGAGGAAGCTGATCGGCACGGCGACGATGCCGACGCCGATGATCCACCAGCCGATCGTCGAATAGACCTCCAGCACCTTGTCCGGGCCGGCGGATTCGCCGCCGGTCATCTGGGCGATGCGGCCGGCGAGGAAGTTGCCGCCGGCGGTCGCCAGGAACCAGGTGCCCATCATCAGGCCGACCATCGACCCGGTCGACAGACGGGTCATGCTCGACAGGCCGACCGGCGAGAAGCACAGCTCCGCGGTCGAGTGCAGCAGGTAGAGCAGGATGACGAAGATCATCGGCGTCAGCGCGCCGTTCTCGCCCGCACCCGCCACAAGGACCAGGAAGCCAAGGCCGATCTGGATCAGGCCGAGAGCGAACTTGAGCGGGGCGCTCGGTTCGAGGCCCTTCTTGCCGAGCCACACCCAAAGCGCACCGAACACCGGCGCAAGGGTGATGATCCAGAAGCTGTTGACCGACTGGAACCAGCTGGCCGGCATTTCCCAGCCGAAAAGGTGGCGGTCGACATGTTCGTCGGTGAAGACGTTGAGCGACGAACCGGCCTGTTCGAACAGGGCCCAGAACAGCGGGCACAGCGCGATCAGGTAAAGCGCCGCGAACAGGCGGTGCTTTTCGACCTTGGGCAGGTCGGACAGCGCACGGTAAAAGATGTAGAGGAAGGTCAGGCCGAACGTCGCCAGCAGCAGCGTGCCGACGGTGCCTTCGTCCTGCACCAGCCACCAGCAGATGCCGACGGTGACCAGCGCGCCGAGGTAGATCAGCCACTCGCGCGACAGGCCGACCGACGTGCGTTCGGTCAGGCGCTGCGGCTGCGGCGGGGCGCCGGCGCCGTGCAGTTCCTTCTTGAACAGCACGAACACGACGAGGCCGAGCAGCATGCCGATACCGGCGGCACCGAAGCCCCAGTTCCAGCCGACACGTTCGCCGAGGTAACCGACCAGCAGCGGGCCGGCGAAGGCGCCGGTGTTGATGCCCATGTAGAAGATCGAGAAGGCACCGTCGCGGCGCACGTCGTCACGCGGATAGAGCTGTCCGACCAGCACCGAGATGTTGGCCTTGAGGAAGCCCGTGCCGACGATGATGAAGGCAAGGCCGAGGTAGAAACCGCTGAGGTAATTGCCGGTCTGCCCCTGTGGACCCTCGACCAGCGCGATCAGCAAGTGCCCGATCGAAATCAGGATGCCGCCGGCCAGCACCGCCTTTCGAGCGCCGAGGAACTTGTCGGCAAGGTAACCGCCGAGGACCGGCGTGATGTACACCATCGAAGTGTAGGCGCCGTAGACCGCATAGGCCGGCGTTTCCTGGAACAGGAAGTGCTTGGTCAGGTAGAAGATGAGGATGGCGCGCATGCCGTAGTAGGAGAAGCGCTCCCACATCTCGGCGAAGAACAGCATGAACAGTCCGCGCGGATGCCCGAAAAAGGTCTTCGGCGCGGGGGCGCCATGATCGATGGTGGTGCTGGCCACTAAGCTACTCCGTGTGACGCCGCGTGTGCGCGGCCGCTCGTGGCGGGGCAGCCTAGTCCCAAAGTCGCGGCATACAAGCGATTGTTGCCCCGCAGCGCCGAGGCTAAGGCGCTGGCCATGCTCAACGACACCTCGTCCACCCTTGCCCTGCTCCAGACCCGCCGCTCCGGTCGTCCGCGCGAAATGGTCGCGCCGGGGCCGAGTGCGGCCGAACTGGAGACCATCCTGGAAGTCGCGGCGCGCACGCCCGATCACGGCAAACTTTTCCCGTGGCGGTTCGTGGTGGTCGGCGACGACCAGCGCGGTGCGCTGGAAGCGCTGCTGCTCCAGGCATTGCCGGAACATGACCCCGACGCCACCGACGCGCACCGCGACAAGGCGCGCGAGTTCGCCCACCAGGCGCCCGCCCTCGTGGTACTCGTGTCGGCGCCGACCCCCGGCCACAAGATTCCCGAGTGGGAGCAGGAGCTGAGCGCCGGCGCGGCGGCGATGAACCTGCTGATGGCGACGCACGCGCTGGGTTATGTCGGCGGATGGATCACCGGCTGGGCGGCCTATTCGGAGCGCGTGCGCGCCGCCTTCTGCGCGCCGGGTGAGCGGATCGCCGGCTTCATGTTCCTCGGCACGCCGGGGCGCGAGCTGGAGGAACGGCCCCGCGCACCGCTGCCGACGGTCGCAAAAAACTGGGCGCCGCCAAGCGCTTGAACTATTTGCGTTGCGGTGTATTATCACAGCATGACGCTACGCTCGGCCCCTGACAAACCCGTGTACATCCGCCTGCGCGAGGTGATCGCGGATGGCATTCTGGCCGGGACGTACAAGGACGGGGAGCCGTTGCCGTCGGTGCGTGCGCTGGCCGCCGAACAGGGCGCCAACCCGCTGACCGTCGCCAAGGCTTACCAAGCTTTCCAGGACGAGGGTCTGGTGATCGTCAAGCGCGGCGTCGGGATGTTCGTCGCCTCGGGCGCTCGGGGCCGTCTGATGGGCAGCGAGCGCGAGACCTTCCTGACCGACGAATGGCCGCAAATCCGGGCGCGGATGGAGCGGCTCGGGATCGACGCCGCCGAATTGCTGGCGAAAGCCTAGGCTGGACGCCCGCTACGCGAGCGCTTCGGCCGGCACCGCGTACAGCGGTTCGGCGCCGATTTCCGCCGCCGCCGCCAGTCCCAGCGCTTCGGGCACCACCGCCGAGAGGAAATAGGCGGCCGCCGCGCGCGTGCGCTCATCGGCCTCGTCGGTCGCCGCGAGCCGCTCCATCAGCCAGCCACCCACCATCACCGAGCACATGGTAAGGAATGGATAACTGCCCGCCTGCCGGTCGGCGGGCCCGGCATCGCGATAGCTGGCAGCGACGATTTCGACCGCGTCGGTCAACGCGATCAGCGACGGGTGGCGCGCCTCGGCCTCGATGTCGGCGATCAGCCCGTCGAACGCGAGACCGCCGTCGAGCCCGAGCTTGCGGCCGACGAGATCGGCGGCCTGGATGCCGTTGGTGCCTTCGTAGATCGGTGCGATGCGCGCGTCGCGGAAGTGCTGGGCGGCGCCCGTCTCCTCGATATAGCCCATCCCGCCGTGAACCTGGACGCCAAGGCTCGCGACGTCGCAGCCGACATCGGTGCCCCACGCCTTAGCCAGCGGGGTCAGCACCTCGGCGCGATTGGCGGCCTCGGCGTCGCCCTTGAGACCGCGGTCCATCTGGCCGAACGCGTAATAGCAGAGCGCGCGGCTTGCCATGGTCAGGCTGCGCATCCGAAACAGCATGCGCCGCACGTCGGGATGCTCGGCGATCGCCGCCCCGCCCTGCTTGCGCTCGAGCGCATAGGCGACCGCGCGCTGCGTCGCGCGCTCAGCGAGGCCGACGCCCTGCAAGCCGACGTTCAATCGTGCGTTGTTCATCATCGTGAACATGGCCCGCATGCCGCCATTCTCCGGCCCCACCAGCCAGCCGGTCGCCCCGCCATGATCGCCATAGCTCATGACGCAGGTCGGCGAGGCGTGGATGCCGAGCTTGTGCTCGATCGATACGCACCTGAGGTCGTTGCGGCTGCCGTCGGGCAGGATCTTCGGCACCAGGAACAGCGAGATTCCGCGCGTCCCTTCCGGTGCGCCCGGTGTGCGTGCGAGGACGAGGTGGACGATCTGGTCGGACAGGTCGTGCTCGCCATAGGTGATAAAAATCTTGGTGCCGGTCACACTCCAACTGCCGTCGTCGTTCGGCTCGGCGCGGGTCTTCAAGGCGCCGACATCGCTGCCAGCCTGCGGTTCGGTCAGGTTCATCGTCGCCGGCCATTCGCCGCTCACGATCTTGGGCAAGTAGTCGCGCTTGAGCGCGTCGGAGCCATGCCGCTCGAGCGCCTCGATCGCGCCGAACGACAGCATCGGGCACAGCGCGAAACCGATGTTGGCGCCGTTCAAGTCTTCCATCAGCACCGCGCTCAAGGTCAGCGGCAGGCCCTGACCGCCGGCATGTTCGGGCGCGGCCAGTCCCATCCAGCCGCCCTCGACGAACGAGTTCCACGCGGCTTTGTAGCCTTCGGGCATGGTGACATTGCCATTGTCCCAGCGAGCGCCGACCGTGTCGCCGATGCGGTCGAGGGGCGCGAACTCGCCTTCGGCCAGCGCCGCGGCGGCCTCGACCACGGCCTGCGCCATGTCGGCATCGGGCGCACCGTCGATCTCGCCGAGCCGGACGACATGGTCGAGGAGGAGGCGCTGGTCGAAAGTCGGGGCGCGGTAGCTCATGCGTCGATGGTCCTTGGCTGGAAGGGCGTAACCGCTATAGCCAGCGCGCCATGCCCGCGCCAACCATCCTGCCATTCACCGACGACGCGATCGCCGAGGCCGCGCGCCTGATCGCGGCGGGTGAGCCGGTGGCGATGCCGACCGAGACGGTTTACGGCCTCGCCGCCGACGCCACCAACGGGGAGGCGGTAGCCAAGATTTACGCGGCGAAGGGGCGGCCGGGCTTCAACCCGTTGATCGTCCATGTCCTAGACCTCGAAGCGGCAGAGCGGCTGGGTGAATTCTCGGTCGAAGCGCGCGCACTGGCGGAAACGCATTGGCCCGGCCCGTTGACCATTGTCGTGCCGCGCCGTGAGGACAGCGGCATCGCGTCGATCGTCACCGCCGGCCTGCCGACGCTGGCGATCCGCGTGCCCGCCCACCCTGCCATGCGCGCATTGCTCTCCGCCTGTGGTCGCCCGCTCGCCGCGCCCTCGGCCAATGCATCGGGGCAGATCAGCCCGGTGCGCGCCGAACATGTTGCCAGGTCGCTGGGCGACCGGATCGCGCTGGTCGTCGATGGCGGCAAGAGCGAACGCGGGCTGGAATCGACCATCGTCGCCGCCACCGACGGCCCCTTGCGCCTGCTTCGCCGGGGACCGGTCGACGTGCCGGGCGCGGTCGAGGGCGGCGACAAGATCGAGGCGCCGGGGATGATGGCCAGCCATTACGCGCCGTCGAAGCCTCTCCGCCTCGATGCAATCACGGCGGAAGACGGCGAATTGCTGATCGGATATGGCCCGGTCCGCGGCGACCTCTATCTCGGCGGGACACCGCTCGAGGCGGCCGCCAACCTGTTCGACCTGATGCACCAGGCCGATGCGGCGCTGCAGCCGCGCATCGCCGTAGCGCCCGTTCCGGGCAACGGCCTCGCCGCCGCGATCCGGGACCGATTGAAGCGGGCTGCCGTCCCGCGGTCCTGAGCCGCCATCGCGTTACGAAAGTTGCCCCGCCTCTGCCTTAACCCTCGACTGGAAGCTCTTGCGGAGCTTGGCGAGCTTGGGCGGGATGACGGCCATGCAATAGGGGTTGGAGCGCCCCTCGGTCGCCCAATAATCCTGGTGATAGTCCTCGGCCGGGTACCAGTCGGCCTTCGGCTCGATGGTGGTGACGATCTTTCCGTCGTGATCGGCATTGGCGCGCCCGATCGCCGCCTTGGCCGCCGCTTCCTGCGAATCGTCCTGGGGAAAGATCGCGCTGCGGTATTGCGTGCCGATGTCCCCGCCCTGGCGGTTCAATTGGGTCGGGTCGTGGATGGCGAAGAAGATGTCGAGCAGGTCGTCATAGCTGATGACCTCGTCGTCGAAGGTGATGCGGATCGCCTCGGCATGGCCGGTGTCGCCGCCGCAAACCTGTTTGTAGGTCGGGTTGACCGTCGCGCCGCCGGTGTAGCCGCTTTCGACCGACTTCACGCCGACCACGTCGAGGAACACCGCCTCGGTGCACCAGAAACATCCCCCCGCCAGTACGGCTTGCCGGTCGGCCATCATGCTCTCCATCGAAATTGCGTATCCCGCATGTGGGCACGCGCCCTTCCCGGGACAAGATACGGTGCTCGCGCGTTACGGATGCGAAGGAGACCAATGATGCCCGCCAAGTCCAAGGCCCAGCAACATGCCGCCGGCGCCGCGCTCAGCGCCAAGCGCGGCGATACGCCCAAGAGCAAGCTCAAGGGCGCGTCGAAGGAGATGTACGAGTCGATGAGCGAGAAGCAGCTCGACGATTTCGCGTCCGGCTCGACCAAGGGCAAGCCCGGGCACGTCAAGCAGGATTGAGCGGTAGTTAGCCGTTGCGGCGGATGCTGGCCTTCAGCGTCGCCATTTCGAGTCGCTTGCCGACCCACTCGGCGAGTTCCTCGAACTCGAGCGGCTTCTTGAACACGATGCCTGCCTTGCGGTCCGCGAACCAGCGCACCTCGCCGCGGATCGGGCGGAGCGATTCGACCACCACGATCACTTCCTTGCCGAGGCAATATTCGCTGATCGGTTCGACCTTGAGGCCGCCCAGCGAAATGTCCTTCACGTCGACCGTGTAATAGGTCTTGCCGACGCGGACGCTGGCCTTGCAGTCGACCTCGAGGCGCGGCGGGCGCGAACGGAAACCGTGGCGCGCCTTGCGGCCGGCCAGCAGTTCACCGAGGTCGAGGTTGGTTTCGAACTTGAGGCCGGCGGTGCCGTCGCGCGTCCAGACCACGGTGGCCGGGATCCACTGGCCGGCGAATTCGCAGGTGACCGCCGTGCCGATGGCGATCTCGAAGCCCAGTTCGGCCATCAGGCCGCCGGCCGAGACGTTGCGGATGCGAACGAGCTGTTCGCGGCCGCCGTCGACCTCTCGGATCTTGATGACCCGCAGCGTGGTCGGCATGCGATCGTCGCCGCGGCGCTCTTCGGGGCGCGGGACGGCCGTGGACAGGGTGAAGGTAGTGGAGTCGAACGCCGCGTCGTCGGCATTGTTCAGGGGCCGTTCGCGACGGCGGATCAACGCTCCAAACATCTTCCCGATACCCTCTTTGCTCATGGTCAGGCGTCCCGAAAGTGGGCATTTTGCCGGCAATGAGGTTAAAAAGCCGTTTCGGGCGTTTGACCGTGGCTCGGAAAGCTGTTCTGACTGCGCTGCCCATACGGGGGAAGGACGGACACTGGCGACACCGAAGCTTCTGCTGATCGACGATGAGCCGGCGCTGGCCGACTTCCTCGCCAGTGCAGCGCAAATGGCCGGTTTCGAGCCTGTCGTCGCCGTGAACGAAGCGGATTTTCGCGCCCGCTTCGTGGAAGAGTCGCCGTCGATGGTCGCACTCGACCTGGGCATGCCGACCGACGGCGTCGAATTCCTCCGCTTCCTGTCGGAACAGTCGTTCACCGGCCCGGTGATGATCATCAGCGGGTTCGACCGGCGGATCCTGGACAGCGCGTTCCGCCTCGGCGGCGTGCTCGGCCTCAACATGATCGGCCCGGTCGAGAAGCCGGCGCGGCTCGACGAACTGGAGGCGCTGCTTCGCGGGCAGCGCCCGATCGAGGCCGAATGATCGCCCCGTCCGACCTCAGCCTGCTCGACGGGCTGGAGCGGGCGCTGCTCAATAACCGCCTGCACATGGCCTACCAGCCGAAGATCAGCCTGACCGATGGCAAGCTGAAGCGGGTCGAGGCGTTGGTTCGCTGGGAGCATCCGGAACGCGGTTCGATCTCACCGTCGCAATTCGTCCCGCTGGCCGAGCGGCACGGCCTGATCGACGAACTGACCCAGTGGGGGCTTCGCACCGCGCTTCGCCAGTGGCGCATCTGGCGCGACGAGGGCATCGACACCACGCTGGCGTTCAACATTTCGGCGCTCTCGCTCGACCAGCTCGACTTTCCTGACCTGGTCGAACGGATCGCCAAGGCGCTCGAAGTGCCGCCCGAGGCGCTGGTGCTGGAGCTGACCGAAGGTGCGACGCAGCCGCTGGTCAAGCTGATGGACACGCTGACCCGGTTCCGGATCAAGGGCATCGGCCTGGCGATCGACGATTTCGGGGTCGGCTATTCGACCCTGATGCAGCTTCGCCAGTTGCCGTTCACCGAACTGAAGATCGACCGCTTCTTCGTCGACGACGCGGCGACCGCGCGCGATTCCATGTTGATCGTCCGCTCGATCATCGAATTGGCGCACGGCCTCGACCTGACGGTCACCGCCGAGGGCGTGGAAACGACCGCGCAGCTGCGCCTGCTCCGGCGACTGGGCTGCGACGTGGCGCAGGGCTTCCTGATCGCGAGGCCCTTGGCGCCCGAGGCGCTCGGCCCGTGGATCGAGGAATGGAGGGACCGCTGGCCGGTCCTGGCGGCCGACGCGCCACTGCTCGACCTCGTCGCCAGCCGCTAGGCGAACACGCGCCGTTCGCTCACGCGAACAAGCGCTTCGCCTTCGCCATCGCTGCCACGCCGGCATCGATCGTCTCGTCCTTTTTCGCGAAGCACAGCCTGACGAGGTGCCGCGGCGGATTATTTTCCGCGAAGGGCGACAGCGGGACGACCGCCACGCCCGCCTCCTCGACCGCGCGGCGGGCGAAGGTCTCGTCGTCCACATCGATGCCTGACGCCGCGAGGTCGACCAGCAGGAAATAGGTCGCCGCGCTCGGCAGTACGGTATAGCCTGCCGCCGTCAGGCCGTCCGCCATGCGGTCGCGGGCGCGGGCGAAATCGCGGCGCATCGGCGCCAGCCAGCCATCCCCCGCCTCGCCCAGCCCGAAGGCGCAGGCGGCCTGCAAGTTGGGCGCGGTGGCGAAGGTCAGGAACTGGTGCGCCTTGGCGGCGACGCCGGCCATCTGGGGCGCGGCGACGATCCAGCCGACCTTCCAGCCGGTGAGCGAGAAAATTTTTCCAGCCGATCCGCACTTCAACGTGCGCGCCGCCATGCCGGGAAGCGAGGCGAACGGCGTGAAGCGCTGGCCGTCCATCAGCAGATGCTCCCACACCTCGTCGGTCACGACGACAAGGTCGTGCGCCTCGGCGACGTCCGCCACCGACTTTAGCTCGGCGCGGTCGAACAGGCGGCCGGTCGGGTTGTGCGGGTTGTTGAGGATGATGGCGCGGGTGCGCGGTGTCACCGCCGCATCGAGGGCGCCCTGCTCGATCCGCCAGTGTGGCGGCCGGAGCGCGACCTCCACCACCCTGCCCCCGGCGCGCCGGATCAGCGGGGCATAGGCGTCGTAAGCCGGCGTCATGATGATGACCTCGTCACCCGGTTCGATGGCCGCGAGGAGGGCGGCGGCCAGCGCCTCGGTCGCACCCGAGGTAACGCACACGTTCGACGCGTCGAGTTGCTCGTCGAAGTGCCGCCCGTAGTGCGCCGCGACCGCTTCGCGCAGGACCGGCAGGCCGCGCGACGGGGCATATTGGTTCGACCCTTCGCGCAGTGCCGTGGCGGCCGTATCGAGAATTTCCGGCCGCCAACCGAAATCGGGAAAGCCCTGGCCGAGATTGACCGCGCCATGGGTGGCGGCCGCGAGGCTCATCCGTTCGAACACGCTGACGGCCATGGTTTCGTAAAGCGGGTTCATTCGGGCTCCTGGAGGCGGGCGATATCGGCCGGCGCATAGCCGAGTTCGCGAAGGATGTCGGCGCCGTCGGCACCGGGGGTGCGCGGAGGGACGGGCGGCGCGAAGTCCATCCCCCCATAACGCGGCGAGGGTCCGGGCTGGACCATGCCGTCGACGTCGATGAAGGTCCCGCGCTGGCGGTTGTGTGGGTGCGCCGGAGCCTCGTCCATGTCGAGAACCGGCGCAACGCAGGCATCCGTCCCCGAGAAGTGCGTGACCCAATCGTTGCGCGGACGCGCGGCGATAGCGGCCGCGATGTCGTCGCGCGTGGCATCGACGGACAGTCCGAGTCCCTCCAGCAACACCGACACGAAACCGGGCTCGATCGCACCGAGCGCCACGTATCGTCCGTCGGCGCACGCGTAACACCCGTAGGTTGGCGACCCGCCGTCGAGAAGGTTGTTGCCCCGCCCGCCGCTCCACATCCCCGCCGCCTTCATCCCGAAGGCCAATGCTCCGGTCAGTGCGGCACCGTCGACCATGGCGGCATCGACGACGCGCCCGACCGCTCCGCGGGTGACGTCGAGCAGCGCCGCGACCATGCCGAACGCCAGCATCATGCCGCCCCCGGCATAGTCGGCGACGAGGTTGAGCGGCGGCCGCGGCGGGCGGTCCGGCTCGCCCATCGCGTGCAGCAGGCCGGTGAGTGCGAGATAATCGATGTCGTGGCCGGCGCTGTCGGACAGCGGCCCTTCCCTGCCCCAGCCGGTCACCCGCCCGTAGACGAGGCGTCGGTTGTCGCCCTGCAGCACGTCCGGCCCCAGGCCGAGACGTTCCATTACCCCGGGCCGGAAACCTTCGACCAAGCCATCCGCCGACCGCGCCAGCCTTCGCACGACGTCGCGGTGGTCATCGCGCTTCAGATCGAGCGTGATCGAGCGGCGATTGCGCAGCAGCGGATCGTTGGGGACGCCGATCAGGCCTTCGCGCTCGACGCGGATGACAGCGGCGCCGTGGTCGGCCAGCATCATCGCCGCGAACGGGCCCGGCCCGATGCCGGCCATCTCGACGATCGTCAGTCCTTCGAGCGGAAGCCCCATCGCCCACGCTTAGCAAGCGTAGGTAGAATGTGAAGGCGGCGGCGTGGCGGCGGTCAGGCCCGGCCGCCCCACTCCCGGTTGATGAACAGGGCGCCGAGCGTGCCGATGACTCCGGAGAGGAGGTACAGCCCGATCGCCCACAGGCCGAGGTGGCTGGCCAGGAACAGCGCGACGAGCGGGGCGAAGCCTGCGCCGAAGAACCAGGCGGAGTTCGAGACGATCGCCGCGCCGGTGTAGCGATATTGGCGGTCAAAGCTGGAATTGACCACGCCCGACGACTGGCCGAATGCCAAGCCGAGCAGCGCGAAGCCGCTGAGCATGTAGAGCGCCTCCCCGACTTCTCCCGCACCGAGCAGCTGGGGCGCGAAGCCGCTGTAGGCGCCGATCAGCGCGGCCGAGACGCCGAGAACGGCGCGGCGTCCGACTCGGTCGGCGATCGCGCCCGACGCCAGCATGGCGACGACGCATACGCCCGCGCCCAGCGCTTCGACCAACAGGAAGCGCACCAGGCTTTCGTCGGTCGTCAGCTTGACCCACGACAGGGGGAAGACGGTGACGAGGTGGAATAGTGCAAAACTGGCCAGCGGGGCGAACGAACCGAGCACGATCGTCCGCCATTCGGCGCGCAACGTCGTGAACGGCGGCGAGGGCTGGAGTTCGCGGTTGTCGAACAGGCGCTTGAACTCCGGAGTCTGGACCAGCCGCAGCCGCGCGAACAGCGCCACGACGTTGATCGCCAGCGCGACGAAGAAGGGATAGCGCCAGCCCCAGCTGAGGAAGTCCGCGGGCGACAGGATGGCGAGGAAGTAGGCGAACAGGCCGGCGGCGATGACCAGGCCGAGCGGCGCGCCGAGCTGCGGGATCATCGCGTACCAGCCGCGCTTGCCCGTCGGCGCATTGAGCGACAGCAGCGAGGGCAGCCCGTCCCATGTGCCGCCCAGCGCCACGCCCTGGCACAGGCGGAAGAAGCCTAGCAGCCCAATGCTCGCCGCACCGATCTGGGCGTAGCCGGGCAAGAGCGCGATCGCCATCGTCGCCCCGCCCAGCAGGAACAGCGCGATGGTAAGCTTCACCCCGCGGCCGTGCTTCTGGTCGAGGTAGGTGAACAGCAGCGTCCCGATCGGCCGCCCGACGAAGGCCAGCGCGAACAGCGCGAAGGAGTAGAGCGTGCCGACCAGCGGCTCGACGAACGGAAACACCAGAGCCGGGAACACCAACACCGACGCGATGGCGTAAGTGAAGAAGTCGAAGAACTCGCTGGTCCGGCCGATGATCACGCCGATCGCGATGTCGCCCGGCTCGACCTTCACGTCGTGCGCGGTGATAAGCTGCGCATCGCGTTCGAGCGGAGTCGAATTCGCTGCCGGAGCGGTGGCCGTCATAACTGCTTCATCTCCCATGGGACGGGGTCTGATGCCCTACTATGCCCACTTTTGGGATTGGACAAAATGTCCAATGTTGGACAGTGTCGCCGTCCGGTAGGGAGGCCTGATGCTGCAGCAACACCTGTCCGTTCCCACGCGTGTGAAAGCCCTGATGGCGGCGTCGCTGGCGCTATTGCTGGCGGCCTGCTCGAGCGAGGTGCTGAATCCGGCCGGCGAAGTCGCGCGCCAGCAACGCGACATCATCTACATCTCGACCGGCCTGATGCTGCTGATCATCGTGCCCGTGCTGATCCTGATCTGCGTGTTCGCGTGGCGCTATAAGAAGGGCCAGGGCGGCACCTACGACCCCCATTTCGACCATTCGACCGCGCTGGAACTGGTCATCTGGTCGGCGCCGCTGCTGATCATCATCATGCTGGGCGCGCTGACCTGGTCGAGCACCCATTTGCTCGATCCGTTCCGCCCGCTCGACCGGATCTCCGCGGGCGGCCAGGAAGCGCGGGCGCCGACCGGCGAGCCGCTCCGAATCCAGGTCGTGTCGATGGACTGGAAGTGGCTGTTCATCTACCCCGAACAGGGCGTCGCGACAGTCAACGAGCTGGTCCTGCCGGTGAACCGCCAGGTGCGGTTCGACATGACGTCGACCAACATGATGAACACCTTCTACGCGCCGACGCTGGCCGGCATGATCTACACCATGCCCGGCATGAAGAGCCAGTTGCACGCCGTGCTCAACCGGCCGGGTACCTATTCAGGCATGTCGGCCAACTATAGCGGCGCCGGGTTTAGCGACATGCGCTTTACCCTGCGCGGTGTGACGGATGCCGAGTTCGCCGCCTGGACCGCGAAAACGCGCGGCGGCGGCAAGGCACTCGACCTCGCCGCTTACCGCCGGCTGGAGAAGCCGAGCGAGAAGGTGCCGGCGATGGCGTTCTCGGGCGTCGACCCCGACCTGTTTCGCAAGATCCTCGAGCGCTGCGTCGAGTCCGGCACGCCATGCATGTCCGACATGATGGCCCATGACCGCCGCGGCGGTGGCGATCCGCACGACATGCGCCCGGGTGCGGGCATGCCGCCGGCCAACAGCTCTATCCCGCCGAACGGCAAGCCCGAAGGCGCGCTGATGAAATCGCCGGCCGAAAAGGGCTCCGGCCCGAACGTGACCGCGCCGTCCAATCCGAACGCCGCGCCCGGGGCGACCAAGCCCGGCGCGTCCGAAAACCGCAACATGACCGCCCTTGACCCCTTCCGCACGACGGCCGCCAGCCGTCGCGTCCAGGCCTGAATTTTTCCGGAGCTGACCCAGACGTGTTCGACCAGCCGCTCAGCAAGATCATCTTCGGACGCCTGACCTGGGAAAGCTTCCCGGTCCACGAGCCGATCCTGCTCGTCACCTTCGCGGTCGTCGTCCTGCTCGGCGCGGGCATCCTCGCCGCCGTCACCAAGTACCGGTTGTGGGGCTGGCTGTGGCGCGAATGGTTCACGACCGTCGACCATAAGAAGATCGGGATCATGTACATGATTCTCGGCATCATCATGCTGCTACGAGGTTTCGCCGACGCGCTCATGATGCGCCTCCAGCAGGCGATGGCGTTCGGCGGGAACGAGGGCTATCTCAACGCCCACCACTACGACCAGATTTTCACCGCGCACGGGACGATCATGATCTTCTTCGTCGCGATCCCCTTGGTCAGCGGTGTGATCAATTTCGTCATGCCGTTACAGATCGGGGCGCGTGACGTCGCATTCCCCTATCTCAATTCGCTCAGTTTCTGGCTGACCGCCGCCGGGGCGGGCCTTGTCATGATCAGCCTCTTCGTCGGCGAATTCTCGACCGCCGGCTGGCTCAACTATGTTCCTGTCGCCAACCTCCAGAACAGCCCCGGGACCGGGCCCGACTATTATCTCTGGGCGCTGCAAATCGCGGGTGTGGGCACGACCTTGTCCGCGATCAACGTGGTCACCACGGTTCTCAAGATGCGTGCGCCGGGCATGTCGATGATGAAGATGCCCGTGTTCACCTGGACCGCGCTGTGCAGCCAGGTGCTGGCGATCGCGATCTTCCCGGCGCTGACCGGCGCGTTCGCGATGCTCATGCTGGATCGGTATGTCGGCACCAATTTCTTCACCAACGACCTTGGCGGCAATCCGATGATGTACTGGAACCTGGTGTGGCTGTGGGGCCATCCCGAGGTCTATGTGCTCGTCCTGCCGGTGTTCGGAATCTATTCCGAAATCACGTCGACTTTCTCGGGCAAGCGGCTGTTCGGCTATTCGTCGATGGTCTACGCCACGGTCGTCATCACCATCCTCAGCTACCTGGTCTGGCTCCATCACTTCTTCACCATGGGGTCGGGGGCCTCGGTCAACAGCTTCTTCGGCATCGCGACGATGGTCATTTCCATTCCGACGGGCGCGAAGATCTTCAACTGGCTGTTCACAATGTACCGCGGCCAGATCCGCTACGAATTGCCGATGATGTGGGTCGTCGCCTTCATGATCACGTTCGTTGTCGGCGGCATGACCGGCGTTCTGCTGGCCGTCCCGCCCGCGGACTTCGTGCTGCACAACTCGCTGTTCCTCGTCGCCCATTTCCACAACGTGATCATCGGCGGCGTGGTGTTCGGCCTGTTCGCCGGGATGACCTACTGGTTCCCTAAGGCGTTCGGCTTCAAGCTCGACGAATTCTGGGGCCGGATCAGCTTCTGGGGCTGGGTCATCGGTTACTGGGTCGCCTGGACGCCCATCTACATCGTCGGCCTGATGGGCACCACGCGCCGCGTCCGCCACTTCGACGATCCAAGCTTGCAGATCTGGTTCATCATCGCCGGGATCGGCGCGTTGATCATCCTCGTCGGCATCCTGGCGTTCGTCATCCAGATCGCGGTCAGCATCAAGAACCGCGACAGGTTGAAGGACACGACCGGCGACCCATGGAACGGCCGCACCCTCGAATGGTCGACGTCGTCGCCGCCGCCAGCCTACAACTTCGCCTTCACGCCGGTCGTCCACGACCTTGACGCGTGGTACGACATGAAGGCGCGTGGTGCGAAGCGTCCTACGAACGGCTTCATACCGATCCATATGCCCCGCAATACGGGCACCGGCGTCATCCTTGCGGGCCTCGCCGCGGTGCTCGGCTTTGCGATGATCTGGTACATCTGGTGGCTGGCAGCGCTGGCCTTCGTGGGCCTATTCGTCGTCGCGATCGGCCACAGCTTCAACTACGACCGCGACTATCACATCCCGGCCGCCGAGGTGACGGACAACGAGGGCGAGCGCACCCGCCTCCTGGCGGCGGAGGCCTGATCGATGGCGACCAAGCCCACTCCCAAGGCCACGAAGGCCCCGGCCAAGCCCCGCGCCCGCAAGAAGGCGGTCGCGAAAGCGATCCCGGCGACCACGTTCTACCAGCTCGAGGACGACCATGGCCACGGCCCCGGCAGCGCGACGCTGCTCGGGTTCTGGATCTACCTGATGAGCGACGCGCTGATCTTCGCGGCGCTGTTCGCGACGTTCGGCGTGCTCGGCACGAGCTATGCCGGCGGGCCTACCCCGCGTGAGATTTTCGAGCTGCCGCTGGTCGCGCTCAACACCGCGATCCTGCTGGTGTCGTCGATCACCTACGGCTTTGCGATGTTGGCGATGGACGAGGGCGCAGTAAAGCGCACCCAGGGCTGGCTGGCAGTGACCGGCCTCCTCGGGATGAGCTTCGTCGGCATCGAGCTGTTCGAGTTCGGCAAGTTGATCGCAGAGGGCGCGACGCCGCAGCGCAGCGGCTTCCTGTCCGCGTTCTTCACCCTGGTATCGACGCACGGCCTGCACGTCACCTTCGGCATCCTTTGGATCGGGACGATGCTGGTCCAGGTCCAGAAGAAGGGCCTGATCCCCGAAAACCGCCGCCGGCTGCTGTGCCTCAGCATGTTCTGGCACTTCCTCGACGTCGTCTGGATCGGCGTCTTCACCTTCGTCTACCTGCTGGGAATGCTGCGATGAGCGCTTCACCCGTTCCTCACGACACTGCGGCGCCCGTCCACGAGATGGAAGGGCATGGCTCGAAGAAGAGCTACCTGGTCGGGTTCGGCATGTCCGCCGTGCTGACCGCGATCCCGTTCTGGCTGGTGATGACCAACGCCTTGCCCAGCGCCGGCTCGACGGCGGTCGCGGTTATCATCTTCGCCGTGCTGCAGATCCTCGTCCACACGACCTGCTTCCTGCACGTCAACACGCAGGCCGAGGGCGGCTGGTCGATGATCGCCTATATCTTCACCGGCGTCATCCTGCTGATCACGATCGCTGGGTCGCTGTGGATCATGTACCATCTCAATTCGAACATGATGCCGGGGATGATGGTGGGCGAACCCAGCAACGTGCCGTGACGGCGCGACCGACCAAGCGCCTCGCCCTGGCCGCCCTGTGCGGCGCACTTGCCCTCCTGTTCGCCGCGCTGGGCGCCTGGCAGGTCGAGCGCCGCGCCTGGAAGCTCGACCTGATCGCCAGGGTCGACAGCCGGATTCACGCCGCGCCTGTGCCGGCACCCGTCGCCTGGCCTTCCTTCGACGGCGCCGCCAACGAATATCGACGGGTCGAAGCCAGCGGCCGCTTTCGCCACGACCGCGAAACGCGGGTCGATGCGCTGACCGAGCGCGGCGCTGGCGACTGGCTGATGACGCCGCTCGTCACCGCGCACGGCACCATCCTCGTCAATCGCGGGTTCGTGCCCAAGGGGCAGGTCAAGGTCGCGCGTCCCGACGGGCCGGTGACCGTGCGGGGGTTGCTCCGCCTGACCGAACCAGACGGGCGCGTGCTGCGGCCCAACCGGCCGGCCGAGAACCGCTGGTTCTCCCGCGACGTCGCCGCCATCGCCCGGGCGCGCGGGCTTGGAACGGTCGCACCTTACTTCATCGACGCTGATTCCACGTCCAACGCCGGCGGCTTGCCGGTCGGCGGCATGACGGTCGTCACCTTCCGCAACGCGCACCTGTCCTACGCATTGACCTGGTTCGCGCTTTCGCTGCTTTCGCTTGGCGGGCTGGTCATCGTCCTTCGCGGCGCGCAGGAACGGTCGTGATGGACCGCCAGTTGCTCGCCTTGACCCTCAAGCCCCTGGCCGGCCGATCGCCGCAGGCCGCCGCTGCCGAGAACATGCGGCAGCTCGTCCAATTGCGCTGGATCGCGGTCGTCGGCCAGTTGCTCGCCATCCTCGTCGCGCATTACGGACTCGATGTGGCGCTGCCGATGGTGCCGATGCTGGCGGTGATCGCGCTGCTGGCGCTCGCCAACTTGCTGTTCGCGCTCACGCTGCGGCGGATCATGGTCCCGGGCGAGCTTTCGGTCGCGCTGCTGCTCGACATGGCGGCGCTGACCGCCCAGCTGTACTTCAGCGGCGGCGCGGCCAACCCGTTCATTTCGCTCTACCTGCTTCAGGTGGTGCTCGGCGCGATCCTGTTGCCGCCGCTGACGGCCGGCCTCATGGCCCTTGTCGCCTGCGCCTTCACCGCCTTCCTCGGCCTGCGCCACCTTCCCCTGCGCCTGCCGGCAGACGGGCCGGGCGCCCCGTTCGACCTGCTGACCCTCGGCCGCTGGCTGGCCTTCGCGATGGTCGCCGTGCTGCTGGTCATGTTCATCACGCGCATCAGCCGCAACCTGCGCGCCCGCGACGCCTATGCGGCCGAACTCGCGCAGCGCACGGCCGAAGAGGAAGGGATCGTCCGGATGGGCCTGTTCGCCAGCGGCGCGGCGCACGAATTGGGCACGCCGCTGTCGACCCTGTCGGTTTTGGTCGCCGATTGGGAGAGGCTGCCCGCATTCGCCGCCGACCCTGCGATGCGGCAGGAGGTGGCGGAAGCCAAGGCCGAGATCGAGCGCTGCAAGGCGATCGTGTCGAACATCCTCCATTCCGCCGGCCAGGCGCGCGGCGAAGCGATGACATCCGAACCCGCGCGGGCCGTCCTCGACGCGATTGCCGAGCGCTGGACAGGCCAGCACCCGGCCGCGCCGTTCGAATGGCATTCGGCGCCCTTGGGCAACGCGCGGATCGCGTCGGAGCCTGCGCTTCGGCAAGCCCTCTGGAGCTTGCTCGAGAATGCCGCCGAGGCGTCGGATGGCGAGGTCACGCTTGACGGCACCGTCGAAGCCGACCGCGTCCGTTTCACGGTGCTGGACCGTGGCCCGGGGTTCGATGAAGTTCGGCTGGGCCGCGCGGGACAGCTTTACCAGTCCACCAAGGGACCGGGGCACGGGCTCGGCCTGTTCCTCGCCGCCAATGTCGCGCGCCAGCTCGGCGGCCGGCTCCACGTCGCCAACCGCGATGGCGGAGGCGCGGCGGTGACCGTCGAGCTGCCGCTGGTCGCCGGGGGCGGCGGCGAATGACCGGCAGGACGCTGATATTGGTCGAGGACGACGCCGCCTTCGCCCGGACCCTCGCCCGCTCGTTCGAACGGCGCGGCTACACCGTGCACATCGCGCATGACCGGGCGGCGCTTGATGCGTTGCTGGAGAACGTCCGCCCCGAGTTCGCCGTCGTCGACCTGAAGCTCGGGACGGGTTCGGGCCTGCCGTGCATTCCCCGGATCGTCGAAGCGAGCCCGGATGCCCGGATCGTCGTTCTCACCGGCTACGCCAGCATCGCTACCGCGGTCGAGGCGATCAAGCTGGGCGCGGCGCATTACCTTCCCAAGCCGTGCAACACCGACGAGATCGAAGCGGCATTCGGCCGGGAAGCGGGCGATGCGGACATGCCGGTCGATGGCCGGCCCGCCAGCATCAAGACCTGGGAATGGGAGCGGATCAACGAAACCCTGGCCGCGACCGGCTTCAACATCTCCGAAACCGCCCGCCGCCTCGGCATGCACCGCCGGACCCTGGCCCGAAAGCTCCAGAAAAATCCGCCGGTGAAGTGATCACTGGCTGGGGCGGCAGGATTCGAACCTGCGAATGCCGGTACCAAAAACCGGTGCCTTACCACTTGGCGACGCCCCAGCAGGGTGGTGATGAGGGCGCGCTTATAGCTGCTCGCGCTGGCCTGAAAAGGGGGTCAAGCGATACGGCGGGTATTGGAATCGCCGTCCTTGCCGCGAGCCTCGTCAGAAGCGACCAGCGACAGCTTGGGACGGCCGAACAGGAAACCCTGCATCTGGTCGACGCCCAGCTTTCGCATCGCGGCGGCCTGGTCCTCGGTCTCGACACCTTCGGCGGTCGTTTCGATGCCGAGGCCACGGGCCAGCGCGAGGATGGCGCGGACGATCGCCGCGCAGTCGCGAGCGCCGCCGGCCGCGCCGCGAACGAAGCTCTGCTCGATCTTGATCTTGGCGAAGTTGGCGCGGCTCAGGTAGCCGAACGAGCTGTAGCCCTTGCCGAAGTCGTCGAGAACCAGCCGCACGCCCAGTGCGCGGAGCCGCTCGAGCGAGGCCAGCGTCTCGGTATCGTCGCCCAGGAATACGCTTTCCGTGACCTCGAGTTCGAGCCGGCTGGGCTTGAGCCCGCTGGCGGCGAGCGCAGACAGGACGGTGCGGGCAAGGCCCTTGCCCGACAGCTGCGCGGCCGAGACGTTGACCGCGATCCGCGCCTCGTCGGTCCAGGTGGCGGCTTCCGTGCACGCTTCGCGGATCACCCAGTCACCGATCTGGTGGATGAGTCCGCTGTCCTCGATGATCGGAATGAATAGTTCGGGCGAAATGTCGCCGCGCACCGGGTGGCGCCAACGCAGGAGCGCTTCGCGGCCGACCACCGCGCCGCTGCTGGCGTCGACGATCGGTTGGTAGGCGAGCGCCAGCCCGTTGCCGGCCAGCGCCTCGCGGACGTCGTTCTCGAGCAGGCGATGGTCTTCGGCGCGCTGCAGGAGCTGCGGCTCGAAGAAGCTGTAGCTTCCCCGTCCGGCTTCCTTGGCGTGGTACAGCGCCAGGTCGGCGGCGCGCATCAGTTCGCCCTCATGCTTGCCGTCGCGCGCGCCGATGGCGATGCCGATGGTCGCGCCGATGTGCAGGGAGGCGGCGCCGATCGAGAAAGTCTTCGACAGGTCGGCAATGACGTTCATCGCCATTTCCGCCAGTGCAGAACGGTCGACCGTCCCCTGCCAGACGATGGCGAATTCGTCGCCGCCGAGCCGGCCGACGTGGCCCGAATCGCCGACGGCCGTTTCGAGCCGCTTGCCCACTTCGACCAGAAGCTGGTCGCCGATGGCGTGGCCCAGCGTGTCGTTGACCAGCTTGAACCGGTCGAGATCAACCAGCAGCAACGCGCAATTGCTGTCGCGGATGGCGTGCTCGATCAGCGCACCCTCAAGGTGCTCGCGAACTAGAAGGCGATTGGCAAGGCCGGTCAGCGGGTCGCGCCGGGCGGCCGCGACCGCATCGTCGCCGTGAATCCGGAGTTCGGTGATGTCGGCGCCAAGCCCACGCCATCCAATAATGGTGCCGCCTTTGTTGGTGATCGGCTTGCCGGACAGCGACCACCAGCGCCCCGTCATCATCGCCGGCACGGCAATGTCGCGGAACGCTTCGCCACGCTCCAGGCTTTCGACCAGCCGGCGCATGCCGCTCGACAGTTCGAACGCGCGCCCTGTGGGATCGAGCAGCTTGCGGACCGGAATGCCGATCAGGTCGGCAACGTCCTGGTTGCGGCTTTGCGCCATCTCGACCGACAGCGTCTTGACCCGCATCTTGGAATCGAGCTCCCACAGCCCGCCCGAGCCGGCGGACTCGAACTCGCGCAGAAGGTCGTAAATCTCGCCGCGTTCCTCTAGCGCCAGCCGGACGAGGACGTGGTCGATGAAGTGGCGGGCGTTGGTAATCACGGCCCAAATCAGCATGCCCGAGTAGATCACCATCAGGCCGAGCATCGACAGGTCGCCCATGCGCATCAGGATGATCAGCGCAGTCACCGACAGGACGCCGACATAAGCCATCGCGGCCTGGGGCACGGAGACCATCGTCACCGGACCGGCGCTCAGCATCGCGGCGCACATCACGCACAGGAACAGCTGCTGCGACGGCCCCATCTGGTCGAACCAGAAGAGCGCCGGCACCTGCCACAGCATGGCCAGCGCGACGATGATGGCGACGATATGCTTCAGCCGCGCCGGTTGGCTGGCGGCGTAATTGGCGTCGTATCGGAGACGCAGGGACCGGACGAATCGCGCCAGGCAGAGCAGCATGGCGGTCCCGAACCACAGTCCCAGCCACAGGCTATCGACCACGTCGCGAAAGCTGGCGACCGCCGCCAGCGCCGCCAGCAGCTGGGTCGCCACGGTGGCCGGCACAAGCTTGACGAAGTTATCGACCTGGACCTTGCGAACGGCGCGGAACCGCGAATCCTCGGGCTCGGCAAGGGTGAAAATCTGGCGCAGCGGGACCCGTTCGCGCAGGACATCGGTCCGCGCGCGTGCGTCATTCAAAAGGAATGATGGGTCCTTGTCCGCCACACCCGCTCACAGTTCGCGGACAGCCCCCTGCCGGCCGCTAACCACCCTTCTTCGCATGCTCAGAGCAAAGAAAGTGTGAACGGTCAACCGATTGGATTAACGTCAGTAATTGATGGCGCGCTGGTTGACGAGGTCGTCGTAATCGCGCGCCAGCTGCTTCGACATCTCGCCCACTTCGAAGTTCCACGGGCCGGCCGACTGGACGAACGTGACTTCGGCAGCGGAGCCGGTGACGAACATCTGCTCGAAGCCTTCCAGCTCTTCCGGCCAGATCGCTTTCTCGATGACCTCGATGCCGCGTTTTTCGGCAAGGCCCATCACGGTCTGGCGGGTGATGCCGTTGAGGAAACAGTCGGGGGTCGGCGTATAGAGCGCGCCGTCCTTGACGAAGAAGGCGTTGGCGCCGGTCGCTTCGGCCACTTGGCCGCGCCAGTCCATCATCAGCGCGTCGTTGTAACCGCGGTTCTCCGCATGGTGCTTGGCCATGGTGCAGATCATGTACAGGCCCGCCGCCTTCGAATGGACGGGAGCAGTGTAGGGCGCCGGGCGTCGCCACGGCGAAATATCGAGCCGGATACCCTTGGCGGCGACTTCCGGCGAGAAATATTTGCCCCACTCCCAAGCGGCGATCGCCATGTGCGGCTTGGTCCGCTGGGCGCTGACGCCCATCTGCTCCGACCCGCGCCAGGCGACCGGGCGGAGGTAGGCGTCGGTCAGTCCGTTGGCCTTGAGGACTTCCTCACAGGCGGCATCGATCTCGTCGGCCGTCCACGGCAGTTCGAAGCCGAGGATGGAGGCCGACTTGCGCAGTCGCTCGCTATGATCGTGGAGGCGGAAAATGGTGCCGCCATAGGCCCGCTGCCCTTCGAACACGCTCGACGCATAATGCAGCGCGTGGGTCAGGATGTGGACATTGGCCTCCCGCCACGGGACGAGCTTGCCGTCCATCCAGATCCAACCGTCGCGATCGTCGAAGCTGCGCGTATCCGCCATTTACTTTCCCTTTTCGTGTTGCGCGCCGCCTAGGCGATGGGCGCGCTTTGTTCAACCGCGGCGGGCGGCCTCGGCGGCCAACTGGCGGCCCCGTTCGATGGCGGCATCAAGCATCCGCGCGACCAATTGACGGATGCCGCCCTGCGCATCATCGAGAACCGCGAGGCCCTGCTCCGTCGTACCCTTGGGGCTGGCGACGCGGCGGGCGAGCTCTCCCATCGCCTCGCCGGTCTCGGCCATCGCGGCGGTCCCGACCAGGGTCTCGACCGCGATGCGCGCGGCGAGCGCGTCGCCAAGGCCCAGGCCCCGTCCGCCTTCGGCAAGCGCGTCCACAAAGCGCGCGACGTAGGCGGGACCAGAGCCGGCGACCGCCCCGATCGCCGAGAAATCATCCTCGCTTTCGACCCATGGCGCAAAGCCGAGTGCGTCCATCAAGCCGCCGACGACTGCCCTCGCCTCCTCACCGGCTTGTTCGGCGTAAAGCGCGGTCACCCCCTTGCCGTGCGCGACGGGCAGGTTGGGCATGGCGCGGACGATGGCGCGGGTGTCGGGGAAGCGGTCCGCCAGGCTGGCCGCGCTGGTGCCGGCCAGAAGGCTGACGACGATCGTGTCCTTGCCGATGTGCGGCGCCAGGCCCGGCACGACCTCGTCCAGTTTCTGCGGCTTGACGCCGAGCATGACGAAACGCGGGTGCGCGTCCGGGTAATCCGTGACGACGGTTACGCCCTCGACCGGTGTTCCGGACGGGCGGATCACGGTGACCGGCGAGAGGTCGACGCCCGCCGCGCGCCAGCCGTCGACTATCGCGCCGGCCATGTTGCCGCACCCGACCAGCCAGGCCGGCTCGGGGAAGACGGGTGGGCTCACGCCTCGCCGGCAGTGTCGATCAGCGCCGCCGCGATCGCCTCGGCGGGCGACTTGCCGCCCCACAGGACGAACTGGAACACGGGATAGAAGCGCTCGCACTCTTCCAGCGCGGCCTCACTGATCGCCTCGGCCTGCTCGAACGACAGCCCGTCATTCTCGCCGATCAGGGTCGCGTGGCGGAAGACGATCAGTCCGGAGCCCGACCACAGCTCGAAATGGCCGAGCCACAACTGCTCGTTGACCAAGCCCAGCACCTCGTAAACCGCGGCGCGCTTTTCGGTCGACACCTTGACGTCCGGAAAGGCAAGGAACTGCAGGACCTGGTCTTCCGGCCGCCACACGCCGCGCAATTCGTATTGGGCCCAGCTTCCGCCCGCGCTGGCAACGATCTCGCCGTCGCCTGAGCGCTCGTGCACCCAGCCCCGCGCCTCGAAATATTGCTCGAGGATGTCGATCGGCGCGCCGTCGGCGTCCGTGTCGTCGGTGTCGAGTTCGGTCAGCTTGCGGCTCCCGGCTTGGGCTTCTTCGGCGCGGCGGGCTTGGCGGCGACCCCGCCCACCTTGGCCTCGAGCGCCTCAATGCGCCTTTTCAGCGCGTCATTCTCGTCGCGCGCGGCGACGGCCATCGCCTTCACCGCGTCGAATTCCTCGCGGCTGACCATGTCGAGACCGCCGACCCAGTCGCGCATTTTCTCGCGCATGCCGCTCTCGGCCTCGCGGCCCATGCCGGCGACGGTGCCGGCCATGCCGTTCACCATTTTCACGAAATCGTCGAACATGCGGTTCTGCGATTGCACTGTCAGTCTCCGAAAACTTGTCAGAACAAGCTGGCGCTCGCCCCGGGGTTGAGATCGATGAACGCGTTGTTGAGCACGGTCGCAAAGATCAGCCACCCCAGATAGGGGATCATAAGCAGTCCCGCCAAGGGCTTGAGGCGATAGAATTTGCCCGCCGCCATGGCCGAGAAGAGGATCAGCACGAACAAGATGATCCGCCCGAGGTTCATGTCATGCGCGCCGAAGAACACCGGCGACCAGGTGAAGTTCAGCAGCATCTGTATCCAGAACAGCACCAGCGCGTCGCGCCGTTCCTTGGTCGACGGCAGCGCATGGATCATCGCCGCGGCGATTCCGAGCAGCGTGTAAAGAATGGTCCAGGCCAGCCCAAACAGCCAGCCGGGCGGCATGAACGTCGGCTGGCGAAGCGCATCGAACCATGGGTTGCCATAGCCCGATCCCGCCACCTGTCCGGCGAGGAAGCCGACCGCGTTGATGCCGATTACCAACAGGATCGCCAATTTCCACCAGCTTCGCGATTCAGTCACCACACACGTCCTCCTTCACGGCGCCGAGCAGGAACTCGACATTGCCTTCCGGCCCGGTGATCGGGCTCGTCTCGACACCCAATACGCGCCAGCCCTTGGATTGGACCCATGCCGCCGCCTCGTCGCACACGCGGGCATGGACCGCGGGATCGCGGACGACGCCGCCCTTCCCCACTTCCTCGCGCCCCGCCTCGAACTGCGGCTTGACCAGCGCGACCAGCTTCGCGCCGGGGCTTGCGAGGTCGAGCGCGGCGTCCAGCACCTTCGCGAGGCTGATGAAGCTGGCATCGCACACGATGATATCGGGCGCTTCGGCAATGATGCCGGACGTCAGGTCGCGGGCATTGGTTTGTTCGTGGACGATGACCCGCTCGTCGCTGCGCAGCTTCCAGGCCAGCTGGTTGGTGCCGACGTCGACCGCATACACTCTCGCCGCGCCGCGCGAGAGCAGGACGTCGGTGAAGCCGCCGGTCGAGCTGCCGACATCGAGGGCGATCGCATCGGTCACGTCGAACCCGAACGCGTTCAGGCCATGGTCCAGCTTGATGCCGCCGCGGGACACCCAGGGATGGTCGCGGCCCTTGACCGTCAGCTCAACCTCGTCGGCGATTAGGTCGCCCGCCTTGGCCACCTTCCGGTCGCCGGCGAAGACATGGCCGCCCATGATCAGCGCCTGCGCCTTGGTCCGGCTGTCGGCGAGACCCCGGGCGACGAGCAGCTGGTCGGCGCGCGTCTTATTCTTCGCCACGGTTTTCCCGCGCATTTTCCTGGAGGCCGTCGCGCTGCTGGCCATGGGCTTCCGCGACCACGCCCTTAGGCAAGGCCGCCGACAACAGCCGCTGAGCGGCGGGTTTTTCGAGGCAGAAGGTGTAGCGGATGGGGAAATGGTCCGACCCTGTCGCGCCCGGGCGCGTGACATCGACCAACGTCCAGTGCGGCGTCACGAACATATGGTCGAGCGGCCAGCGCAGGACCGGATATTTCGCCGTAAAGGTCGGGTATAGTCCCCGGCCGACGCGCGGATCGTTCATCCCGCCGACCTCGCGGAAAAGCCGCGAGCTGTGCGACCATGCGACATCGTTGAGGTCGCCCAGAACCACCGAGGCCCGGCCCGACGCCCGCACTTCCTTGCCGGCCTGGACCAGTTCAGCATCGCGTTCGCCGCTATCGTCGCCGGGCCATGGCGGCTCGGGGTGGAGCGCCTTGAGGTCGACAATACTGCCGTCGCGCATTCGCAGTTGCGCATCGATCGAGGGCACGCCGGCCTGCAAGCGGTGGCGGACAACGGCCCTCATCGGCAAACGCGACAACAGCATCATGCCATAGGTCGTGGGGGCCGGTTCGGCGATGCGGTAGGGGTAGTCGGGGTAGAGCGCGCGCAAATGGTCGCGCCATTCCGGCCCAACCTCGAGCAAAAGCACAACGTCGGCCTTTTGGGCGCGAACCATCGCCAGCTGCCGGTCGAATTGTCGATTATCCATCAACACGTTGGAATTGAGCAGGGTCAGCCGCTTGTCTGCGGGGCAGTTTTTCGCCGTCGCCACCTGGCGCGGCCAGATCGGGAGATATTCGACGAAGTGGGTCCCCTGCCACACCAGCGCGGCGAGCATGCCCGCGCCCAGTGCGCTCTCGCCCCTGGACCAGCGCCAGTTGAGGGACAGGAGGAGTGTCCCGCACAGCAGCAACAGGCCGGCGATCTGCAGGCGCGGGTAATCCCATTCGCGCACCCACCATTCGTCGGTCTGCCACAGCGGGAGAAAACTGCCGACGATCAGGATGAGCGTCAGGACGACGAACGCGTAGCGCAGCCAGCGCCGCCAATCCGTCGCCTTTGCGGATGCTACGCCCGCCATCGGCCAATCCTCAAGCGCGCGCCCCGCTTTCGGCGCCGAGGTCGTTGCGCCGCAGCGCCTTCAGCACCGTCTCGACGATGTGCGGCGCGTTGAGGCCGGCCTCGTCGTACTGCTTCATCGGCGCGTCATGGTCCTGGAAGGTATCGGGCAGGCGCATGGTGCGGATCTTGAGGCCGGCGTCGGTCAGGCCGAGGTCGCTGGCCAGCGTCAAAACCTGCGCGCCGAGGCCGCCGATCGCCGCTTCCTCGATCGTCACCGCGACCTCGTGGGTGGTCAGCAGCTTGCGAACCAGTTCCTCGTCGAGAGGCTTGGCGAAGCGCAGGTCGGCGATGGTGGTCGACAAGCCCTTGGCGTCCAGCATGTCAGCTGCCTTTTCAGCCTCCTCGAGGCGGGTGCCGAGCGAGAGGATGGCGACCTTCTTGCCCTCTCGCACGATGCGGCCCTTGCCGATTTCCAGCGCGGTAGGCTCGGCCGGCATCGTGAGGCCCCGCCCGTTGCCGCGCGGATAGCGCACGGCAATCGGCCCGCTGTCGTGGATCGCCATGGTGTGGACCATATTGGCCAGCTCGACCTCGTCCGCGGCGGCCATCACCACCAAGTTGGGTAAGGTGCACAGGTAGGCGAGGTCGAACGCGCCGGCGTGGGTACAACCGTCGGCGCCGACCAGCCCCGCGCGATCCATCGCGAACCGCACCGGCAGGTTCTGGATGGCGACGTCATGGACCACCTGGTCGTAGGCGCGCTGGAGGAAGGTCGAATAGATCGCGACGAACGGGCGATGCCCTTCCGCGGCGAGGCCGGCGGCGAAGGTCACGGCGTGCTGTTCGGCAATGCCGACGTCGAACACGCGCTCCGGATAGGCCGCCTGCAATTTGTCGAGGCCGGTGCCCGAGGGCATCGCGGCGGTGATGGCCACGACCTTCTCGTCGCGGGCCATTTCGGCCTTCAGCGCGTCGGCGAAGACCGCGGTATAGGCCGGCGGGCCGCCACCCGGGCCCTTGTCCTGCTTGCCCGAGACGATGTCGAACTTGACCACGCCATGATATTTGTCGGCGGCGTTTTCGGCCGGGGCGTAGCCCTTGCCTTTCTTCGTCACGACATGGACCAGGATCGGCCCTTCCTCGGCGTCGCGCACGTTTTCGAGCACCTCGACCAGTGCGTTGACGTCGTGACCGTCGACGGGGCCGACATAATAGAAGCCCAATTCCTCGAACAGCGTCCCGCCGGTGATCCAGCCGCGGGTATATTCCTCGGCCTTCCGCGCCCAGCGGTGCATCGGTTCCGGCATCCGCCGCGCCAGTTTCTGCGCCAGCCGGCGAGGGCCGAGATACTTGCCCGACGACACCAGGCGGGCGAGCGAGTTGCGCAACGAGCCGACTGGCGGCGCGATCGACATGTCGTTGTCGTTGAGAATGACGATCAGCCGGTTGCCGGCGGCTTCGGCGTTGTTCATCGCCTCGTAGGCCATGCCCGCGCTCATCGCGCCGTCGCCGATCACCGCGATCGCGCGGCCGGGCGTGTCGGCCAGCTTGTTCGAAATGGCGAAGCCGAGCGCGGCCGAGATCGAGGTCGAGCTGTGCGCCGCCCCGAACGGGTCGTATTCGCTCTCGGAGCGCTTGGTGAAGCCGCTAAGGCCCCCGCCCTGCCGCAATGTGCGGATGCGGTCGCGGCGCCCGGTGATGATCTTGTGCGGGTAGCACTGGTGCCCGACGTCCCAGATCAGCTTGTCGGTCGGCGTGTCGAAGACATAATGGATGGCGACAGTCAGCTCGACCACGCCGAGGCCCGACCCGAGGTGGCCGCCCGACGTCGACACGGCCGAGATCATTTCCTGGCGTAGTTCGTCCGACAATTGCGGCAGCTGCGCCTTGGGCAGCTTGCGAAGGTCGGCGGGAAACTGGACCTGGTCGAGAAGCGGGGTGGACGGGCGGTCGGTCATCGGGCGGCCTCTACTCCGTAACGACTGCGAAGTCGAACGCGCGTTGGTCAGCCGAGGATCCGGGCAACCGCCTCGCTGGCAATGGCCTCGCGGGATTCCCAGTCGCCTTCGATCACGACATAATTCGCGTTGGCACGGTCGAGTGCGGCCTGGGCCATCCGGTCGAACCGTTCGCGCTGTTCGGGCTGGCCGAAAATGCGCAGGCCGTCGGCGACGAACGGAACGTCGGGCTTGCAGTAAAGGTAGAGGTCGGCCTTGCGGTAGGTCAGCAGCTCCGGAAGCTGCTGGCCGAGCATCATTTCGGCCCATGCGGCCGTCATCAAGGCATCGGTGTCGCTAAAGACGGCGCGGCCGTCGCGCAGCGCGTGTTCGATATTGTCCTGCTGGTTGACGCCGATTTCCAGGAGGTCCGCCGCGTCGCAATCGGTCCCGAAAATCTCGCACCAGGCACGGCCGAATTCCGGCAGGAACAGCGCGCCGGCGCGACCGGCAAGCACACGTCCGAGTGTGGTCTTACCGACGCTCTCCACGCCGTGCAGGACAACCAGCTTGCTCATGCGGCGGCCATCGGGCCGGGCCTCGCGGCGCGGCGCCAGCTCAGCAGGCCCGCCACGGCCAGGCCAAGGAACACGAGGTAGAGGATGGTGGTCGGCACCAGCCCCTTCCACCAATAGAGCGGGACGGCAATGAGGTCTGCCACGATCCACAGTATCCAGGACTCGACCCGGCGGAGCGATTGCAGCCATTGGGCGGCGACGCTGGCCCCAGCCACGGCCGCGTCGACAAAGGGAGCGGCGGCATCCGTGAAGCGGTGCATCAGCAGTCCCCAGGCCAGCGCGGCGATCGCCGTGCCGACAAACCAGGTCGCACGGGCCCTAAGGGACATGGCCACCACTTCGATCCCGTTGTCGACTTCCGGCGCCCGGGCCCAGGCCCACCAGCCGTAGACGTTGATGGCGAAGAAAAAGACCTGGAGAAGTGCGTCCGAGTAGAGTTTTTCGTCGAGGAATTCGACGAAGTAGAGCGAGACCATCGCCAGTGCGAACGGGTAGTTCCAGATCGAGCGCCTGACGACGAGGACGACGGTGATGAGGCCGAGGATCGCCGCGACCCATTCGGCATAGTCGCGAAATGGTTCGAGAAACCCCGTCAACGCCCCGCCCCGTCGCGCCGTCGATCTAGCTGCAGTCGCCGCAGCGGCCGCGGACCTCAATCACCGGGCGGACCGGTTCGAACCCCGCATGCTCGGCCGCACTGCGCACGCCGCCCGACAGTTTGTCGTCGTCGATGTGGGTGGTGGAGCCGCAGCTGTCGCAGATCAGGAAGATGCAGTCGTGCAGGCAGCCCGGGTGCTGGTTCGCGACATAGGCGTTGGCGCTTTCGACCCGCATCGCCAGGTTGGCGGTCACGAACAGGTCGAGGATTCGGTAGACGCTGTTGGCGGCGACACGGCGGCCCAGCGACTTGGAAACATGCTCGGCGATATCATAGGCGCTGGCCGGCTTGTCGAATTGCGCCAGGCTGTCGAACACCGCGGCGCGCATCCCGGTCCACTGCTCGCCCTTTTCGGCCATCTGGGCGGCCGCGGCATCCCGCAGCGAATCGCCCTGGTGAAGGTGATGATGATGTGCGCCCATGCCCGATAGATAGGCGGGCGGCGCTGACGTCACAAGACATCCCCTAACGGGGATTATTCAGCGGCGATGTGGTTGAGCCGGTGGCCGAGCGCGAGGATCGCGACGCCGATCACGGTGTAGAGCGCCTCCGTCCCGTCGTGCGGCAGGGTCAGCGCGCCGGCCATGACGCCAAGGCCCAGCCCGCCGACCGCGGACGGCATGGTATAGCCATGCTCGCGGATGCCTTTGCCGAGCGCGACCGCGCCCATGACCATGGCGAGCGACAGGCCCACTTCATGGATCCACGGGGCGCCGAGGCCTTCGCCCAGCGTCGAGAACAGCGCGAGGAACACCGACGTCGCGAGGCAATGCACGAGGCACAGGCCGGACAGGCCGATGGCCATCCGGTCCAGCCGGTTCGTGGAGAGCGCAAGCGGCGACATGGCCGACGATATAATGTGATACCCGTGTCGTGACAATATCACATCAAACTTCCAAGCGAACTTTCTTTGCAACTGTGGCGGCGGGGCGGCATAGGCCCGCCCGACATGGACTCGACCGCCTCCCCCATTCGCCCCCGCGCCATCGCCGACTGGCTGCTGTTCACCGCCGCGATGATCTTCGCGATGGTGGTCGTCGGCGGCATCACGCGCCTGACCGAAAGCGGACTGTCGATCACCGAATGGAAGCCGGTCAGCGGCGCGATCCCGCCGATCGGCCACGCGCAGTGGGAAGAGGCGTTCCGGCTTTACCAGCAGACGCCGCAATACCGGCAGGTCAGCGGGCCGGCCGGGATGACGCTGGGGCAGTTCCAGTTCATCTTCTTCTGGGAATGGGTGCACCGACTTCTCGGCCGCCTCCTCGGCCTCGTCTTTTTCGCCGGCCTCGCCTGGTTCGCGTTCAAGCGGGCCATCCCGAAAGGCTATGGTTGGCGGCTGGTGGCACTGTTTGTGCTGGGCGGGCTGCAGGGCGCGATCGGCTGGTTCATGGTGCTCAGCGGGCTGGAAGGCTCCGCGACCGAAGTCAGCCCTTACCGCTTGTCTGCGCATCTCATGATGGCGCTGTTCCTCTTTGCCGCGATCATCTGGACCGCGCTCGATCTTCGGGCGCTGGCTCGCGATGCCGATGCGCGTCCGGCGCGCATGACCGGCTTTTCCGCCCTCACCTTGGCCGCGCTGGCGCTCCAGTTGATGCTCGGCGCCTGGGTCGCGGGTTTCCGCGCCGGTTACCTCGCCAACGACTGGCCCCTCATGCAGGGCCACTTCGTGCCCGAGGGGATCGACTGGTTGGGCGGCGCGCTGCACGCGCTCACCCACGACCCGTTCCTGATCCACTTCGTCCACCGTTGGTGGGCGTGGGTCGTGGTCGTCCTGCTGGTCATGTTCGCCCGCCGGGTGAAACCGGTCGACCGCAAGGCTGCCCGCTACGTCCACAGCGCGTTCGGGACCCAGATCCTGCTCGGCATCGCGACCGTGATGAGCGGCATCGCCCTGCCGCTCGCCGTCCTCCACCAGGCGGTCGGTGCGCTGCTCCTTGCCGCGACGGTGTGGGGCGCCAACAGCCTCGGCCGCGCGCAACCGTGAGCGTCCTGACCGTCTACGCGGTGTTCGCCGACGCCGACGAGGCCGCGCGGATCGCGAAGGTGGTGGTGTACGAACGATTGGCCGCCTGCGCCAACATCATGTCGCCCTGCCACAGCGTCTACCGCTGGTCTGGCGAGGTGCAAGAAGCGAACGAGGTCCCGGCACTGTTCAAGACGACGGCGGCGAAAGCGGACGCCCTCATCATGCGCATCGTCGAATTGCACAGTTACGACCTGCCCGCCGTGGTGGCATGGCCGATCGAGCGGCTGTCGGCGCCCTTTGGCGACTGGGTGGAACGCAGCGTCAAAGGCTGATCCGGGCCTTCTCGTCCGCTTCGCGATTGACGTCGCGCATCGCCAGCATCGCCATCCACCGCCGCGCCCGCCCCGGGGCGAAACCGACCCTTACCAGCCGCTCGTCGGGCTTGCCGTAGGTGCCGAACAGGTGGTCCCACAAAGGAAAGTCGCTGTAGTTGCGGGCGTGGACATTATATTCGTGGTGAAGCGCATGCGCCTCCGGCCGCTGCCAGATGAGGCCGGTCCACGCCGGTGTCCGGACGTTGAGGTGTTGGTAGAGGCCTGCCCAGAAGCCGAACAGTCCGGCCCAAGCCGCCGCATGGGGGGTGACGCCGAGTAGGCCGGCCGCCAACAAACCGCCAAGCACGCCCTGCATTAGCGTGTCGACCGGGTGGAACATCATCGCCGAGGCGATGTCGAGCCGCGCCGCCGAGTGGTGGAACTGGTGCCCCGCGCGCCAAGCCCAGTCGAAATAATGCATGAAACGGTGGAAGGCATAGTTGAGCAGCGTGGTCAGCATCCACACCGGCAAGAACGCCCAACTGCCCCATCCCGACAGGTCGACCACGGCCATCGATGCCGGCAGAAGCGGCACCACCAGGAGAGGAATGAACACGAACCCGGCAAGTGTAAGTGCGAAGGCGGCTATTCCGATCAGCCGCCAGTGCGCGATGGCCGGCATCGCCCGCCCCGACGGAACGAGTGCCTCGACGCCCATGAACAGGAAAAAGCTGACCACCAGCGCCAGCAGCATCGCGGTATCGAAATCCATGGACCGCCCCCGGTTTTTGGTCGACGTATCGCCCGGCCAGTATAGCACCGACCGTCACCGTAACCGAGTCAGACTTTCGATCATCCGGTAATATTTTACCCGTCCGGAATCGCCTGCTTTTGCTTGACTTTCTTGCCCCTCCCCAGCATTAGCCCGCCCGAAGGCGCGGCCGGATGGCGGCGCTTCATCTGTTTTCAAGCGAAAGGTCCAGAGCCATGAAGGCGCTGATGAAGACCACCAAGTCGGCGAAGCCGGCCGAGGTCGAAAAGAAGTGGCATCTGATCGATGCCGAGAACCTGGTGGTCGGCCGTGTGGCGACGATCATCGCCAACATCCTGCGCGGCAAGCACAAGCCGAGCTTCACCCCGCACGTCGATTGCGGCGACCATGTCGTTGTCATCAACGCCGACAAGGTGCGGTTCACGGGCAAGAAGCTCAAGGACAAGCTCTACTACAAGCACACTGGTTATGCCGGTGGCCTGAAGGAAGTCCCGGCGGGCAAGATCCTCGAGGGTCGTTTCCCCGAGCGCGTGCTTGAGAAGGCGGTCGAGCGCATGATTCCGCGCGGCCCGCTGGGTCGCGACCAGATGCGCGCCCTGCACCTCTACAACGGCACCGAGCACCCGCACGGCGGCCAGAACCCGGAAACGCTCGACGTCGCGTCGATGAACCGCAAGAACAAGGTGGGCGCATAACATGGCCGACAAGAAGAGCCTCGCCGACCTCGGCGAAATGACCAACGCCCCGGCCGAGACCCCGGCTGCCGAAGCCCCCAAGGCCGACGCTGACGCTACGACCGAAGCGACCACCGAAGAAACTTCGGCCCCGGTCCAGCCGACCCAGCCGGAAGCGCCGCTTCGCGAGCAGCAGCTCGACAAGTATGGTCGCGCCTACGCCACCGGCCGCCGCAAGGACGCCGTGGCCCGCGTGTGGCTGAAGCCCGGCACCGGCAAGATCGAAGTCAACGGCCGCGACCAGACGGTCTACTTTGCCCGTCCGACGCTTCGCCTGGTGATCAACCAGCCGTTCGACGTTACCGACCGTGCGGGCCAGTACGACATCGTCGCCACCGTCAAGGGCGGCGGCCTGTCGGGCCAGGCCGGTGCGGTCAAGCACGGCATCGCCCAGGCGCTCAGCCGCTACGAGCCGGCGCTCCGCACGGCGGTGAAGCGCGAAGGCTTCCTGACCCGCGACAGCCGCGTCGTCGAGCGTAAGAAGTACGGTAAGGCCAAGGCCCGCCGCAGCTTCCAGTTCTCGAAGCGCTAAGTCCGGTTCATTCCGAACAAGGAAGGGCGGTCCCGCTGCGGCCGCCCTTTTCTTTTGGGCAAAGTGGCATAGGCTGCCCGACCATGCGCATCCTGCTCGCGGGCCTCGCCCTTCTCGCCGCTCCTGCTTTCGCCGAGCCCGTGCTTTATGTGCCCGACCGCCTGTTCGACGGGACGTCGATGCATGTGGGTTGGCAGCTACTGGCCGATGGCACGACGATCAGGGCGGTCGGGCCCGCACTCACCGTCCCGCCGGGCACGCGCACGGTGAGACTGGAAGGCGACACGCTGATGCCGGGGATGATCGAGGGGCATTCGCACCTCTTCCTCCACCCTTACAACGAGACGCTTTGGAACGACCAGGTGCTGAAGGAGAGCGCCGCCGAACGCACGGCGCGTGCAGTCAATCACGCGAAGGCCACGCTGATGGCCGGGTTCACTACCACCCGCGACCTCGGGACCGAGGGCATGGGCTATGCCGACGTCGGGCTAAAGGAAGCGATCCAGAAGGGCATCGTGCCGGGTCCGCGGATCATTGCAGCGACGCGGGCGATTGTCGCGACCGGCAGTTATGCGCCCAAGCTCAACGACCCGCTCGACCCACCGCTGCAGGGCGCGGAGGAAGCCGACGGGCCGGACATCGTGACCGCCGTCCGGCGCCAGATCGGCGGCGGCGCCGACGTGGTGAAGCTGTACGGCGACTATCACTGGCGCGGCGGCGAACCGTCGCGCGCGACGTTCACCAAGGCCGAGATCGCGGCCGCGGTCGAGGCGGCGCATCAGGCGGGCCGCGAGGTCGCGGTCCACGCCTCGACGCCCGATGGCATGACCAACGCCATCTTGGGCGGGGCGGACACGATCGAGCATGGCTTCGACGGCACGCCGGCGGTGTTCAGGCTGATGGCCCAGCACCACGTCGGCTATTGCGCCACCCTGGCCGCGTCCGATGCCTATGCCCATTACTTCGAAAAATGGGATGGCCGCGAACCGGCGCCGAAGTCGGTGCAGACGAACCGCACCGCCTTCCGCGAGGCGATGAAGGCGGGCGTGCCGATCTGCATGGGCGGCGACGTCGGCGTCTTTCCCCACGGCCAGAACGCGAAGGAAATGGAGTTGATGGCTCGCGAAGGAATGCCCGCCATCGACGTGTTGAAGGCGGCGACGTCGGGCAATGCCGCCATCTTCCACCTTGACGACCGCGGCCGCCTCGCACCCGGCCTGCTCGCCGACATGGTCGCCGTCGAGGGCGATCCGACGAAGGACATCTCGGTTGTGCGGAAGGTGATGCTGGTGGTGAAGGGCGGAGAAGTCGTGCGCTAGTCGGCCATCGCCATATGCTGCGGCTCGTCGCCCGGCTTGGGCGGCTTCACCGGGCGTAGCAACAACACCAGCGGGATCGCCGCGAAGGTGACCCACATCATGATCCAGAAATCGTCGAGATAGGCGATGAACGCTGCCTGCCGGTTGATCTCGGCATCGGCCATGGCAAGCGCGCTCGAAGCGGGGAGGCCCAGTTCCGCGACGACACCCTGGCTGATCGTCGGCAGGACCTGTTCGGTCACATGACTGGCCATGTCGGCATGCGCGATCTGCAGGTTGCGGGCGAGCAGCGTGGCGACGAGGCTGATGCCGATCGATCCGCCGATGTTGCGCGACAGGTTGAGCAGGCTGGCGGCGTGTGTGCGGTAGTGGGGCGCAAGCGTGGCGAAAGCGAGCGCCTGCATCGTCACGAACACGAGGCCGAGGCCAAGTCCCTGGACGATTCCTGACCAGATGATGAGGTTCTTGCCCATGTCGATCGAGAAGGTCGTCATGATGTGCATCGACCAGCCCATCAGCGCCATGCCGATCGCCACCAGCACGCGCATATCGACCTTGCCGACGATACGGCCCGCAACGAGCATCGAGATCAGGGTTCCCACGCCGCGCGGCGCGGTGAGGATGCCCGACTGTAGCACGGAATAGCCGTAGAGCCGCTGGAGTAACGGCGGAAGCAGCGCGAGACCGGCCAGCAGCAGCACGCCGGTCACCGCCATGAAGACGAGGCCGAGCGCAAAATTGCGGTCCGCGAACATGCCGCGTTCGAATAGCGGCTCCTTGCCCGTGACGGTGTGGACGATGAACATCCACAGCGCCGCGGCGAACAGGCCGCACTCGATCCAGATCTCGATGCTGTCGAACCAGTCGAGCTGTTGTCCGCGCTCCAGCAATAGCTGAAGGCTGCCGAGCGCGATGCCGAGGAGCGCGAAGCCGAACAGGTCGAACTTGCGCCGTACCGTTTCGCCCGACGGCATGAAGCGCAGCAGCATGAGTGTCGCCAGCGTCCCCACCGGAATGTTGACGAGAAACACCCAGCGCCAGTTGAAGCTGTCGGTCAGCCAGCCGCCCAGCACCGGCCCGAGGATCGGCCCGATCATGATCCCGCCGCCGAACAGCGCCATCGCCTGGGCATGCTTTTCGCGCGGGTTGATGTCGAACATCGTCGCCTGCGCCAGCGGCACCAGGAAAGCGCCGGTGATGCCCTGGATCAGGCGGAACAGCACCATTTCCTCGAGGCTTTGCGCGACGGCGCACAACAGCGAGGCGATGGTGAAACCGACCACCGAGAACAGGAGCAGTCGCTTTCGCCCGATCCTGTCGCTCAGCCAGCCGGCGATCGGCAGGGCGATGGCTGCCGCTACGATGTAGCTGGTCAGCACCCAGTTGACGCTCTCCTGCGTCGCCCCGAGGCTCGCCTGCATGTGCGGCAGCGCGACGTTGGCGATCGTCGTGTCGAGCACCTGGATGAGTACCGCCAGCATCACCGCGATGGTGACAAGCAGGCGCTCGGTCGGCTCCAGCGGATGGGCAGCCTGTTCGGCCATGATCGCCCTTACTTGTTGAAGTGGACGGTCGCGTCGGCGCTCAGACCGGCGATCATCTGCCGCGGCGGTTTCTGGTCGAAAGCGATGCGCACCGGCACGCGCTGCGTCACCTTGACCCAGTTGCCGTTGGCATTCTGCGCCGGAAGCACCGAGAATTCGCTGCCGGTACCCGACCCGATCGACGACACATGGCCCTTGAGCTTGAGGTCGGGATAGGCGTCGAATTCGACGTCGACCGGCTGGCCGACCGCCATCTTGGCAAGGTCGCCTTCCTTGAAATTGGCTTCGACCCAGGCCTGCTTGTCCCCGACGATCGACAGCATCGCGACACCGGTAATCGCCGCCTGGCCGACCAGCAGCCGGTCCGACTTGGCGATGATGCCCGACGCCGGTGCGCGGATGACGGTGTGGGCGAGGTCGAGCTGGGCCTTTTCGACCGCTGCCAGCGCCGCCGCGACCTGCGGCTGGTTGCCACCCGGCGCGATCGCGGCCGAGGCGTTGGCCGAACGGGCGCGCGCGTCGGAAAGCGCCGTTTCCGCCTTGCGGACCTCAGCGAGCGAATCATCATAGTTGACCTTGGTCGTGAAGCCCTTCGCCATCAGCGCCGACTGGCGGGCGAAGTCGCGGCGCTTGATCTCGAGGTCGGCCTGTGCGCCGCTGATGTCGGCGCCGGTGCCCGCCGCCTGCGTTTGCAACACGGTCGTCTGCAGCTGCGCGGCGGCCAGTTGGGCGCGCGCGGCATCGAGCGCCGCCTGGAAGGGGGCGGGATCGATCTTGTAGAGAACGTCGCCGGCATTCACATGCTGGTTTTCGTCGACATAAACGGCCGCGACCGGACCGTTCACCTGCGTCGAAATCGCGGTGACGTCCTGCTTCACATAGGCGTTGTCGGTGCTGACTGACGTGCCGCTGGTGAGCCAGAAATAGAGCCCGACCACCGCGATCAGCAGCGGCAGCGCCAACAGGAGGGCGAGGCGCTTCCTGCTCTTCTTGGGGGTTTCCTCGATCACGACCCTATCCGCGGGTGCTTCCACCGACGCGGGTTCGACCGTGGCCTCCGCGGAGGCGACCTTCTTCATCTCGTTCATGCCGTAGCCTTGGCTTTGTCCGCCGTGCGGACCAGGTTGTCGCGTACATTCGCCAACGTGGCGCTCAACGCCGATGCTTGCGCATCGCTGAGCGAACCAAACGCATCAGTAGCGAAATGAGACGCAAGTGACTTGAGTTTTTTGACGATCGGCGCCGCCTTGGCGGTCAGTTCGAGCCGCCAGGCCCGCCGGTCGTTGGGATCCCGGAGCCGTTCGACGAACCCGGCTTCCTCCAGCCGGTCGATGTGCCGGCAAAGGGTGATAGGTTCGATTTCGAGAAGGTCGGCAAGCTCGACCTGCTTAAGACCCGGGTTGCGCGACAGCTTAGAGAGCACCTGCCACTGGGCGCGGGTGACGCCCATGTCGGTCGCGCGTTCGTCAAATGCGCGGCGCAACGCACGCGCGGTTTCGACGATTTCGATTGCCAGGGTATCTCGCTCCATGGGCGTGCATATAATAAGCTTGCTTAGTATTACAAGGCCGTTTCGCCGCCCCTTGCGCTTTTCGGCGAAGCTGGCCAGTGGGTGCCATGACTACGAAAGACGATATCCCCGCGCTCCTTGATGCCCTCGAGCGCCATTATGCCGAGTCCGTCGACCGGCTTCGCACCGCCCTCAACGCTTATGCCAAGGACGGCACCCGCCCGACGCAAGACCAGCGCGACGGCGGCGTTTTCTCCTATCCCGAACTCCGCGTCCGCTACGATGCGGAAAGCGTGTCGCCGACCCCCGCCCGGGCGTTCGCGCGCCTGAATGCGCCCGGCACGTACACGACCTCGATCGCCCGTCCGGCACTGTTTCGCACCTACCTGACGGAGCAGCTCGAGCATCTCGTCCGCGACTATCCGGTCGACGTCGAAGTCGGCGCATCGGAAAGCGAAATCCCCTACCCCTACGTCCTCGACGGCGGCGACCTCGACCTGCAAGGCCTGAGCACCGCCGAGCTGTCGCGCTGGTTCCCGTCCACCGAACTGGTCCACATCGGTGACGAGATCGCCGACGGCGCCTGGGATGCCGCGCTCGACCCGACCCGACCGTTGGCGCTGTTTGACGCGTTGCGCACGGACTTCAGCCTGGCGCGCCTGAAGCATTACACCGGCACGCCGGCCGACCACTTCCAGCGCTTCGTGCTGTTCACCAACTATGTCCGCTACGTCGACGAGTTCGTCCGCTTCGCGGTTGGCGCGCTGCGCGATCCCGAGAGCCGTTTCACCGGCCTGTCGGTACCCGGTGGCTTCTATGACGGCAGCGACCTGGCCGATGCCGAGGCGGAAATCGCATCGGGGGTGTGGCGGCGTCACCAAATGCCGGCCTATCACCTGATGACGCCCGACGGCGACGGCATCACGCTGGTCAACATCGGCGTCGGACCGTCAAACGCCAAGACGATCTGCGACCATATCGCGGTGCTCCGTCCCGAAGCATGGCTGATGATCGGCCATTGCGGCGGCCTTCGTCCCAGCCAGACGATTGGCGATTATGTCCTCGCCCACGCCTATTTGCGCGATGACCATGTGCTCGACGACGTGCTGCCGGTGGAAATCCCTATCCCCGCCATCGCCGAGGTGCAGACCGCGCTGTTCGAGGCCGCCAAGATCGTCACGGCCGAAGACGAGGACGACCTGAAAAAGCGGCTCCGCACCGGCACGGTGGTCACCACCGACGACCGCAACTGGGAGCTCCGCTACACATTGAGCGCGCTGCGCTTCAACCAAAGCCGCGCGGTCGCGATCGACATGGAATCGGCCACCGTCGCCGCTCAGGGTTACCGGTTCCGCGTACCCTACGGGACGCTGCTGTGCGTCAGCGACAAGCCAATTCACGGTGAGTTGAAGCTGCCCGGCCAGGCCAACGCCTTCTACGAACGGGCGATCAGCCAGCACCTTCGCATCGGCATCGGCACGCTCGACCTGCTGCGGCAGGAAGGCGACGGCCTTCATAGCCGCAAGCTGCGTTCGTTCGACGAGCCGCCGTTGCGCTAGGTCGCCGGCTTCCAGTCCTTGGGCGTCAGGTCGATCACCCGGCCCGCCTTTGGCGGCGCGGGGTTGGTCGCCAGCCACGCCTCGGTCGCCTTGACGTCGAGGCCGCCGTCGACCGGGTCCGTGCCGTCGATCAGCCTGGTGAAGCCGTCGCCACCTGAAGCGAGAAAGTTGTTGATCGTCACGCGGTAGCGCTTGGCCGGGTCGAGCGGCTTACCGTCCAGCTTCATCCACACGATGCGCTGCCCTTCCGTTTTCGAGCGATCGAAGGCGTAGGAGAAATTGGCCGACGGCATCAGGACGTTGACCACCGATGTCGCCGGAAAGGCCTGTTCCAGCACCGCCTTCACCTGCGCGCCGGTGAAGGTCTTGGTGACCAGCGCGTTGGCGAAGGGCTGCATCGCGAACACCATCCCGTAGGTGACCAGCCCGCCTTCGCCCGGCACCAGGTCGGTCCGCGCGCCGCCCGGATTCATCAGCGCAAAGTCCGCGGCGCCCTTGTCCGATGCCTTGGCGACGAACAGCTGGCCATCCGAAATCAGCGCCGAGGCCGGCGACATCAGCCCGTCGCGCTTCGGCACCGTGGCGGAAATATGGCCGACCGGCCGGTTGGCGGTCGACGCCGCGGCGTCGTGATAGCGCTTCACCATCGCGGCGACCTTCGGGTCGGCGGCGAACACCGGCACGTTGGGGTTGAGCGGTACCGGTTTCTTCCCCGCGATGGCTTCGCCCTGCACCTCGATGAACGCCGCCTTGTCTGACACCAACTTGCCGTTGCTGCCCAGCGTGAGGCGGATATCGGTTACGAGCGCGCCATATTTTCCTGCACTGGTCAGAAGACGCGTCCCGCCGCCCGCCATCGGACGGCGGCAAATATAGGCGTTGTGAGTGTGGCCGGAGATGACCACCGGGATATCGGGGCTGAGTTTGTCGAGGATCGGCAGGATGTCGCCGGTGAGGCCGGGACATGGTTGGTCGTCATACTGACCGTCGATTGCCCCGCCCTGGTGGATCAACAGGACGATGACCTGTGCGCCCTGCGCCTTGAGGGCGGGAACAAGCGCATTGGCGGTCGCCGCCTCATCGGTGAACGCCACCCCTGCGACGCCGGCGGGCGACACGAGTTGCTTGGTCTCCTTCAACGTCTCGCCGATGAAGCCGACCTTGATCCCACCCACGTCGCGCACCGTCGTGGCAGGAAACAGCGTCGACCCGTCGGCATTGACGACGTTGGCCGCCAGATATTCGAAGCCGGCACCCTTGAACGGCCCAAATAGGCAGCTCTTGCGCGCTTCGCTCGGCGGGTTGGGGATACAGCCGCCGGCCTGCATCCGCTTCAGTTCGCCGGTCCCGCGGTCGAACTCGTGATTGCCGATCGAGGCCACCGCCAGGCCGGCGTCGCCCAACGCCTCGATGGTCGGTTCGTCATAGAACAGCGAACTGGTCAACGGACTGGCGCTGATCAGGTCGCCCGCCGCGACCGCGATGCTGGCGCTCGTCCGCGATTGCTTGAGGACCGTCGCCAGGTAAGCCGCGCCCCCGACCGGCGTGATCCCCTTCGCACCCTCATAGGTCAGCCCCGGCGGTTCGAGGTTGCCGTGGAAATCGTTGATCGCGAGGATCTGCACTTCTCGCGTCGCCGCGACCGGCGGCGTGGCGGGGCGCGGCGTGGTCGTACAGGCGGCCAGGAACAGCGGCAAAAGGGCAAGGACGCGGCGCATTCGGCGACTCCATCGGGCGGGTTGCGGCATGGCTTAGCCAGCGCCTAGAGACATTGCCATGACGGACGAAGAATTGATCGCCGCCGCGCGAGCCGCTGCCTTGAAGGCCTACGCCCCCTATTCGAATTTCTCGGTCGGCTGCGCGATCCTGTCGGTCGACGGTGAGCTCGTCACCGGCGCCAATATGGAGAACGCCTGCTATCGGCTCGGCATGTGCGCCGAACAAAGCGCGCTGACCACGGCGCAGCATGCCTTCGGCCTCGAAAAGGTCGCGCGGATCGCGGTCGCGGGCGGCGACGGGTCCGGCGACGCGCTCATCGGCACTAGTCCCGTGACACCTTGCGGCGGCTGCCGCCAGGCGCTGCTCGAAGCGAGCCAGCTCGGCGGCCGAGACCTGGAGATCATCTGCTCGTCCGGCGACGGCGCCAGTGTCGAGCGGCACAGGCTATCCGATATCATCCCGCACGGCTTCGGGCCGGACGCGCTGAAAGACGCCGGCTAAACCTTCCGCGTATTGCGGGCGAGGGTCTTGATACGATCGCCGTCGGGCAGGCGGACGGTGATCGTCCAGTGACCCGACGGGCTCAGCTTGCTATCCTCGACCGTCCCCGACTTGCCCCTGTGCGTGCCGGCGATCACCTCGCAGGAATCGCCGTCGCGGACAGGCGGAGCATCGCTCACTTCAGCTTGATCTCGCGAAGACGCTCCTGGAGGTAGTCGTCTGCGGTGATCGGCGCCCATTTGGGCTCCTCGCCCGCCGGGACGGTCGAGGGCAGCGCCTCGATCAGGAAGTCCGAGCGGAAGTGGAGGAAGAAGGGCATCGAGTAGCGCGCGTTCGACGCCCGGTCCGGGGCCGGATTGATCACGCGGTGCGAGGTCGAGCGGAGGTAACCGTTGGTCAGCCGCTGCAGCATGTCGCCGATGTTGATCACCAGCTCACCGGGCTTCGGCGACACGTCGAGCCAGCGACCGTCCTTGGTCTTGAGCTGCAGCCCCGCCTCTTCCGCGCCCAGCAGAAGCGTGATGGTGTTGATGTCCTCGTGCGCGCCGGCGCGAATGTGCTCGCCGGTCGGCTCGGGCTGCGGCGGATAGTGCAGCATGCGCATCACCGAATTGCCGTCGCGGACGGTGTCGGTGAAATATTCCTCGTCGATCTTGAGGAACCGAGCGACGGCGCGGAGCACCTTGAGGCCCGCCTCGTCGAAAGCGGCGTAGAGTTTCTGGAACACGTCCTTGAAACCGTCGACTTCGGCCGGCCACACATTGTCGCCCATGTGGGCGCGGAACTTGTGGCCCTCCGGCAGGTCGCGACCGACATGGAAGAATTCCTTGAGGTCGAACGCCTTCAACCCCTTCGCCGTCTCGACGCCGAATGCGGTATAGCCGCGCGCGCCGCCGCTACCTTCGATCAGGTAGCTTCGCTTCACGTCGTCAGGGAGTGCGAAGAACTTCTTCGACATTTCCTCGGCCTGGTCGATCAGGTCCTGCGGGATGCCGTGGTCGCGGACGATGGCGAACCCGTAGTCGACGAAGCTCTGGCCCAGTTCGTTGGCGAAGGCGGTCGGATCCTTGTCGGCGTCTTTGAGCGAAACGGACGCGACGCTGTCGCTGGTGATGGTTTCAGTGGTCATGGACGCGCCTCTACTCCTGCGCCGCGACGGGCGCAATTGACGACAATCGAACGGTTTTTACGCCAGCATCAGGCCGGCTAGCGCGGCGCTCATGAGGTTCGCAAGGCTGCCCGCGAGCAGTGCCTTGAGGCCGAGGCGGGCGATCACCGGGCGCTGGTTCGGCGCCAGGTTGCCGGTCACCGCGAGCTGGATAGCGATCGAGCTGAAGTTGGCGAATCCGCACAGCGCGAAGGTGATGATCGCGCGGCTGCGCTCGCTGAGCGCAGCGGGGTCGATCGCGCCCAGGTCGATGAAGGCGACGAACTCGTTCAGGACGATCTTGGTGCCGAACAGGCCGCCGGCCGCCCCCGCCTCGTTCCACGGAATGCCGATCAGGTACATGACCGGCGCGAAAAGCTGTCCGATCAGGCCCTGGAACGAGAGGTCGGGATAGCCGAACCAGCCGCCGATGCCGCCGAGGATACCGTTGGCCAACGCGACCAGCGCGACGAACGCCAGCACCATCGCGCCGACCGCGACGGCCAGCTTGACGCCGGTCTGCGCGCCCTGCCCGGCCGCCATGATGATGTTGGCCGGCTGCTCGCCTTCCTCGAAACCGTGAATCTCGATTTCGTCTTCCAAGGCGACCGGCGTTTCGCCGCCTTCGAGCGGAAGTTCGTCCTTTGGCGCGGCGTCGTCCGGCATGATCAGCTTGGCCATGAAGATGCCGCCGGGCGCCGACATGAAGGCGGCGGCGAGAAGGTACGGCAGATAGCTTGGCCCGAGCAGGCTGGCGTAGGCGGCAAGGATGGTGCCCGCGACACCGGCCATGCCGACCGCCATCAGCGTGAACAGGTGGCTCGGCGACAGCGCGGCCAGGTACGGCCGCACGACCAGCGGGCTTTCCGACTGGCCGACGAAGATGTTGGCCGCCGCACCGAGCGATTCGACGCGGCTCACGCCGGTGACCCAGCCGATCGCGCCGCCGACCCAGCGCACCACGCGCTGCATGATGCCGAGGTAATAGAGGATCGACACCAGCGCGGCGAAGAAGATGATCACCGGCAGGGCGGCGATGGCGAAGGTGTTGGCGAGCGGGTTCTTGTCGCTCGGCCCGAACAGGAATTCGGTGCCCTTGCCCGCATAGCCCAAGAGCGCGGCGACGCCGTCACTCATGCCCTGGATGACCTCGCGGCCACCCTCGGTCCGAATGACGAGGAAGGCGATCAGCGCCTGCAGCGCGAACGCCGCGCCGACGACGCGCAACTGGATGCCGCGGCGGTTGGAGGAAAACAGCACGGCGATGGCGATGATCGCCAGCACGCCCAAAATGCCCATGATCGGTGAATTCATCGCGCTGTGCCCCTCCCCCGGGCGAATGACGCTGTTACCAGGTGAGACCTTGTTCGCCGTTTCCTGCGGCTTCGTCCAGTAGGTCGAGCGCCTCTGCCGGCGTGGCGGCCATCAGCAATTGCGAACGGCGTGCCTCCGACAGGAAACCGCTGTCGCGGACATGGTCCATGAAGGTGCCGAGCCCCTCCCAGAACCCGTTGATGTTGAGCAGGCAGAACGGCTTGGCGTGATAGCCGAGCGCGTTCCAGGTCCACGCCTCGAACAATTCGTCGAGCGTGCCGATGCCGCCCGGCAGGCAGACGAAGGCGTCGGCCAGTTCGGTGAACTTGGCCTTACGCTCGTGCATGCCGGCGACGGTGTGCAGCTCGGTGACGCCGCGGTGGGCGACCTCATGGTCGACCAGCGTTTGCGGGATAACACCGAACACCTGGCCGCCCGCGTCGAGCACCGTGTCGGCGACGATGCCCATCAGGCCCAGCTTGCCGCCGCCGTAGACCAGGTCGACGTTGCGCTCGGCCATCGCGCGTCCGAGGTCGCGCGCCGCATCGGCGAAAGCGGCGTCCCCGCCCGGCGACGCGCCGCAATAGACGGCGAGGCGCTTGACGTTCCTCACAGCGCCACCAGTTGCTTGAGGTCGGCGACGGGCCGAGCACCGAAATGCTGGATCACCTCGCCCGCCGCGATTGCGCCGGTGTAGAGGCAGCGCTCGAGGGTCGCGCCGCGTGCATGCGCCGCGACAAAACCGGCAGCGAACAGGTCGCCGGCGCCAGTGGTATCGACCACTTCCTTAACCGGCGCGGCCGGCACGTTGACCCGTTCCCCGTGCGCCAGCCCCGTCGCGCCCGCAGCCCCGCGCGTCACGATCAGCGTCGGCACCTTGGCCGAAAGTTCGGTCAGCGCCGCATCGAGGTCGGTACGGCCGACCAGCTGCAACACCTCGTCCTCGTTGGCGAACAGGAGGTCGATCCCGCCGCTGTCAATCATCGCCGAAAAGCCTTCCTTGCGGCCCGCGATGCAGACGCTTTCCGACAGAGTGAAGGCGACCTTGCGCCCGGCGGCATGGGCGATCTCGACCGCCCGCTTCATTGCCGCGCGCGGCTTGTCCGGGCCCCACAGATAGCCTTCGAGGAAAAGGATTTTCGCCGAGGCGATCTGTGCTTCGTCGAGGGCGTCGACGCACAATTCGTGGCTTGCGCCCGGCGCAGTGTTCATCGTCCGCTGGGCATCGGGTGTGACCAGGATCAGGCAGCGGCCGGTCGGCGGCCCGCCGACCAGCGCGGGCGTGCGGAAATCGACGCCCAGCGCATGCATGTCATGCTCGAAAATGGTGCCGAGCTGGTCGTCGGCGACCTGCCCGACGAAGCCCGCCTTGCCGCCCAGCGCGGCGACTCCCGCCATCGAGTTGGCCGCCGAACCGCCCGACGTCTCGCGCGCCTGCCCCATCGCCGCGTACAGCCGATCGGCATGCTCGGGCGTCAGCAGCTGCATCGATCCCTTCGGCAGGTCGTGCTCGACCAGGAAGGCGTCGTCGCAGGTTGCAATGACATCGACGATCGCATCGCCCATGGCCAGGATATCCAGCGTCGCGTCGGCCATGGGTCGGGCAAAGGTCCTTGATGTGGCGGGAAAAAGTGGAGCGCGGTTAGCCCCGACCCCTTGCCCCGTCAAACGCAAAACCACTTGCAGGCGGGGCGAAAGCCGTTACGCCTCGCGCCCCATGACCGATACCACGACCGACACGTCGCTCCGCATGCCGCGCTCCCTGTTCGCCTTTGCCATCTTCTACGGTGGAATGGTCTGTATCGCCGGCGTGCTCGGCAACAAGCAGGTGGCGCTGGGGCCGCTGGCGGTCGAATCGGGCATCTTCGCCTTCCTGTTGCTGGTGGTGACGTCGAGCTCGATCGCCGAGCTGCACGGCCGCGAATGGGCCAACCGGCTGGTCCTAATCGGTTTCATCCCGTTGCTGATGAGCCTGGCGCTGACGGAGCTGGTGCTGTCGCTCCCCGCCTCACCGTCGATGCAGCCCGAGCGGCTCGACGCCTTCAACCTGATGATGGCCTCGACCCCGCGAATCTGGCTGGGCGGCATCCTCGCCTACGGCATCTCCACCCTGCTCAACGTCACCATCTTCACGCGGCTCAAGGGCAACGAGGGTTCGCGCCTGCTGTGGCTGCGCTCGGCGGTGGCCAGCGCGCTCAGCCAGGTGGTCGACACGCTGATCTTCGTCTCGGTGGCCTTCTACGGCGTGTTTCCGATCGGCGAGCTGCTGGCCGGCCAGATGATCGCCAAGGTGGTGCTGTCGATCGTGCTCGTCCCGCCGCTGATCTACGCGATGGTGGCCATAGGCCGCCGGCTCGACGCTCCTGCGCAGGCCTGAGGCCCACGCCGTTCAGAAACCGTTGCTGGGAATCCCCATCGGGCCGGCGGGAATCGCTTAAGCCCCGATAGTGTCTTGTAAATTTCACAATCAGATGCTGTAGGGCCAATCGTAGGTCGCGAGAGCGCTTACTTCGGGGTTGGGGAAATTCTTCCGAATCAGTCACTTGATCGCAGGCGCGCGCCGCTTGCGTGAAGGGTGGCCGTAAACCTGCGTGGTAACGACTCGGGGCCGCAAAGTGCCGTCGAACCAATGGGGTCTACCGTGAAGAAATCGATGCTGATGCGCAGCTGCGCCTTCCTTGCCATGCCGATGCTCGGCGTGGTCGCCGTCCCGACTGCCGCCGTCGCGCAGCAGATCACCACCTCCATCGCGGGCCAGGTCGCGAACGACTCGGGCGCCCCGATCAGCGGCGCGACCGTCGTCATCACCGACAACCGCACCGGCGCCACGCGCAACACCACCACGGGTGCCGACGGCCGCTTCTCGGCCGACAACCTGACCACCGGTGGCCCCTACTCGATCACCGCCACCGCGGAAGGCTTCCAGGGCCAGACCGTCGAAGGCGTCAACACCACGCTGCAGGGCACCACGACCCTCGGCTTCAACCTCGCCGCCGCCGGTGGTGAAGTCGGTGCCGACACGATCGTCGTGACCGCCGCCCGCGCGAACATCTCGACCCTGTCGACCGGTCCGGGCACCTCGTTCAGCGAAGCCGTCATGGAAACCGCGCCGACCTTCCAGCGCGACGTCCGCGACGTCATCCGCCTCGACCCGCGCGTCAGCCTGACCCGCGACGACCTGTCGGACCAGGACCGCGTCAGCTGCCTCGGCGGCAACGACCGCGGTAACGCCTTCACTGTCGACGGCATCCTGCAGAACGACATCTACGGCCTCAACGAAACCGGCTTCTCGGCCCGTACCTCGACGCCGATCCCGTACGACGCGATCCGCGAGACGCAGGTCAACTTCGCGCCGTTCGACGTCGAATACGGCCAGTTCACGGGCTGCGCGATCAACGTCGTCACCCGCGGCGGCACCAACACCTTCCATGGTGGTGGCTGGTTCGAAGTCACCGGCGACGATTTCAACGGCACCAAGGCCGGCGACGTCACTTTCAAGAACGAGCCGGACTATCGCGACAAGCGCTGGGGCGTGAACCTCGGCGGCCCGATCGTGAAGGACAAGCTGTTCCTGTTCGGTGCCTACGAGCAGTCGAAGTCGGCCTCGACGGTCGAATCCGGCCCGGCCGGCGCCGGCTACCCGATCGAGCTCGCCAACGTCACGGCGGCCGATTTCGCGACCTTCAGCAACATCCTGTCGAACACCTATGGCGTGAACACCATCGGTCTTCCCAGCTCGCTGCCGTTCTCGAACAAGCGCTACTTCCTGCGCGCCGATGCGCAGCTGAGCGATAGCACGCACTTCTATGCGACCTACCAGAGGATCAAGGAAAAGGCCGTCTTCACCGACGACTACAACACCTCGAATTCGACCAACCCGGTCATCACCGGCCTCGACAACGCCTATGCCAAGGGTTCGGACGGCACCTTCTACTCGGCCGGCCTGCTTTCGCAGCTGACCAGCAACCTGTCGGCGGAACTGAAGTATTCGCGCACCAAGACGGTCGACGTGCAGGATCCGCTCGGCGGCGGCGAAGCGCAGAGCGACGCGCCGCAGACCCGCTTCGTCGTCGGCGTGTTCAACCCGACGACCGGCGGCTACGGCGCGCTGATCGCGGGCCCGGGCTTCAGCCGCGCGGCCAACGACCTGCGTTCGTGGATCAACCAGTACAAGGCGACTGCCAAGCTCGACCTGGGCGCCCACAAGCTGAAGGGCGGCATCGAGCTTAACCAGGCGCACCTCTATAACCTGTTCGTCCAGAACGCGACCGGCACGCTGCAATTCCGCAACCTGACCGACTTCGCCAACGGCGTCACCGCCAACGGCACGAACACCGGTTCGGCCAACGGCAACACCCTCTACACGGGCGGCGCCAACGGTGCGTACGGCAACTTCACCGCCAGCGGTGACATCAACGACGCGGCCGCGGACTTCCGCCGCAACCTCGTCAGCATGTACGTGCAGGACGACTGGCACGCGACGGACGCGCTCGACATCACGGCCGGCCTGCGCGTCGACATGTTCTCGGGCGACGCGCCGCTGAACAACAGCAAGTACTACGATCGCTACGGCATCCGTAACGACGTCGGCTTCGACCAGGTCCCGGCGGTCTACATGCCGCGGATCAGTGCGACCTACCGCCTCGGCGATTTCGCGATCTTCGGTGCGCCGAAGGTCCGTGCCGGCTTCGGCGTCTTCTCGGGCGGCGACCCGCTGGTGTGGTTCGGCAACGCCTTCCAGAACTCGGGCTCGCGCTTCGGCTTCGCCAGCAAGTCGACCTCGAACTGCGGTGCGGCGGCCCTCGACGTGGTCGATGCCAGCGGCAACTTCACCGGCTTCCCGACCTGCGTCGTCAACGCGGCGGCGGCGTCGGCCCGTTCGGGCGACGCCAAGGTCAACTCGGTCGATCCGGACATCAAGATGCCGACGGTCAACCGGTTCAACGTCGGCTTCGAATCGCGCCTGAACTTCGGGCCTGAGGTGTTGAACAACTGGCGCTTCAACGCCGACTTCATCTACTCGAAGTACAAGAACCCGTTCACCATGGTCGATCTGGCGCAGGCGCCGGACGCGCGCCTTGGCCTGAACGGCGCGACCATCGACGGCCGTCCGATCTATCGCGGCATCGACCTGCTCCGCGCGGGTTGTAACGCCACGCTGGTGTCGCACGACCCGACCCCGGTCTACGAGAACCTGACCGCCGCTTGCTTCACCACCAGCCGCGACGACGAGCTGATGCTGACCAACGCCGATGGCTACCGTGGCTGGATCGCCTCGTTCCTCCTGTCGAAGAACTTCAACCGCGGTGTCTTCACCAGCGGCGGCAACGTCTTCGTCAACCTGGGCTACGCCTACTCGGACGTCCAGGACCGCCGGAACATGTACAACTCGACCGCCGGTTCGAACTACGACACGACCGCGGCGTTCGATCGCCAGAACCCGGATGCCTCGAACGGCTTCTACATGACGCGTCACAACATCTCGCTGTCGACGACGTTCAAGGAGCGGTTCTTCGGTGACAACGACACCACGTTCGGGATGAGCTTCATCGCTCGCTCGGGCCGTCCGTACAGCCTGACGTTCACCGGCGGCGGCGACTTCAACGTCACCAACTCCGGCTTCGAAAACGCGCTGGCGTACATCCCGACCGGCGTGAACGATCCGAACCTGTCGCCGTCGTCGAACCCGACCGCGGTCGCAAGCTATGTCGACTTCATCAACAAGATCGGGTGCGCCAAGGATTACCGCGGCAAGTCGATCGCTCGTAACACCTGCTTCAACGACTGGTATTACGACATGGACCTGCGTCTCGCCCAGGAAATCCCGGGGCCGATGGGCATGTTCAGCGGTCGCAACGACAAGATCGAAGTCTATGCGATGATGGACAACTTCCTGAACTTCCTGAATCACAACTGGAACGTGTTCCGCCGTCGTGAATTCGCGGGTCGTCAGGACGTGGTCGATCTGGCCAATCCGGGCGTCGACAGCCAGGGCCGCTACATCATCTCGGCATTCGACCCGAATGCCTACGATGTCGACAACCAGGTCAAGCTCAGCTCGTCGCTGTGGCGCGTCAAGGTTGGCGTGAAGTACAACTTCTAAGCGACCGGCATCTGCCAACAGGAGGCGCCGTCCCGGGACACCCCGGGGCGGCGCTTTCTTTTTTGGCGTTGACCGGCGCGGGCGCACCATGGCATCGGCGCCTCTTCGAGGGCGGGTGTAGCTCAATGGTAGAGCAGAAGCTTCCCAAGCTTACGACGAGGGTTCGATTCCCTTCACCCGCTCCACGGCCGCCGGAAGCGTAGCGAAGGGCGACAGATCCAGCGCGATGCGCGACCCCTACCCCGTCACGCCCGATGGACGCTATTTCGTGGTCCGCGGTCGCCTTTGGCGCCGGTCCAACCCGAATTTACGCGAAGGTGAGCGGCAGGAGCTGGTCAGCGACTTGATGAAGGCCCGCGCGGCGATGGGCCGCGCGCGCCGCGACGGCGATGCCGAAGCGCACGCGCAGGCCAAGAAGGCCGTCAACGACTGCAAGGTCGCGCTGGGCGAACGTGGTCCCGTCTGGTGGGACGACGGTGCTCAAGACTGGAACCGGTACCTGGCCAAGAATACGCCCTACGCGGGCTGGTTCGCGGCGCTCTAACGATCGCCGGAGTTGGCGTCCTCGGGCGTCTCCGCGGCCACCGGCCTGCCGCCCTTATCCAATTCCATCCAGTCGCGGTACGGCAGGTGGTAGAGCATATCCATCACCTCGAACTCGAGGCCGCCCGGCTGGTTGGTATTGCTGTTCCATAGTGCGACCACGCCGCTCTTCAGCTTGGGATCGAACAGGATCAGCGAACGGTAGCCATTCACCCCGCCGCGATGGCCGACGATGTGATGGCCGTCATAATCGTACGAACGGAAGCCGAGGCCGTACATCGGGTCGTGCAACCGCTCGAGAAACTTGCGCATGTGCTGTCGTTCCAGCGGCGTGGCGACCCGCGGGCGGTGCAGCGTGTCCAGCAGCTTGGGATCGAGTACAAGCGGCATCTCGCCCATCTGGGCCAGCATCCACAAGGTCATGTCCTTGATGTTGGTGTTGACCCCGGCCGCGCCCGGCACGCCGTAATAGATGTCGTTGACCTCCAGCGGCTTGCGCCCGACCGAATGCGGCCGCGCCCAGCTCTTAGCGCTCTGAAGGCCTTCGCGAGTCATGCTGGCCGAGGTCATGCCGATCGGGTTGAACAGCAGGCGCCGGACCGCATCGCCATAGGGCAGGCCGGTCGCCTTCGAGACGATCTCGCTAGACGTATCGTAGGCGACATTCTGGTAATTCCAGCAGGTGTCGACCTGGCAGACGCTCGACAGAGTGGCCAATTCCTGCCGCAGTTGCGGCGCAGGGATGCCTTCTTCCAGCTTGTTGTCGAATGCATTGCGGTACAGGCCGAGGCGATGGCTCAGCACGTCGGCGACCGTCGCCTTATGCTCGTTGCCGCCCGGCAGGCGCAGCGTGGTCTTCAGGTTGGCGACCGGCTCGTCGAGCGAGAACTTGCCCTGTTCGGCCAGCTTGGCCACTGCCGTCGCGGCAACGCCTTTCGAATTGCTCGCCCAGCGGAAAACGGTGTCCGGACTGACCTTTTCGCCCGACCCGGCGAGCGTCTCGCCGTAGCCCGACAGGAAGGTGATGCGGCCATGTTCAACGATGCCGACCGCCATGCCGACCATCGTCGGTTTTTCCACCATCCGACGGAAACGCGCGTCGAGTGCGCCATAGTCGATCGCGTCGCGCTTGGCGCGCACCACCTTGACCAGCCGCGCACTGGTTGCGGCCTGTTCGACCGCCGCCTTGTTTTCCGCCGACCGAGCTTCCGTCGTTCCGCGCGGCGCCGCGACCGCGACTACGCCGGCCAACGCCATGAACGCGCCGAGACCCAACCAATACTGACGTTCCAACCACGCCTCCCCGTCCCGTTCCTGTGGCGGGGGAAAGCGCCGCGCTCAACTGGCCGTTGGAATCCAGTGCGGCAGGACGACGGCAATGGACGATGAACGACGGCGGCGCTGGCGTCGGCAAGCCGACAGGGCTAGAGCATGCCCCCGATGCGGTTTCTCATCACCCTCTTCTATGTCTTCATCGGGCTGGTGCTGCTGGTGTTTGCCGGCCGGAACTGGAACGACGTGACGCTGGTGCTGTGGAACGAGCTCAGGCTCGATATCAAGCTGCCGCTCCTGGTCCTGCTGACCATCTTCCTTACCTGGCTGCCGACCTGGCTCATCATGCGCGGGCGGCTGTGGCGTGCGCGCCGGCATATCGCGCAGCTGGAGCACCCGATCACGAATGCGCCGGCACCGACGCCGGCCCGCGAGGAACTCCCGTGAGCAGCCCGATCTATGTCGCCATCGATACGCCCGACCTCGCCGCCGCCAAGACGCTGGCGGCCAAGGCGCGCGGGCTGGCCGGGGGCGTGAAGCTGGGCCTGGAATTTTTCAATCATAACGGCCGCCAGGGGGTGATGGACATCGCCGACGCCGGCGTGCCCGTGTTCCTCGACCTGAAGCTCCACGACATTCCCAACACGGTCGCCAAGGCGGTGCAGGCCCTGCGCCCGCTGGTTCCGTCGATCCTGACCGTCCATGCCGCGGGCGGACGGGCGATGATGGAGGACGCCAAGGCGGCCGCCCCGGCGGGAACTAAGGTCGTCGGCGTCACCGTGCTCACCAGCCTCGACGGTGATGACCTCGCCTCGATTGGCGTGTCGGGTTCACCGGATGCGCAGGTGGCGAGGCTGGCCGACCTTGCCCGCGAATCCGGCCTCGACGGCATCGTCTGCTCGGGACAGGAAGTCGCCGCAGTGCGCGCGCGCTGGAAGGACGGTTTCTTCGTCGTCCCGGGCATCCGTCCGGCGGGCGGTGACGTCGGCGACCAGAAGCGCGTCATGACCCCGCGCGAGGCGATGGATGCCGGTGCATCGGTGCTGGTCATCGGCCGCCCGATCACCGGCGCCGACGACCCTGCCGCCGCGCTGCGCGACATCGCCGCGACGCTCTAGGTGGACAAGTCGGATCGCCCGGCCTAACCCGCGCCCCTTCGTACAAGGATCGAACCGATGAGTTGGCTTTCCCGAGTCCGCAACGGCATCCAGTCGCTGACCAAGCGGCAGAGCTCCGACAACCTGTGGCACAAGTGCAAGAAGTGCCAGACGATGGTGTTCACCAAGGAGTGGGAAGAAAACCAGAAGGTCTGCCCGCGCTGCGACCATCATGACCGCATCGGCCCGGTCGACCGCTTCGACGCGCTGTTCGACAAGGGCAAGTACGAGCTGCTCGAAACGCCGAGCGTCCGCGAGGATCCGCTCAAGTTCAAGGACAGCAAGAAGTATACCGACCGCATCAAGGCGGCACGCACCTCGACCGGTGAAAAGGACGCGCTTCTCAACGCTAAGGGCAAGATCGAGGGCAAGCCGGCGATCGTCGGCGTGCAGGATTTCCACTTCATGGGCGGGTCGATGGGGATCGCCGTCGGTGCTGCGTTCGTCGAGGGCGTGAAGGCCGCGATCAAGGCGCGGGCGCCCTACATCCTGTTCACCGCTGCCGGCGGCGCCCGGATGCAGGAAGGCATCCTGTCGCTGATGCAGATGCCCAAGTCGACCGTCGCGCTCGCCGAACTGCGCGAAGCCGGCCTGCCTTACATCGTCGTGTTGACCGACCCGACCACCGGCGGCGTCACCGCCAGCTACGCGATGCTGGGCGACGTCCAGATCGCCGAGCCGGGCGCGCTGATCGGTTTCGCCGGCCAACGCGTGATCGAGCAGACGATCCGCGAAAAGCTGCCCGAAGGCTTCCAACGAGCCGAATATCTGCTTGATCACGGCATGATCGACATGGTCGTCCACCGTCACCATCTGAAAGACCGGCTGGCGCGGCTGGTCGGCTATCTCGCGCCGGAGAAACGGGCGGCCTGACACCGATGCACGACTTTGCCCGCTCGGCCGACCCCGGGGTACAGGCCGAGCTCGACCAATTGACGCTCCTTTCGCCGGGCCGCGACGTGCTCGGGCTCGAGCGAATCCGTGCCTTGCTCGACCGCCTCGGCAATCCTCAGCGATCGATGCCGCCGGCGTTCCATGTCGCGGGCACCAACGGCAAAGGGTCGACCGTCGCCTTCCTGCGGGCGATGCTCGAAGCGCAGGGACATCGCGTCCATGCCTTCATCAGCCCGCATCTCGTCCGCTTCAACGAGCGCATCCGGCTGGCCGGCACGCTGATCGACGATGCGATGCTGGCCGACCTGCTGCGCGAGGTTCGCGAGGCAAGCGACGGCATTTCCCCCAGCTTTTTCGAGGCGACCACGGCGGCTGCCTTTCTCGCCTTCGCGCGCGTGCCCGCCGAAGTTTGCGTGATCGAGGTAGGTCTCGGCGGCCGGCTCGACGCGACTAACGTGCTGGAGGACGTGCTCGCTTGCGGCATCGCCGCGCTCGGCCTCGACCACCAGCAATTCCTTGGCGAAACACTGACCGAGGTGGCAGCGGAGAAGGCGGGAATCGCCAAGGCGGGCGTGCCGCTCATCACCATGGATTATCCGGAAGAGGCCTATCTCGCGATCGCCAACACGGTCGGGCCGATCGGCCGCGTCTGGGCGCCGATGGGCATGGCGTGGGACGCATGGGCCGACGACGACGGCCTCCATGTTGACGACGATCAGGGTGCGCTGACCCTGCCGCTGCCGACCATGATCGGCGCACACCAATGGCAGAATGCAGCACTGGCAGTCGAAATGCTTAGGTCGCAGGAGCGCCTTCAGGTCGGGGACGGTGCAATGGCGATGGGCATCCGCAATGCCGCGTGGCCCGCGCGCTTCCAGCGCCTTCCTGCCGGCCCGCTGGCCCCGGTCGAGACCTGGCTCGATGGCGCGCACAATGACAATGCGGCGTCGGCGCTTGCGACCCTCCTGGAAGAGCGCGGCCCGATGCACATCGTCCTGGGCATTCTCGCCAACAAGGATGCAGAGGCGATCGTTGCCGCGCTCCAGCCGCACGCATTGTCGCTAACGTTCGTGCCGGTGCCCGACCATGACCACCACAATCCTGCCGCCTTGGCAAAGCGCTTCGGCGGGACGGTGGCGGGCAATCTCGAAAAAGCGCTCGAACCGCTCCCCGCACCGCGACTGGTTGCGGGTTCGCTTTACCTTGCGGGCGAAGCGCTTTCGCTGAACGGCTCGCTGCCTTCCTGAGGCGCATCGGCGCGGGCGTCGCCCTCGCCGACCTTGCCCGCCGTGCCCATCGCCGCGTCAACCAGTCCGCTGCGCATCATGATCCAGAACAGCAGGATGCCCGGCACCGCCGCTGCCGTCGTCAGCAGGTAGAAGTTCACATAGCCGAAGGTGTCGATCAGGCCGCCTGCGGTCGTGCCGGTCAGGAAGCGCCCCACGATGCTCGCCGCGGCCGAAATCAGCGCATATTGCGAGGCGGTGAAGCGGAGGTCGCACAGCGCCGAGAAGTAGGCCACGACGCACACGCCGCCGATGCCGCTGGCGATATTCTCGAACCCGATCGCGCCCGCCATGCCGAGGTTGGAATGGCCCGCGCCGGCGAGAAGCGCGAAGCTGAAATTGCTGACGGCCATGAGGATCAGGCTGATCAGCACCGACCGCTTCATGCCCAGCCGCGTGTAGAGCACGCCGCCGATGAAGATTCCGATGAGATAGGCCCAGAATCCGACGCCGACGTCCCAGATGGCGATCTCGTCGTTGGTAAAGCCGAGGTCGTCGAACAGCAGTCGGAAAGTGAGGTTGGCCAGAGTGTCGCCGATCTTGTGAAGCAGGATGAACAGCAACACTATGAACGCGCCGCGCCGCTTGAAGAACTCGACGAACGGCTTCCACGTGCTTTCGATCGCGTTCTGGAGGCCCGGCTTTTCCTTGGTCACGAGGTGACGGCGAGGCTCACCGAACCACAGGGCCGCGAACATCGCCGGTAGAGCGAGCGCCGCGCAGGCGAGGTAGCCCGCTTCCCAGCCGTGGCGCGCCGCGACGACCAGCGCTAGCGCGCCAGCACCGGCCGAACCGATCCGCCAGCCATACTGGCTCATGCCCGATCCCACGCCGAGCTGGCGCGGTTCGAGCGCCTCGATGCGGAAGGCGTCGATGACGATGTCGAAACTCGCGCCTGCCACCCCGACCAGGATGGCGGCGGTGACGACCCCGCCGATCCCGTTCGCCGGGTCGACCAGGGCGAGGTTCGCGACCGCGGCCATCACCGCGATGCCGGTCACCATCATCCAGCTGACCCGCTGCCCCAGGCGGCCGATCACCGGAAGACGCACGCCGTCGATGATCCACGCCCACAGGAATTTGAAGTTGTAGGCGAGGAAGACCAGCGTGAAGGCGGTGATGGTCGACTTGTCGATGCCGTCCTGCTTCAGCCGGGTGGTCAGCGTCGCGCCGATCATCGCGTAGGGGAAGCCCGACGAGATGCCGAGCAGCAGCGCGGCCAGCGGCGCCTTCTCGAAGTAAGGCTTCACGCCATCCCACCACGATGTCCTGATCGCGTCCGCCATGCATTCCCTCCCGGATTCGTCACCGCACCGTAGCAGCGCCGATGGCCGGCGGAAGAGACTTGTGCACCTGCTCGCCAAGGCGCACCATTCGCGCGATGGACGCCCCGCGCCGAAAGCCGCAGCCTACGCCCGGCCAGCTCGCCCTCGCCGAAGCTATCGCGCGCGGCGAGGCGGCGATGGGTGACCGGGCGACCACCATTCCGGCCAGCGATTATATCGATGCCGAGCGGTTCGAGGCCGAGAAGCGGGTGTTATTCGACCGCTTGCCGCTGGTCGTGGCGCCTTCAGCCCTCCTCCCCGCAGTACGCACCGCGGTGACACACGACGATTATGGCTGGCCGTTTTTGCTGACCCGCGACGAGGGCGGCCGCGCGCATGTTCTGGCCAACGTCTGCCGCCATCGCGGCACGCGACTGGTTGAACAGGAGGGCGTCGTTCCTGCCAAGCGAATCGTCTGCCCCTATCATGCCTGGGCGTACAGGCCGGACGGCACGCTGACGGGCATGCCGCGCGCTGAATGCTTTCCGGACCTGAAGCTGGAGGACAACGGCCTCACCGCTTTTGCCATGCGCGAAAGCGGCGGCCTGATCTGGGTCGCGCGCGACGAAGACGCGGACTTCTCGGCGGTCGAAGCACTTGCTCCCGACATGGACGCGTTCGGCCTGGCCGACATGCACCTCTACCGCCGCCACACACATGCGGTCGCGGCCAACTGGAAGCAGGTCATCGACGCGTTCCTCGAAAGCTATCACGTCCAGCGGCTGCACGCCGACAGCATCGGCCCCTTCTTCGCCGACGGGATTACCGCCGCCGACCGCATCGGCCCGCACCAGCGTGCAGCGGTCGGACGCGCGGCGAGTGTGGCGACTATCGACCCGCACGACTGGGACGCGCTGCGGCGGACGGTGACCTACACCTATCACCTGTTCCCCAACGCGGTGATCGTCGTCAGCCCCGATTATGTGAACCTGATGGTGGTGACGCCGCAGTCGATCGGTACGTGCCGGGTCGAGGATTTCATGCTGATCCCCGAAGCGCCTCAGACCACCCAGGCCGAGGATCATTGGCGACGCAGCTGGGAACTGCTCGACGAGCAGGCGTTCGGCAACGAGGATTTCCGCGCCGCCGCGCTGTGCCAGCGGGGCCTGGAATCCGGACTGCTACAAGAATTGACGCTCGGCCGGCTCGAGGCGGGCCTCGCCGAATTCCACGCTCAGGTCGATGCGCTGCTGTCGGCCGAAGGCGGGTAAAGGGTCAGCCCCTTGGGCGGCTTGGGCGATTGCCCGTCGAGCAGCTTGTCGATCGCGTTCAAGGCCGCCTTCAACGTCCGGTCGTTATACGGCTTGAGCAGGCAACCGAGCGAAATGTCACAGGCATTTTCCGGCGGATGCCCAGTGACGAACAGGAGCGGGATATTGCGACGTTTGGCTTCGCTCGCGATCTCCAGACCCGATTTTTCGCCGCCTAGCCGCACGTCGGACAGGATCAGGTCGACCTGCTCCCGCTCCAGCGTTTGGACCGCATCGTCGAAGTCGTCGTGTGTCGCGACCACCTCGTAACCGAAGTCGCTAAGCAGTTTCTCGTTGTCGAACGCGGTCAACGGTTCGTCCTCGACGACGAGGATGCGCTTGACGCGGCGGGTACGCTTCGAGAACAGCATGGGCTCCTCGTAGGACAAATATTCGTGACCCCGCAACGACCGAAGCGGCCCAAGGTGCCGCACCCGACCCAAAACCGTCGTACCGACACCGTGAAGCGTGGTCCGGCCAAGACGGCGCGACCCTCGCGTATGCCCGCACCGCGGGAGGAAGGGCCGCAACGAATCGCGAAATTGCTGGCCCGCGCCGGCGTCGCCTCGCGCCGCGACATCGAGCGGATGATCGCCGAAGGACGCATCGCGATCGACGGCAAGGTGCTCGACACGCCGGCCACGTTGCTCGAATCGCTGAAGGGCGTGACGGTCGACGGCGTGGCGGTCAAGCCGGCCGGTGCGGCACGGCTGTTCCTGTTCCACAAACCGGCCGGCACGCTGACCGCGGCCCGCGATCCGAAAGGCCGGCCGACGATTTACGACAAGCTGCCAAAGGACCTGCCGCGGCTGATGCCGGTCGGGCGCCTCGACTATCATACCGAGGGCCTGCTGCTGATGACCAACGACGGCGAACTGAAGCGCCAGCTCGAATTGCCGAAGACCGGGGTCGTGCGCACGTACCGCGCCCGCGCCTTCGGCGACGTGACGCAGGACCAACTGGAGGACCTCGCCGAAGGGGTGGAAGTCGACGGCGTACGCTACGGGTCGATCGACGCCAACATGGAGCGGCGGACCGGGCGCAATTGCTGGATCGAAATGAGCCTGACCGAGGGCAAGAACCGCGAGGTGCGCAACGTGCTGGCCCACCTCGGAATGCAGGTCTCCCGCCTTATCCGGACCAGCTACGGTCCTTTCCAACTCCTGGACCTGCCGGTCGGCCGCGTCATCGAGGTCAGCCGCGAGGAGCTGTTCCGCTTCCGCCAGACGCTCAAGGCATGAGGATCGTCGCCGGCGAATGGCGCGGTCGCACGCTGGTCACGCCCGCCGGCCAGTCCACGCGACCGACCGCGGACCGCACGCGCGAAACGCTGTTTTCGATGCTTGCCAGCCGGCTCGGCGGGTTTGAAGGCTTGCAGGTCGCCGACCTGTTCGCCGGCAGCGGGGCGCTGGGCCTCGAAGCGCTGTCGCGGGGCGCGGCGCATGTCACCTTTTACGAGAACGACCGCGCCGCCTTCGAAGCGATCGAAAACAATGTTCGCAAGCTAGGCGCCGAAGAGCGCACGTCGCTTCGCCGCCAGTCGGCGCTGGCGCTCGGCAGCGGCGCGCCGTTCGACCTGATCGTGGCCGATCCGCCCTATTCGGAAAGCAGTGGTACGGCGGTCGTGGAAAGCATCGCCGGTTACGACCGCCTCGCCCCCGGCGGCTGGCTGGCGGTCGAGACCGAGCGCGGGGACAGGGTCGACCCCGGTCCCTACGAGTTGGACGACGAGCGCGACATCGGCCGCGCCCGCCTGACCCTGCTGCGCTTCTAGGCCTTTTTCGCCGCGTCCGCCGCGGTCGATTTCACCGCGTCGAATTCTTCCATCAGACGGCGGCCGATGGCAGCGGCGGCGGCCTTGCCGGCATGCTTGACCGCATTGCCGTCCTTGCCCTTGCCCTTCGATGCCAGGGCGGCGACCGCGGCGGTCGCTCCGACGGCGATGATGTCGGCCACGATCGGCGATTCCGCCAGCTTGGCCAGCGTCTCCAGCGGGCTGTGGTCCGACTTCTTCGACTTGCCCGGCTTCTTGTCGCCCTTGGGCTTGCCGGCCTTCTTCGCCTTGACCTTGATCTTCATCCCGCCGACCTCGGCGGTGACGCCCTTTTTTTTCTTCTTCTTGTCGTCCTCGGCCATGTTCACGCTCCCTTTTTCAGGCGTCTTCCAGTCGCTTCATGTCGGCATCGGCAAACGGGAGTGCAAGGGCGCACGCGCTTTCGCGGTCGCCCTTGAGCCAGGCCTTCGCATCGCCGGGCCGAAGCATTACCGGCATCGCCTTGGGATGGACCGCCCCCACCACCGCATTCGCTTCGCACGTCAGGAAGGCAAAGAACGGCCCGCCCTCTCCCGGCCGCCAAAGGCCGGCGAAAGCGAACAGTTCGGGATGCGTTTCGTGCATGCCGAACCACACCTTGGCCTTGCGCTTCGTCACCGGATCCGGGTCGGCGGTCCATTCGCAAAAGCGCGTAACGGGGACGATGCACCGGCGTTCGGGCCGGTCGAGGGCGGAGCGCCAGAACGGACTGGCGAGGTTACGAACATTGGTGATCGGACGTCCCTTCGCCGCGGCCGGCCCGGGGAAGCCCCATGTCATCGACTCCAGCTTCAATCCGCTTTCGGCCTGCCGCAGCACCGGCGCCGGCTTGCCGGGATAAATTTCCTCGAACAGCGGGAGGTTCGACTGTTCGCCCTCGAACGGGCCAAACAATTTCTTCATTTCGCTCACCGGGGCGGTCATCGCGTAAAGATTGCACATACCCGCAAGTCCTCCGGCCCACCTGCGGCCAACCGTTCGTCGTAAACCGCCATGGTAGCGGTTAACCACGCTCTGGCCAGTCGGGAATCGTTCAGGAAGGGTGCGCTTCATTCCTCGCAGCGCCGGATCACGCGGCGCGCTGAAAAGACTTTGGGAGATACGTTGATGCGTCGTTTCACTGCCTACGCCATCGCCGCCGCGATGATGGCGCCCGCGGCCACCGCGCCGACCTACGCTTATTCGTACGCGCAGGGCTATCACGGCAAGATGTGGCAGGACAGCCAAGGCCGCTGGCGCTGCAAGCGCTCGAACGGCACCACCGGCCTGATCGTCGGCGCAGCCGGCGGCGCCCTGATCGGGCGTGCCATCGATACCCGTGGCGAACGCGCGACCGGCACCATCATCGGCGCCGCCGCCGGCGCCCTGATCGGCCGCCAAGTTGAACGCAGCCGGGTCCGCTGCCGCTAGGCCAGACCCGCACACCCGTTTGGCCGGCGTTCCGAACCCCCTACCCCCTGAACCGGGGCGCCGGCCATTCACCATCTTGGTGTGTTGACACACTAACACACGCCTGCCATCCTCCCGCGTTCAGGGAGGATTTTATATGTACAGCCAACAAGACCTCGACGAGGCGGTGGCGGCGGGCGCGATCAGTGCCGATTCCGCCGACCAGCTTCGCAGCTATGTCGAACGCACCCGCTCGACCAGTGCAGTCGATGAAGAGCAGTTTCGCCTCATCACCGGCTTCAACGACATCTTCGTCACCATCGCCAGCGCGATCCTGCTATTCGCGACCGGTTGGATCGGGCAGTCGGTGGGCCAGGCCCTGGGCCTGACGATCGAGGTTGGCGGGCCAAGCCCGCTGGCGCCGACCGCGATCGCCGCGACGGCGTGGAGCCTTGCGCTGTTCTTCACCGCCAAGCGCCGCATGGCGCTCCCGTCGATCGTCCTGCTGCTCGCCTTCATCGGCGGCGTATTGGCGACGACCGGCTTCACTCTTGTCCTCGCATTGGGCGAACAGTCGCTGAACAACAACGCGCCCTTGGGCGGCATCTTGGCCGCCATCTCCGGCGCCGTCGCGGCGGGCGCGGCCTACCTGCACTGGAAGCGCTTCCACGTGCCGATCACCGTCGCCGCAGGCGCCGCATCGGCCGCGCTGATCGCGGTCGCGCTGCTGGCCGCGATGCTCGGCGAGCGGATCGAGGACATGCAGACGCTGTTGCTCGGTTTCGTCCTGCTGCTCGGCGTTGCGATGTTCCTGTTCGCGATGCGCTGGGACTCGTCCGATCCGAAGCGCGAGACCCGCCGCAGCGACGTCGCCTTCTGGCTTCACCTGCTGGCCGCGCCGATGATCGTGCACCCGGTCTTCACCCTGCTCGGGCTGAACGACGGCAACGCCACCATCGGCGAGGGCCTGGTTGTGATCGCGCTCTACGTCGTGCTGGGCGTCACCGCCCTTGCCATCGACCGCCGCGCGCTGCTCGTTTCGGCCTTGGCCTACGTGCTCTACGCGCTCACCGAACTGTTCAAGCAACTCGGTGCGGTCGAGTTGAACGTCGCGCTGACGGCGCTGGTCATCGGCTCTGCCTTGCTGATGCTGTCGGCCTTCTGGCACCAGGCGCGCGAAGCGGTGGTGACCCGCCTGCCCGGAGCGCTGCGCAGCCACCTTCCGGAAATCCACCGGCTGCCGATCGCCGCGTAGGCTCTGCGATAAGGAACGGGAGGGCCCTGCCGGCGACGGCGGGGCCCTTTCTTATTCATCGACCAGTTTCAACAACCGGCGCTCCAGCGGGGCGAGCACGCCGGGCAGCTCGTGCCCGCGCTTCAGCACCGCGCCATGCTCGCCAATCAGCGCCCACGCGCCCTGCTTGGCGTGCAGCGACGGCCGCTTCTCGATCCGCACCTCGGGCCGCTCCGCCGAACGGCGGAAAGCCGCGAAGACGGCCAAGTCGGTGTCGAAGTGGATGCCGTAGTCGCGCCAGTGCCCGGCGGCGACCATCCGGCCGTACAGGTCGAGGATGCGCAGGAACTCGAGGCGATCGAACGTCGCGACGGCGCGCCGGTCCCGCGGATGCGGGAACGGCGTGATGACGCTCAAGCGCTCTTGCTCCTCGGCTTGGGACTGGCGTTATGCTTGGCCCGAAGCGCCTTGATCTCGTTCTCCAGCTCGCACAGCCGCGCCAGCACCGGGTCGGCGATTTCCCGACACGGCGTTCCGTAAGGCATGAAGCCCTCGGTCCGCTCGGCGGCATCGACCAGCACCGGCTTGGCCGGAATGCCGACCATCGTCGCCCCTGCTGGAACGTCGCGGGTAACGACCGAATTGGCCCCGACCTTGGCCCCGGCACCCACCGTGATGGGTCCCAGGATTTGCGCGCCCGACCCAATCACGACGCCGTCCTCCAGCGTCGGATGGCGCTTCCCCGCGACGCCGTTCGACGGGTTGGTGCCGCCCAATGTCACGCACTGGTAGATGGTGACGTCGTCGCCGATCTCGGCGGTTTCGCCGATGACCGTGAACCCGTGGTCGATGAACAGGTGCCGCCCGATCTTTGCGCCCGGGTGGATGTCGATCGCGGTCAGCCCGCGCCCCATGTGATTGACCAGTCGCGCCAGCCAGTAGAGCCCGCCGCCGTAAAGCCAGTGCGCCACGCGGTGGAAGCCTAGCGCCCACACGCCGGGATAGAGCATGACCTCGGCCCGGCTGTGCGCGGCGGGATCGCGGGCGATTACCGAATCCAGATATTCAAACAGGGACTGCACCCGACACTCCTTCGAACCATCGGCAATTTAGGCACAGAACGGCGCAATATCCATAAGCAGGCTGCTTGCGCAGCCGAAGGCGCTTGGGCAGACAGCATTCCGGTTCCATCGCGGCCAAGGGGGCGCTTACGTCGATCGATTTCGAACCGCTCTACTCCCTGGCCGGTTTCCTCGTCGGGATGCTGGTCGGCATGACGGGTGTGGGCGGCGGGTCACTGATGACCCCGATCCTGGTGTTGCTGTTCGGCTTCCACCCGGCGACCGCGGTCGGCACCGACCTGCTCTATGCGTCGGTGACAAAGACCGTCGGCACGGTCGTCCACGGCCACCGCAAGACGGTCGACTGGACGATCGTGCGCCGCCTGGCGACCGGCAGCGTGCCCGCCGCGGCGCTGACGCTGTTCATCCTTGCCCGGTCGGGAACGCTCCACGAGCATGCCATCGGCGTCCTCAACCTCATGCTGGGCGCGATGCTGCTGGTGACCGGCATTGCCATCCTGTTCCAGCCCCGCATCGTCGAGTGTGCGGCGCCCAAGCTCGAGGACATCCCGGAAGCCCGCACCGCGCGCTACACCGTCATCCTCGGCGCGGTGCTGGGCGTGCTGGTGTCTGTCACCTCGGTCGGCGCGGGCGCTCTAGGCATCACCTTCCTCATGATCCTTTACCACCGCCTGCCGATCGCGCGGATTGCGGGCAGCGATATCGCCCATGCCGTGCCGCTGACGCTCATCGCCGGGATCGGTCACTGGCTCTACGGCGCGGTCGACTTCTCGCTGATGCTGTCGCTGCTGGCGGGCTCCATTCCCGGCATCATCGTCGGCAGCCATATCGGCAGCCGCTCGTCCGATGCCCGCCTGCGCCCGGTCCTGGCGATCACCCTGCTCATTGTCGGGGCGAAGCTGTTCTTCTAGGCATCATCGCTTCGTTCGCTTAAGATGAGCGCGAACAATCGGGAAAAGCGATGACGGTCCACCTGCCGACACTGAAGCAGCTGCAATATCTTGTCGCCCTCCAGGCGCACGGCCACTTCGGCCGCGCCGCCACCGCCTGTTTCGTCACCCAATCGACGCTGTCGGCAGGTATCCGTGAACTGGAGGCGCTGCTGGGGGTGACCTTGGTCGAGCGCACGCGACGGGTTGTCCGCTTCACCCCGCTCGGCCAACGGATTGCCGCCAAGGCCCAGCGCGTGCTGCGCGAGGCGGAGGAACTGGCCGACCTCGCCCGCGCCGAAGGCCAACCGCTGACCGGCGAGTTGCGCATGGGCGTCATCCCGACGATCGCGCCCTTCCTCCTCCCCACCATGCTGCCGCAGCTGCGCGACCAATTCCCGCGCCTGCGCCTGTTCCTGCGAGAAGAGACCAGTCAGGCCGCCTGCGATGCCCTCCAGCGCGGGCAGCTCGATTGCGTGTTGCTGGCGATGCCGTTCGCATGTGGCGACGTCGAGCATGAAGCGCTGTTCGAAGACCGGCTGCTGCTCGCCTTCCCCAAGGCCGAGGCGCCGTCGACGACCGCCGTCGATCCCAACAGCATTGCCGAGGATCGTCTCCTGCTGCTGGAGGACGGACATTGCCTGAAGGACCATGCTCTGTCGGCATGCAACCGCCCCGAACTACGCGCCGGCGCGGCGATGCTCGGCACGTCGCTCCACACGCTGGTGCAGATGGTCGACAATGGTCTGGGGGTGACGTTCGTGCCGCAAATGGCGGTCGACGCCGGCCTTCTTCGAGGTACCAATGTCGTCGCCCGGCCTCTGAAAACCGAGCACGGCAACCGCCAGATCGCGCTCGTCTGGCGACGGTCGAGCCCGCGCGAAGAGGAATTCCGCCTCCTCGCGCGTAGCCTGGCGAAAATCGCCGCCGCCCCCGAGGTGGAGGCGGCGGCCTGAAGTTTACTTCTTGAGGTCGAACCGGTCGGCGTTCATGACCTTGGTCCAGGCCTTGACGAAGTCCGTCTTGAACTTCTCCTCGCCGCCCTTCTGGGCATAGACTTCGCCGACAGCGCGGAGCTCGCTGTTCGAGCCGAAGATGAGGTCGGCGCGCGTGCCGTGCCACTTCTCGCCGCCTTCGGCACGGTCGGTCGCCACATATTCCTCGTCGTCCGACCCGTCGACCGCCTTCCAAACATTGGTCATGTCGTAAAGGTTCACGAAGAAGTCGTTGGTCAGCTCACCCGACCGCTTGGTGAAGTGGCCGTGCCCGCGCTCGCCATGATTGACGCCGAGGACGCGAAGCCCGCCGACCAACACCACCATTTCCGGCACGGTCAGGCCGAGCAGCGAGGCGCGGTCGAGCATCATCTCTTCCGTCTTCACCGCCAGCTTCTTGGGCAGATAGTTGCGGAAGGCATCGGCCTGCGGCTCCATCCAGCTGAAGCTTTCAACGTCGGTCTGGTCCTGCGTCGCGTCGCCGCGACCGCCGGTGAACGGGACGTTCTTGGCGCCGGCCTTTTCGAGGCCGACCACACCTCCCAGCACAATCGCGTCGGCGAGGCTGAGGTTGCCGCGCAGGCCGTCGAGCGTATCGATCACCTTGGCCAGCATCTCCGGTTCGTTGACGTCCCAGTTCTTCTGCGGCTCAAGCGCGACGCGGGCACCATTGGCGCCGCCCCGGTGGTCCGACTTGCGGTAGGTGGATGCCGAGGCCCAAGCCGTCTTGACCAGCTGGCTGACGGTCAGGCCGCTGTCGGCGATCTTTTGCTTCACCGCCAACACGTCGGCGTCCGAAGGCGTGTTGCCGGCCGGGATGGGGTCCTGCCAGATCAGGTCTTCGGCCGGCACTTCCGGACCCAAGTAGCGGATCTTCGGGCCCATATCGCGGTGGGTCAGCTTGAACCAGGCGCGGGCGAAGGCGTCCTTGAACGCCTCATGGTCGTCGCGGAACTTCTCCGAAATCTTGCGGAATTCCGGATCGCGCTTCAACGCCATGTCGGCGGTGGTCATCATCGTCGGCACCTTCTTCGACGGGTCCCACGCCGCCGGCGCCATATCCTCTTCCTTCTGGTCGATCGGCTGCCACTGGTTGGCACCCGCCGGCGACTTCACCAGCTCGTAGTCATAGTCGAGCAGCAGCCGGAAATAGTTCTTCGACCATTCGATCGGCGTGTTGGTCCACGCGCCCTCGATGCCGCTCGTGACGGTGTGCTCGCCGATCCCGCCATGCTCTTCGCCCGACACCCAGCCGAAGCCCTGCGCGACGAGGTCGCCGCCCGCCGGCGCATGGCCGAGCGTCGACGGATCGCCATTGCCGTGGGCTTTTCCGAAAGTATGGCCGCCGGCCGTAAGGGCGACCGTTTCCTCGGGATCCATCGCCATCCGGGCGAAGGTTTCCTTCATGTCGCGGGCCATGCCCTCGTCGTCGTGCGGATTGCCCTGCGGCCCTTCCGGATTGACGTAGATCAGGCCCATCTGGATCGCCGCCAGCGGCCCTTCGAGGACGTGCATGCCATGTTCGGGCGACAGGCGCGTCTGGACGCCTTCGTTGACCCACTTGTCTTCCGAACCCCAGAAGATGTCGCGCTCCGGTTCGTAGACGTCGGCGCGGCCGCCGCCGAAGCCGAAGGTCGGTCCGCCCATGCTCTCGATCGCGACGTTGCCGGTTAGGATGAACAGGTCGGCCCAACTGATGTTCTGGCCGTACTTCTGCTTGATCGGCCAGAGCAGGCGCCGCGCCTTGTCGAGGTTGCCGTTGTCCGGCCAGCTGTCGAGCGGGGCGAAGCGCTGCTGCCCGCTGTTGGCACCACCGCGGCCGTCCGCGGTGCGGTAGGTCCCGGCCGCGTGCCACGCCATGCGGATAAAGAACGGGCCATAATGCCCGTAGTCGGCCGGCCACCACGGCTGGCTATCGGTCATCAGCGCCGTCAGGTCCTTTTTCAGCGCGTCGTAGTCGAGTTCGTTGAACGCCTTCGCATAATCGAAATCGTCGCCCATCGGGTTCGACGAACCGTTGGGATTGAGGATTTCGGTCGCCAGCATTTCCGGCCACCAATCCTTGTTGGTCCGGCCGAGCAGCGCGCGAATGCCGCCGTCGTTGTGGATCGGGCAACCGCTGGGGGGATTGGTGGTCTTGGCGTCCATGGCGTCGAGGGCTCCTGTTGGGGGGTGAGAATTTCACCCCCGCCCTATGCGCCCCGGACTATTCAGTGAAACGATTAAACTTGGTCAGACACCATCGGAAAATCGATTACTCGAAAAGCCGGCTCAGTCCATGTGCTTGAGGCCGACCCGCAGGTAGTCGTAGCCGGTGACGAGCGTCAGCGCGGCCGCCGCCCAGAGGAAGAGCAGGCCGGTGTTGTGGACCCACTCCTGGGCCGGGAAGCCACCACCCAGGATGAGCGCGCCCAGCGACACGAGCTGGAACGTCGTCTTCCACTTGGCGAGGCGCGAGACCGGCATCGACACGTTGAGCGGGCCGAGAAATTCGCGCAGGCCCGAGACGATGATCTCGCGTAGTAGGATGACCAATGCGGCGATGATGTGCAGCCCGTCGATTTCGGGCACGGGGTTCGCCTTTCGGCTGGAAATCAGCATCATCAGCACGGCGGCGACCATGATCTTGTCGGCGATCGGGTCGAGGAACTGGCCGAGCCGGCTGATACGTGCCTGGGCCCGGGCCAAGTACCCGTCGAAATAATCGGTGATGCCGACGATCGTGTAGAGGACGAACGTCGCAAGATAATCGACCGGGGTCGGGCGCCACAGGAGGAAGACCAGGATCGGCACCGCCAGGATGCGCGACAGGGTGAGGATGTTCGGCAGGGTCAGCATCGTTTCGGAGCCATTCGTTATAGCGTTTGGCGGCGTGTGCAAAGCTGGCTATGCCTCGCTTCCCCGAGACGTGAAAAGGCCGACTTCGCCTTGATGCAGAATACGACCCACCTGCTGAAGGCCCGGCGGTTCGTTCCCCTCTTCTCGACACAGGCACTAGGGGCGTTCAACGACAGTCTGTTCAAGCAGGCCGTCGTCCTGTTCGTTACCTACCACCTTTACTCGGACCCGGCGCGCGAGGCGTCGTTCAGTGCCTTGGCGCAGGGCCTTTTCATCCTGCCCTTCTTCCTGCTGTCCGCCGCGGCCGGGCAGCTTGCCGACGTGAGGGACAAGGCGCGGCTGATCCGGATCATCAAGGCGTGCGAGATCGGCATCATGCTGGTGGGCGGCGCCGGCCTCATCCTCGAGAACATCCCGATGATGCTTGCGGCCGTGTTCGCCATGGGCGTCCACTCGACGTTCTTCGGGCCCATCAAATATGCGATCCTGCCTCAACACCTCGAGAAGGACGAGGTGCTCGGCGGAACCGGCTTGGTCGAAGCCGGGACCTACATCGCGATCCTGGGTGGCACCATCGCCGCCGGCGCGCTCGCCATGCATCCGCCAATGGCCGCCGCCGCCGTCATCCTGATTGCCTGCCTTGGCCTGCTCGTCGGGCGTCAGGTGCCGCCTGCCCCGCCCTCGTCGGATTGCTGCCCGCCCGACTGGCACATCCTGCGCGCGTCGTGGACCCTGGTGCGCGAGACGATGCACATCCAGCGCCTGTTCCTCGCTATCCTGTCGATCAGCTTCTTCTGGACGATCGGCGCGGTGCTGATCATTATCTTTCCGCCGCTGGTAAAGAACGTGCTTGGCGCCGACCCGCAGGTCGCCAGCCTGTTCATCGCCATCTTCTCGGTCGGAGTCGCGATCGGTTCAGTCCTGATCAACCGCCTCCTCAGGAGCGAGGTGTCCGCCCGGTTTGCGCCTGCGTCCGTGCTAGGCATGGGGGTATTCGTCGTCCTGCTCTATTTTGCGGTGCAAGGCTGGGCGCATCATCGCGAAGACGAACTGACGACGCTCTCCAACTTCATCTACCAGGACGGCGCACCGCTGGTGCTCTTCTCGCTCCTCGGCATTTCGGTCACCGGCGGCATGTTCGTCGTGCCGCTTTACGCCTTCTTGACGACGACGGTCGGCCAATCGGAAACTGCGCGCACGGTGGCGGCCAACAACATCGTCAATTCCGGTGCGATGGTAATCGGCTCGGCGATCTCGATCGCGCTCACCGCAGCCGCCATTGGTCCTGCCGCCCAATTATTGCTGATCGCCGCGATGTGCTTGGTCTCGGCTTGGCTCGGTTGGAAACTCCACCTCGCCTGCGATTGAGATCTCAGGCCAAGTAAATCGTCATGAACAGGAAGCCGCCCATGAACGTCATGGCGAACAGCTTCAGGTCGTCCTGCGCATTCGATCGAGCTGCCGCCACGGCCACGCCGGCCGGGACGGCGCGGCGGCCGAACGTGCGGGTCGGGAAGAGGTGGCGGTGTCGCATCATGTCCAATCGTTAAAGCCGTGTTTACCATTGGGTTCAACGGGCTTGATGGACGAATGGCTCCCGCCGTCCCATCGCGGGACGGATGGTCTTCACCGCAGTAGTGGGGTTTAGCGCGCGCCGCGCAGGCGGAGCGGCGATGCGTCCTCTTCGGACGCTTCCTTTCGGCCCATCAGGTGGACCGCGGCCTCGAGGCTCATCGGCTTGGAGAAATACCAGCCCTGGCCGAACGAGCAGCCACGCTGGGCCGCCGCCTGGTGGGTAGCCGCATCCTCGATGCCTTCGGCCGTCACGGGCACGCCGAGCGCCTGCGCCAGCGTGGTTACTGCGCGCACGATCGCTTCGCTCTCGCGGCCCGAAACCATTTCGCCCACGAAACTGCGATCGATCTTGATCATGTCGAACGGCAGTTCGCGCAGGTGCGACAGCGACGAAAAGCCCGACCCAAAGTCGTCAAGCGCCACCGAAACACCCTGGTTCTTGAGGCTGGAGACGATGACCTTGGCCAGCTCCATGTCGGCGAACAGCGTGCTTTCGGTGATTTCGACCGTCAGCCGCTCCGGCGGGAAACCGGTCTCGGTCAGCATGCCGACGATGCGCTGGGCCAGCCAGCTGTCTGCCAGTTGTGCTGGAGAAATGTTGATCGACAGGCTGATCTTGGGATCCCATCCGGCCGCGACCCGAAGCGCCTTTCGCGCCACTTGGTCTGACAGGCGACCGACAAGTCCCATCTCTTCCGCAGCCGCCAGGAAGTGCGCCGGCGGCAGGATGCCTGACAACGGATGGTCCCAGCGGGCCAGCACCTCGAAGCCGACGATCTCGCCGCTCCACAGGTCGACCTGCGGCTCGAAGAAGGGCACGAACTGGTCCTGCTCGATGGCGAAGCGGATCGCCTGCTCCAGTTCGCCGTGCGCAATCAGCGCCTCTTCCATGCCTTCGTCGAACCACATCGCGCGGCCAAGGCGGCCGCTACGCGCATGGTCCATCGCGATTTCCGCGCGGCGCATCAGACCGGGGACCTTGAGTTCGGTCAGCGACATGCGCGCGATACCGCAAAAGCCCCCGACGTCGATCATCTTGCCCGCGGTAGTCACCGGGTGCGACAGCGCCCGCGTCACTTCCATCGCGATGCGCTCGATCTCGGCATGCTCGCCGCGCGGCTGGACCAGCGCGATGGCGAACTCGTCCCCTCCGACGCGCGACAGGAAGGCGATTTCGCTGGTGATCGATGCCAGGCGCCGGGTCACTTCGACCAGCACCTCGTCGCCGACCTCGTAGCCGTGACGCTCGTTGACCAGCCGGAAGCGGTCGATTTGCAGCATGAGGATGGCTAGGTCGCGATCGCCACCCGCCACAATTTCCTCGTCGGACAACTGGGCGCCGAGGCTGCACAGCCCGCGGCGGTTCATCAGCCCGGTAACGGAATCGGACGTGGCCAGCGCATGCGCCACCCGCTCGCCCTCCAGTCGCCGCTCAGCCTCATGCTGAAGGTCAACGTAGCGCCGCCAGCCGAACAGGATCAGCGCGACGTTGAGGGTCAGCGCGGTGTAGGCGACCTTGAGGCTAGGTCCGGCCGATGGTGCGGCCATAGATAACCGCCCGAATAAAGCACTGCTGTTCCAGATGAAGAGCAGCACAGCGGCAATAACGATGCCGAGCACCAAGAGGTCGCGGCGCGCACGGGCACTAGCAACAAACTCCGCAAAGCGGCGATACGCGGTCTGGGTCGGTCGTTCCACCCGGCCGCTTTACCCAAACCTGTTTAACAAAAGCCTACAATTCGGCGGCTTTCCGCCAGCGGGCTTGGTGCGGACGGCGGGACTTGAACCCGCACTCCTTGTGGGAAGCCGATTTTAAGTCGGCAGCGTCTACCATTCCGCCACGTCCGCGCGCGGCCCTTGTGTCGACCGCGCTTGGAGGGCGGTCAAGCGGCCTATTCGGCGGTGACTTCGCTTAAGTTCAGCCGGTCGCGCATTTCCTTGCCTGGCTTGAAATAGGGCACGCGCTTGGCATCGATCGACACCGATTCACCGGTGCGCGGATTGCGCCCCATGCGCGCGTCGCGCTGGCGGGTCGAAAACGCACCGAAACCGCGAAGCTCGACGCGGCCGCCGTCGGCCAGTTGCTGGGTGATGGAATCGAACAGTGCCGTGACGACGTTTTCGACTTCCGCCTGCGTCAGGTCGGGAAAGTCGGCGCACAGCTTCTGCACCAGCTCGGATCGGATCATTGCGTCCCCGCGAAAAAGCCAAAATTCAAGGGCGCCCCCCGGCGCTTGGGGCACTGCGTAACAGCCTCTCGCGCAAAGGAAAAGGGCGCAGATGCCAATGCATCCGCGCCCTTCCCTTTTTGATACGAAGCGGGTCGCCCCGCGACGCTTATTTCTTCTTCTTGGTGTCGGTGCCGGCTTCCTTGAGCGCGGCGCCGAGAATGTCGCCGAGCGAAGCGCCCGAGTCCGACGAACCGTACTGGGCAACAGCCTGCTTCTCTTCGGCGATCTGGAGCGCCTTGATCGAGAAGTTCGGCTTCTTCGAGCGGTCGAAACCGGTCACGAGGGCATCGAACTTCTGGCCGACCTGGAAACGCTCCGGACGCTGCTCGTCGCGGTCGCGGCCGAGGTCGGTGCGCTTGACGAAGCCAACCGCGCCGTCTTCGCCGACCTGAACGTCCAGACCGCCGTCCTTCACCTCGAGAACGGTGACGGTGACGGTGTCATTCTTGTTGACCCCCGCACCGGCGCCGCCGGCGCTCACGCCGCCACGCTCGAGCTGCTTCATGCCGAGCGAGATGCGCTCCTTTTCGATGTCGACGTCGAGGACGACGGCCGAAATCGTTTCGCCCTTATGGTGAAGCGCCAGCGCTTCTTCACCCGACACGCCCCAGGCGATGTCCGACATGTGGACCATGCCGTCGACGTCGCCCGGAAGGCCGATGAACAGGCCGAACTCGGTCGAATTCTTGACTTCGCCCTCGACGGTCGATCCGACCGGGTGCTTGTCCGCGAAATCGGTCCACGGATTGGCCTGGGCCTGCTTGAGACCCAAGGAGATGCGACGCTTTTCCTGGTCGACCTCGAGCACCTTGACTTCGACTTCCTGCGAGGTCGAGACGATCTTGCCCGGATGGACGTTCTTCTTGGTCCAGCTCATTTCCGAGACATGGACGAGGCCTTCGATGCCCGGCTCCAGCTCGACGAACGCACCATATTCGGTGATGTTCGTGACGCGGCCGGTGAACGTGCCGTCGACCGGATACTTGGCGGCGGCACCTTCCCACGGATCCGCTTCGAGCTGCTTCATGCCGAGGCTGATGCGCTGCGTATCCTTGTTGATGCGGACGATCTGCACCTTCACCGTGTCACCGATGTTGATGACTTCCGAGGGGTGATTGACGCGCTTGTAGCTGATGTCGGTGACGTGCAGCAGGCCGTCGATGCCGCCGAGGTCGACGAACGCACCGTAGTCGGTGATATTCTTGACGACGCCCTCGATCACCTGGCCTTCGGTCAGGGTCTGGATCAGGCCCGAACGCTGTTCGGCGCGGGTTTCCTCGAGGATCGCGCGGCGCGACACGACGATGTTGCCCCGGCGGCGGTCCATCTTGAGGATCTGGAACGGCTGGGCGATGTCCATCAGCGGCTGGACGTCGCGGACCGGACGGATGTCGACCTGCGAACCGGGCAGGAAGGCCACGGCGCCGCCGAGGTCGACGGTGAAGCCGCCCTTGACGCGGCCGAAGATCACGCCGTCGACGCGGTTGCCGGCGTCATATTCGCCCTCGAGCTTGTCCCAGGCGGCTTCGCGGCGGGCGCGGTCGCGGCTGAGCATCGCTTCGCCCGAGGCGTTCTCGACGCGGTCGACATAGACTTCGACTTCGTCGCCGACCTTGAGGTCCGCCTTCTGGCCCGGCGCCGCGAATTCGCGAAGCGCCACGCGGCCTTCCGACTTCAGGCCGACGTCGATGACGGCGAGGTCGTTTTCGATCGCGGTGACGGTGCCCTTGACGACGCGGCCTTCGAAAGCCTCGTTTTCGCCACCCAGGGATTCATTGAGCATCGCCGCGAAATCGTCGCGGCTCGGAAATGCCGTGCTGGCCATGTGTTTGTGTTCTTTCACGTTTTAAGCGCTGGCCGCCAGCCGGACCACCACGGTCGGCTTTCCCTCTGGCGGACTTTGCCAATCCGCCCCCCGACACCATGACGGGGAGCATCCTAGCCGACCTGGAGCCCGGTGGCCGAAAGCAGGGAAGCGCACAGTGCAGGCCGGGAGCGGATGCTCAACCTGGCCCCAATGGTGCTGCCGATGCCGACATCCACCGACGGGCAGAGCCGTCCGGACGGGCGCGCCTCTACTCTATAGAGGGCAGAAGGGCAAGCTGGCGCTCAGGCGGTCGCCAGCGCGCTTTCGACAAGGCGGATGGCTCCGGCGACGGCTTCGTCGGCGGTCATCTCACTGGTGTCGAGGAGTAGGGCGTCGGGAGCACGGGTGAGCGGGGCGGCTTCGCGGTGTTCGTCGCGATCGTCGCGGGCGCGAATGTCTGCGAAAATCTCGTCGATGTGCGCGGGCATGCCGCGGCCTTCGAGTTCCTTGAGGCGGCGGGTGGCGCGGACTTCGGCGCTGGCGGTGACGAACAGCTTCACCGTGGCATCGGGGGCGATGACGGTGCCCACGTCACGGCCGTCGAGGACGGCGCCGTCCGCCTGGGCGGCGAAGGCGCGCTGCTTGTCGAGGAGGGCGGCGCGGACCTCCGGATAGGCGGCGATGCGACTGGCGATGCCGCCGACGACTTCAGAGCGCAGTTCGGCGTCGGTGGGGTCGATCTTGTCGAGGTCGTGGGCAGCGCGGGCGGCCTCAAACGCGTTGCCGGGATCGCCGCCAAAGCGGAACAGGGAGAGGGCTACGCTGCGGTAGAGCGCGCCGGTGTCCATGTGGGGCAGGCCGAAATGCTGGCTGAGGGCGCGGGCGATGGTACCCTTGCCGCTGGCCGCGGGGCCGTCGACGGCGATGACGAGGGGAGCGGCGGTGTCGGGCATGGCGGCGGCTTTGACAGGGCGGCGGGGCTATGGCAAGGCGCGCCCGATTTCGCGGCTGGCGCCCTGCCCGCTCGCGCAAAGAATATATTGGAGACAGACCGATGGTCAAACCCGAATGGGGCCACAAGCGCACCTGTCCGAAGTGCGCGACGCGCTTCTACGACCTGGGCGAAGAGAACCCGGTGACCTGCATCGAATGCGGCACCACCTTCCTGCCGGAGCCGGTGCTCAAGTCGAAGCAGCCGCTGCCGTTCGAGGCCGCGCCGAGCGAGAAGGCCAAGAAGGACAACAGCACGTCGGATGAAGACGACGATCTGGCGATCGACGAGGACGAAGAGCCCAGCGCCGACGACGAAGTCGACCTTGCGACCGACGACGATGACCTGGGTGTCGGCAAGAGCGACGACGACGAAGAGAATTAATCGCGTTCGGGGGGCATTTTCCCGTTGAAGGACGGGAAAATCGCCCCTAAAGGCGCGGTCGGATTGGGGCCGTAGCTCAGCTGGGAGAGCGTCGCAATGGCATTGCGAAGGTCAGGGGTTCGATCCCCCTCGGCTCCACCATCCGTCCTTTGAAGCCCGCCTATCGGCGGGCTTTTTTGTTGGCGCGGCCAATCACTTTGTGATGCTGACGGTGGCCTCGCCGCGGCGGTCGGTGACCGCAGTGGTGACGTCGTCGCGGCTTCGGGCAATGCCCAGCGCCAGCGTCGCCTCACCCACTGCCAGGTTTGAAATCGCGAGATCGTCGAGCAGCGCCGGGAGCACCGGCCGGTCGAGTTCGAGGCTGGCGGAGCGGTGGTCGATGTCGAGGCCGAGCGCGGCCTCGATCAGCGCAAACGGCGTCGCGGCGGCCCACGCTTGCGGCGAACAGGCGACCGGATAGGAGGTCGGCGCGCAGCGGCGGCGGCGCGAAAAGCCGCAGAACAGTTCCGGCAGGCGCCGCAAGTCGTCGTAGATCGCGGCATCGAACATCCCGCCGAGCAGCGTCGCCACTTCCTTCTTCAATCCGTATCGCGCGAGGCCGAGCGCGATCAGCGCGTTGTCGTGCGGCCAGACCGAGCCATTGTGATAGCTCATCGGGTTGAACCGCGCCTCGCCCGCGGCGATCGTCCGCACGCCCCAGCCGGAGAAGAACTTGCCGGACAGGAGCGTCTGGCCGACCTTGCGCGCACGGTCGGGCGCGGCGATGCCGGCGAACAGGCAGTGACCGGCGTTGGACGACAGCACCCGGCAAGGGCGCTTTTCGCCGTCGAGGGCGATGGCATAGAATTGCTCGTCCTCGAGCCAGAACAGCTCTTCGAACAGGCCGCGCAACTGCTCGGCCTTGGCCCGCTGCTCGGCCGCCATCGCGTCATCGCCCAAGGCTTCGGCGATGTCGGCCGCGCCCTGCCGTGCGGCGAAGGCATAGCCCTGGACTTCAGACAGAGCGATCGGGCCGTGAGCCAGCCGCCCGTCCTTGTGGAAAATGCTGTCGGCGCTGTCCTTCCAACCCTGGTTCGACAGGCCCTTGTCGGTCTGGCGGGCGTATTCGATCAGCCCGTCGCCATCGAGGTCGCCGTAATCGTCCATCCACTTCAGGGCGGCCTTGATGTTGGGCCAGATGGAACGGACCGTATCGAGGTCGCCGGTGCGGCGGGCGTAGCGGCCGGCCAGCATGACGAATAACGGCGTGGCGTCGACGGTGCCGTAGTAGCGCTTGAACGGGACCTCGCCGAGCGCGGCCATTTCCCCGCCGCGCATTTCGTGGAGGATCTTGCCCGGCTCCGCATCGGCCACCGGATCGACTTCCGTGGCCTGCAGTGCAGCGAGCGTCTTGAGCACGCCCTGCGCGAGGCCGGGCGCGCACCACAGCGTTTGCATCGCCGTGATGATCCCGTCGCGGCCGAAAATGGTGCTATACCAGGGCACGCCGGCATAGGGATACGGGCCGGTCGGCGTGTCGGTGACCAGCATGTCGAGGTCGGACCAGGCGCGAGAGATGATGGCGTTGAATTGCGGGTTGGAGCTGCGCAGCCGGGTGCGCTTGCGGACGATGCGCGAATGGCCGCCGCGGCTGTCGCGGAAGGCCTTGGCGATCGGCGGGCATTCGCGTCCCTCGCCGTCGATCGCGCAGCAGGTCTTCACCACCACCGACTGTTCGCCGCAATCGTCGAGGTCGATGTCCCAGCGGGCGCCGGTTTCGCCGATCACGTCCGGCGCAGGTTCGAAAATCAAGGTGGTGCGGCGGTGCACCTTGTCGAGCCCGACATAATCGAACTGCACCCGGTCGTTGCCGACGACCTTGACAGTTCGCTCACCGCGCGCGGCGCGGTGCTGGCCGCGGACTTCGAACAGGTCGGCGAAGTCGGCGTCGAAATTGAGCTCGAGCGGTACCGGCTGGCCGATCGGGTTGTAGGCGCGCAGCCGGATCCGTTCGAACGCGGCATCGCTTTCGAGGAACTTGAACCGCGACAAATGGACGGTGTCGCGCTGCAGCCAGACGCGGCCAGAATTCGAATGGAGGTCGGCGTTGGTGAGGTCGACGACCATCGCGCCATTGTCGTCGAGCAGCACCGACCCGAGTTGCAGCGGCACCACGCCGCCAAGGCCGAGCATCAGCTTCGAGAGGAAGCGCGTATCCTTGTAGAACAGGCCGTCGGGCCCATCCGCGCCGCCGTTGCAATTGCCCTGCTGGTCGAACACCGCAAACAAATCGTTGTGCTTGAGCGAGCGAAGCGTCCGCTCGACGAGCGATTCCGTGGCCTCGATATGATATTTACCCTGCGGCACCGCGTCATTGGCGGCTTGCGGGTCGAGCGAATGGACGTTGGTAGCCATGATTATCCGGCAAGAAGGAAGGAAGTGCGGTCGTTGGCCGGTCCGGCCTCGAGCGCGCGCTCGAACAGCCGGACATAGTCGCGGGCCATGCGATCGGCGGTGAAATGCTCCTCGAAGCAGGCGCGGACGGCAGTGCGGTCGACGCTGCCCAGCGCCTTCACCGCCGCCACCGCGTCGTCGATGCTATCGACCAGGGCGCCGCTGCGACAGTCGCTCATCACCTCCAGCGTCGAGCCGGCTTTCCAGGCGATGGTCGGCGTGCCCGCGGCCATGGCCTCGATCATCACCAGGCCGAACGGTTCGGGCCAGTCGATCGGGAACAGCAGGGCGCGCGCGTTGCCGAGGAATTCGGATTTCTGGTGATCGGCGATCTCTCCGACGAATTCGACCAGCGGGTTGTCGAGCAGCGGCGCGATCACTTCCTCGAAGTAGCGGCGGTCGGCGTTGTCGACCTTGGCCGCCATCTTGAGCGGCAGCCCGGCGCGTGTCGCGATCTCGATCGCGCGGTCCGGACGCTTTTCGGGCGAAATCCGGCCGAGGAAGGCGAGATAGCCGCCCTCACCCCGGCCGAAGTCGATCAGGTCGCTGGGCAGCCCGTGATAGACGGTGCCGGCCCAGTTGGCGTCGGGCAGCGGGCGGCGCTGGTCGTCCGAGATACTGACCAGCTTCATCTCCGGGAAAGCGTCGAAACCGGGCTTGAAGTCGGGAAGATCGAGGCGTCCGTGGAGCGTCGTGAAGCAGCGGTCGGCGAGCGACTTAAACAGCGGGAACTGAACGAAATCGATGTGGAAATGGACGATGTCGTACTGATCGACGTCGGACAGGACGCGGTCGGCCATCGCCACGGTCGACGCGAGGTGGTTGTCGATACCGGCGAGGCGCAGGCCTTGCGGGGCGCACGGGATGAGGCGGGCCGAAGTCTTGCTGTCGCCACTCGCGTAGAGCGTAACGTCGTGACCCTGGGCGACGAGGGCTTCGGTCAGCCACCAGATGACCCGTTCGGTGCCACCATAGAGCTTAGGCGGCACGGCTTCGGCCAGCGGCGCGATCTGGGCGATACGCAACATGATTCTCCCGCGATGGAGTGGACGTGCCTGCTGAACCATGGGGCGCACGGAGCGGTTCCCTGACGGAACCAATTGGCCGCCCGCGCGATGGCGTGGCATGGGGCCCCTACCACAACCGCCCGCGCTCGACCGCAGCGCCTCGCTTTTCCTCGACCTCGACGGGACGCTGGTCGAGTTTGCCGGCCGCCCCGACGCGATCGAGGTCGATGACGCGCTGCGTAAGCTGATCGAGCAGGTCGCCATCCGGCTCGATGGCCGGCTCGCGGTGATCAGCGGTCGCTCGCTCGACGATCTAACTGACCACCTCGGCCTGCCGGAGCTGCCGGCATCGGGCTCGCACGGGCTGGAACGGCGCAGTGCCAGCGGCAAGAGCGGACCGGGCGAACCCGGCTCCGAAGTGGCGGCGGCAATTGCCGAGGCAAAAGCCTTCGCCGAGAGCGAGGAGCTGGTGTTCGAAGCCAAGCCGCTGGGAATCGCTGTCCATTTTCGGGAGCGCCCCGAGGCGGGTCCCGGCGTGATCCGCGCCCTGCAAGCCATCGCCAACACGCACGGCATGATGATGCAGCCCGGCGCGATGGTCGGCGAGCTTCGCCTGCCCGGGCCGAACAAGGGCGATGTCCTCCGCCTTTTCATGGCGGAACGACCGTTCGCCTTCGGGCGTCCTGTGATGGTCGGCGACGACCTGACTGACGAGGCGGCTTTCGAGGCGGTCAATTCCTTGGGCGGGACCTCGGTCCTCGTCGGCCCCGCGCGGGAAACCAACGCGAGATTCGGGCTGGAATCTGTGTCCGATGTTCACTGCTGGTTGAAGGAGTTGGTGTGAGTAACCTGAATCTCTGGCCGATCGGCAATTGCCAGGTCAACGCGCTCGTCGACAGCGCGGCCGGAATGGTGTGGGGATGCCAGCCACAGGTCGACGGCGACCCGTTATTCTGTTCCTTGCTGAACCCGTCGCGCGACAGCGAGCGCGGCGATGAATTCCGGCTTCCCGCAGGGGAATGGCGCATCAGCCTGGAAGATCAGGTCGACGCTTACCCATCCTACCTCAAGAACGCGCCGATCCTCGTCACCCGGCTAGTCGACGCGCGCGGTGGGTCGGTCGACGTGATCGACTTTTGTCCGCGGTTCGAGCGGCGCGGGCGGATGTACCGGCCGGTCGCCTTCCTGCGCATCGTGAGGCCCGTATCGGGCAGCCCACGGGTGCGCGTCGCGCTAAACCCAACGTCGGATTACGGCGCGCAGGATGCCGCGCGCACCAACGGCACCAACCACATCCGTTTCCTGCTCGAGCCCCAGCCGCTGCGGCTGACCACCGATGCGCCAATCGGCCGGATGCTCGACGGGCAGCCGTTCCGGCTGGAGCGGTCGATCCACATGTTCCTCGGTCCGGACGAGCCGTTCACCGGCAATGTAGAGCAGGAAGTGGCGCGCATGCTGCACGAGACGCGCCACCACTGGCGCGGCTGGGTGCGCGGCCTCGCCATCCCGCTGGAATGGCAGGAAGTGGTGATCCGCTCTGCCATCACCCTCAAGCTGTGCCAGCACGAGGACAGCGGCGCGATTGTCGCCGCGCTGACCACCTCGATCCCCGAACATATCGGGTCGGAGCGAAACTGGGACTACCGTTTCTGCTGGATCCGGGACGCCTATTACACCGTGCAGGCGCTCAACCGGCTAGGCGCGCTCGACGTGCTCGAGAAATACCTCACCTACTTGCGCAACATCATCGACGCCGCGCCGGGCGGGAAGATCCAGCCGCTTTATGCGGTCGACGGCGGCACCCGGCTCGACGAGCGGACCGCGCCCAAACTCGAAGGCTATCGCGGGCACGGGCCGGTACGGGTCGGCAACGCCGCCTACACACAAGTACAGCACGATGCCTACGGGCAGATCGTGCTGTCCTGTGCCCAAGCCTTCTTCGACCAGCGGTTGTTCCGCATGGCCAATGCCGACGATTTCGCCCAGCTGGAAGAGGTCGGTCGGCAGGCGCTCGATAGCTTCGACCAGCCCGATGCCGGCCTGTGGGAGCTGCGCGGGAGGACCCACGTCCACACCTACAGCGCAGTGATGTGTTGGGCGGCGTGTGACCGGCTGGCGATGATCGCGAGCCGGCTGGGCCTCGACGACCGGGCCGACTTCTGGGCTGAGGCGGCGCAGCGGTTGCGGCGCGAAATCGAACGGCGGTCATGGGTGGAGGGCGAAGACCGGTTCGGCGCGACGTTCGAGGGCGACGAACTGGACGCGAGCCTGATCCAGCTGCTCGACCTGCATTTCGTCGAGGCCGGCGATCCGCGCTTTCGGCGAACGCTGGAGGCGGTGGAAAAGGGCCTCCGGCGCGGCGAGCATATGCTGCGTTACGACACCGAGGACGACTTCGGCCTGCCGGTCACGGCGTTCAACTTCTGCACCTTCTGGCTGATCGAGGCGCTGCACCTGACAGGCCGGACCGACGAAGCGCGGGCGCTGTATGAGCGGATGCTGGAACGACTGACGCCAGCCGGCCTGCTGTCGGAAGACACGGATTTCGAAACCGGCGAATTGTGGGGCAATTATCCGCAAACCTATTCGCTGGTCGGGCTAATCAATTGCGCGGGCCTGCTGTCGCGGCCGTGGAGCACGATCCGGTGAGCCGTCTGGTCATCGTCTCTAACCGGGTCAGCGTGCCCAAGGCACGCGGCAACGACGCGTCGCAAGGCGGATTGGCGGTGGCTCTTCAGGCGGCGCTTCGACAGTCCGAGGGGTTGTGGTTCGGCTGGTCCGGCCATTCGACGCCGACCTTTGACGGGACCATCGCGACCCGGACCGAGGACGGGGTGACGGTCGCGACGATCGACCTCGAGGACCAGGACGTCGACGAATATTACAACGGCTACGCCAACCGCAGCCTGTGGCCGCTATTCCATTACCGGATCGACCTGGCCGAGTTCGACCGGCACTTCGGGCGTGGATACGAGCGGGTCAACGACCGCTTCGCCCAGACACTGGCACCGCTAATCCGCGTCGACGACCTCATCTGGGTCCACGATTACCACTTGGTCCCGCTGGGCCAGCGGCTGCGGCGGCAGGGGCTGAAGAACCGGCTCGGTTTCTTCCTCCATATCCCTTGGCCGCCAATGCGGCTGTTGACCGCCCTCCCCTTCCACCGGCGGTTGGTGGAATCGCTCCTCGCCTATGATCTCGTCGGCTTCCAGACCGAGGAGTGGCGGGAAAGCTTCCACCATTATGTGACCCACGAACTGGACCTGGCGGTCGACGCGCACGGGACTGTGATGTTCGAAGGGCGAAGGGTCGAGACGGGCGTGTTCCCGGTCGGCATCGATCAGCGCGAATTCACCGGCCTTGTCGACCATGCCGACGCGCGGCAGGCCTTCGCGACGCTGAAGGACAGCCTGCGCGGGAGGTCGTGCATCGTCGGGGTGGACCGGCTCGACTATTCGAAGGGCCTGATCGAGCGGTTCAACGGGTTCCGCCGGTTCCTCGAAGAGCACCCGCAATTCCGGCACCAGGTCGACCTGCTGCAGATCGCTCCGCCTTCACGTGGCGAAGTGCACACCTACGCCCACATCCGCGAGGAGCTCGACCAGTTATCGGGGCGGATCAACGGCCAGTTCGCCCACGTCGACTGGAGCCCGATCCGCTATGTGAACCAGGGCTACCCGCGCGCCGGGCTGGCCGGCATCTTCCGCGCGGCCGATGTCGGGCTGGTCACCCCCCTGCGCGATGGCATGAACCTCGTGGCCAAGGAATTCGTCGCGGCGCAGGACCCGGACGATCCCGGTGTTCTCATCCTGTCGCAGTTCGCCGGGGCCGCCGAGCGTATGAAGCGGGCGCTGATCGTCAATCCCTACAGCCGCGACGACATCAGCGACCGGATCCTCGAGGCGCTGACGATGGAAAAGGCGGAACGGATCGACCGGTGGAGCGCGCTGTTCGAGGGAATCGGGCGGGAAGACGTTCACCATTGGTGGCGCGCCTATGTCGAGCGGCTCGACCATGTGGGAAGTCGGCCCGCTCCCTTGTTGCGGGTCGATGCCGAATAGCAGCGTTCAGTCCGCGTCGTCCTCACGCAGCAGCCGGTCCAGGTCCCGCTGGCCTTCGTCCGCGATCTGACGCAGCGCCTTGGCCGTTTCCGGGTCGTGGGTGGTGTCGGCGAGATTGCGGCAAAGCGTGATCCGGCTTCGCATCTTCTCGGCAATCTGCTCGCGGTCCATACGGTCCAACTTTTCAATCTGGGGACTTCGAGAACGCACGATTGTAGCGAAAGTGTCTGCAAACCGACATTTAACGTTCGGTGTGGCCAAGCAGTCACGCACAAAAAGAGGCGACGTCTTTCGACGCCGCCTCCCTTTTTACAGTGATCCAGCCGTGGTTAGATCAGTTCACCCGAAACGTTGGTGAAGGTCGAGCTCAGCTTGGTGCCGATGCCCTTCATCGCGCCAATGGCAGCGACGGCAATCAGAGCGGCGATGAGGCCGTATTCGATCGCAGTCGCACCCTTGTTGTTGCGGATCAGCTTAAGAAACTTAGCCATTCCTGATCTCCTTAGCCGGGTTCTGATCGTTAGATCAGCTGGCCCGAAACGTTCGTGAAGGTCGAGCTCAGCTTGGTGCCGATGCCCTTCATCGCGCCGATGGCGGCGACGGCAATCAGAGCGGCAATCAGGCCGTATTCGATCGCGGTCGCACCCTTGTTGTTACGGATCAGCTTGAGAAATTTCGCCATGTCTGGTCTCCTTTGGTCCACATCCCCGACCCTCTTTCGGAAGACCGGTTGGAGACGATGTACGGCGAAGATCGTTGTCAAAGTCTTAAAGCCGCGGCTTACCGGCGCATTAATTGTGAAATTTTCTTAGCGCTGGTTGAGGAGATCCTGGACCGCCTTGCCGATGGCGTCGAAGATTCCCTCGCGCCATTCATCGGGCACGGGGCTTTCGCGGCGAACCGGCGCGGGGCGACGGAACGGCATCACCGGCGAATGCCGCGAGTCGCGGTCGACCGCCATCGCCGAGCCCATGAAGTTGCGCCAGATCTTCGCCGGGGTCGTGCCGCCGCTGATCTTGCCGAGCGACTGGTTGTCGTCGCGCCCGACCCACACGCCGACCACCAGGTTGCCGGCGAAGCCGACGAAGATCGCGTCGCGGTTGTCCTGGGTGGTGCCCGTCTTACCGAACGTGTCGAAGCCGCCAAGCGCGGCGCGACGGCCGGTGCCTTCGTTCGCCGCGCTCCACAGCAGGTCGAGCATCGGCGCCCAGTCGCGGCGGGCATCGAGCCGGCCGCCGGGGACGAACCAGCCGACAAGGCTGTCGTCGTCCCCCGTGATCGGCAGCAGCCCGTGCGCCTTGACCGGGTAGGCGCCCGACGCGAGCGCGGCGTAGGCTTGGGTGAGCTCTACGAGGTTCACCGTCGAGGTGCCGAGCGCCAGGCTGGGCGCGTCGGCCAGCGGGGCGGTGATGCCGAGGTCGCGCGCGGCGCGGATCACGTTCCGGCGGCCGACCTGCTCCGAGAGGCGGACGGTGGCGGCGTTGGATGAGCGGGCGAATGCTTCGCGCAGGCTGATCTGGCCGCGGTAGACGCCGTCGCTGTTCTTCGGGCTCCAACCGTCGATGCTGACGGGGGAATCGTCGATCATGCTGTCGGGCGTGTAGCCGGCGCGCATTGCGGCGAGGTAGACGAACAGCTTGAACGCACTACCCGGCTGGCGGCGGGCCTGCACCGCGCGATTGAACGGGCTGTCGGCGTAGCTCTTGCCGCCGACCATCGCGACGACCCGCCCGTCAGGCCGCATCGCGACCAGCGCCGCCTGCGCTCCGCCGATGCCGGCGCGGGCGACGGCGCGCACCGCCGCCTTCTGGAGGTCGGCGTCGAGCGTCGTCGGCACGGTGACGCGGCCATAGTCGGCAGCAAACGCCTGTTCCGCGCTCGGTGCGACCCAGTCGGCGAAATAGGTGCCGGTGGGCACCGCATCGTCGTTGCCGGTGACGCGCGCCGAGTTGGTCGCGCGCGCCCGCGATGCGGTGATGACGCCTTGGTCGGCCATCAGTTGGAGTACCAGACGGCTCCGCTTCTGCGCGGCGGCGAGATGCTTGGTCGGCGCGAGGCGCGAGGGCGCCTGGACCATTCCCGCCAGCATCGCCGACTGGGCCAGCGTGAGTTTCTCGGGCTCGCGATCGAAGTAATGGCGGGCGGCGGCGCGCAGGCCGTAAACGCCGTCGCCGAAATAGACGCTGGATAGGTAGCGTGAGAGGATTTCGTCCTTGGTCAGCCAGCCCTCGAGCCAGAAGGCGATGATCACCTCCTGCGCCTTGCGTTTGAGGCTGCGGTCGGAGGAGAGGAAACTGGTCTTGGCCAGCTGCTGGGTCAGCGTTGATCCGCCCTGACGTACGCCGCCAGCGCGGACGTTGGTGACCAGCGCCCGGCCGATGGCGTGCATGTCGACGCCCCAGTGCGAGCGGAAGCGCTTGTCCTCGATGGCGATGAAGGCCGCTGGTGTCAGCGGGTCGAGCTTGGCGATCTCGACCGGCGCCTCCTTCATTGCGCCGCGGCGGGCGATCGGCCGGCCTTCCGCGCTGACCAGCAGCATCGCCGGTTCGTCGAGCGGTTCGAGCGCGCGGCCAAGCGGTGCGCTGACGATGAGCCAGATGAGGGTGACCAGCAGCAACGCGGCGAAGCCGAGCGCGCCCCATTTGAGGATTTGCCGGCGGCGCGAGCGGAGCGGGGGTGCGGGAGGTGCCGGGACCGCGGGCGGCGGCGCCAGCGGATTGGGCAAATGCTCGATATCCTTGCCGTCCCGCTGCCAGATGCCGTGATGGTCGTCCAATGCCCGCCCGCGCCGAAGTGGATTAGTCCAGTAAAACAGTGCCGCCCGAATATCCAGTACCCGAATATCCAGTAGTTGATGAACCGGCGTTGTCGGCTACCTTGGGCCGCGATGGGCCGCCCCCTCCCCCTCCTCCTGATCGCCGCCAGCCTGCTCGTCGTGGCCGGATGCCGCGACAAGGACGCCGGCGCGCCGATGGTGGTCGTGATCGGCGACAAGGCGCCGGCGCTCGCCGACGGAGACAGCATTCCAACCGACGCGGCGGCAGCCGTGCTGCGTAGCGCGACGGCACAGGGGCTGGTCCGGCTGGACGCCAATGCGCAGATCGAATCCGGTCTCGCCGAACGCTGGAACGTCAGCGACGACGGTCTGAGCTATATCTTCCGATTGCAGAGCGGCGAATGGCCCGACGGCAAGCCGATCCGCGCCCGTGACGTCGCGCGCCTGCTGACCCGCCAGTTGAAAGCGCCTAACGCCGGCCCGGTGCGTGATGCGGGCGGGGCGATCGACGAGGTGGTGGCGATGACCGACCGGGTCATCGAAATCCGACTCAAGGCGCCGCGCCCCAACCTCCTCACCCTCCTCGCCCAGCCGGAGTTCGCGCTGATCCACGAAGGCACGGGGAGCGGGCCGTTCACGGTGGAATCGCACGACGAGGACGCGATGCGCCTCGTCCATCGCGCACCGGGCTTCGATGGCGAGCCCGGATCAAGCGAGGAAGTGCGGCTGTCGGTCCTGCCGGCGGCCAAGGCGATCGCCGCCTTCAAGGCGTCGCACGCGGCGCTGGTGCTGGGAGGGACGGTCGCCGACCTGCCGCTGGCGCGCAACGCGGCCTTGCCCCGCGGCACGCTGCAGTTCGACCCCGCCGCCGGCCTGTTCGGCATCATGCCGGCGAAGAAGACCGCGTTCACCGATTCCGCCGACGTCCGCGTCGTGCTCGACCAGGCGATCGACCGGCAGGCGCTGATCGCGGCGCTCGACGTGCCCAACCTGGGACCGCGCGCGACGCTGCTCGAGGCCGGGCTCAACGGCATTGCGGCACCGGTCCAGCCCGACTGGCTAGCGGTCCCGGCGGCCGACCGCCGCGCGACGCTCAAGGCGCGGCTCGCCCCCTCTCTGCCCAAGTCGAAGGACGGCACGCTGCCCAAAGTCACGCTGTGGGCACCGGAAGGACCAGGCGGCGACATGATCGTCGCCCGCATCGCGCTCGACTGGGGGGCGCTGGGGCTGGCGGTGGAGCGGGCAAAGTCCGAGAAGGGCGCCGACTTCCGCTTCGTCGACGAGGTCGCGCCGTCCGATTCCGCGGCATGGTTCGTTCGCCGTTTCCGCTGCGACACCGCGCCGGTGTGCGACGAGGAGATCGACCGGCTGACCGAGGATGCGCGCACCACCTTGCTGCCGGAAGCGCGCGCCGGCCTGCTCGCGCTCGCGGCGCAGAAAGTCGACGGCGGCGCGCTTTTCATGCCGATCGCGGCACCGATCCGCTGGTCGCTCGTTTCCCGCACCGTGCCCGGCTTCACCACCAACCGCTACGCGCGCCACAGCTTGCTGGCCCTGACCACCGCGTCGGGGGCCGCCCGATGATCAGCCGCGAGGACGCGCTGTCGTCGCACCCGCTCGCGGTACGCAAGCGGGTCGAGGCGCTGGAGCACCTGCTCGAGCGGAGCATCACGCTGCCCGGCACCAACCGCAAGTTCGGGCTCGACGTGCTCCTCGACATCATTCCCGGCGTCGGCGGCGTCGCCGGCGCGGCGCTCGGCAGCTACATGATCTGGGAAGCGCGCAACCTCGGCATGTCGAAATGGCAGATGGGGCGGATGGCCGGCAATGTCGGCACCGACTTCGTGCTCGGCCTGATCCCGTGGATCGGCGCGATCCCGGATTTCTTCTTCCGCTCGAACTCGCGCAACCTCAAGATCATCCGCAACCACCTCGACAGGCATCATCCGGAGACGGGAATTGTCGATGTGGCGGCGCGACAGCCTTGACTAAAATTTCACGGTAGAGACGAGGCGTCGGTAGCGATCTACATCGCGGTCGAAATAATAAAGCGATGGCGCTTCGAACAGCACCATGAAGAGGCGGCCGCCGGCCAACGTCGCAACCGCTTCACCGCGGCGTTCGACTTCATCGTCCTGGCGCACGAAGCTGTAGGCGAAACGGATCGCTTTGTGACCGCCGAGTTCGGTGGCTTCCTGCTTGTCGACCGACATGCGGTTGACGTTGAACTGGGCGCGATAGGTCTGCTCCAGCAGCGTCGGCACGTCCGTAAGCAACATGGTCGCCGAGACCGTCGGCAGCGGCTTGTCGCGCTTGTCTTCCTCGCGGACGATGGTCTTCCCCGACGGTACGCCGCCGAAGAACATCAGCTTGTTGAGGCCGTCGCCGTCGACCGTCCAGACTTCCACGTTCTTGCCACCGCGTTCGCGCAGCCGGTTCCATTCACTGTCCGGAACGGCCGACATGGTCGACTTGGCGATCTTCGCGGTCGGCCCCGGGCTGACCAGAGTATGGGCGAGCGCCGGCGCCGAGGCGGTGAGGACAAGAGCGACGAGAGTAATTTTCATTCCACGCATGAAAGGCACCTTCATGGGATCAGCATCCTAATGGCCGAGGCATCGGCCGCGCCCGGCGATTGTTCGAGATAACGGCGAAGTGCGGCCGCGCCGTCGGTCGAGCGGCCCGAGCGCATCAGGGACAGGCCGAGGCCGCGATAGGCGGTCGGCGCGGCCAGGCCGGCATCGAGTGCCGACTGGTATAGCGTCGCCGCTGTTTCGAGGTCGCGCGGATTGCCGCGGTCGCGGTAGAGTTCGGCGCGGGCGAATAGAAGGTCCTTCGTCCAGCCGATCGACCTTGCCATTTCGCCGATCAGGTAATCCGACCCGCCGAAATCGTTGAGCTTGATCTGCGCGGCCAAAAGCTTGGGCATCTCGCCCGCCAGTGCCTCGCGATACGACGCGACACGGGCATCGCCCGGATCATTCACGGCGAGCGCCGCAGTCGTGAGATAGGCAGCACGGGTGCGCTCGGTCGGATGTGTCGCGAAAAATCCCGCAGTGTAGGGATGGCGCGACTTGCGGTTACGCCCTGCCTTCGTGGCATCTTCTTCGGCCATCAGATTGGTCCAAACGTTGGCTGCCGAAGCCGCTGGGTATGGCGAGGCCGTCAAATACTTCAGGCCGAGGAGATCTGCCTCCTGCTCCTGTTCACGACTGAAATGGAAGATGCTCCCTAACAGCGCGAATTGAGTCATGTCGGTGTTGGTGCCAGAAAGGCCGCCGAGAACCGAGACCCATGCCATGATGTCAGTGGCAGTCCGCGCGTGCTTGAAATCTTTCAAGCCGTGCCGGAGTTCGAAATGTGCGAACTCGTGACCTAGTACCGAAGCAAGCTCCGCCTCCGAACGGACGCGGAGCAGCAAACCGGTGAAGACGCGCATGGTGCCGTTGGGCATCATGCTCGCATTGAAGGCCGGCACTTCGACGATGTAGATGCGCACTCCCTTGCAGCGATCTTCGCCGACGGTGCGACATAGGACGCTCTTCACGTATCCGCGCAGCGCCTCGTCGCGGACCAGGAGCGGCGAATCTCGCAGGATCCGCTCGTCCTCATCGGCCTCCATCCACAACCCGCGCTCGTCGACCGACGTCGGCTCGTAGGCCGGCGTATACGGGGGGAGCGCCGTGGGCGTCGCGCCGGCCAGCGCCAGTGCAGTCAGCCAGGCGGCAGGCATTAGTTCCTCACCGCCGTGCCGGGAAAGTCCTCCAGTAGCTGCGACACCCGCTTGGCGGCGCCTTCGGCCGTGCGGACATCCCCGCCCATCTGCCGGTCGGCATTGAGCCAGACGAGTTCGCCGGTTTTGAGATCGACGAGGCCGGCGTAACCGGCGTGCATGCCGGACGTCACGCCGACACCGCCGAGCGCGGCGGCGATCTGCAGCATCTTGCGGCCGGTCGAACCATAGGCGTCGTTGGTGTTGATGAAGAGCGCGTAATCGGCGTCGCCGAGCGAGCGGAGCTTGCCGATCGACGGCCCCACACCCCATTCGAAGGTGCCCTTTCGCTTCTTGGTTTCCAGCCGGTTGCCGACGAAGAACTGGTATTCGATGACCGAGTCGGCAACGACGCCGAACAGGTTCGAATATTGGGCCGCGACAGGTCCCTCGCCCGTCACACCCTCGTCGAAATCGACCACGCGGTTGCCGAGCTTGTTCTGCACGGCGCGCAAGGCCTGTCTGACGTTGTCCCGTGCCTGCGCCGTCCAGTCGGCGTTCGGTTCGAACATGCCCCCGGTAGACTGGGCGCCGACCCGGATCGCTGGCCGCATGAGGATGATCTTGGCGCTTCCCGGCTTCAGCGCAAAACCGGGCTTCGTGCCGCTCTTTTCCTGCGCAAGAGCCGGTGCGGCAAACATGATACAAGCAGCGCACAGAAGTGCGCGCGCGGAATTCGAGTACATCTGCAATCCCCCTGCCGCTTATTTAACAGACGCAATCGCAGCCACTAGGGGGTTTTTGAACAGTTCGTCGCAATACTGACGTCATGGGACCGGCGTGCAACAGTTGGGCAAGTTATTTCCCTGGCGCCTGCGGGCCGCTGACCGGCCCCGCTGCCGCCGGTCGAACCCGAGCGCGGCTAACCCCGCGACCGCTGTTCAGGCTCAAAACAGGACGGCTCCGGAGCGTTCCGGGGCCGTTTTTGTCGAGGCCAAGACGTGTCGGAGTTGGTCGCACCTGATTGCACTCATGGCAAAATCTATGGATCAATATCCGGATGGTCGAGGCATCGGCGCGTCGGGACGGCTAGGCCTCAAAGCGCGAGATTGAACTTCAGCATCGTGAGGCGCGGATTATCCGGGCTCATGCCGTGGCCGATCGCCTCGTCCAGGACCTGCCGCGCTACCTCCTTGTTCACGACTTTCCCAAGGCAGCGGAGAGGGTCGTATATGATGTTCACCGGTAGCTGGCGCTTCTTCTTCAGTTCATCCGTCACGATCTCGCCGAGCTGCTGATAAGCCGACCAGTTACGCATGGAGGGTGCGTCGAGCGTGCCTGTCTCGGCGCCCAGATACTCCTGTACGCTGTCCATGTAGGGCGATTGGAACATGGCCTGCAGGCCGCGCGCCCGAATGGGTTTGGCAAGACCTTCGAACAGCATCAGCGACAGACTTTCCCCGCCCGTCCCCTTGTCGAGATAGCGATTGGCCAGGATCGTCCGGGATTCCGGATCGCCGCTCACAGCAGCGACACCCATCAGTTCCTTTCCGAGGCCGTCGAGATCGGACCGGCTGGCCAGTTCGGTCGGCGTCAGCCCTAACGCATTCGCCAGTGCTGCGAAGCTGACGCAAGTGAACTCCTTGAAGAACGGGAAGGTATGGGGGGTCGGCGCCACCGCATACCCCACACCATCCGGACGGATCGTGATGTGGTTGGCGAGCTTGCGCGCATAGTCTTCCTCGGTGAGGAGGGAGCCCATCTTTTCCAGGCTCGCCCGCGCAATAGACCGGACCTTGTCCGACTTGTCCGCGGCGAAATATTCGAGCAGCGGAACCTGCCAGGGATAACATCCGTCGAAACTACCCCATGCAGAGATTGAATTTACGATCAGGGCGCGCGCGGATGCGGGCTGCGCTTCGGCGACCGCTTTTACCTCCGCAAAATCATCGGACCGGCCTTTGCGGATCAGCGCCTTGATCGGTCCACCGCGTTGCCCGGGACTGAAACGCTGGAAATTCTCTGGCGTGAGGGTGTTGCCCTGGTGGAACTTGGTCAGTCCTTCCTCGGACAACCAGTCGACCCAAGGCTGGTAGAGACGGGGATGGCCGCCGGCGTATTTCCAGTCGTAATCTGGAATCCAATCGCAGGGGTGCGCCGCATAGCCGCGGACTTCCGCGAACTGAAGAAGGTCGACCAGCGATCCGTTGGCCGGCGGCGCTTCATAAGCGAGAATAGCCCGAAACGCCGCGCGCGCTTCGTCCGGCATGATTGGAAGGCGAAGGTCGGGCAACTTCGAAGCGAGATCTTCGTCGACCGATTTCAGGAGAATCGTCCCGTGTTCGCGATTCCTGACCTTGGTTACAACCAGCTGACTCGCGCTCATCACCCATCCCCTAACGCCGAGCACCGGCACCATGGCGATAAATCCCAGCGATGTCGAAGTCGGACGTAGGGAGGCTACTCCCCCGGAACCGCGGGCCCGCTGACAGTGCCGGCATCGAGTTCGTCGGTCGAAAGTCTGGGCCTACCCACGTCGCCCTGCCCCACTGTCGAGCCGGCCATATCGAGCATGCGCTGGAGTGGTTTGCGGGCCGCGTCCATCAACTCGTCCGACATGTGGATCTGCGGTTCGAGATCGCGCAGCGCAACGTAGAGTTTCTCCAGCGTATTGAGCGCCATGTAGGGGCACATGTTGCAGTTGCAGTTCCCGTCGCCGCCCGGGACGCCGATGAAGGTCTTCTCCGGCGCGGCCTTTTCCATCTGGTGGATGATGTGCGGTTCGGTCGCGACGAGGATCGTCTGGCTGTCGCTTTCGATCGCGAATTTGAGGATCGCGCTGGTCGAGCCGACCATATCGCTATGGTCGACGATGTGCGGCGGGCATTCGGGGTGCGCCGCGACCGGTGCGCCGGGATATTGCGCCTTGAGCTTGAGCAGTTCGGTCTCGCTGAAGGCCTGGTGGACGATGCAGATGCCCGGCCAGAGGAGCATTTCGCGGCCGAACTTGCGGGCAAGGTAGCCGCCGAGGTGGCGGTCGGGACCGAAGATGATCTTCTGGTCCTTGGGGATCTGGTTGAGGATCGCCTCCGCGCTCGACGAGGTGACGATGATGTCGGAGAGCGCTTTCACCTCCGCCGAGCAATTGATGTAGGTCAGCGCGATATGGTCCGGGTGGGCCGCGCGGAAGGCCTTGAACTGGTCGGGCGGGCAGCTGTCCTCGAGGCTGCAGCCGGCGTCCATGTCGGGCAGGATCACGGTCTTCTCGGGGCTCAGGATCTTCGCCGTCTCGGCCATGAAACGCACGCCGCAGAATGCGATGAGGTCCGCGTCGGTCGCCGCGGCCTTGCGCGACAAGTCGAGGCTGTCGCCGACGAAGTCCGCCAAGTCCTGGATTTCCGGCTTCTGGTAGTAGTGCGCGAGGATGACGGCGTTACGCTCCTCCTTCAGCCGCTTGATCTCGGCCAGCAGGTCGAGGCCCTTCAACGAAGTGGTGGTCGCCGTCACGTCATTCTCCCGTCTGTGTGGGCGATAACGCCCCGAGGGGAGATATGAGCCCGCTCAGCCCGCCGCAATGGCGTTGGCGAAAGCAGCGAAGGCCGGGATGACCGGCAATACCGACATCGCCGTGTGGACGGCGAGGATGACGATGGCGATGATGAAGGTCGCCGAATGGATGCGGCCGAGCGTACGCCGGTCGTGCGCGGCGAGGATACCGACCATCACGAGCTGGAGGATCATCGTCACGGTCTCCCCCGCCGCCTGGCCGAGCAGCGGCATCGGCAGCAGGCGGCCAAACGCCGGCTCCGTAATCAGGATCAACGAGCCGAGCATCGCACGGCGGTGGAACTGGCGCTCCGTCCGGCGCATCAGCGCCGTGCCGACGAGGAAGGCAAAGCCGATCGCGCTGCTCCACGTTAGCGCGAGGAAGAAGGCTGCAGTGAAGAAAGGCGGGACGATACGCAGCGCGATCGCCTGGTAGCCGGTGTAGGCCGCCATTACGGCGACCAGCGCGGCGAGGATCGCGGCGAGCCAGCCCATCTGGCGGTGCTGGGCGACCTTCAGGTTCTGCACGAGCAGGTTCTGGCTGACGAACACGGCGAGCCAGGCGACCATCAGGCCTGCGTGAAGATGCAGGAAGGCGGGCACCTTTCGGATGTCGACGAAGCCGCGCAGCTCGAACTGGATGAAGCCGAACAGGATCAGCGCGGTGAGCGCGATCGCGTAGCGCGTGAAAAACGGCTGGTCCGAAGCCCAGCCGCGGCCGACGCCGGAAGCGTTGCCGATCGAGTCGACCGTTGTCGCCATGATGAAGTCCCCCTAGTGCGCGGCAATATAGCAGGTTGCACAGGGAGCGAGAAGCCTAGCGGGCGCCCGACAGCACCTCGTTGTAGCTGCGGCTACGGTCGAGATATTCGGCCGCGCTGCCGTCGCCGTCAGTGGGATAGCGGGCGACCACTTTCGCGCTGGCGAAGCCGGCGGCGCGCAGCGGCATGACGAAGCTTTGTTCGACCGCGCGGCGGCCGGCTTCGCGCGCCAGGCGCATCGGCACGTCGGCCTTGGCCTGGTTGCGCAGGTCAGTGACGGCGCGGTCGCGGTTGGCGCGGTCGAGGCTGCCTTCGGCATCGGTGATGCGGCCGAGCAGTCCGTTGTCGCCATATTCGCGGCTGGCCTTGAGATCGACTTCCGGCCCGGCGAGTTCGATTTCCGGCAGCATCACGGTCAGGGTCTGGTTGCCCTTGTCCCAGGTGACGTCACCTTCCTTGAGCTTCGCGAGGTCGAGTTCGTAGCGCACGTCGCCGGGCAGGATCAGCGTGCGTTCGGAGCTGACGAGGCCGCCGAGGCTTTCCTGCTTGCTGGACGTGACCGAGACGAACCGCGCGACGAACGGCACCAGCCGGTTCTGCGCCCGCATCGACTGGAGCGCGCTGCTGGCGACGGTGTCCGGCGAACCGCCGAACAATCGCTTGATGCCGCCAAGGCCGCCGCCGAGGACTAGGCCGACGAGCAGCGCGGCCAGCACGGCGGCGAGCGCAATCGGGGCGCTGAGGCGCGGGCGGTCGGTTACAGGGCGGGCGTCGGTAGCCATGTGTCTCCTTCCCGCTCAACGAGGCCGCGGCGCTGAAGGTCCATCAGGTGGGCGGTCACCGAACCGCCCGCGGCGGGCACGAGGCGCGGGTCGAGGCCGGGGTAGCAGCTGGCGACGAGTTGTTCGACGCTGTGATCGCCCTCCCCCAGCCGTTTCAGGATCTGCTTCTCGCGCGCCATGCGATGGCCCAGCATGTGGCGCACTAGCTGCTGCGGATTGGTCACCGCCGGACCGTGCGCCGGGTAATAGGTCTTGTCTGTCCGATTCCGCAACGCGTCGAGGCTGGCCATGTAGGCACCCATGTCGCCATCGGGCGGCACGACAACGCTGGTCGACCATCCCATGACATGGTCGCCGGTGAACAGCGCGGAGCCATATTCGAAGCAGAGGTGATTAGAGGTGTGGCCGGGGGTGGCGACCGCCGTCAGTGCCTCTCCGTCGCCGAAGCGGATCGCCTCGCCATCGCCGAGCACACGGTCGGGGACATAGTCGAAGTCGAAACTGGCATCGGCGCGAGGGCCGACGCTTTCCAGCGCGAGCGCTGCGCAGCCGACGATCGGCGCGCCGGTCGCTTCTTTCAGGCGGCGAGAGGCGGGCGAATGATCGCGGTGGGTGTGGGTGCAGGCGATGGCGACCAGCCGCCGCCCGTCCAGCGCGTCGAGGATAGCGGCGAGGTGATCGTCGGTGTCGGGACCGGGATCGACCGCGACCTGCTCTTCGCCACGGCCGACGAGATAGGTCTGGGTGCCGGTATAGGTGAAAGGCGACGGGTTGCGCGCGAGGAGGCGGCGGATGCCGGGCTCGACTTCCTCGGCATAAGCATAGGGCGGCGGGCTCTCCACCCGCCGCCCTTGCCATGTTCGCTTGAACCGCGCCAGCGTTACGGCTGGGCCTTCAGCTCCGCGACCTTGCCCTGGAGCTTGGCGACCAGGTCGGCCCGGATGGCGGCATCCATGTCGGTGTTGGCCTGCAGGCGGCCGATGGCTTCCTCCAGGTGCTTGACTTGTTCGGCCTTGGACGTGCCGCTCTTGGCGCAGATGAAGATCTTGGCCTGTTCCTTCTTGCCGTCGGCTTGCGAGCCGGCGGTCACTTCGGTCGGCGTGCCGGCACAGGTCGGCCTTTCACCGTCCTTGCCGGACCATTCCATCTTCTTGCCGTCCGCGCCGCGCAGTTCGATGACGCGGACTTCCTTGCGGACCTGCCGGCCGTCGGCCGGCTTGTCCTGCGTGATTTTCCAGGTGCCGCCTTCCTTGCCCTCGGAAACGATCTTGAAGGTTTTGACGTCCTTGGCGCCCGGCTCGGCGGCAGCGGGGAGCGAAAGGACGAGGCCACCGGCAGCGACGGCGATGGCGAGGCCGGTGCCAGCGAGGCGGCGGAGGAGCGTCGGGTTGTTGTTCAGCATGGTCAGTCTCCCTTTGAGTTCGTCGATCGAAGTGAGCGCGCAAAGCGAACGCGGGACGGGCCGGGCGGCGCAGCGAAGCAGCGTTTCGGCATAAGCGGGGCGCGCGCCTTCATGGGCGGCGAGGACCTGCGCATCGCAAGCCGCCTCCATGTCGCGTCGGAAAGCGGCGAGCGCGAGGTGGGCGATCGGGTTGAACCAGTTCAACGCGGTCAGCACCAGCGCGGTAGTGCAGGCCCAAAGGTCGCCGCGGGCATGGTGCATGCCTTCATGGGCCAGCGCCAGCGCCTGCTGGTCGGGCGTGAAGCGGGTGCCGAAATCGTCGGGCACCAGCACGAGGCGGTGGATGAGGCCGGTCGCCAGCGGGCCTTCGACCGCCGGGGTGGCGACGAGGTCGAACGGATAGTCGCCCAGCACGTGGCGGCCTTCGGCGAGGGCGCGCGACAGGAAACGGTGGTGGGCAATCAGGCGCGCGGCGAGATAAAGCGCGGCGCCGCCGAGCCATGCCGGCACCAGCCACGACGGCAGAGCGGAAGCGGCGCGGGCCGCGGGTTCGAGGGTGATCGCGATCCACTCGACCCCGCCGGTCGGCGCGGCTGGCGTCAGGTCGGGGACCAGCGGCCAGAGCATGCGGGCGACCGGCGCAAGCCACAGCGCATAGGCGGCGCGAGCGCCGAACAAACGCGCGACCGGACCGCGCAGGAGAAGCACCGCGAGGGTGACGAGACCGGTGGCGAGCAATGTCTCGGCGAGCAGCGGGCTCATTTCTTGAGGCTCCGGACGAGGGCTTCGAGTTCGGCGAGATCCGCCGGATCGATGTCGCGGCTTTCCGCCAGTTGGGCGACCAGCGGCGACAGTTTGCCCGCGAACAGCCGGTCGAACAGGCCGAGCGCGGCCGGCTTGGCCAGCGCATCGCGCTCGACCAGCGGCCGGTACAGGTGGCGGCGCCCCTCGACCTCGACCGAGACCAGCGCCTTGGCGGCCATCCGCTGCAGCAACGTCTTGACCGTATTCAGCGACCATTCCCGCGCGGGGCGGATCTTCTCCGCCAGGTCGGACGCCGCTTGCGGCGCATCGTCCCACAGCAGTTGCAGCAGTTCGAGTTCGCTATCGCTCGGACGAGTCGGTTCGGTGGTGTCGCTCATAACGACTACAAGTGTAGTTGATTGGCTGAACCGAAAATGAACCGGGATGCCCGCCAACCTGTCGGGATTTTTGACATCGCGCCGGAAAACCGGCGAACGACACTAAGCTTTTTTGCGAGTTTTCCGACATCCGTTCAATTTGGCACGGTGTCTGCACTACATATTGCGTCCACTTGGTTCCACAACCAAATCAAAGGGGCGCCACGCAGCGGTTTTCTGGTCCCGCGCCTGGCGCCCCTTTTTTTGTCCGTCACAAACGAAGGTTGTTTGAGCATGCGTACCCGCACCTGGTTGGCCGGCCTCGCCTTGCTCGCCGTGGCATCGTCTAACGCCGAGGAGCGCGCGCACGCCCGACGCAGAATGCACCCGTGGGACAAGCTGCTCTTCGTAATGGCAATGGGCCTGTTGGTGACATGGATCGTTGTCGATTGGACCGCTTGAGCAAAAGCGTTCAACACTCAAGAAAAGGGCGGCCCGAGAGCCGCCCTTCCCTTCCGAAATGTCCGCGCCCTCAGGCGGCGACGAGCTGCTGCAGCTCCCCGCTTTCGAACATTTCCATCATGATGTCGCTTCCGCCGACGAATTCGCCCTTCACGTAGAGCTGGGGGATGGTCGGCCAGTCGCTATATTCCTTGATGCCGTTACGGATCTCCGGGTCCTGCAGCACGTCGACCGTCTCGTAGGGCGTGCCGAGGTGGTCGAGGATCGCCACCGCGCGGCTGGAGAAACCGCACTGCGGGAAGAGCGCGGTGCCCTTCATGAACAGGACGACGTCGTTGGCCTTGACCAGTTCGTCGATGCGGGATTTGGCGTCAGTCATTCATGGTCTCCCGACGGCACCGCCGTCTCCAGTTGCAGCGCGTGCAGCTCGCCGCCCATCCGGCCCCCGAGTGCCTTGTACACCAGCTGGTGCTGGCGAACGCGGCTCATGCCGGCGAATTCAGCGCTGATCACTTTCGCGGCATAATGGTCGCCGTCGCCGGCCAGGTCGCGGATTTCGACCCGCGCGTCCGGCAGCGCGGCGACGATCAGCGCCTCGATGTCTTCGGCGCGCATCGGCATGATCAGTTGCTCTGCTCGATGATCTGGCGGCGCGCCTCGACCAGCTTGTGGTCGAGCGCCTCGCGGATCGCGCCGTCGTCGATGTCGATACCGGCCTGGGTGAGGTCGCCCAGCAGCTTGCGGATCACGTCCTCGTCACCGGCATTTTCGAAGTCGGCGCGGACGACGTCCTTGGCGTAGGCCTCGCCCTCGACATCCGACAGGCCCATCTTGCGCGCCGCCCATTCGCCGACCAGCCGGTTGCGGCGGGCGACGATGCGGAACTGCATTTCCTCGTCATGGGCGAACTTGGCTTCGAACGCGCGTTCGCGGTCGTCGAACTGGGTCATGAAGGCTCCTGGCAAAGCGGTTTCCCGCCAGATAGGGGCCGCGTCCCTTTCCGTCCAGCCGTGCCGCGCGTCAGAGTTCGACGACCAGCTTGCCGATTGCCTGCCGGTTGCCCAGCGCGGCGATCGCTTCGCCGGCGCGATCGAGCGGATAGGTGGCGCTGATCTTCGGGTTGATCTGCCCTACATCCCACAGGCGGAACAGCTCGGCGACGTGAGCGGCATTGGCCTTCGGGTCGCGCGCCGCGAAGGCGCCCCAGAACACGCCGCACACGTCGCAGCTCTTGAGCAGTGTGAGGTTGAGCGGGAGTTTCGGGATGCCGGCAGGGAAGCCGACCACCAGGTAGCGGCCTTCCCAGGCGATGGCGCGCAGTGCCGGCTCGGCATAGTCCCCGCCGACGGGGTCGTAGATGACGTTGGCGCCATCCTTGCCGACCGCCGCCTTGAACTGTTCGGCCAGCGCCTTCGACGCGTCCTTGTCGAACGGGCCGCGGGGATAGACGATCGCCTCGTCCGCGCCCGCCTCGCGCGCGGCGGCGGCCTTGTCCTCGCCCGACACGGCGGCGATGACCCGCGCGCCCTTCGCCTTGCCCAGTTCGACGGCCGCCAGCCCGACACCGCCGGCAGCGCCGAGGACGAGCAGGGTCTGCCCGCCCTCCAGCCGGCCCCGATCGTACAGGGCGTGGATCGAGGTGGCGTAGGTCAGGAGCAGCGCCGCCCCTTCGGTGAAGCTGCGGCTGTCCGGCAGCCGGAAGGTGGAAGCGGCGGGGATGACGATTTCCTCCGCGAGGCCGCCCCAGCCGGGCACGGCGATGAGCCGGTCGCCGACGCTCCACCCCTCGACTCCGTAGCCAACCTCGACCACCTCGCCCGCGACCTCGCCGCCCGGGGCGAACGGGCGCGGTGGCTTGAACTGGTACCTGTCCTCGATGATCAGCGTATCGGGGAAGTTGATTGCGGCCGCGCGCACCCGCACCTTGAGCTGGCCCGGCACCACCGGCGGGCTGGCGACCTCGTCGAGCTGCAGCGTGTCGGGCCCGCCCGGGGCATGGGATCGAAGCGCACGCATGATGGTCTCTCCGCAAATGGTCGGTGTGTCCGCGCCAGCCTGCCGATCCCGGTGGCAAAGTGCAACCGATGCCGGTGGGCCGTTGCGCGGCCTTTCGCCCGCGGTTATTTCACGAGGGATGGACGTCGCGGCGGACTATTATGCGACCCTGGGTGTCGAGCGTCAGGCGGATCCCGCCGCGATCCGGCTCGCCTACCTGCAGCTGATGCGCGCGACGCACCCCGACGTGAACATGTCGGAGGATGCCAGCGCCAAGGCCAAAGCGATCAACGAGGCCTATGCCTGCCTTCACGATCCACGCAAGCGGGCGGCCTACGACGGGCTCCGGCGCTATCGCGAGGGCGAGCGCGCGTCGCCCTTTCCGCCCCCGCCCCTGCATGAATATCACCCGACGTGGCGCAACCTTCACGTCGACAAGGTCAACGAGGAGCCGCCGCTCCTCAAGCGGTGGAAACTCGTCGCGCTGGGTCTGGCCGCGATCGTGACGGTCATCACCTTCACCATGACCTCGTCGGTCGACACGACCGGCGTCGCCCCGCCGCCGCCCGACTCTTTTTACAACTAGCGCCTATTCCGCCGCCTTCGGGAACGGCGGCAGCTTGGCGATGTCGCGCGGTTCGTGCTGGATGATGACCTTGGCGCCGGTGTCCTTGGCCAGCTTCTCGAACTTGTCCATCGAGGCCAGCGTTTCCTTGCGACTGGTGTTGAACGGCGGAACGCCCTTCTTCTCGCGCGCTTCGAGCGCATGATAAAGGTCGCCCGACAGCAGCACCGGGCCGGACGCGAGCCGGACCAGCAGCGCGTGATGGTCGGGCGTATGGCCGGGCAGTTCGAGCATCGTCACGCTGCCGTCGCCGAACACGTCGACGTCGCCGCTGGCCTTTTCAACTTTCGCGCCGTCGCGGGTCCACGGCAGGATAGGGTTCGGCCCGCCGGGCATCGCGGGGGCCTGCGCGCGGTCGAAGTCCTTGGTGCCGATGATCAGCTTCGCATCGGGAAAATCGGCGGCCTGGCCGGTGTGGTCGCTATGGTCGTGGCTGATGCCGACGATGTCGATGTCGGCCGGCTTGATGCCGAGGACGGCGAGCTGTTCGACCAGCGTATTGGTCATGTGCATGACCATCTCGCCCGCATCGACGTCCTTGCCCTTCACCGCGGCGGGCAGGCCGGTGTCCCACAGCATCAGCTGGTCGCCGTGGCGGATCAGGTAGCAGCTGTCCGTCACGTCGCGCGGGGCGGCCTCGTACAGGCCCGGCCTGTCCGAGAAGAACTTGTCGAAATTCTTGATCGTGATGGTGCCGCAGTCGAGGCGGGTCAGCGACAGCGCGGCCGGCTGGGCGGCGTCGATCTCGTTGGCCGGCGCGGCAGTATTGGTCGCGGTGTTATCGGCGGGCACGTCGCCCTTCTGGCAGGCGGCCAGCGCGGCGGTGGCAAGGAGCAAGGTCAGCGGCTTCAGCATGGTTCGAGATCCTGCAAGGTGACGGGCGAAACGTAATCCGGGTCATGGACGAATGGCAGGGCTTCCCCGTTCCGCAGCGCGGCCAGGACGGCGGCAAAATCCGTGTCGAACGCAAAGCCGAGCTCGCGGGTGATGGCGCTGCTGTCGTAGACCCGGCCGATGCTGTCGGGGAGCACCCAGCCGGCGCGGGCGTAGAGCGCTTCGGCCTCCGGGAAATGCTTTAGGATGACGGCGCGGGCGTCGCGCTTCAGCGCCTCCACCTCGTGCCGCCGGAAGGGGGTTGGCGCGCTGACGATATAGGTGCCGAACCCGACGCGCGGCGCAGCGTCGAGCGCGGCTAGGTGGGCGCGCGCGGCGTCCTCGACCGTCAGGCGGCGGTAGAGAAGTTCGTTGGCCTTGAGGTTGTCGCCGGCGGGCACGGCGTGGGTGTCGTCGTCTTCCGGGAAGAAGCGGCTGGTGCGCAGGATGACGACCGCCATGCCGGTGGAGTCGTGCACCTCGCGGCAGGCGGTTTCGGCGTCCAGCTTGGTCTCGCCGTAGATGTTGCGGGGCTGTAGCGGCGAGAAGGTCTCGTCCATCCAGACGGCATGTTCGCCCTCCTCCGCGCGGACGGCCTCGCTGATCATCAGCGAGGTGGTCGAGGTGTGGACGAAGCGGTCGTGTCCTGCCGCGGCCGCGAGGTCGAGCAGGTGGCGGGTGCCTTGGGCGTTGACTGCCCAAAAGGCCTTCTCGTCGAAGCGGGCGATGTCGGGCTTGTGCAATGCCCCACAGTGGATAACGGCGTCGGGCCGCTCGTCGCGGAAGACGCGGTCGAGCAGCGCGCGGTCGGCGACCGAGCCGCGAATGCGCGTGAATTCGCCGGGTGCGACGTCGAGGCCGATGACCTCATGCCCTCCCGCGATCGCCATCGGGGCGAGGAAGCGGCCGAGCCAGCCGGAGGAGCCGGTGATCAGGAGTTTCACCGGCCTGTCCCTCTAGCTGAGGTAATGCGCGGTGGTTTTCGCCGCGACGTCTTCGGCCGTCACGTCCGGCGCCAGCTCGACCAGCTTGAACGGGCTGTCGTGGTCGGGGCGCTGGAAGACGCAGAGGTCGGTGATGATCATGTCGACCACGTTCTTGCCGGTGAGCGGCAGGGTGCAGTCGGGGATGAACTTGGGGCTGCCGTCCTTGGCGTTATGCTCCATCACGACGATGATCTTTTTCACCCCGGCGACCAGATCCATCGCGCCGCCCATGCCCTTGATCATCTTGCCCGGGATCATCCAGTTGGCGATGTCGCCCTTCTCGCTGACCTCCATCGCGCCCAGCACGGTGAGGTCGATGTGCCCGCCGCGGATCATCGCGAAGCTGTCGGACGAGGAGAAATAGCTCGACGAGGGCAGCTGGCTGATGGTCTGCTTACCGGCATTGATGAGGTCGGCGTCGACCTCGTCGGCGTAAGGGAATGGGCCGATGCCGAGCATGCCGTTCTCGCTTTGCAGCGTGACTTCCATGCCGTCGGGGATATTGTTGGCGACCAGCGTCGGGATGCCGATGCCGAGGTTGACGTAATAGCCGTCACGAAGCTCTTTCGCCGCACGCGCGGCCATCTGGTTACGGTCCCAGGGCATCTGTTACTTTCCGTTATTCAGCATGTCGGCGGGGAGCGGAAACTGCGGCGTTTCCTCCTGCCAAAGGATCGAGGCGACGAGCCATCGGCCGTCGACGCGGACCAGCTGGAAGCTATTGATGCCGCGTTCGTTGAACGAGCCGCTCGCGGTGCGGCCGGCGTAGGACGACCAGACGGTGGCAAGGTTACCGTAGACTTCGACACGGCGACCGAGCTCGGTCTCGGTGAAGCCTTCCTTTTCGAGGATCGGCCCAGACTGGCGGATGTAATCCTCGAGGCTGCCGCCGCGCACGCCCTTGGGGCCGATGACCTTCAGCGTAGCGCCCGGCGCGAACATGGCGCGCATGGCGTCGAAGTCGCGCTTCTGGCCCGGCGGGCCGGAAATGACGGCGTAGACCTGGTCGATCACCGTATCGATGGCCGCAGCGTCGGCGGCGTTGATCGACGAAGCGGCCGGGGTCGCCGCGGGGACCGTCGCGCAGGCCGACAGCGCGGCAAGCGAAGCGGTGAGAAGCAGGGTGCGGATCATTGCCAATCGTCCTTCCCGTAAATCGCGTCATAGTCGTGGCCGCCGTCGAGCGCGGGACCATAGGTCGGGTTGACCTGGAGGAACCAGCCGCGACCCCAAAGGGCCGAGGCCGGGCCGGTGAAGGCCGCCGCCTTGCGCGCGGCGATGCCGAGGCCCTTGACGTTGAAGGCCTGCGAGAAATCGCCGAGCTGGTCGCCCGACATGCCGATGACGCAAAAGCGCGAGGCGATCAGCGTGCGGCGGGCGTCCTTGGAAGAACCGGTCGCATCGTCGTTCTTGAGGAACAGCGTCTGGCCGTGGACGAAGCTTCCGAGTCCCGCGGCCTCGAGCGTTGCGGCGGTGCCGGCGGCGTTCTCTGCCAGGCGGTTGGTGTTGGCGATCGGCGTGATGCCCGCCTTGCGCAGCGAGGCGAGCGCCTCGACCGCGCCTGGCATGGCAGTGGCATGGCCAGCGCCGGTCTTTTCCCAGCGGTTCCAGGTGTCGCCGTCATAGTCCTTGCCCATCTCGGCAAAGTCGCGGGTCGGCGGGATATTCCAGATCAGCGTTTCGTCGGCGTCGAAGACGAAGGCGAGCGGCTTGGTGCCGCATGGCTCGAACGCCAGCGGAGCGCTGCCGGTCGGGCTGCTGTCCGGCTTCAGCACGACGGAACTGGCCGGACGAGCCCTGGCCTTGGCGAGCGCATAGTCGGTCAGCTGGCGATATACCTGCAGCGAGGTCGCGGAGCTTTCGCCGGAACCGTAGAGCCAGCGATCGCCTTCCGGCGCATCCGGCGTCTTGGGCGGATCGACTGCAACGACCGGCGCTGCGCCGGGCGGCACGGTGACCGGCGCCGCGGTGGCGCAGGCGGCCAGCGCCAGCGCGGCGAACGGGACGAGCAACCTCACGCAGCGCGCTCCCGCACGGTCGTGAACTCGATCTTCTTGTCGTACGGCGACCCGTCGATCATCCGCTTCACGTAAATCGACGGCAGGTGGATCGCGTCGGCGTCGAGCGCACCGACCGCAACGATTTCCTCGACCTCAGCGACGCAGACCTTGCCGCAGGTGGCGGCGGGCGCGTTGAAGTTACGAGCGGTCTTGCGGAAGACGAGATTGCCGGCCTCGTCCGCCTTCCAGCCCTTGATGATGGCGAGGTCGGCGCGGATGCCGCGCTCGAGGATATAATCCTCGCCGTCGAAGCTCTTCACTTCCTTGCCCTCGGCGACCTTCGTGCCGACGCCCGTCTTGGTGAAGAAGCCGGGGATGCCCGCGCCGCCGGCGCGCATGCGTTCGGCCAGCGTGCCCTGCGGGCAAAACTCGACCTCGAGCTCGCCGGCCAGGAATTGCCGCTCGAATTCCTTGTTCTCGCCGACGTAGGACGAGATCATCTTCTTCACCTGCCGCGTGCGCAGCAGCTTGCCGAGGCCTTCGTTGTCGATGCCGGCATTGTTGGAGGCGATGGTCAAATCCTTGACCCCGGAGGCGACGATCGCGTCGATCAGCCGTTCGGGGATGCCGCACAGGCCGAACCCGCCAGCGGCGATGGTCATGCCGTCGAACAGCAGCCCTTCCAGCGCGGAAGAAGCGTCGGCGTAAATCTTGTTGGCCATGAACCCTCCTGTTGGGAGCCGAGCCCTAGGGCGTCGACGCGCGGGCGGTCAACCTAGCGCGCCGGGGTCAGCGCGTCGTCATTGTCGGGGATCAGTTCTCGAGCGCCTTCGGGAAGGCGGTTGAGGATCGGCTGGACCGACGGGTTGGACGGGTAGCGGCCGTTGGCGAAGCGGAGCAGTGCCGTCCCCGACGGCCCGCCGCCGCCGCCGATCCCGACCGCAAGGTCGTTCCAGCCGTCCTTGCGGGTCAGCAGGCGATGCACCGGTAGTTGGGTGACCGACGTCTGGCCAATGCTGCGCCAGCCCTTGCCCGACGGCGTCAGGATGATGAGCGAGCAACCGCCGGAGCCGCACCGGCCGGAATCGACCAGGTAGACGAGTGCCTCTTCGCGATCGTCGCCGCCGATATCGGCGAAGCGGATGGCGGTGCGGGCGCCGGCGTCGACCTCGCCGACCGCCTTGACCACAGCATTGATAATCTCGGCGCGGCGCGGATCTCCCGCGGGCGCGCTTGGCGCAGGCGCAACGTCATTGACCGTCGTTTCCACCGACGCCGCCTCGTTGGCGACGGGCGGCGCGGCCGTATCGGTCGACCCGCAAGCGGCGAGGAGGAGCGCGAGGGTCGCCAGGAACGTCGACTTCATCTCCCTCTCCTCACCCCTGCCGGATCAGCCGCGGAGCTTCGACAGCACGCCCTGCAATTGCATCGCGTTCGACATGTCGCCCTCGACCTTGAGCTTGCCGGTCATGAAGGCAGTCATGCCGTCGAGCTGGCCGGCCGACAGCGCTTCCCAGTCGGCCCACGAGACCTTGATGGTCGTGTCGGCATCGCCGTTGCCCTCGGTCACGCTGTTGGTTGTGCCGTCGAGCATCACCGTGCCCTCGTCGCCGCCGAAGTCGATCTTAATCTTCTTGCCGGGCAGATAAGCGCCGGCATCGTTCATTTTCGCGACCAGTTCCGACTTCGTCATGGCTCTTCTCCTTTGACGCAGCCGTAGCGAGCGCGGCTGACCGCTTCAAGACAGGCATCAGTCGACCGGCACAAGCGTTCCGTCTCCCTGCAGGAGGCGGTTGATGCTGGGAGCAAAGTCGAGGTCGCCGGACTCGTACGGCCACTCCGCCGCATCGACATAGAGGATGACGTCCCGGTCGACGGCCTCGGCAGAAAGAGCGCATTCGACAGCTTCGCAGAAGCGGAGGAGGACCATGGCCTGCGCCAGCCGCCGTGCGTCCGGACCGGCCGCGCCATAGTCGCCCTCGAACAAGGCGCGGAAGAGCTCGATCCCGTCGATGGAAAGCTTGCGTTGTTCGCGGCGCGCGGCGGTGCGCAGGCCGTCGGGAAAGCGGCGCAGCCTGCGTTCGCGGGACTGGAAACGCACGAGGTGGTCGGGCGCCATGGCCGCCTCACCGGCCTGCATCAGCGCCCTTGCCCGCGCCTCCGCCGCGTCGTTCCGAGGCCAGCGTTCCATGGAACCGACCAGCACGGCGGGTTGGGCCTCGGAGCGGCGAAAAGCTAGACCGATGGACAAGGGCAAGGGTTCGGTTTGCGTGTCCACCGCGGCCCAGCACGCCGCGCCAAGGCCGCCGACGACGCCCGTCGCGGGGTCTATCGTCCGGATGGCGTCGATGGTGAGGTCCGCCAGGCGATCGGCCTCGGCGGTCACCATCCCCGCGATGTGGACCGTCTCGACGTTCGAGAAGAGGTCGGGGAGGTCGTCGAGCGCGGCTTGGGGCGGGGTCATGCCCCGTTCGGTAGGCGAGCGATGGCCGATACGCAAAAGGTCGGCCTGCGGGGTTGGAAGCGCCGCCGTCGCGGCCTATCTGCAAGCCCATGAGCTACGACACCGACCTCAAACTCTTCATCGACGGCAGCTGGCGCTCGGGCGAAGGCCGCGACACGCATGAAGTCGTCAACCCCGTCAGTGGCAGCGGCATCGCCGACCTGCCGATGGCCACGAAGGCCGACCTCGAGGAAGCGCTGGCCGCCGCGAACCGGGCCTGGCCGGCATGGAAGGCGACCGACGTCGAGAAGCGCGCGGCCATCCTGCACAAAACCGCCGACCTGCTGAAGGAGCGCGCCGACCATATCGCCGCCATCCTGACGCAGGAGCAGGGCAAGCCGGTCGGCGAGGCCCGGCTGGAAGTGCTGGGATCGGCGTCGATATTCAGCTGGTACGCCGAGGAGATCAAGCGCGACTATGGCCGCACGCTGGTCCGCCCCACCGGCCAGCGCTCGATCGTGATCCGTCAGCCGGTGGGGCCGACCGCGACCTTCACGCCGTGGAATTTCCCGATCTATTTGCTCGCCAAGAAGGTCGCCGCCGCGCTTGCCGCCGGCTGCCCGGTGATCAGCCGCCCGCCGCAGGAAACGCCCGGCTGCACCGGCGAACTGTTCAGGGCGCTGGACGAGGCCGGCATCCCCAAGGGCGTGGCGCAGCTGGTGCACGGCGACGCCGACCTCGTCAGCCGGACGCTGATCGGGTCCTCGATCATTCGCAAGGTCAGCTTCACCGGCTCGGTGCCGGTCGGCAAGCATCTCATGAAGCTCGCGTCGGACGACATGAAGCGTATCACGCTGGAGCTTGGCGGCCATGCGCCGGTGCTGATCTTCGACGATTGCGACCTCGACAAGACGCTCGACATGGTCGTGCCGCAGAAATTCCGCAACGCCGGGCAGGTTTGCGTCTCGCCGACGCGTTTCTATGTCCAGGACGCGATCTACGACGCGTTCCTGAAGGGGTTCGCCGAACGCACCGCCAAGGTGAAGGTCGGCAACGGCCTCGAAGCGGATACCAAGATGGGCCCGCTGGCCAACGGCCGCCGCCCCGACGCGATTGCCGAGCTGGTTGGTGACGCCGAGGCGCACGGCGCCAAGGTGCTTGCCGGCGGCCATAGCGGGAATAGCGGCTTCTTCTTCCAGCCGACGCTGCTCGGCGATGTGCCCACGGACGCGCGGATCATGAACGAGGAGCCGTTCGGCCCGGTCGCGGTGACGGCGCGCTTCTCCGATTTCGACGAGGCGATCCAGCAGGCCAACCGCCTGCCGTTCGGCCTTGCGGCGTTCGCCTTCACCGAAAACGGCCGCCGCGCCAACCTCCTCGGCGACGCGATCGAAAGCGGGATGGTCGGCATCAACACCTTCGCCATCTCTACGGCTGACGCCCCGTTCGGCGGCGTGAAAGACAGCGGCTTCGGCAGTGAAGGTGGCAAGGAAGGCCTCGAGACCTACCAGGTCGTCAAAGCGATCCACCAGGCCTGACCCCCTTTCCGAAGGGGACCCGAACGCTCTAAGGCCCCACACATGACCCAACGCACCGGCGGCCAGATCCTTGTCGACCAGCTTCGCATCCAAGGATGCGAGCGGATTTTCACCGTCCCAGGCGAGAGCTTCCTTGCCGTGCTCGACGCGTTGCATGACGCGAGTGAGATTGAGACGGTGGTGTGCCGGCAGGAAGGCGGGGTCGCCTACATGGCCGACGCCGACGGCAAGATGACCGGACGGCCGGGCGTGGCCTTCGTCACCCGCGGCCCGGGCGCGACCAATGCCAGCGGCGGCGTCCATGTCGCGTTCCAGGATTCGACGCCGATGATCCTGTTCGTCGGCGACCTCGACCGCGCCGACCGCGACCGCGAAGGTTTCCAGGAAATCGACATGGCGGCGTTCTTCGCGCCGGTCGCGAAATGGGCGGCGCGGATCGACGATGCGCGCCGCATCCCCGAATATGTCGCCCGCGCCTGGCGGGTGGCGATGAGCGGACGGCCGGGTCCGGTCGTGCTGGCGATCCCCGAGGACATGCTGCGGGACGAAGTCGAGTCCGCCGACCGGCCGCGCGTGCCCGATGTCGCGCAGACGCCTGACCCCGGCGCGATCGAGGCGATGTTCGCGCTGCTGAAGGACGCGACCGACCCGGTGGCGATCGTCGGCGGCGCCGGCTGGGACCCGTGTGCCGGGCATCATTTCGCCAATTTCGCGCTGCGCCACGGCATTCCGGTCGCCGCCGCTTTCCGGCGGCAGGACGCGCTGGACAATCGGTGCGGCGTCTACGCCGGCCAGCTCGGCTATGGCCCCAATCCCAAGCTGCAGCAGCGCGTGCGCGAGGCGGACTTGCTGATCGTAGTCGGTGCGCGCCTTGGCGAGAGCACGACCGATGGCTACAAGCTGGTGACCCCCGACCATCCCGACCAGATCGTCGTCCATGTCCACCCGGACCCGAACGAGCTGGGCCGGGTCTATCATGCCGACCTGCCGATCTGCGCCGACATGACCGAATTCGCGCAGATGCTGGACGAGTGGGCCGACCCCGATCTCGTCCGCTTCTCGGCCGGCGAGGAAGCGCACAAGGAGTGGCTCGACTGGTCGACGCCGAAGGCGCGCGAGGGCGTCGAGCTCGACCTCGGGCCGTGCGTCGAGGCGATGCGCGAGGCGCTGCCCCACGATACGATCATCTGCAACGGCGCCGGCAATTTCTCCGGCTGGTGGCACCGTTACTGGCGCTATGGGCCGCAACCGACACAGCTGGCGCCGACCAGTGGGACAATGGGTTACGGCCTGCCCGCCGCCGTTGCCGCGGCGCTGCGGTTCAAGGACCGACCGGTGGTGTGCGTCGCCGGTGACGGCGATTTCCTGATGAACGGCCAAGAGCTAGCGACCGCGGCGCAATATGGCGCAGACCTGATGGTCGTCCTCGTCGACAACGGCGCTTATGGCACGATTCGCATGCACCAGGAGCGCGACTACCCCGCGCGACTCTCGGCGACCACGCTCGCCAATCCCGACTTCGTGAAACTGGCCGAAGCCTATGGCGGCTGGGCCGTTCGTGTCGAGGAGACGAAAAGCTTCAAGCCGGCGCTCGACGCGGCGATGACACGCAAGGGCATCCGGCTGATCCACTGCGTCACCGACGTCAATGTCATCACCAACCAGACGACCATCGACGCGCTCCGCAAACGCTAGGCGTTTTCTTCCTCCGGATCCTCGACCGCGACGAAGCGGTGGACCGGGCGGGTGCGGATGGTCGGGCAGCGCCCGCTGAAATAGCGATCGACCTGCCTTGCCAGATCATGGAAACTGCCGCGCGGTGGACGCACATCTCGTTTGGCGAGCTTCACCATGCAGGGATAACGAACGACCAAGCCTTTCACATCCCAGCCGAATTGTCCGGAACGGACACAAAAAAGGGCCGCGCGAACGCGGCCCTTTTCCGTTTCAGCAGAGGCGATGCGCTTAGACGTCGTTGCCGACGGCGCCTTCCATCTCGCCCTTGTTTTCCTGCAGTTCACCCTTGTCCTGCTGCATCTTGCCTTCGCTTTCGAGGCTGGCGTTGTCCGTCGCGTCGCCAGTCACTTCCTTGACCTTGCCGATTGCTTCATTGGTGTTGCCTTTAATCTCTTCCTTGAGCTCGCCCATGGCGGTCCTCCGTTTCGGGTTGGGGTATGTCGGATCAACGGGCGAGGAGGGACGGCGTTGCTCACCTCACCGCAGCCGGACTCGGCTCATCGCGATCAGGCGAGGCTGTGTTCGAGGGCGAAGAGAACGACGTCGTCGTATGCATTCCCCTTGATCCGATCCGTCGGGTCCGCCTTGAGCCGCGTCATCGCGGCTGCGAAACGCTCATTCGATCGAACGAGGGACGCCAGCTTGTGCTTCACCGCGTCGGCGTGGCCGGCTGACAGCGCATAATGGATCGATCGGACACTGCTGAAACCCGTCAGCAGATCGTCGAGCGACCGGACCGGATCGGCCATCGCCTCGAACCAGGGAATAATGTCGGCCCGAATGATCGCCGCCGCTTCGCGTGCCACCGCCGGGCGGGCCGTGGAGTCGATCACATCCCAGCGCACCTGGTGCGGCGTCCCGGGAAACTTGATCTGCCGGGTGGCCGCGACCCGATCGAATTGGGTGACGTTGCGGGGGCGACCCGGGAATGTCGCCTTGCGCCACGCCGCTAGCGCTTTCGATTCATACCAGGCGCTGAGCGAGAACCAGGCCTGAACGTCGCGCCGGTTCCATTTGTTGGTCTGCGTCCGGACGATCCAGCTGTCGTCACCCTTGCGCGCCCGAAGTACCAGATGCGCGCCCATCTCGAAACCGTACTCGCTCAACTCCGCCGCGATCAGCCGCAGCGTCTCGTCCACCGCCGCTCGCGGCGATGGGTCCATCAGATCAGGCCGGCCAGCGGGCTCGAGGGGTCGGCATATTTGCGCGTCGCCATGCGGCCCGCCAGGTAGGCGTCCCGCCCGGCCTCGACCGCGAGCCGCATCGCGCGGGCCATGCGGACCGGGTCCTTGGCCTCGGCGATGGCAGTGTTCATCAGCACGCCGTCGCAGCCCAGTTCCATCGCCACCGCCGCGTCGCTCGCCGTGCCGACACCGGCATCGACCAGCACCGGCACCTTGGCGCCCTCGACGATCAGGCGGATAGTGACGCGGTTCTGGATGCCGAGGCCGGAGCCGATCGGCGCGCCCAGCGGCATGATCGCCACCGCGCCCGCATCCTCGAGCTGTTTCGCGGCGATCGGATCGTCGACGCAGTAGACCATCGGGTGGAAGCCTTCCTTGGCCAGCACCTCGGTCGCCACCAGCGTTTCCTTCATGTTGGGGTAAAGGGTGCGCGCCTCGCCCAGCACCTCCAGCTTCACAAGGTCCCAGCCCCCCGCCTCGCGCGCCAGGCGGAGTGTGCGGATGGCATCGTCGGCGGTGAAGCAGCCGGCGGTATTGGGCAGGTAGGTGACCTTCTTGGGGTCGATGAAGTCTTGCAGCACCGGCTGGGTCGGGTCGCTGACGTTCACCCGGCGCACCGCAACGGTCACGATCTCCGCCCCCGACGCCTCGAGCGCGGCGGCGTTTTCGGCAAAATCCTTATACTTGCCGGTGCCGACGATCAGGCGCGACGAAAAGGTGCGCCCTGCAACAGTCCAGGTATCCGCCAACACTCAACCCCCGCCTACGAAATGAACGATCTCGAACGCGTCGCCGTCCTCGACCGCGACCTCGCCCAGCGTCGAGCGCGGGACGATGGTGCGGTTGCGCTCGACCGCGACCTTGGCCGGGTCGAGCCCGATGGCCGACAGCATGGCCGCGATCGACGAGCCGGCGGCGATCCGCCGCTCCTCGCCGTTCAGCCGGATGGTGACTTGGCCCGCGCTCATGGCGCCCATATAGGCGTTCTCCATGGCTTCGCCACCGCTGATCCTCGTCCTCAACGGGCCCAACCTCAACCGGCTGGGCCGCCGCCAGCCCGAAATCTACGGCACGGCGACGCTCGACGGCATCGCCGCCAAGCTGCACCGCCGCGCGGGCGAACTGGGCGTGGCGGTCGATGTCCGGCAGTCGAACCATGAGGGACACCTGATCGACTGGCTGCACGAGGCGGAGGACGAGGGCGTCAAGGCGGTTATCCTTAACCCCGGCGGGTACGGCCACACCTCGGTCGCGTTGCACGATGCGATCCTGTCGATCGAGACGCCGGTGATCGTCGTCCACATCAGCGATCCGCAGGCGCGCGAAGCCTTCCGCCACACCGACCTCGCGGGCGATGCCGCCGGGCGCGTTATCAAGGGCGAGGGACCGCAGGGTTACGTAACGGCACTGGACGCGGCCGCCTCGCTCTGACAGGGAGCGCCCTTCGTATTTTTTCACGGGATTCGAATATGGCCGACGACAGCAAGGCGACCGGGCAGGCAATGCGCATCGACAGCGACCTGGTGCGCGAACTGGCGGAACTGCTGTCCGCCAACGAGCTGACCGAAATCGAAGTCGAGGACGGCGACCGCAAGATCAAGGTCAAGCGCGAGAGCGCGCCCGTGATGGCCTATGCTCCCGCCCCTGCAGCCGCGCCGATGGCCGCCGCGCCGGCCGCCGCTGCCCCGGCCGCTGCACCCGCCGAAGCCGCTGCCACCGCCCCGGTCGATGCGGTCAAGTCGCCGATGGTCGGCACCGCCTATCTGTCGCCGGAACCGGGCGCCAAGGCGTTCATCACCGTCGGCCAGGACGTGAAGGCCGGCGACACGCTGATGATCATCGAGGCGATGAAGGTGATGAACCCGATCACCGCGCCCAAGGGCGGCAAGATCAGCCAGATCCTGATCGGCGATGCCCAGCCGGTCGAATTCGACCAGCCGCTGGTGGTCATCGCTTAAGATGGCGATCAAGAAGCTCCTCATTGCCAACCGCGGCGAGATCGCGCTCCGCATCCACCGCGCCTGCCATGAAATGGGCATCAAGACCGTCGCGGTGCATTCCACCGCCGACGCCGATGCTATGCACGTGCGCCTGGCCGACGAAGCGGTTTGCATCGGCCCGCCGCCGGCCAAGGACAGTTACCTCAACATCGCGAACATCATCTCGGCGGCGGAAATCACCCACGCCGATGCGGTGCACCCGGGCTACGGCTTCCTGTCGGAAAACGCGCAGTTCGCCGAGATCGTCGAGAGCCACGGGCTGATCTGGGTCGGGCCCAAGCCCGAGCATATCCGCATCATGGGCGACAAGATCGAGGCCAAGCGCACCGCCGAGAAGCTCGGCCTGCCGTTGGTCCCGGGTTCGCCCGGGCCGCTCGACAACGTCGACGACGCCAAGCGCCTCGCCGACGAGATCGGCTATCCGGTGCTCATCAAGGCGGCATCGGGCGGCGGCGGGCGCGGCATGAAGGTCGTGCCCGAGGCGGACCAGCTGGAAAGCCTGATGGGCCAGGCGTCGTCGGAAGCGAACGCGGCGTTCGGCGACCCGACCGTCTACATGGAAAAATACCTCGGCGACCCGAAGCATATCGAGTTCCAGGTGTTCGGCGACGGCGAAGGTGCCGCGATCCACCTGGGAGAACGCGACTGTTCGGTCCAGCGTCGCCACCAGAAGGTGATTGAGGAAGCCCCCTCGCCGGTTATCACCGCCGAGCAGCGCGCCGAGATGGGCGAAATCGTCCGCAAGGCGATGGCCGACATGGGCTATCGCGGCGCCGGCACGATCGAGTTCCTCTACGAGGACGACAAGTTCTACTTCATCGAGATGAACACCCGCCTGCAGGTCGAGCATCCGGTGACCGAGATGATTAGCGGCATGGACCTGGTCCGCGAACAGATTCGCGTCGCGCAGGGCGACGGCCTGTCGTGCACGCAGGAAAACATCCACCTCCACGGCCACGCGATCGAGTGCCGCATCAACGCTGAGGACCCGCGCACCTTCGCGCCATCGCCGGGACTGGTGAAGAACTACGTCGCGCCGGGCGGGATGCACGTGCGCGTCGATAGCGGGCTCTACGCCGGCTACAAGGTGCCGCCCTATTACGACAGCATGATCGGCAAGCTGATCGTCTATGGCACCACCCGCGAGCGCTGCATCATGCGATTGAAGCGCGCGCTGGAAGAGTTCGTGGTCGACGGGATGAAGACCACGGTTCCGCTACACCAGGCGATCATCCAGGACCCGGCTTTCCTCGACGGCGAGTACACCATCAAGTGGCTCGAGCGCTGGCTCGACGAACAGCCCACCGAGGCCTGACCGCCTCGGACCGGAACGGTTCGTTCACCAATCCGGGTTAAGCCCGCGCGATGTCCTTGTACTTTCGCGCCCAAGCCCTGTTCATCTGCCTCGCCGCTCTTGTCGGCGGCGGGCTGTGGGTGAAGCAGGCGATCCACGACAGCCACACGCTACCGGTCGAGGCCGTCGTATCGACCATCGACCGGATGTGCATCTGGAAGGACGACCACAGCGGCACGAGCGAGCGCCGGACCTGCACCCATGATGACGTCGAGGGCGGCTACAAGAAGACCGACAAGGGCACCGAATATGTCGAGGGCGATGCGGTAATCCATTTCACCTACCTCGCGCCACAGGACATGGTCGAGCGGCCGGGTGAGCTGAAACTCACCGGCAAGGACCCGCGCTTCTATTCGCTGGCTGCGGGCGATGCCCTGCCGATCCGCGTCGCCAAGGATGATCCGGCGGCATTCGAGGTCCGGTAGGTTTCGTGCATCGGCGGGGCCGCTGGTGCGTTGACCCGGCGATGCCCGCCTACCGTGCAACCCCTTCCCGCAAGGACCGGCTGAAAGGCTGGGCGATGGTGGGCACGGTCTATGCCGTGCTGGGTTTGGCGTGGTGGCTGGCGCCGCATGGCTCCGGCCCCCTGGCGTCGAAGGATCCGCCGACGGTGATGGTCGACATCGAGAACCCGCCGCCGCCGCCCGAAGTCGATACGCCGAAACTAAAGGCGGCCCCGGCGAAGGAAGAAGGCGCGGCGGGCAAGAAGGCCGAGCCTTCACCGGTCGTTGCGCCAGAGCCCAAAATCCCCGTCCCCTCGCCCTTACCGGCTGCCCCCGTCGCGGGGAGCGGCAACGCCACGACCGCGGGCGCGGCAGACCGCGGCAACGGGACGGGCGCGGGCGGCAGCGGGAACGGTCGCGGTGGCGGCGGCGGCGTATCGCGGCCGCAATGGCTGTCGGGCGGGCTGCGTGACAGCGACTATCCGCGCTCGCTGGTCAGCAGCGGGATCAGCGGCAACGTCTCCATCCGCTTCACCGTGCTGACCAGTGGCCGCATTGCGAACTGCCGGATTACCCGCTCCTCGGGCAGCGGTGAACTCGACGCATTGACCTGCAGTCTGTTGACGGACCGGTTGCGCTTCACCCCCGCCCGCGACGCGAACGGGCGGGCGGTGCCGTTCGAACTCGGCAACGATTATGGCTGGGGTATCCGCCGCCGCGGCAATTAGCGGCCGGCCATCTTCGTCGCGTCGCGGTGATAGATGTCGTCGTAGAAGACGACCTGGCCGCCATCGCCCGGCACCGCGGTGAGGTAGGCGAGATATACCGGCACGGGCTGGACGAGGTCGACCCGCTGCTCGGGCGCTTCGCCTTCGGCGGCTAGTGCGCGGCCGAACAGCCAGCGGCCCAGCCGCGGCGCATCCTCGAGGCGGACGCAGCCGGCACTGTTGAGCCGCGCGTCGTTGGCCATCAGTTCCTTTTGCGGGGTGTCGTGCAACCAAACCCCGTGCGCATTGGCGAACATGAATTTCATCACGCCCATCGCGTTATAAGGGCCCGGCTTCTGCCGCATTCGCAGCTTGAGCCGCCCGGCAGCCGCTTCGTGCCAGTCGATCGTCGAGGGATCGACCGGGACGGCATCTGCATCGAACCCGCTCATCACCTCGTACCCTTGGCGATCAAGGTAAGTCAGACCGTCGCGCACGACGTTGGGCGCGACTCGCTCGGCGACAAGGTCGATCGGCAGGTTCCAGTAGGGGTTGAGGTCGGCATGGTCGATCATCGAGGCCAGCATCGGCGTCGGCTGGTCGGTCTTGCCGACGACCACCTTCATCGAATCCACGACCCGCCCGTCCTCGACCATGTAGAGGCGCTGGGCGGCGGTATTGACCAGCACGTAGCGCCCGGTTCGCGTAGCCGGCAGCAGGCGCGTGCGCTCCAGATTAAGGCGAATCCGCTCCGCCTTCGCCGGGTCCGTCTCTGTGACGAGCGCAGCGCGCAGCTCGGCATAGCTGGAGTGCATCCAGGGCATCGCCTCGACCCAGTCGGCCAGATCCGAGGAAGCCGCCGCGGCATCGAGGATCGACCGTGCGCTCGGAGCGTGCGGGCGAACCTGCGGATCGGCGATCTCCCAGCCGGCGTTGGCGGACGCGCCGGCGCGCAGCGCCGTGACATACTCGACGAGCGCCTGGCTGAGTGCGCGATCCGCACGCATCCGATCGCGCGGCGACGTGGCGGTCTCGACTTGGGCGCGGAGCGCCGCGAGATTGAACTGTCGGGGGTCGAGGTCATCGACATCCGCCGTCGAAAGAAGGCCGAGGAGGGCCTGGGAAGCACGACCGTCGTCGGCCAGCCACAAAGTCTGATCGCCGCGTTCGGCGTAGAAATCATCGACCGTCCCGTCGCGCGCTTCGAGCGGCGCGATCAGCGGGGCGAGAGGGTCGCGCGCGCCAACGGGTACGGCGGCCAGCAATGCGAGGGCGGCCAGAACAATCCGCCCCGATGCCGCGAGGGCACCGGGGCGAACCGTTTTCACGTTGGAAAGCGAAGCCTTAGCCACGCTCGCCGGTGTAGCTCGGCGCCGGCGCCGTGTTGTAGGTCGGAGCCGGAGCCGTCGTCGGCGCGCCTTCGTAGTAGGTGCCGTTCTGCGTGTAGCCGTCGACACGACCGTCGTTGTTACGATCGGTCCACACCGCGCCGGCAAGACCGCCGACCGCCGCACCGATCACCGCACCTTCGAGGACGCCGAGGCCCGGGATGACCGCGCCGGCCACCGCGCCCAGCGCCGCGCCGCCGGCCGCACCAGTCGCCACGCGGCCGAGGGTCGGATCGTAACCGGCCGGCGAACCGGCATAATAAGTGCCGTTCTGCGTGTAGCCATCGGCGTAACCGTCGTTGTTATTGTCGGTCCACACCGCGCCGGCCAGGCCGCCGACCGCCGCGCCGATGGCCGCGCCTTCGATGACGTTGACGCCCGGGATGACCGCGCCGGCGGCCGCACCGAGGACGGCACCGCCCGCCGCGCCCTGGGCGACGTTACCGGCCGTCTGCGAATTGGTGGTGGCGCAGGCGCCCAGCGCCAGCGAACTCGACGCCACGAGGGCGATCAGGACTTTTTTCATGCTTTCTCTCCGATACCGTTGGAACGTTCCGGACGATCGAGCCACACCCCTGACAATCCCTCCAACGGCATCGTCGTCCTGCCGACCTAAACACCGGTGTTTCGAGTCCGTTCCAACTAGAGGGGCGTTAGCGACGAGCCGTGCCGATGTGTCGTTGCGGCGAGGAAAGCTTTGCAAATCCGCCCACGGACGGACTCTCAGGAGCGACCAACGGGCGATTGGCGGCGCGGATTTCGCGCCTTATGCTGGCAGCCATGAAAGCGACCATCTATCACAATCCCAAGTGCGGCACGTCCCGCAAGACCCTCGACATCCTCAATGAGGCGGGGGCGGACGTGACCGTCGTCGAATATCTCAAGACGCCGCCGGCCAAGGACGAACTTCGCCGCCTATACGAACGCGCCGGGATCAAGCCGAGCGAGGGTCTTCGTGCCAAGGAATCGCTGGTGGCCGACCTTGGCCTCCTCGACGGCCTCAAGAGCGAGGAGGACGTCCTCGACGCGATGGCCGCGCACCCGATCCTTATCGAGCGTCCGCTGGTCGAGACCGACAAGGGCGTGAAGCTGTGTCGGCCGCAGGAAGGCGTGCGCGACCTGCTGTGAGCGGGATGATCGATCCGGCAACGCTGCTTCGGGCCTATGCCACGGGCATTTTCCCGATGGCCGACAGCCGGACCGCTAGCGATGTCTTCTGGGTCGAACCGCAGCATCGGGCGATCCTGCCGCTCGACAGCTTTCACTTATCGCGGAGCCTCGCCCGGCGGATCCGGTCGGGTCGCTTCCGCGTGACGTGCGACGAGGCCTTCCACGACGTCCTGCTGGCTTGCGCCGACCGCGAGGAGACGTGGATCAACGACCAGATCGAGCGCGCCGTCCTGGCGCTGCACACACTGGGCCACGCCCATTCGATCGAGGCGTGGGACGAGAATGGTGGGCTGGTCGGCGGCCTCTACGGCATCCAGCTGGGCCGCGCCTTTTTCGGCGAAAGCATGTTCAGCCGCGCGACCGACGCGTCGAAGGTCGCGATCGCCTGGCTGGTAGCGCGATTGAAGGTCGGTGGGTTCACCCTGCTCGACTGCCAGTTCCAGACCGACCACCTCGCCTCGCTCGGCGCGGTGACGGTGCCGCGCGCGCGTTACGCGGGGTTGTTGGCCGGTGCGCTGGGCGGCGGCGGAGGCGGCGCAGCAGGCATATCCGTCGCGGGAACTGGTGCAGCCTCGGGCGCGGTATCGGCGGATGGCGCGGCGGCGGCATCTTCGCCCGATTTCTTCGCGCTCGACGGCTTGCTCGAAGCACGCGGTGCGGCCGGGGCAGCGGCGCCTTCGGGCCATTTCATTGCGCAGCTCTTGGGCCAGACGTCGTAGACCGGGTCCTCGACCACGTTGAGCGAGGGGCTCTCCTTGTAGAGCCAGCCGGAGAAGCGGCGGAACCAGCTTCCGTCGGGCCGCTGGCGGTCGAGCTGGACGAACGCGCCGGTCAGCTTTTCCGTTTCCCACGGCGCGGTGGTTTCGCAGGCGCGCAGGCGGACGACGGCGTCGTTGAGACGGATCGCCTGCCCGGGCTTCAGCGTCAGGTCGCGCACGATGCCGTTGCGCTTGTTGAGGAATCCGAGCACCGCGACGCGTTCCGCCATCGGCGTCAGCGATTCCCCGCCCGCGCCTTCGGCGATCTTGGGTACGTCGGTGGTGACCGCATTGCCGTTGGCATCGGCCTGGCGATCGGGTTCACGGCCGCAAGCCGCAAGGGCGAGCGCGAGAACCGCGATGGTGCCAGCGAAACGCATGCTTATTCGGGTTTCCACGCCTGGTAGTCACCCGTCGCGATCGGCCGCTGGCCGCCGCTGCCAAGCGATCCTTGCGGGCGCCAGGCATCGGCAGTGCCGGTGAGGTTGGGCTTCGGCTCGGCCTCGAACGGGCGGCGCTGCGGCAGGCCCTTTTCCGGCAACTCGTCGATCGTGCCGCGCAGCCAGGCGTTCCAGCCGGGCGGCACGCGGCTCGAATCGTTCGAACCGGCGTAGATCACCCAGCGGCGCGCCGGGTCCTTGCGATGCTGGAAATAGACGTTGCCCGCCTCGTCGCGGCCGACCTCGCGGCCGTGCCGACGGGTGAAGAGCCGGGTTCCCCAGCTGGCGTCGTTCCACCAGGTGAATGCGTTTGCGAACAGTCCCATGGGCTTGGGCCTTTGCCGTCATTGGGTGGGCAAGGCAAGGCCGCGCTTGGCGGCCGAGCCGGCTATTTCGGCCAGTCGACCTCGGTCCCCGGAACGATGCCGAGCGCCGCCGCGCGGCCCGCGTTCAGCTCGAGCACCGCGCTGACCGGCCCGGCCGACGGCAGCGGCTCGTCCGAATAGGGCACAGCATCGGCGGCGATGTTGAGCACCTTGTGGTCGGTCCCAATGTAGATGATGTCGAGCGGGAGCACCGTGTTGTGCATCCAGAAGGCGACCGGCTGCGGCGGGTTGTAAGGGAACAGCATTCCGCTGTCGGGGGCCATCGATTCCCGGAACATCAGGCCGCGTTCCTGTTCGGCGTGGGTCGCGGCTACCTCGACCGTCAGAGCCTTCGGATTCCTTCCCTGCGGCTTCACCAGGATCTGCATCTGCTCAAGCCCGGCGGGCGATTTTTCCGCCAGCCTGACGGGCGTCGGGCCGCTGGCGCGGCAGGCGGCGAGCGGGGCGGAAAGCGAGAAGGCCGCGGCGATCAGAAGGAGGGCGGACGAACCTCGATGGCGGTCAGGCCCTTGCGGCCGCGCGCCGCGCGCGCTTCCAGCCGCTGCCCCGGCTGCAGGTCGGCGATCCCCGCCGCCCGCACCGTTTCCATGTGCAGGAAGATGTCCTCGGAGGCCTCGCCCTCCTCGGGCCGGATGAGAAAGCCGTAACCCTTGACGCGGTTGAACCATTTGACCTCCAGCTCCTCGAACGGGCCCGCCTCTTCCGCCAGGGCCTGGCGATCGGCGCGCTGGCGCACAGCATTGCCGTCCCGCGTCGCGCTGGGCAAGGCCGTCGACAGGTCGATGCTGTCGATCTGCTGCGCCTGATAGCCCCGAGTCTGCTGCGCCGCGAGCCCGGAAATCCGCGCACCTTCGGGCAGGCTGCGGCGGTTATGATCCCGAAGAACCGAGAAGTGGATGAGGATGTCGCCGTCGAACGACTCGTCGACCACGAACCCGAATCCACGAGTCGCGTCGAACCACTTGACGATGCCGTCGAACGGCACCGGCTCGGGAAGCACGATTTCCGTAACGGAAATCTCCGGTTGGGGATGGGGTGAGCTTGTCATCAATTCGGCAGTCATGCCTACCACCACGAGAACAGTCGTCAAACCGACATTCGCAGTTTACCACAAAGTTACCGCTTAGGAGAAATCCGGCATTTCTCCCGGTTTGCAGGCGAGGATCTGCCGGACATGGTCCATGCCGTGTCCCGCTCTGAGCATCGCGCCCATCTGTTTTTCCCGCTGCTTGGGGTCGGCGGCTTCGAGCGCGAACGGCCCGAGGCGGCGCTTCTCGGCAAAGCGCAGGGCGGCCGCGGCCGCGTCTAGGGCACTGGCGGCTTCGTCTCGGTCCGCCTGCCCTACGCCGGCCGCGGACAGGTCGGCGGCCAGCCTTCGCGGTCCCAGACCGCGGGCGGCGAAGGTCCGGGCGCGCGATGAGGCGTAGGCCGCATCGTCGACGTAGCTGAGTTCGGTCATGCGGTCGGCTGCCGCTTGCGCCGCGGCGCGCCCGTCGGCGGTCCCTGCCCAGCCCCGTTCGCGCACCTTGCGGTCAAGGTAGCGCACCAGCTTGCCCCGGCTGGTGGCGAAACGCGCGACATAGGCCAGCGCCATCTCCTGGAGGGAGGCATCGTCGAGCGGCGGGCGCGGCTTTCGGGCAGAAGGCGGGCGGTTCACGCCTTGTTTGTGCCACAGTCGGACAGCATCAGGCCAGCGGGGAGACGCGCGTCTCGGGCCTGTATGCCCGCCGTCCTTTCCGTAGGGTCAATTTCGGCCCGCCCTTGGAACAACGATCGAGAAAGTTTCGCGAGTGCTTGACCGCCGGACCACCGACGCCCCTTCGACGCTTGCGCCGGAAGGCTACACCCCGACGACCGACACCCTGCCCCGCCGCGTGGCGGATTTCGCGACGCTGGGCGAAGCGCTCGACTATGCCGCGACGGGCCAGCGCGGCTTCAACTTCCACGACGCGCGCGGCACGCTCCTTCGCGCTTACCCCTATTCCGAGCTGAAGGCCGACGCGACGGCCAACGCCTACCGCTTTGCCAACAGCGGCCTCGCCAAGGGCGACCGTGTTGCCATGGTGGCCGAGACCGGCGCCGAATTCGCCGCCTGCTTCTTCGGAGCCGTCTATGCCGCGCTGTGGCCGGTGCCGCTGCCGTTGCCGACCAGCTTCGGTGGGCGCGAGGCCTATGTCGACCAGCTGGTGGTGATGCTGAAGAGCTGCGACCCGCAACTGTTCCTCTACCCGCCCGAGCTGGCCGAATATTGCGAGGTCGCGGCCGAGCGCCTGTCGATCCCGGCCCGTGCCTGGGACACGTTGGGTGAACTCGACGCCAGCGAGGCCGACCTGCCGTCGGTCGGCACCGACGAAATCGGCTACCTCCAGTACAGCTCGGGCTCGACCCGCTTCCCGCACGGCGTCGCGGTTACCCATCGCGCCCTGCTCGACAACCTTCATGCCCACGGTTTCGGCCTCGAGGTGCAGGACAGCGACCGCTGCATCAGCTGGCTACCCTGGTACCATGACATGGGCCTGGTCGGCTGCATGCTGTCGCCGATGGCGATCCAGCTGTCGGTCGACTATTTGAAGACCGAGGATTTCGCCCGTCGCCCGCTCGCGTGGCTCGACCTCATCAGCCGCAACCCGGGGACCAGCCTCTCCTATTCGCCGACTTTCGGTTACGACATCTGCTCGCGCCGCATGTCGAGCCAGACCAAGGCCAGCGACCGGTTCGACCTGTCGCGCTGGCGGGTCGCCGGCAACGGCGCCGACATGATCCGCCCGGACGTCATGCAAGCCTTTGTCGACAGCTTCGCCGAGGCCGGTTTCGAAGCCAGCGCCTTCTGCCCGAGCTACGGCCTGGCCGAAGCGACGCTGGCGGTGTCGCTGATGCCACCGGGCGAAGGCATCCGCCTCGAACTGGTCGAGGAAAGCGAATTGAGCGGCGTTGGCACCGACGCGCAGGAGCGGCCCCGGCGCTACCGCGCGATCGTCAACTGCGGCAAGCCGGTCAAAGGCATGGAGATCGAAATCCGGGGCGCCGACGGAGACATCCTCGCCGACCGCTCGATCGGCAAGGTCTGGGTCCGAGGCACCAGCGTGATGGTCGGTTATTACCGTGACCAGGAATCGACCGACGCCTGCATGGTCAACGGTTGGCTGGACACCGGCGACATGGGCTATCTGTCCGGCGGCTACATCTACATCGTCGGCCGCGCCAAGGACATGATCATCATCAACGGCAAGAACCACTGGCCGCAGGACATCGAGTGGGCGGTCGAGCAGCTGCCGGGCTTCAAGTCGGGTGATATCGCCGCCTTCGCTATCACTGGTCCGTCGGGCGAGGAAACGCCCGCCGTGCTGGTCCATTGCCGGGTCAGCGACGCCGACGAGCGCAGCCGCCTGAAGGACGACATCAAGGAGCGGGTCAAGGCCATCACCGGCCTGTCGCCGATCGTCGAGCTCGTCCCGCCGCGCACCCTGCCTCGCACCTCGTCGGGCAAGCTGGCGCGGTCGAAGGCCCGAAACCTCTACCTGTCGGGTGAAATCGTCCCGTTCGACGTCGCCGCCTGAACGGCTTGCGCGTCAGGCGATCGGCAGGATCGCGTCGTGGTGCGCCTGTTCGAAGGTGAACGGCGCCGCGCTGCCCATGAACGCGTCCCATTGGGGATGGTTGACGATGACGTCGCCCGCGCTGAGCGACTGGCGGTTGGCCAGTTCGATGGTGAAGTCGGCGCGCCCGTCGCCGTTGACGTCGCCCTCGACCCAGGTCCGGCCATTCTCGTAGACGAACCCGATAGCGTAGGCGTCCGACGTCGTGTTCGACAGCGCGCCCTTGTGGATGCCGCCGAACGTCGGCGCATCGGAAAAAAGTTCTGACAGGTCGAGCTTGTCGATCCCTGGGTGGAAGTCGCCGATCTTGTCGTGCGTGCCGGAGCGCGTGGTCCCGAGCTCAGTTTTGAGGAACATGAAGACGTCGGCGCCCGAGCCGCCGTTCATGATGTCGGCGCCAAGCCCACCGTTGAGGACGTCGTTTCCTGTCCCGCCCTCGAGGTCGTCGTTGCCGGCGCGCCCCCACAGCCAATCGTTGCCGCCTGACCCATGGACATTGTCGTTGCCGTTCGCGCCCTGGACGATGTCGTTGCCGGCGCCGGCATCGAACTTCCGCGCATAGCTCCACGGATTGCCGGCATCGACTGTCGCCAGCCCCGGGAGGATGACGACGTCGTCGCCGCCCGACGCATTGTAGATTGCGCCGGTCGGCTTGTAGGCATTGTCGGCGAGGTAGTTGAAATCGACCGGACTGGTGAGCGTGCCGTCGTTGTCCGGCGTGAATTCCAGATGGTCGACGATCGGCGGCGGCGGGGCGAAGGCGACGTTGAGGACGATGGCATAGTGCGGGTCGAGTGACAGGTTGCCCCAGTCGATCCACACACGATCGCCGTCGAAATGCACCCGGGACTCGTCGAGGCCCGGCATGATGGTCGACGGGTCGATCGTGACCCCGACGATCCGCTCCAGCGTGCCGTCCGCGTCCTCGAAGGTCGGGCCGCCATGGGTGAAATGGAAAACTCCGGTGTCGAGGAAGGTGACCCGGATCTGCGTGTCGGTGAGGTCGATGCGAAGCGCGGCATTCGACCATTCGACCGCATTGTCGACAAGGTAGGTAGCGGGGCCGAACTCCCCGCTTGTCACCACGACATTGTTGACGCTGTAATATTGCGACAGCTGCTTGCCGAAAAAGCCCATGTCCCGTTCCTCGCGCGCGGTCGCCCACTGCCTGCGCTGGCGCCCGAGAGCGGTTCGTCGATTGCCGTTCCGATGGGACGCCCGGACAAGCAATCGGCGCGCACGGTGGTGCACGCCGACTCGAGTGTCGCCGCGGATATTAACTTTTTATTAACTTAAATCAAGGGACGCACCCTGTGTCGTTGACGGGTTGCGCTTGTCAGGGGTCGCGGCTAATCGCGGCGGCGGCCTAGGGGTATAGCTCAGTTGGTAGAGCATCGGTCTCCAAAACCGAGGGTCGTGGGTTCGAGTCCCTCTGCCCCTGCCAGCCGCCCTTGAAATCGGCCCCTTCGGGGGTTAATTGGCGGCCATCCCATCCGACATCGGAAAGGACTTTCCTTCCCTCCCGGCCCACGGGAAGGGAAGATGAGACCTACCCGTTCGGTGCCTGAAGAGAGTGACGAGCAACGTGGCCAAGACTTCCCCCGGCGAATTCATGAACCAGGTGCGCGCCGAAGCGCGCAAGATCGTCTGGCCGACCCGCCGCGAGACGATCACCACCGCCGTGATGGTGCTGATCCTGACGTCGATGCTGTCGATCTTCTTCTTCGGTGTCGACGCCGCGTTCAGCGCGATCGTCAAGTTCCTGCTCAGCCTGCTCGGCTAACACGAAGGTTTTACGCCCATGTCCCGCTGGTACATCATTCACGCTTACTCGGGCTTCGAGAACAAGGTTCGCGAATCGATCATGAGCGAAGCCAAGCGACTTGGCCTCGAGGCGCTGGTCGAGGCGGTCGAAGTCCCGACCGAGACCGTGACCGAGATCAAGCGCGGCAAGAAGGTCCAGGCCGAGCGCAAGTTCATGCCGGGCTATGTGCTGGCCAAGCTGGCGATGAACGACGACGTCTACCACCTCGTCAAGAACACGCCGAAGGTGACCGGTTTCCTCGGCCCGAACGGCAAGCCGCAGGCGATTCCCGACGCGCAGGCCAACCGCATGCTCGACACCAAGGACGAGGCCGCTGCGGCCGCGCCCAAGACGAAGATCAAGGTCGATTACGAGATCGGCGATGCGGTCAAGGTGCTCGACGGCCCGTTCGCGAGCTTCAACGGCGTGGTCGAGGAGCTCGATTTCGACCGTGGCCGGGTCAAGGTCAGCGTCTCGATCTTCGGTCGCGCGACGCCGGTCGAACTCGAGTTCGAACAGGTCGAGCGGGTCAAGTAAGCCCTATCGGCGGTCCGCGAGCTTGAGCCGCCAGCCCGGCGGCAGGTAGTCGACCGACTGAAAATAGCTGAAGTTGCAAGCGACCCCGTCGCGCGCCTTCGACCCGCCCTTGATGATCCCGACCGCGGTGGTGCCGATGAAGATCGGCCCGCCGCTGTCCCCTGCCCCGCAGTCCGGTCCCGCCAGCGTCGCGAAGAGCGGCTCGCACGGGCCCGCGCATAGTGCGCCGGGCGGGGCATAGTCGGTCAGCTCGACCTCGGCGCAGGCATAGCCCGACTTCTCTCCCCAATGGCACAGCCAGTCGCCGGCGCGGACCGAGGTGCGGTTGCGCCAGCTGGTGACCGGCCGCAACTCACCCGCCTTGCGATTTGCGTAAAAGGTGGCCGCGGCGGGGGCGTCGAGCCGGTTGAGCTGGACGTCGTAGGCCCGCGCGCCCCACTGGCTGATGTAGGGAAGCGGAACGCGTGCGCCGTCATCCCCGAACCAGGTCAGCTCGTCCGGGCAATGGGCGGCGGTAGTCACCGCGGTCTGCTTGCCGTCGGTGACGAGGAAACCGGTGGTGCAGGCGAAGCGCTTGCCGTCGGTTTCACCGATCACCCTGCCGCCGCCGGAAACCGAGAAATCGAACACCCGCGTGTCGGTCGGCGACACGCGGACAGGCGCGCCGAGCGCGGCGCTGGCCTTCGCCGCCACCGCCGCGCGTTCCGCAGGATCGTCGGGCGCGTCGGCCAGGTAGAGCAGCACCTGGCCCGAGCGCTGGTCGACCCCCATCCCACGGCCATGGCGGACGAGACGGTTGAGCGCCTCGGCATGGCTGCGCATCGCCAACACGAGCTCGGCGCGGGTCGACGCGGCACCGCTGACGAAGGTGATTGGAACGACACGCCCGTCGCGGGCCACGAACCGTTCCGGGGGGACTTCACCAGGGCCGGTCAGCAGCACCCGGATGCCGAGCGCGGGCTGGTGCACCACCGCGATCCCCGCCAGCCGTGCGGCGTAGCGCCCGGCGATGGCATCGGTCGCCGGGTGGCTTTGCTCCAGCGCGGCGAGACGGCTAGCCGCATCGCGCGCACTTACCCCATAATGTGCCGCATAGAGCGCGGCGTCCTCGTCAAGCGGCGTGGCCGCCAGTGCGGGCGCGGCGCAGAGGAACGCCAAGAGCAGGCTGAGGAAACGCACCATGCCCGCTTTATGCACGTGCCAGCCTGACTCTGGCCAGAACGGTCAGGGGCGCGCCACGACCAGCGCGCCGACTTCGCGGCTGAGGACGAAGCCCAGCTTTTCGTACAGTCTGATCGCGCCTGCGTTGTCGGCGTAGGCGTGGAGGAACGGCGTTTCGCCGCGGCGGACGATTTCGCTCGCCACATGCGCCGACAGCAGGCCGGCCAGGCCCCTTCCCCGTGCATCGGGATGGGTGCAGACCCCGCTGACCTCGCTCATCCCCTCGACCTTCAATCGTTCGCCAGCCATCGCGAGCAGCCGGCCGGACGGATCCTTCACGCCCCAGAACGGACCGAACATCGGCGTCCGCGCGCGGAATGGGCCGGGCTTGGTCAGCGTCGCAAGCGCCAGCATCTCGGGCCAGTCTTCTTCCGACAGCGGCGCGATGGCCGGTGCGCGCTCGACCGGCCGGAAGCCGCGCGCCACCATCTGCACGCCGACGCCGCGCTCGACCTCGCGGCAGCCGGGAGGAAGCGGCGGCGTCCCGGCCTGGAGGAACAGGAGCCAGCCTTTTTCGGGCAACAGCGGGGCGACGTCCGCCAGGGCCTCGACGCTGTCATCGGCACAGGCGACGAAGGGCGACACATCTTCCCGGTATCGCCGCGCGCGCCCCTCGCCCACGCCAAGCGCGAACTGCCGCCCGTTCAGGGCGTGCCAGATGGGCCGTTCGAGAAGATCGGTCGTCATGGGCGAGCGCTAGCGCAAGCGCGCGCCTGCTTCATCCCGAAATGCGCGCTCAAAAATGGCGGGCGAGGCCGGCGGTCACGCGGAAGTAGCTATAACGGTCGCTGAAATTGGTGACCGGCAGATTGGAATAAGTCAGGTCGGTGTTCAGCGCCCAACCCATCCGGTCCTGCGGGCTGGTCAGGCGCAGGTTGAGGTAGCGCGACTGGCGCCAGTCGGAGGCGTTGTCGCGCTGCGCGCCGAAGCCGGCTGCCGCCAGCGCGCGCCAGCCACCGACGAAGCGGCGGACCTGCACCATCGGCAGCACCTCGGCGTACCAGCGGGGCGAGAAATAGTCGTACTCGCGCGGCACGCTGTTGTGGAAATAGCGGGTGCGGAGCTGCAGGCTAAGACCCCAGTCCGGCTGCACCACCTGGATGAAGTTGGCGCGCAGGTGGGTCCGGACGTTGTCGCCGGTAAAAGTCTGGACGCCGCCGAGCACGGTCGCCTGCGTACTCTTCGCCAGCGGCAGGTCGAGTGCCGCACCCGCAAAGGTGTAGGTGATCGGCCGTGACACGCCGATCGGCGTTTCGACCTTGTCGCGCTCGACGAACACCTCTTTCCGCCAAGGGCTGTCGTCGTGGAGCGAGGCGCTGCCGTACACATTATGCCCGTCGGTGCCGATCGTGCTGCTGGCCTTCCAGTCGCCGATCGGACGGGCGAGTCGCAGGTAGACGCGGCTGTCGTGGCGACGATCGAGGCCCGACGGGCGGTAGATGTTCCGCTCCAGGCGAAGGCCGAGATAATCCTCCTCGCTGCGGTAACGCACGTCGGCATTGAGCCCGAGGCGGACGACCTCGGTGTCGTCGGCATTGCTCGAGTAGCTGATGTCAGTGCCGATCGAGTGACGCGGCGCTTCGTCCTGCGCCGCCGCGGGCGCGGCGATGGCTAGGCCGGCGAGGCCGGCAAGGACGGTCCTGGCGGTCATTTGGTACCCCATTTCTTCTGGCGCCCGACGAGTTCGGACAGATAGCCCCACAGCGACACCGGCTGCATCAGCACGGCATAGCCCAGGATGTAGACGACCAGCGCCTTCCAGTTGCGGCGGACCTTGAGGCCCTGGCCGCGGAACATGCGCTGCTGGATGCGGAAGATGACGAGATTCCACAGCCCCGCCAGCGGCAGCGTGAGGAGCGTCATCGGCCCGGCGATCCAGTAATAGCCCATCAGGGCCGCCACCACGCCGGGAATGAACACCAGCGTGAAGATCAGGTCCATCGGCAGGAACAGGAGGTTCCACCATATGAACATGGTGGTCAGGCGCGGTTTGAATAGCAGCGATTCATGGCGGGCGAACGCCTCGATCAGTCCGCGCGCCCAGCGGCGGCGCTGGTGGGCGAACTGGCGGTAGCTGGTCGGCGCGCTTGTAAACGCGACCGCATCCTCGGCATAGCCGGTGCGCCAGCCCTTTTCGAGCAGCGCCCAGGTCATGACGATGTCCTCGCCGACGCAGGCCGGCCAGCCGCCGACCTCGACCAGTGGCGCCTTCTTGTAGATCGAGAAGGCGCCCTGCGCGACGAGCGTGCCGTGGTACATCGACTGCATGCGCTTCACCGCGGCGATGCCGTGGAAATAGTCCCATTCCTGGAGGCCGGCCATCATCGTGTCACGCGAGTTGCCGACCAGGATGGCGCCGGCCACCGCGACTGTGTCCTCGGGATCGTTGACCAGACGCTCGACGATCTTGGTCAGGCTGTCGGCGCGCAGGCGAGTGTCGGCGTCGACCGTGACGATGAGGTCGTGGCTGGCGCGCGCGAGGCCATCGTTGAGGACCGCCGCCTTGCCGCGGTTCTCGGCGAAGTTGAGGATCTTGACCGTCATGTTCGGCCGGTAGTGGAGGCCGGCGCGGCCGCGCTCGGCAGCCTCGGCGGTGCCATCGGTCGAGCCATCGTTGAGCACCAACACCTCGACCGCGCCGGGGTATTTCTCTTTCGCCAGGCTGGCCAGCGTATGGATGATCGTCCGCTCTTCCTGGTAGGCGGCGACGAGGATGGTGAGCCCGGGATAATGGTCGAGGGTCTGCCGGCGCGGCCGCCGATCGAGCAGCAGCGACACGATCAGGAAGGCATTCATGAAGCCCGGTGCGTACGCGATGAATGTCAGGCAGATCAGCGCGAACAGCGGTGTGGTCAGGTTCCCGAGGTCCTCCAGCCAAGGCTGCGAGACGATGATCGAGAACAGCAGCCAGGCCGTCGCCAGGACGATGGCGATGGTGAATTTGAGCGGGACGGGCAGGTAGAAGCGGCGGCGCGGCGGCGCCTTCGGCCGCAGGAACGGCGGCCGATGGCTGCCCGCGGGCAGTTGTCCTTCGTCTGCGAAACGTCCGTCGAAGCGGCCCACGGACCGCTCCACGACGTCGAAATCGTCATCATTCATAGGAAGTTACACCGAGCTACAAGATCTGATTACCCAGTAGCATTTAACAACGGGTAAACGATCGGTCCGGCCCGATTGCCTAAGGTTAACGACGCGTCAACCACCTTTATTTCCGAAATGTTCGGCATGACGGAAGAATGTGCGCGCTCATGGTCATCGGACCGGGAGCGAAATTATGCGCGAAATTGCCGACACGCTGGGCGACTGGGCCATGGTGCTGGGCTTTTTCGGCCTGCAGGCTATGATCGCCGCCGGGGGAATCCACCTGCCGCTCTGATTCGTTCCGATCCGCCCCTTCCCATATGCGCCGCTTTAGGCTAGGGGCGCCCACGTTCACGACAGCATCGCTTTCGAGAACCTTCGCGCGGGAGGCGGCTTCGGCCGTCGTTTGCACCGCTTAATCAGAGCCCGCCGCCGGGAACGGCGTGGGCAACAGGATGAAAGAAAGGACCTTCTGGCATGGCCAAGAAGATCACCGGTTATATCAAGCTGCAGGTGCCGGCCGGCACCGCCAACCCGTCCCCGCCGATCGGTCCGGCGCTGGGCCAGCGTGGCGTCAACATCATGGAATTCTGCAAGGCGTTCAATGCCGCCACGCAGGACCTTGAGAAGACCACGCCGATCCCGACGGTCATCACCGTCTACGCCGATCGCTCGTTCAGCTTCACCACCAAGACCCCGCCGGCGAGCTTCCTGCTCAAGAAAGCGGCGAAGCTGAAGTCGGGCTCGAAGGAGCCGGGCAAGGTTTCGGCGGGCACCATCAAGCGCTCGCAGCTGGCCGAGATCGCCCAGACGAAGATGGCCGACCTCAACGCCAACGACATCGACGCGGCGACCAAGATCATCGAAGGCTCCGCTCGCGCGATGGGCCTCCAGGTTGTGGAGGGCTAACGACATGGCGAAGCTTACGAAGAAGCAGAAGAACCTCGACGGCAAGGTCGAAGAGGGCAAGCTGTACGGCGTCGACGAGGCCCTCGGCCTGGTCAAGGAACTGGCGACCTCGAAGTTCGACGAAAGCGTCGAAGTCGCGATCAACCTCGGCGTCGACCCGCGCCACGCCGACCAGATGGTCCGCGGCGTCGTCAACCTGCCCAAGGGCACTGGCAAGACCGTCAAGGTCGCCGTGTTCGCCAAGGGCGCGAAGGCCGACGAAGCGACCGCCGCCGGCGCCGACAAGGTCGGTGCGGAAGACCTGATGGAAGAAATGCAGGCCGGCAAGCTCGACTATGACCGCGTCATCGCGACGCCGGACATGATGGGCGTCGTCGGCCGCCTCGGTAAGGTGCTGGGCCCCAAGGGCCTGATGCCGAACCCGAAGCTCGGCACCGTCACCATGGACGTCACCAAGGCTGTCACCGACGCCAAGGCCGGCCAGATCGAGTTCCGCGTCGAGAAGGCGGGCATCATCCACGCCGGCATCGGCAAGGCGAGCTTTGCGGCCGCCGACCTCAAGGCCAATTTCGACGCGTTCGTGGACGCGATCGTCAAGGCCAAGCCGGCGGGCGCCAAGGGCAAGTACGTCAAGAAGATCGCCCTCTCGAGCTCGATGGGCCCGGGTGTGAAGATCGACACGACGGAAGTCGCGGGCGCGTAAAGTCGCCGGCACCCTTCGCACGAAAATGAGGGTCGGGGGTTTCCCCCGGCCCTTTTTTCATGGCTAGTGCGCCCCACCTTCTGAGGCGGAGGCAGTCATGGAATCGATCGGCCTGGACCTGACCACCATGCAGCGCGTGCCGCTGTCGGACGCCCATGTCGCCCGCCTTCGGGAAGCGGGTCGGGAAGTGCACTACGAGGCGGGCGAGCTGGTCGCCGGCGCGGGCGAACCCCAGGACCATTTCATCTACGTCGTCGACGGCGACATCGAGCCGGTCGATCCTGCCACGGGCCTGAGAGCGATGAACGCCTCGCTCGGCCCGACCCAGTTCGCGGGGGAACTCGGCTTCCTGTCCGGCGGGGCCTGGGGCCTGTCGATGCGGGCGTCGAAGGACACCAGGACGATCGAGGTCGACCGCCCGGCGATGCTGGCATTGATGAGCGAAGTGCCCGAGCTGTCCGACCACATCCTGACCGTCTTCGCCGCCCGCCGTCGCAAGCAGTTCGAGGTCGGCCTGACCTCGCTCGTGCTGATCGGAGCGGAAGCAGACCCTGTGGTCCAGCGGGCCGCTATCTTCCTCAGCCGCAACCGGATTCCGTTCCGGTCGGTCGCGATGGGCACGCCCGAGGGCGACGAAGCGGCGGCATCCTGCGCCATCGCCCCGCCCCGCCCCGCCGTCGCGTTCGGCAAGGGCGAAGTGCTGGACGACCCCTCCCCCCTCGCCATCGCGCAGAAGCTGGGCCTCGCCATCGCCATCTGCGACCACGCCGACGTCGACCTGCTGGTGGTCGGCGGCGGCCCGGCCGGGGTGGCGGCGGCGGTCTATGCGGGCGCCGAGGGCCTGTCGGCGCTGGTCGTCGAGGACACCGCGATCGGCGGCCAGGCCGGGACGTCGAGCCGGATCGAGAATTACATGGGCTTCCCGACAGGAATTTCCGGTGCCGACCTGGTCTTTCGCGGCCAGATCCAGGCGATGAAGTTCGGGACCCGCTTCGCCATGCCGCACCGCGTGACCAGGCTCGAGGCCCGCGATGACGGGATGCTGTGTGCGACAATCGATGGCGGCAAGACGCTGTGCGCCCGCTCGGTCCTCATCGCCACGGGCGTTCAATACCGGCGGCTTCCGATCCACCGGCTCGAGGAATTCGAGGGTGCGGGCGTCTATTACGCCGCGACCGAGATGGAATCGCGCCTGTGCGGGGAAAGTGAGGCGATCGTCGTCGGCGGCGGGAACAGCGCGGGCCAGGCCGCGATGTACCTGTCTCGAAGCGCCGGCCACGTCCACCTGCTGGTCCGGGGCGACACCCTCGCGGCCAGCATGAGCGATTACCTGCGACGACGGCTGGAAGCCGATCCTTCGGTGACGATCCATTACGGCACGCGGGTGGCCGAATTGCACGGCGACAGAGTGCTGGAGCGGGTGACCATCAACGGGCCCGGCGGCCACCGTGACATCGCGACGCGGGGCCTGTTCATCATGGTCGGCGCGGCGCCCAACACCAGTTGGCTGCCTAGCTGCGTCGCGCTCGACGACAAGGGGTTCGTGCAGACGGGCGATGCCGTCGGCGCCTTCTCTCCTCATGCCACGTCCCACCCGCGCATTTTCGCGGTCGGCGACGTGCGCGCGGGCTCGGTCAAGCGCGTGGCATCCGCGGTCGGGGAAGGGTCGGTGGTGGTCAGCGCGGTGTGGGCGGCGCTCGATGCCGACGCGCACCAGCGGGCGCAGCCAGACCCGATCGCAGCGTCACACGTTCCGCCGACACCCCGTCTGACTCGATCGATGAAAGGCGACTAGCCTAGAACACCCTCACAACCCTGGCCGACACGCCTGAAAACGTCCGCGATCGCGGCCTGTTCGAACCAAGCCGTTCGCGGTCGACGAACTCACGCGGCGAGTGGTCGCGCTTTTGGGGCCGACAACGGCAGCGAAGCGGTGCGCACTGCAGCCCAGCAGGCGCCGAGCCGGTCGTCGAGCGAGGCGGGATGGAACGGGTCGAGCCCCGAGCCCGGAAACAGGCAGAATTCGCCGAACCACAACCGGCCTTCGACCTCGTAAAAGTCGACCCGTAGGAAGTCGTGTCCTGCCGCTAGGCGTTCCGCCGCGTCGAGCATTTCCGCGAGCTTACTCGGCGGGGCTGCCGGAAGCGGATGGTCGCTGAGCGCGGTCCAGTCGCGGTCGAACTGCGTCCAGCGATGGCGTGTCCCGCGTCCGGCGTGGAGCTGCACGATCTCCGCCCGGCCGCCGAACACATAGACTTTGTAGTCGAGCGGTAACGGCGCGCCTTCGCCGCCCAGGAAAGGTTCGATGACTAGGAACGCGCGCGCCGCGCCATAATGCCACTCGTCGAGCCAGCCGCCGTAGGTCTTCGCCAGCCAGCCCGGCGCGGCACGGCAGGCCTCGGCCCAGTCGGCCTCCGTCCGGATGACACGATACTGGTTGCAGCCGTGATTGGCCTTGACGACCAGTGGCAAGGGGGCCGGCGGATCGGCCGGCAATTCGATGCCAGACCACAGCGTGGGCACGGCAATGCCCGGAACCAGTCCATCGGCTCGTTCTTTCGACCAGCTCTTGTCTGTCAACCGCGCCAGCGCCACGTCGCGGTCGTGCAGTTTCCGCCATTGCACCCATTCGGTGAACCGCCGCGGCCGGTCGAGCGAGGGCCAGAGCCCGTGCCGCCAGAGGTAGGTCAGCGCGACCCGCATGCGCGAGGCCGCGTTCAAGCGATGGTCCAGTGGATCGGCTTGAAGCTGCCGCCGTTGCTGTCGCGCGCCGAGCAGGCGGTGAGACCGATGACGAGATCCTCCTTCGCTTCGAAGACGATCCGGTCGCCCGCCTTGCTGGTCGGGGGCAGCACCTTCAACCGTCCCGTCTCGCCATCGACGGGCACGTTCATGAAGCAGTTGAAGGCCGACGGGATCATGTCCTCGGTGACGCCGTAGGGCGCCAGGGCCTCGGCGAGGTTGCCGAAGCAGCCGCGGTGCGGGTCATGGTCGTCATAGCAAATGCGGAACGTGTCCTTGCTGCACGGGGTCAGCAGGAAATCGTGCCGGCCGACCGTGTCCTCGACGATGTCGAGCAGCACGTTCGACCGGTTCGAATAGAGGCTGTCACCCGCAGTCAGGTAGATCTTCTCGGCATAATCGAACGTCCGGCCGGAAGAGATGACCTCACCCACATCGTCGCGTTTGAAGGCGAGAAGGTCGGCGACCTGCATTCCCTTCGGGTCGATGACGGTCAGCCGCTGTCCCTTGTCGAGGGTGAAGGCGGTGCCCGATCGCGGAGGGATTTCGTGAACCAATCGTCGTTCCTTTCGGTCGGCCGCCCGCTGAACGGACATTGCCAGTCGTCGTTGACCGCCCGACCGCTGTACTGGCGGGCGGCGGAGATGGTTCCGTGCTGGGCCAGCATCGGGTTGATCGATCCGGCCAGCCGCTCGTCGCGCTCCAGGATCGTGGTGCGCAGCGGATGGTAACGGCCCTCATCGCGCAGTCGCTCGAACTGGTCGTGGAGGTTGAACACCAGCCCGGGGACGTCGAACCGCCGCGCCGGGCGGCTCGCCTCGGGATGCAGGCCGACGACGAAGAACGCCTCGCCGCCGAAGCTGAGCGCGAAGTGCGGATCGTCAGGGTCGTGGGCGACCCGGTCGTCCGGTGGATGGCCGAGCCATTCGTCCTTGTCGCTGAGCGACTGGAGCCGCGCCCACATCCGTTGCTCGAATGAAGCTTCGTCCCTTGGCGCGCCGCGTTCGAACAGGACGACCAGCGACTGGAACAGCGTGGGATCGTCGCCATAGTCGCGGGCCAGCGCGTGGAGCGACGGCAGGATCCTCAAGTCATCCCACGCCGAGGCGAAATCCCGGGCGACGACGAAGCGCATCCGGCCGCGGTTGAGCGCCGACTTGGCACCGACGCAGGGAAAGGCCTTCCCGCCGACAAAGTCGCGGAACCGTTGGGCAAGGGGATGCGTCGAATCGTCGGCGCGGTGAAGCATGCCCCCTCAACGGGCGCCGCTCGCCTTGGTTTCATTGTTGTGGAGCCGACACAAGCGGCGCAGGGTCGAGGGATGAACATGAAGGGCAAGAAATACGACAAGAAGCTGGAACCGATGTCGGTCGAGCTCAACGCCATGGCGCGTTGGGTGGCCGAGACCGGGCAGCGGCTGGTGGTGATTTTTGAAGGCCGCGATACCGCCGGCAAGGGTGGTGCGATCGGGGCGGTCAGTGACCACCTCAACCCGCGCCAGTGCCGCACCGTAGCCCTGCCCGCCCCGACCGAGCGCGAGAAGGGCGAATGGTATTTCCAGCGCTACGTCCCCCACCTTCCGGCCAAGGGCGAGATCACGCTGTTCGACCGCAGCTGGTATAACCGCGCCGGGGTCGAGAAAGTGATGGGGTTCGCGACCGACCGGGAGGTCGAGACCTTCCTCGCTGCCGTGCCGACGTTCGAAAAGATGCTGGTCGACGACGGCATCCTGCTGTTCAAATATTGGCTGACGGTCGACCAGGCCGAGCAGGAGGAGCGGCTGGCCGAAAGGCGCGACGACCCGACCAAGCGCTGGAAGCTGTCGCCGATCGATTTGAAGGGCCGCCAGCTTTACGACGCCTATACGCAAGCGCGCGAGGCGATGCTCAAGGCGACAAACACCAACTACGCGCCATGGACGCTGGTCGATTTCAACGACCAGAAGCGCGGCCGTCTGACCCTGGTCCGTGACCTGCTCGACCGCTTGCCGGACTGTGCGCTGCCGGTCGCGGAGATCGAATGGCCGGACCTCGACGGCAAGCCGAAGGACGAGACGTTCGCGGTGCTCGAGCCGATTCCTTCCTTCGGGAAAGATGAAGACTAGCCAACCCCTTCCCCGCGCTTGACTTTTGCGCGGCCTTCGGTAGACGCGCCCCGTTGTCGTTCCTTCGGGGCGGCACTCGTCCGAGACAGTCGCTGGAGCTTGCTCCTTAATTCGCGGCCGAGACGGGGAAACGGAATTCAAGAGGCGAAAGCGATTTCGCCGTGCGCTTGCGTGAAGCAGCGCCAACGAACCCAACCCCACGGACAATCGTTCCCACGACCTTCCGGCTCGTGGGTGTTTGAACCTCGGCCTTTCCGTTCGCGGGATGGCCGATACTTTGGAGTTGGCATGGATCGTTCGCAAAAAGCCGATCTGGTTGCCGAGCTGAAGGACGTCTTCGCCGAGACCGGCGTGGTTGTGGTCACCCGCAACCTCGGTCTGACGGTTGCCCAGTCGGGCGACCTTCGCGCGAAGATGCGTGACGCCGGTGCCCAGTTCAAGGTTGCGAAGAACCGGCTGGCCAAGATCGCCCTCGACGGCACCGACTATAGCCCGATCAGCGAGTTCCTTGTGGGACCGACTGCCCTGGCGACGTCGGCTGACCCCGTCGCGGCCGCCAAGGTGGCGGTCGAGTTCGCGAAGTCGAACGACAAGTTCGAAATCGTGGGCGGTGCGATGGGCACCACGCTGCTCGACGTCAACGGAGTGAAGGCGCTTGCCGAACTTCCGTCGCTCGACGAGCTTCGCGGCACCCTTATTGGCCTTCTCCAGGCTCCGGCGACCAAGATCGCCCGGACTGTCCTGGAGCCGGCGGCCCAGATGGCGCGCATTTTCGCCGCCAAGGCCGCAGCCTGAACTTAACTTTCACGCAATGCACAAGGGCGCGCGTCGCCCACCTGGAGAAATAGAATGGCTGACCTGAACAAGATTGTTGATGACCTGTCGGCGCTGACCGTCATGGAAGCTGCCGAGCTCGCCAAGCTGCTCGAAGACAAGTGGGGCGTTTCGGCCGCCGCTGCCGTCGCCGTCGCCGGCCCGGCCGCTGGCGCCGCTGCCCCGGCTGCTGAAGAGCAGAGCGAGTTCGACGTGATCCTCACCGGCGACGGTGGCAAGAAGATCAACGTCATCAAGGAAGTCCGCGCCATCACCGGCCTGGGTCTTGGCGAAGCCAAGGCGCTGGTCGAAGCGGCTCCGAAGGCGCTCAAGGAAGGCGTCAACAAGGACGAAGCCGAGAAGATCAAGAAGCAGATCGAGGAAGCCGGCGGCACCGTCGAGCTCAAGTAAGCTTCTGAATCAGTTTCGCGGGTGTCTTGAAGCGCCCGTGATTGGGAAGGGCGGCCTCGCAAGGGGTCGCCCTTTTTCAATTCCCCATTCAAGACACGCGCTTCGCTTGCGGGACGTCCACCGGACGCCCTCGCTCGCGCTTGAAGCGCCCGTGATGGGGAAGGGCGGCCTCGCAAGGGGTCGCCCTTTTCCGTTCGGGATCAGAAGGGGAAGAACATCGGAATGGTGAGAACCGCGACCACCCAGGTGAGCAGGTTGAGCGGCACCCCGACCTTCAGGAAGTCGGTGTAGCTGTAGCCGCCCATCTGAAAGACGAGCGTGTTCGTTTGGTAGCCGAACGGCGTTGCAAAGGCCGCCGAGGCCGCCATCATCACCGCCACCACGAAAGGACGCGGGCTGACGCCGAGCTGTTCGCCCAGCGCCACCGCGACTGGCGTAACCAGCACCGCCACCGTGGCATTGGACAAGAGTTCGGTCAGCAAGAGCGTCGCGCCATAGAGCAGGACCAGCGCCCAGAACGGCTGGAGGGAATCGAGCGACCCGACCAGCGCCCCGGTGGCCGCGGCCGCCAGCCCGGTCTTTTCCAGCGCGATGCCGAGCACCACCATGCCGGCGATCAGCATCAGGATTTCCGGGCGCAGGCCGGCATAGGCCTCGTCGGCGGTGATGACGCGGGCGAGGATCAGGACCACCGCCCCGCCGAAAGCCGCGGCGGCGATCGGCACGACGTTGAAGCTGGCCAGCGCGATGACGGCGGCGAACACCGCGGCGCTGGACAGCGCCCGCCAGCCCTGCAGCGGGCGGCTGGCGGCATAGAGGTCGGGCGAGCCCATCTGCAGGTGATGAAGGTCGGGCGCATGCGTGTATTGCGTCTCGCCCGCGTCGGCGACGCGGTCCTCGCCGCGGTCAAGCCAGCGGCTGGCAACGAACAAATAGGCCCCGCCGAACAGCGCCATCGTCAGCCCGACCGGCGCGATTTCGAAGATCGAAAAACGCGGCTGGCCGGCGACGGTCGCCATGTCGTTGACGATCAGGTTGGTCGACGTGCCGATCAGCGTGCAGCAACCGCCCAGCACCGCGACATAGCTGAGCGGGATAAGGAAGCGGCGCGGGTTGAGCTTGAGCGTCTGCGCCACGTCGCGGATGACCGGCGCGCCCATCACCACGATCGGCGTGTTGTTAAGGAAGGCCGACGCCGCGCCGCTGAGCCCGATCAGCAGCCACAGCCCGGTCGCCCCGACCCGGCGGCAGACCGCAACCCCGCGCCGGATCGCGGCGTCGAGCAGGCCCGACAACTCCATCGCGTAGGCAATGACGAACAGCGAGGCCAGCGCGATGATCGCCGGCGAGGCGAAGGCGCCCTGAACCTCGACCGGGCGAACCGCGCCGGTGAGCAGCAGCGCGGCCGACCCTGCGAGGGCGACGATGTCGGCGCGGATCTTGTCGGCGACCAGCGCGGCGACGACGGCCACCAGCACGGCCAATGCGATAACTTGCTCGAAGGTCACACCGCACCACTTTCGTGCCACACGGGGTCTCGCCATGGCGAAGCGGATGCTGCTAGGCTGCCCGCCATGATCAAGTCGCTCGTCCGCCGTCGCATCGCCGTCCTGCTCTCTTTGCTTGTTGCGGGATGCAACGTAGGCGGCCCGGACAATGAGGCGGTGGTCGACGAGGATGTCCTCAATTCCACCCTCCTCCCCGAATTGCCGCGGGCCGTCGCGCCATTGGACCGGCGCGGTCTATTGCAAGCGATTGACGATGCCGCCGGTTCCTTCGAACTCAATGCCGACGACCGCGAGGCGCAGGCCCAGCTCGTCAATCGCCAGTTCGTGCTCCGCATTCCGTTCGGCTGCGGGGGCGCGCCTGTCCCGAGCGGGCCGATGACCGTCACGCTGCGCCCGGACGGCAAGTCGATGGCGCTGGCCGCTTCGCCCGACATCGTCGCCACGACGCTGGGCGAGGACAGCAAGGTCGAGGATGCCGAGGGTTTTTGGATTCCGCGCCCGTGGGTCGGCGCCGAGGAATGCCCGGCGGCGCCCGTGACGGTGCCGACCGCCGAACTGGTCGAGGGCGAAAACGCGATGGCCGCCAACGCCGTCGCTCCGACGCCGAACAAGCCCGCGCCGCCCAAGGCCTCGCCGATGACCTCGCTGACCGAGAAGACCGCCGGCCTGGTCCAGTTCTTCACCGACAGCGATAGCCGCCTGGTCCGCCGCGAAGGCAAGGCCTACAGCGCTGTGGTGCCGATTGCCGACGGGGTGCTGCCGCCGGCCGGCGTGGCACTGCGCATCGAAGGACGGCTCCGCCCCTTCCCGACTGGCCGCGTGATCCGCTGTCGCGTTGCCGCCGAAGGCCTGCGCCCGGTCTGCTTCGCTTCGATCCAGGCCGACCGCATCCTGTTCGAGAACCTCGCCGACAAGAGCGTCCTGGCCGAATGGCACAACTGATTACGCCGGCGTAATATCAGGAACTTAAGTTCCTCATTTTGGATTGGTCCGTCGAAGAGTAATTCAGTTCGAAGGACCGTGAAAAATGAACAAGCTGGCCCTCATGCTGGCGGGTGTGGCCGCGTGCGTCTCGATGACTGCGCCTGCACGCGCCTCCGATGAATCGCCCGCCGGAATCGCCGCCGCCACTGACGCCGCGACCGATGCCCGCACCGACGTCGCCGACTTCCTCGACGGCAAGGACCTCAAGCCTGGACAATATGTCTGGCGCGACACCGGCGCCGGCGGCCCGGTGAAGATGGTCATCAGCCTCGGCGACCAGATGGGTTACCTTTATCGCGGCGACGAGCTGGTGGCGGTCACGACCGTGTCGACCGGCAAGGACGGCCACCCCACCCCGGTCGGCGTTTTCCCGGTGCTCGGCAAGCAGACGATGTACCGGAGCAAGAAGTACGACAATGCGCCGATGCCCTGGATGCAGCGCCTCGACAATTACGGCATCGCACTCCACGCCGGCCACAACCCCGGCTATGCCGCCAGCCATGGTTGCGTCCGCCTGCCGGCGGCGTTCGCCAAGAAGCTGTACGGCGTGACGCAGGTCGGCACGACCGTCATGATCGGCGCCTGACACTTCCCCCGATTAGGGCCTTGCGCGGCGGGACGGCTTCGGTAGCTTCCCGCCGCAAATGGCACCCGCCATGTCCTTGAGGGCGCGCGTCGCCCGCAGTGTCGACCCGGAACTGTCGCCGGGCCGTTCGCTTAGTTGGACCAACCGGCTCCTCGTCCTCGCCATCCTCGTCGCCGGCGGCCTCGCCATCATGGAGACCGAGCCGACCGTCGTGACCGGCCGCGTCGGGCTGTTCGCCCATGCCGAGTTGGCATTCGGCATGCTTTTCGCCGTCGAGTATGGAGTGCGGCTGTGGGTCGCTCCGGAGAATCCACGCTGGGGCAGCGGCGATTGGCGCGCCCGCCTCCGATACATGGTGAGCCCGGCGGCGCTGATCGACATCGTCGCCATTATGCCGACGCTGATGATGGCGGCGGGCACCTCCCCTATATTGCTGCGCTTCTTTCGCGCGATCCGCATCCTCCGGCTGGCCAAGCTCGGTCGCATGTCCGACGCGTGGGAAGACCTCAGCGCCGCGCTGCACGAACGGCGCCACGAGCTGGCGCTGACGCTGATGATTGCCGTGGTCCTGATGCTGGTATCCTCCACCCTCCTGTGGTGGGCCGAAGGCGACGTCCAGCCCAAGGCGTTCGGCTCGATCCCGCGCGCCCTGTGGTGGTCGATCATCACCCTGACGACGATCGGTTACGGCGACACCTTTCCGATCACCGCCCTCGGCCGCGTCTTCGCCGGCCTGACCGCGATCGCCGGGGTCGGCCTCGTGGCAATGCCGACCGGCATCCTGGCTGCCGCGTTCAGCGACACGGTCCAGACCCGCCGCGAACGGATGAGGCGCGAGCAGCAGGCAGCGAGCGCCCACGCCTCCGCCAAGTCGACCCGCGTCACCGCCGCCTCCAAACGCATCCGCGACCGCGAGGGCACGTAAGCGGGGCGATCAGGCCGCGAGGGCGGTCGGCTCCTTCACCATCCGATCTGTATCGTCCGCCGCTGGTCGGCGGCCGCCGGCACGGGAAAGGAAAATCGCGAAAAGGATCAAGACGGCCAAAAGGCTCGTCGCGCTGTTGATGGGGATGACAGGAAGATCGAGGTCGACCGATGTCTGCCGAATGGTCGGGATCGCCCAGATGAGGATCGCGGCGACGTAGCCCGGACGTCGCCAGGGACGGTCGACGAAGAAGGGGACGACGACCAACAAATACTCGAGCCAGGCGAGCGGCGAAAATAGGATGGACGCCGTCAGCGCCACCGGCATCAGGTCGTAGGCGTCCGGCCTGCGCCGGTAGGCCCACGCCAACGACAGGATCGCACCACCGACGACCACGAGGTTCGCGCCTCCGACCCCGAAGCGCCGCATGACCGCCGGGATCGTCGTGTTGTTGGTGAAGAGGTAATGGCTGTCCGTGGCCATCGCTTCGAACCAGAGTCGATAGATGTCCGCCCCATAAAGCAGGACGGGAACAAGGAACGCGACAGCGGCCACCGCCCCTGCAATGACCGCCTCGCGGCGATAACCGGCGACGAAAAACATCGCGGCACACGTCGCGAAATTCGGCTTGATGGCGACAAGGATGCCAAGCAGCACGGCCGCCCAGTCCGAACGCCCACGACGCAAAAAGAGCGCGAGCCCCGTCGCCAGGATGAAGAGGACGAAATAGATCTGGCCGATCACGAACACGAACACGGCCAGGGGGCAAATGAAGAGCCACGCCACTTGTAGGGTCGGCGACCGTCTCAACGCCCAGACGCAGGCGAGATAGCTTGCGACGGAAATCGCCAGCCAAGCGAATTTGCCAACGAGAGTGTCGATTTGCGCGAAGAGCTGAAACAGCGGAAAGAGCGTGGGTGGATTGAGATTGATCTCGGGCAGCCCGGTCGAGATCGGCACCGCCGGATGATAGGCATAGTCGAGAAACCGCCCCGCCTCGCGGAATGAATCGTAGATGCTCAATTTGTCGGGATGGCGGATCATCACGATCGCGATCGCCACGACCTGCATGGCGAAATAGATCGCCGCACCGATGACGATGGTAATCCTGCTGGCCCTTGTCATCCCGCCCCCGCGATTGATGCGCGGTCAGTTTAACACGGATTTAACAAGAAGATACAGGTCCTCAGCCGAAGATCGTCAGGTCGAGCGGTTCGCTCGGCCCGAACCACACGACGTTGCGCGTGTGGTCGGCGCGGTCGTCGCCGGTCGAGGCGTGGGCGAAGACGGTCAGGCCCGCGCGGGCGACGCTGAGGAAGGTCGCGACCTCGCCGAACCGGTCCGCCGGCACCGTCATCTGCACGCTGCCGCGCGGGTGCGGGCCGACCGGCCGAAGGTGGAAATGGCCGACCGCCACCCCGAACCGCCGCTGTACTTGGGCCGCCAGCGCCCTGGCCGCGTCGACGTCGGCGGGGTCGTAATAGATGTGGGCGTGAAAGTCGTGGATGCGGATTTCGGCCATGAGCGGTCCTTTCGCCCGCTAGATGGTCTCCGTCCGGCCGCCTTCAAGCAGGCACAGGCCTGTGCCCGTCAGGCGTCGGCCGGCTTCCACACATAACCGTCTCCGGTCGGCGAGCCCCATTCGTTCGCGTCGGGCTCGCCCTTGATCAGGCCGAGGACGACCAGCAAGATGAGCGCGAAAATGACGAACGCGCCACCGGCCTGGAAAAGCGTGGCGGTCGACCCGCCGGCTGCCAGCGTGCCGAGGAGGACACCGAACTCGAGCCCGATGAGGGCGAGATACCACCAGCCGCTGCGGCCGATGTCGTGCAGTCGCGGCACCGCCAGGAGCGAGAAGAGGAATTCGGTCGGCCCGGGCCGGTCCATGAATTGCAGCAGGATCATCACCCCAACGACGAAGCCGGCGAGGTTGATGAGATAGGTCTTCCGGTTCATCCGGTGGTTGTAGAGACGCATACAATTCCCCCTATGCCGGGAACCTGCCGCTTCGGGCCGGGTTCTACACCCCCCCCCTTGCGCGGCGTAGGATTCGCGCTATATCGGCTCCATCCAAACATATCGGCTCCGCCGCACGACTCTGTGCGCCCGGGGCTATTCCTGTCCTCGCCGGGACACGGGCCACACCGCGCAGCGGCCCGAACGTATGGCGGGGAATTCACCAGGATCCGCGCCGGAACACCATTAGGGCCCGCGTGCCTCGACGCGTGCCCAAAGCGCAGGAAGACACATGGCGACCAAGCAAAAAGACGTGCCCACCATGGCCCGCAACTCCAACTCGCGCCGCATCCGCAAGATCTTCGGGAACATCCACGAGATCAGCCAGATGCCGAACCTCATCGAGGTGCAGCGCGAAAGCTATGAGCAGTTCCTGCGCTCCGACCCCGCTTCGGGCTATGTCTCGGGCCTCGAAAAGACCCTGCGCTCGGTCTTCCCGATCCAGGACTTCGCCGGCACGGCGCACCTCGATTTCGACCATTATGTCCTCGAGGACCCCAAGTTCGACACCGACGAGTGCCGCCAGCGCGGGCTGACCTATGCCGCGCCGATGCGCGTCACGCTGCGCCTCACCTCCTTCGAAATCGATCCCGACACCGAGGCCAAGTCGGTCATCGATATCAAGGAGCAGGACGTCTACATGGGCGACATGCCCCTGATGACGGGCAACGGCACCTTCATCGTCAACGGCACCGAGCGCGTCATCGTGTCGCAGATGCACCGTTCGCCGGGTGTGCTGTTCGACCATGACCGCGGCAAGACCCACGCCTCGGGCAAGTATCTCTTCGCCGCGCGCGTCATTCCGTACCGCGGCTCGTGGCTCGACTTCGAGTTCGACGCCAAGGACATCGTCAACGTCCGCATCGACCGCAAGCGCAAGCTGCCGGTCACCGCGCTGCTGCACGCGCTGGGCCTGACCAGCGAGGAAATCCTCAACACCTTCTACAACAAGGTGAGCTACGTCCGCGGCAAGAACGGCTGGCAGGTGCCCTACAACGCCGAGGGCTGGCGCGGCCTCAAGCCGAACCACGACGTGGTCGACGCCGACAGCGGCGAAGTCATCTTCAAGGCGCACGAAAAGATCACCCCGCGCCGCGCCAACGCGGCCGGCAAGGACGGCCTGAAGAACGTCATCATCCCGACCGAGGAAATCTTCGGCCGCTTCAGCGCCTATGACCTGATCAACGAGAAGACCGGCGAGATCTACATCGAAGCCGGCGACGAGGTTTCGGAAGAAAACCTCGCCAAGCTCGACAAGGCCGGCATCGACCGCCTCGAGCTGCTCGACATCGACTACGTCAACACCGGTCCGTGGATTCGCAACACGCTGAAGGCCGACAAGTCGGAAGACGGCGACAGCGCGCTCAGCGACATCTACCGCGTCATGCGCCCCGGCGAACCGCCGACGCGCGAGACCGCCGATGCGCTGTTCTACGGCCTGTTCTTCGATCCGGAGCGCTACGACCTGTCGGCCGTCGGCCGCGTCAAGCTCAACATGCGCCTCGGCCTCGACGCCGAGGACACCGTCACCACCCTGCGCCGCGAGGACATCGTCGCGGTCGTCCAGGAGCTGGTGAACCTCAAGGACGGCAAGGGCGAGATCGACGACATCGACAACCTCGCCAACCGCCGCGTCCGCTCGGTCGGCGAGCTGTTGGAGAACCAGTACCGCGTCGGCCTACTCCGCATGGAGCGCGCGGTGAAGGAGCGCATGAGCTCGGTCGACGTGTCGACCGTCATGCCGAACGACCTGATCAACGCCAAGCCGGCGGTTGCCGCGGTGCGTGAATTCTTCGGCTCCTCGCAGCTGTCGCAGTTCATGGACCAGACCAACCCGCTGTCGGAAGTCACCCACAAGCGCCGCGTCTCGGCCCTCGGGCCGGGCGGCCTGACCCGTGAGCGCGCCGGCTTCGAAGTTCGCGACGTCCACCCGACGCACTACGGCCGCATCTGCCCGATCGAAACGCCGGAAGGCCCGAACATCGGTCTGATCAACAGCCTCGCGTCGTTCAGCCGCGTCAACAAGTACGGCTTCATCGAGACCCCCTATCGCCGCGTCATCGACGGCAAGGTGTCGGACGAGGTCATCTACCTGTCGGCGATGGAAGAGCAGAAGCACACTATCGCGCAGGCGAACGCCGAGCTCGATCCGAAGGGCGGTTTTGTCGAGGAAATCGTCTCGAGCCGCCGCAATGGCGACTTCCTGATGGCCCCGCGCGACACCATCACCCTGATGGACGTCAGCCCCAAGCAGCTCGTCTCGGTCGCGGCCTCGCTGATCCCGTTCCTCGAGAACGACGACGCCAACCGCGCGCTGATGGGCTCGAACATGCAGCGGCAGGCCGTTCCGCTGATCCAGGCGGACGCCCCGCTGGTCGGCACCGGCATGGAAGAGACCGTGGCCCGCGACAGCGGCGCCGCGATCGCTGCCCGCCGCGCGGGCATCGTCGACCAGGTCGACGCGACCCGTATCGTGGTCCGCGTCACCAGCGAGATGGACGCCGGTGAATCGGGCGTCGACATCTACACGCTGATGAAGTTCCAGCGCTCGAACCAGTCGACCTGCATCAACCAGCGTCCGCTGGTGAAGGTCGGCGACACGGTCGAGGCCGGCGAGATCATCGCCGACGGCCCGTCGACCCAGTTCGGTGAGCTCGCGCTCGGCCGCAACGTGCTCGTCGCGTTCATGCCGTGGAACGGCTACAACTATGAGGACTCGATCCTCATCTCCGAACGCATCGTGAAGGACGACGTCTTCACCTCGATCCACATCGAGGAATTCGAGGTCATGGCCCGCGACACCAAGCTCGGGCCGGAAGACATCACCCGCGACATTCCGAACGTCGGCGAGGAAGCGCTTCGCAACCTCGACGAGGCGGGCATCGTCTACATCGGTGCCGAGGTCGAGCCGGGCGACATTTTGGTCGGCAAGATCACGCCGAAGGGCGAAAGCCCGATGACGCCGGAAGAGAAGCTCCTCCGCGCCATCTTCGGTGAAAAGGCCAGCGACGTGCGCGACACCTCGCTCCGCCTTCCGCCGGGCGTGTCGGGCACCATCGTCGACGTGCGTGTCTTCAACCGCCACGGCATCGACATCGACGACCGTACCCGCGCCATCCAGACGGAAGAGAAGGAGCGCCTGAAGAAGGACGCCGACGACGAGAAGGCGATCCTCAACCGCGCCACCTTCGCCCGCCTGAAGGACATGCTGCTGACGCAGACCGCGACCGCAGCGCCGAAGGGCATCAAGAAGGGCGCGACGCTCGACGAGGCGATGCTCGAAGAGACGCCGAAGCACGAATGGTGGAAGATCGCCGTCAAGGACGACAAGGCCCAGGCCGACCTCGAGGCGCTGAAGGCGCAGTACGACGACGCCATCAGCCGCATCGACCGCCGCTTCGAAGACCGCGTCCAGAAGGTCGAGGCCGGTGACGAACTCGCGCCGGGCGTGCTCAAGATGACCAAGGTGTTCGTGGCGGTGAAGCGCAAGCTGCAGCCGGGCGACAAGATGGCCGGCCGTCACGGCAACAAGGGCGTCATCAGCCGCATCCTGCCGATCGAGGACATGCCGTTCCTCGAGGACGGGACGCACGCCGACATCGTCTTGAACCCGCTGGGCGTGCCGAGCCGCATGAACGTCGGGCAGATCTTCGAAACCCACCTCGGCTGGGCCGCGCGCGGCCTCGGCAAGCAGATTGGCGAGATGCTGGAAGGCATGCACGCCAAGGGCGGCGAGATCGCGGGCAAGGACGTCAAGGACATCCGCGCCAAGCTCAAGGACGTCTACGGTGCCAACTACACCAAGGACATCGACGACCGCAGCGACGACCAGATCATGGAACTGGCCGGCAACTTGGTCGGCGGCATCCCGATGGGCACTCCGGTGTTCGACGGCGCGCGCGAGAGCGACGTGTCGGACGCGCTGGCGCAGGCCGGCATCGACACCTCGGGCCAGTCGACGCTGTACGACGGCCGCACCGGTGAGCCGTTCGACCGCAAGGTGACGTTGGGCATCATCTACATGCTCAAGCTGCACCACCTGGTCGACGACAAGATCCACGCGCGTTCGATCGGGCCGTACTCGCTCGTTACCCAGCAGCCGCTGGGCGGCAAGGCGCAGTTCGGTGGACAGCGCTTCGGCGAAATGGAGGTCTGGGCGCTCCAGGCCTACGGCGCCGCCTACACGCTGCAGGAAATGCTGACGGTGAAGTCGGACGACGTGATCGGCCGCACCAAGGTCTACGAAGCGATCGTCAAGGGCGACGACACGTTCGAGGCCGGCATTCCGGAAAGCTTCAACGTGCTGGTCAAGGAAATGCGCTCGCTCGGCCTCAACGTCGATCTCGACTCGATCGACAGCGGCGAAGAGGGCGACGAACCCACCGCGATCGCCGCCGAGTAAGCCACCAGGTAATTCCCTTCCCTCCCGCTACGGCGGGAGGGGGTTGGAGATGAAGAAATGAACGAACTGACCAACTTCGCGAACCCGGTGGCCAAGCCGGAGACCTTCGACCAGATCAAGATCGGCATCGCCTCGCCGGACAAGATCCGCTCGTGGAGCTTCGGCGAGATCAAGAAGCCGGAGACGATCAACTACCGCACGTTCAAGCCGGAACGCGACGGCCTGTTCTGCGCGCGCATTTTCGGCCCGATCAAGGACTACGAGTGCCTGTGCGGCAAGTACAAGCGCATGAAGTACAAGGGCATCGTGTGCGAAAAGTGCGGTGTCGAAGTCACCGTCTCGAAGGTCCGCCGCGAGCGCATGGGCCACATCGAGCTGGCCGCGCCTGTCGCCCACATCTGGTTCCTGAAGTCGCTGCCTTCGCGCATCGGCCTGCTGCTCGACATGCAGCTCAAGCAGCTTGAGCGCGTCCTCTACTTCGAGAGCTACATCGTCACCGAGCCGGGCCTCACCCCGCTCGAGAAGTTCCAGCTGCTGACCGAGGACGAACTCCTCGCCGCGCAGGACGAATATGGCGAAGACGCCTTCTCGGCCGGCATCGGCGCCGAAGCGGTCAAGCACATGCTTGCCGACCTCGACCTCGAGGGCGAGCGCGAGGACCTGCTCAAGGAACTCGAAGAGACCAAGTCGGAACTCAAGCCGAAGAAGATCATCAAGCGGCTGAAGGTCGTCGAAAGCTTCATCAACTCGGGCAACCGCCCGGAGTGGATGATCCTCGACGTCGTTCCCGTCATCCCGCCCGAACTGCGCCCGCTGGTGCCGCTCGACGGCGGCCGCTTCGCGACGTCGGACCTCAACGACCTCTACCGTCGCGTGATCAATCGTAACAACCGCCTGAAGCGCCTGATGGAGCTGCGCGCGCCGGACATCATCGTCCGCAACGAAAAGCGCATGCTGCAGGAAGCGGTCGACGCGCTGTTCGACAACGGCCGCCGCGGCCGCACCATCACGGGTGCCAACAAGCGTCCGCTCAAGTCGCTTAGCGACATGCTCAAGGGCAAGCAGGGCCGCTTCCGCCAGAACCTGCTTGGCAAGCGCGTCGACTATTCGGGCCGTTCGGTCATCGTCACCGGTCCGGAGCTCAAGCTCCACCAGTGCGGCTTGCCGAAGAAGATGGCGCTCGAGCTGTTCAAGCCGTTCATCTACTCGCGCCTCGACGCCAAGGGTCTGTCGATGACCCTCAAGCAGGCCAAGAAGTGGGTCGAAAAGGAGCGCAAGGAAGTCTGGGACATTCTCGACGAAGTCATTCGCGAGCACCCGGTCCTCCTCAACCGCGCACCGACGCTCCACCGCCTCGGCATCCAGGCGTTCGAACCGGTCCTGATCGAGGGCAAGGCGATCCAGCTCCACCCGCTGGTCTGCTCGGCCTTCAACGCCGACTTCGACGGTGACCAGATGGCCGTGCACGTCCCGCTGAGCCTCGAGGCCCAGCTGGAAGCGCGCGTGCTGATGATGAGCACCAACAACATCCTGTCGCCCGCCAACGGCAAGCCGATCATCGTCCCCTCGCAGGACATGGTCCTTGGTCTCTACTACCTCTCGATGGAGAAGGAAGGCGAGCCGGGCGAGGGTTCGCTGCTGGCCGACATGACCGAGGTCCACCAGGCCCTGGCCGCCGGTGCCGTCACGCTGCACACCAAGATCGTCAGCCGCGTCCCGCAGACCGACGAGCAGGGCAACCAGTACATGAAGCGCTTCGAGACCACGCCGGGCCGCATGCTGCTCGGCGAGACCCTCCCGAAGAGCCACAAGGTGCCGTTCGAAACCGTCAACCGCCTCCTCACCAAGAAGGACATCGGCGACGTGATCGACGAGGTGTATCGTCACACCGGCCAGAAGGAGACCGTCCTGTTCGCCGACGGCATCATGGCGCTGGGCTTCCGCCACGCGTTCAAGGCCGGCATTTCGTTCGGCAAGGACGACATGGTCATCCCGGCGTCGAAGGAAGAGCTGGTCGACGAGACCCGCGCGCTGGTGAAGGACTATGAACAGCAGTACCAGGACGGCCTGATCACCCAGCAGGAAAAGTACAACAAGGTGATCGACGCCTGGTCGCGTTGCGGCGACCGCGTTGCGACCGAGATGATGAAGGAAATCTCGGCCGTGAAGAAGGGCGAGGACGGCCGGGAACTCCCGACCAACTCGATCTACATGATGGCCCATTCGGGTGCCCGTGGTTCGCAGGCGCAGATCAAGCAGCTCGCCGGCATGCGCGGCCTGATGGCCAAGCCGTCGGGCGAGATCATCGAAACGCCGATCATCTCGAACTTCAAGGAAGGCCTGACCGTCCTTGAATACTTCAACTCGACCCACGGCGCCCGCAAGGGCCTCGCCGACACGGCGCTCAAGACGGCGAACTCGGGTTACCTCACCCGCCGCCTGGTCGACGTGTCGCAGGACGCGGTGATTATCGAAAACGACTGCGGCACCGACCGCATGCTGGAGATGCGCGCCATCGTCCAGGGCGGCGCCGTCATCGCGTCGCTGGCCGACCGCGTGCTGGGCCGGACCACGGCCGAGGACGTCGTCGATCCCAAGTCGAACGAGGTGATCATCCCCGAGGGCACGCTGCTCGACGAGCCGATGGTCGCCAAGATCGAGGAAATCGGCCTGCAGGGCATGAAGATCCGCAGTCCGCTGGTCTGCGCGTCGAAACAGGGCGTGTGCGCCAAGTGCTACGGCCGTGACCTGGCTCGCGGGACCCCGGTCAACATCGGTGAAGCGGTCGGCGTCATCGCCGCCCAGTCGATCGGTGAGCCTGGTACCCAGCTGACCATGCGGACCTTCCACATCGGCGGCGCCGCGCAGCTCAACGAAACGTCGAACCTGGAAAGCCCGGTCGACGGCACGATCGAGCTTCGCGACATGCCGACGATCCTCGATCCGCGCGGTCGCCACCTCTCGACTTCGCGGTCGGGCGAGATCGCGATCCTCGACATGGACGGCCGCGAGCTCAGCACGCACCGTATCCCGTACGGCGCGCACCTGCTGGTCGAGAACGGCCACATCGTCAGCCGCGGTGACCGCATCGCCGAATGGGACCCCTCCTTCAGCCCGGTCATCACCGAAAAGGCCGGCACGGTGAAGTTCGTCGATCTGATCGAGAATCGCACCCTGGTCGAGCAGACCGACGAATCGACCGGCATCTCGCAGCGCGCGGTGACGGAAGACCTCGCCAAGTCGAAGAAGGACGACCTTCGTCCGCGCCTCACCCTGCTGGGTGCCGACGCGGCCGAGGCCGGCGTCTATCGCCTGGCGTCGGGCTCGATCATCGCGGTCGAGGACGGGCAGCAGGTGCAGGCCGGTGAAGTGCTGGCCCGTATTCCTCGCGAAGCCGCCAAGACCCGCGACATCACCGGCGGTCTGCCGCGCGTCGCGGAGCTGTTCGAGGCGCGCACGCCCAAGGACAAGGCGATCATCGCCCGCGTCTCGGGCCGCGTGAACTTCCTCAAGGACTACAAGGCGAAGCGGAAGATCGCGATCGTGCCCGAGGACGGGTCGGAGCCGCACGAGGAGCTGGTCCCCAAGAGCCGCGTCATCGACGTGCAGGAGGGCGACTATGTGAAGCGCGGCGACAACCTGGTCGGCGGTTCGCCGGATCCGCACGACATCCTGGAGGCCCTCGGTGTCGAGGCGCTGGCGGAATATCTCGTCGCGGAAATCCAGGAAGTCTATCGGCTGCAGGGCGTGAAGATCAACGACAAGCACATCGAGGTGATCGTTCGCCAGATGCTGCAGAAGGTCGAGATCACCGATGGCGGCGACACCGTCCTCCTCAAGGGCGAACAGGTCGACCGTGAGGAAATGGACGAGGAAAACGCCAAGCTCGGCAAGGGCAAGAAGAAGGCGGAAGGCAAGCCGGTCCTCCTGGGCATCACCAAGGCGTCGCTGCAGACCCGCAGCTTCATCTCGGCCGCCTCGTTCCAGGAAACGACCCGCGTGCTCACCGAGGCTTCGGTCCAGGGCAAGATCGACACGCTGAACGGCCTCAAGGAGAACGTCATCGTCGGTCGCCTGATCCCCGCCGGCACCGGCGCGGGCATGAACCGGATGCGTGTCACGGCGACCAGCCGCGACGCCGCGCTCCGCGCCCAGCAGCGCAAGCTGCAGGAATCGCTGATCGCGCCGGCCACGGCCGAGGAAGAGCATGCCGCCGAGCTCGCCCAGAGCCCGCGCGACGCCTCGGCCTCGGGCCACGACCCGCTCGGCGACGTCGCCCCCTCGGGCCACGGCACCGACGCGGACGCCGGTGACTACCTGACCGACGCCGAGACCCAGACCGAGGAATAATCGGTCGACGGCTTGGGCCAACGAAAGAGGCCGTCGCTCCTGATTGGGGCGGCGGCCTTTTTCGTGAGGCGCTTGCTGAGCCGCGGCCGCCGTGCGACCGTCGGCGGGCTCGGTGGTGTTTGGGGGTCGTCCGCCTATGTTGATGTTGCTTGCCGCCTTGCTCGACCAGTCGTTGGAAGCGCCGCTGCCGATGGACGGTCCCTCGTCGTTCGACATGATCGCCAGCCTACCGGGATTCTCGCGTGCCGACTTCATGGCCAGCCCGAACAAGGCACTTCGGCTGGGCATCACGGTCGATCACAAGGGCAAGGTGCGCCGATGCGACGTCATCGAAAGCACTGGTGCCGAGGCGGTCGACCGCAAGGCGTGCAGCCTGGTGAAAAGCTACATGCTGGTCCCCGCCCCGATCGGCGCGGACGGCAAGGCAAACTTTGGCCGCTTCGAGGCGCCATTGACGCTGACGTCGCCCGAACCGAAGAGCCGCCAGCCGCTCGTGACGCTTTTCCGGTTCGAGGACTACCCGAAAGAAGCCCTTGCTAAGCGCGAGAGCGGCACCGTGGTCTACGATTTCTCGATCGCGCCGGATGGCAGGGTCAGCGACTGCATCGTGACCGAAAGCAGCGGATCGACGAGCCTCGATCGCGTGACTTGTGAAATCATCCGCCAACGTGCCCGCTTCAAACCGACGCTAGACGCCGACGGCAAGGCAATCGTGTCGCACGAAACCGGCAAGGTCCGCTGGAACCTTCCGCACTAAGGTAGCGCCCACGAAAAAGCCCCGCGCGGATCGCTCCGGCGGGGCTCGTTCATTCGGCCTGGGCCGAAAGCCTTTGGTCAGCTCAGCACCGGCCGCCGTTGATGGTGTTCTCGGTGCAGTTGGCGGCGGACTTCATGTCCTCGCCCGCACCGCGAACGGTGTTGCACGCCGCAATCGCGAGTGCACCGGCGACAACGGCAAGGGTGGCAAGCTTACGAACCATGGAAAACGCTCCTCATTGAGATGACGAAACGACCATGGAAGCTAGCCACCTGGCCTGTCCAGTGGCTGAACGGAGAGTTTTTAGCAGTTGCCGCCGTTGACCGCGTTTTCGGTGCAGTTGGCGACCGACTTCACGTCTTCGCCCGCGCCGCGGACGGTGTTGCAGGCGGCGATGGCGAGGGTGCCGGCGACGAGGCCGAGGGTGAACAGTTTGCGGACCATGTGGAATCTCCTCCTTTGTGGTCTGCGATGAACGAAGAAATCGCGAACTGGCTCCATCGGTCCTGGAAGAATCTTGCGGTGTCGTAACGACGGACGCGCCGGAAGGCTCTCAAACCGCGACGGGCGCCTTGATGTGGGGGTGCGGGTCGTAGGCATCGAAGGCGAAGTCTTCCGGCTCGTAGCCGAACAGGTCTTGGCCGCGGTCCTTCATCACCAGCCGCGGCAGCGGCCGCGGGTCGCGTTCTAGCTGGGTCCGTGCCTGCTCGAGGTGGTTGGAATAAAGGTGCACGTCGCCGCCGGTCCAGACGAACGTCCCCGGCTCCAGCCCGCATTCGCGCGCCAACATGTGCGTCAGCAGCGCATAGCTGGCGATGTTGAAGGGCACGCCGAGGAACAGGTCGGCGCTGCGCTGGTAGAGCTGGAGGTTGAGCCTGCCCGCCGCGACCTGGGTCTGGAACAGGCAATGGCACGGCGCCAGTGCCATCTTGTGAATTTCCCCCGGGTTCCATGCAGTCACGATCTGCCGACGGCTGGCCGGGTCCTTGCGGATCAGCGCGACGAGGTCGGCAATCTGGTCGATGTGGCGGCCGTCCGCCGCTTCCCAGTCGCGCCACTGCTTGCCGTAGACCGGGCCAAGGTCGCCGTCCGAATCGGCCCACTCGTCCCAGATGCTGACCTTGCGGTCCTGCAGCCACTTCACATTGGTGTCGCCGTTCAGGAACCACAGCAGCTCGACGATAATCGATCGCAAATGGAGCTTTTTCGTCGTCAGTAGCGGGAACCCTTTCGCAAGGTCGAACCGCATCTGCGCGCCGAACAGCGACAGGGTGCCGGTGCCGGTGCGGTCGTCTTGCTGGACGCCCTCGTCCAAGACTCGGGCCATCAGGTCGAGATATTGCTGCATCGCGCAACTCTAGCGCCCGCCACTGCCATTGCCAGCGCCATTCCCGCGGCCACACGGCACCAATTCGGACAGGTCTCCGATTGGGGCGCGGGCCGCCCTTGCCTATCTCCTCGGCGATGAAAGCTCAGCGTGCCGAACACCCTGATCTGCTTGCCGGCCACGACGTCGCGAGGCGTTTTTTCGGGCCCCGGTTAAGGGACACGGAAGCCGGCAAGCAGCTTTGGGTGGCGCACCTCGACCGAGGTGCGCGCTGCCTGGAACTGGACCGCCACGACCTTGAAGAAGGAAGGCGGGCCATGACGATTGAAGAGATTCTCGACGACGCGGTGCGGCTGGGCAGTGCCGGCCTGATGATCGCCCAAGCCGGGCGTCCGGGCGACGAGGCCATGATCCGGGCACTTGCCGATGCGGCCGACGCGATGGACGTGGCTCTGGTCGACAGCCTCAACCTCGACGCGCGCGGCCGCTGGCACAGCGCGCGGCGCAGCGGCCGCCTGGTCTAGGAGCGCTTGAGCGCCTGCACGGCACGGACGACGCCGCGTTTTACCTGCGCCAGGAATCGGACGATGGGCGCCGTCCGGAGGTAGTCGGTCGGCCTCGTCCGCTCGTCCATCCTATTCGACGTCCTCGACCACGACCTTTTCGCCGGTCACGCGCTGCGACAGGGCAGCCGCCATGAAACGGTCGAGGTCGCCGTCCAGCACGTCGCCCGGCGCGGTGGAGGTGACGCCGGTGCGCAGGTCCTTCACCAGCTGGTACGGCTGGAGGACGTAGCTGCGAATCTGGTGGCCCCAGCCGATGTCGGTCTTGCTGGCGTTGGCGGCATTGGCCTCCTCCTCGCGCTTCTGAAGTTCGGCCTCGTACAGGCGGGCCTTGAGCTGTTTCATCGCCGAGGCGCGGTTCTTATGCTGCGACCGCTCGTTCTGGCAGGCGACGACGATGCCGGTCGGGATGTGCGTGATGCGCACCGCGCTGTCGGTCGTGTTCACGTGCTGGCCGCCGGCGCCGGACGCGCGGTAAGTGTCGATGCGAAGATCGCTCTCGACCACCTCAATCTCGATATCGTCGTCGACTTCCGGATAGACCCAGACCGAGGCGAAGCTGGTGTGGCGGCGCGCCGAGCTGTCGTAGGGCGAAATGCGTACCAGCCGGTGGACGCCGCCTTCGACCTTCAAATTGCCGTAGGCGTTCTCGCCCTTAAGCAGGATGGTCGCCGACTTGATCCCGGCCTGTTCGCCCGAGTGATGGTCGACCATCTCGACCTTCATGCCGTGGCGCTCGCCCCAGCGGGTGTACATGCGCAGCAGCATCGAGGCCCAGTCGTTGCTCTCGGTGCCGCCGGCGCCCGAGTTGATCTCGACATAGCTGTTGTTGGCGTCGGCCTCCCCGGCCAGCAGCGCAGCCACCTTGTCGCGCTCGGCGCGGGCAGCGAGGTCGGCCAGCGCGGCGACACCATCGTCGACCAGGTCGTCATCGCCTTCCATTTCGGCCATTTCAATGAGCTCGACCGTGTCCTTCAATTCGGTCTCGATCTTGGTCGTCGCGCCGATCGCCTCTTCGAGCCGGCGACGCTCGCGCATCACCTCCTGCGCCGCCTTGGGATCGTCCCACAGCGTCGGATCCTCGACCTTAGCGTTCAGCTCGCCCAGCCGCTTGTTCGCCTTGTCCCAGTCGAGGAATTGACGAAGCAGCCGCGCAGCGGCGTTGATCTGGTCGATATGGGCTTGCGCTTCGGCGCGCATGGCAAAAATTCCTCAGGTTCGGCCCGGCCGGCGATCGCGGCCCGGATGTGGCGGCGATTTAGTAAATCCCGCCTTCCCTTTGCAAGAAGTCCGCGCTGTTCGTGGTCTTCGGCACTTCCTTGGGCGCAGGTCGCGGCTTGGCGGCGGCGCGAACCGGCGCCTCGCTTTCCCGCGCGGAGGCGAGCTCGACCGAGCGGCGGAACGAGCGGCGCGGCTCGGTCTCGGGCTGGAAAGCTTCCCAGATCACCTGCGGCTTGGGATCGTTGTCGGTAGGGAAGGTTCCGAACACTGGCTTGCCGGTCGCGCGGTCGACGCGGACCATGCGGATGCCTTCGGGCGCGACGAACGGCGTCTTGGGCTGCCCCTCGAGCGCAACCTTGGCCCATTGCTTGAAGACCGGAGCGGCGATGCGACCGCCCTGGGCATAGCCGCCCATCGGCCGCGGCTGGTCGTAGCCGAGGTAGACGCCGGCGACGATGTCGGGCGTGCCGCCGACGAACCAGACGTTGGTCGGGCCCGAGGTGGTGCCGGTCTTGCCGAACAATGGCCGGTCGAGGTCGCGAAGCACCACGGCGGTGCCGCGGGTAACGACGCCTTCCATGATGTGCACCATCTGATAGGCAGCCAGCGGGTTGAGCAACTGGCGGTCGCGGCGCGGCGGGCGCGGCATCGCCTTGCCGTCCCAGTCGGGCGCGTTGCAGGGGCCGCCGGTCTCGGCGTTCATGATCTGGCAGCGGCTATCCGCCCGCATCACCACCTTGCCGTTGCGGTCCTGGACATAGTCAATCAGTGTCGGCTTCACCTCGCGCCCCTGGTTGGCGAGGATCGCATAGGCGTTGGTCAGCCGCTGGACGGTGGTTTCGCCCGCGCCCAGCGCCATCGACAGGTAAGGGTCGTAATTGCCGACGCCGAGCTTGGCGGCGGTGGCGGTGACCTTAGCCATGCCGGTCTGCGAGGCCGCGCGCAGCGTCATCAGGTTGCGCGATTGCTCGACGCCCCAGCGCATCGTCTTGGCCCCGGCATAGCTGCCGTCGAAGTTGCGGAAGCACTTCTGCCCCAGTCCCGCGCCCTGCCAGACGCACAAAGGTTCATCGAGCAGGATAGTGGACGGGGTCATGCCGTTTTCGAGCGCGGTGACGTAGACGATCGGTTTGAACGAGGATCCTGGCTGGCGCATCGCCTGGGTCGTGCGGTTGTAGGACGAACCGATAACGTCGAACCCGCCCTGCATCGCCAGCACGCGGCCGGTGTGCACTTCCTCGGCGAGGAAGCCCCCGCCGATCTCCGGGATCGAGCGCAGGTAAAACGTATTGCCGTCCTGCTTGACGATGATGACCATGCCCGGCTTCAGGTTCGAAAAGGCGCTCCCGCCCCCGCCGCGCTTGGGCTGGCTGGCATTGCCCGACGCAAGCGTGCCGGTCGATCCGTCGGCCAACCCGATTTCGGCCGAGCCGCCCGATTTCGACAGAACGACCGCCTTCTTCCAGTCCGGGAAGCCGGTGCCGATGGCAGCGGCGCGCAGTTCATTTTGCCAGTTCGAAAGATCGACGCTCTTGCCGAGGTCGCGCCAGCCCTTGCCGCCGTCGAAGGTGGCAAGGCCTTCGCGCAGCGCGTCGGCCGCCGCATCCTGCATCACCGGGTTCATCGAGGTGCGGATCCACAGGCCGCCGGCATAGACGCTATCGGGGCCCGCCTCGGCATTTTCGCCGAAGCGCTTGTCGCCGAGGAGCGTGCGGCGCACTTCCTCGAGGAAATAGCCGCCCATTTCGCGGAACTTGGCGTTCGACCCGTAGCGGATCGTGCCGAGCGGCGTGGCCATCGCCTCATCGCGCTGTGCCGCGGTGATGTAGCCGTTATTGGCCATTTCGCGCAGGACGTAGTTGCGGCGCGCGGTGGCCTTTTCGGTCGCGCGCACCGGATCGTAGTTCGACGGCGCCTTGGGCAGGACGGCAAGGTAGGCCGCCTCGGGCAAGGTCAGGTCGGCCACGTCCTTGTCGAAATAGGCGCGGCTGGCGGCCTGCACGCCATAGGCGTTGCGGCCGAGGAAGATCGAATTGAGGTAGAGTTCGAGGATCTGCGGCTTCGACAGGGTCGATTCGAGGCGGAAAGCGAGGATCGCCTCACGCGCCTTGCGGGCGACCGAATAGCTGTCGTCCTGCAAAAGGTACTTCGCGACCTGCTGCGTGATGGTCGATCCGCCCCGCGCACGACCGCCGGTGAATTTCTTGGTCGAATAATCGAACACAGCGCCGACCAGGCCAGGGATATCGATGCCCGAGTGCGAGAAGAAGGTCTTGTCCTCCGCCGAGATGAAGGCGTGGACGACCAACGGCGGATATTCATTATATCCGAGTTCGACCCGCCGCTCGCGCGCATAGGTCCCGACCGGGTTGCCGTCATAACCGCGCACGTTGCTGGGCAGCGGCGGCTGGTAGGCAAGCAGCGTTTCCGAACTCGGGATGGAGCGGGCGAAGTAGACCCACATCGTCGCGAACAGCACCAGCCCGACCACGCTGGCGATGCTGAGGCGCCGGACCCAGCGCTTTTCGAACCAGGGATCAACCCGCGCGTGGACGCGATTGTTGAAGGCGACGAGGTCGGGAAAGGGAATGGAAATCATGGTCGGCGGCCAGTCCTAGCGGCTCCCTGCCATTATCGGAAGCGGTTAACGCTGCGCCAGCGCCGCCTCGGCCTCGATCGCGTTCGCCAGGGCATCGACCAGGGGCTTGCGTCCGCCCGCCGTGGCGAGAGTCGCCTGGTCGTCGACATTGCTGAGATAGCCGGCCTCGACGAGCACCGCCGGCACGGCCGCCTTGCGCAGGACATGGAAGGCGGCGAACTGATGGGGCCGCGGGCGCAGTTCGACCGCGCCCCTGGCCCGGCGCACCATCCGGTCGGCCAGGCTCGCCGATTCCTCCATCTGTTCGCGCAGGCGCAGGTCGGCGAGCATCGCCTTCACCGCATCGCCCTCGTCCTCGCCGGTGCCACCCGAGGCGCGGTTTTCCGCCGCCGCAAGCCGGGCCGCCTCGGCGCTCGAGGCGACGTCGCTCAGCGAATAGACGGTGACGCCCTTGGCCAGTGGGTTCGGCGCGCTGTCGCCGTGGATCGACACGAACAGCGACGCGCCGATCCGCCCGGCGATCGCGGGCCGCTGGTCGAGGGTCAGGAAGCGGTCGTCGCCGCGGGTCAGCGCCACCCGCACGCGGCCGCGCTCGGCCAAACGGTCGCGCAGTTCGGTGGCCAGGGCGAGCGCGATGTCCTTTTCGTGGATGTCGCCGTTCTCGGACGTCGCGCCCGGGTCCTTGCCGCCATGGCCCGCGTCGAGGAGGACGATCGGGCGTCCCGGCAGCCTGGCCTCGCTAATCGGGATGTCGCCCACCGCTTCGGGCAGCGCCATGGTCAGCGCGCCGCCCCGCGCCTCGCCCAGCGTCGCGGCGTCGCCCGGAGACGCGGCCTTCCGGTCGCAGCCCGCCACGGCCAGCAGCGCCACCGCGCCCAAGGTCAGTCCTCTCCCCATGGCGCGCTTATCGGGCGTCGTGTCCTGCCGCGTCAATCGACGGCATTGCGGCCTGTCAAAGCCGGTGCTAGGCGATTGATACCGCCAGGCGGCTTGCTGCCCGGCTCATGTCGCGGTCCCCTCGGAGTTCCGTGGCTCAACAGGTTGACGCTGCATGATGCATAAGGACGCAATGACCCGACCGCCCGAACGGCGGTCCGGCGCGTCCCTGGCCGGACCACCGGCCACCGCACATGCAGCAGAGGCATTCGTCCAACATTTCGCCCTCCGTTCCGGTCGTAACGAGCCGGCAGGGGCCCTATCGAACGTGCGCCGCGGTGGCCTAGCCGCCGCCCGGCGCGCGTGGAGAAATTTCAATGTCCATGCGCATGATGATCGATGCGCGCCACCCGGAAGAGACCCGGGTCGCGGTCGCACAAGGTAGCCGGATCGAGGAGTTCGACTTCGAGTCCGCCGAGCACAAGCAGCTCAAGGGTAATATCTATCTGGCCAAGGTGACGCGGGTCGAACCGTCGCTCCAGGCGGCGTTTATCGATTACGGCGGGAACCGGCACGGCTTCCTCGCCTTCTCGGAAATCCACCCCGACTATTACCAGATCCCCAAGGCCGACCGCGACGCGCTGCTGCGCGAAGAGGCCGAGCACGCCGCCGAGGAAGAGCGGATCCGGGACGAGATGGAGCGTCGCGGCGAGGAAACCGATAGCCTCGACCCGCATCATGAGGACGACGGCACCGACGATCGTCCCGAAGAGCCGGAAGACGGCAACGGCGACCACACCGAGGTCGGCACCGGCTCGTCGCGCTCGCCGGTCGACGAAAGCGCCGCCGACGAGCTGCGCAAGAAGCGCCAGGCACTGCGCCGCCGCTACAAGATCCAGGACGTCATCCAGCGCCGCCAGGTGCTGCTGGTCCAGGTCGTCAAGGAAGAGCGCGGCAACAAGGGCGCCGCGCTGACCACCTACCTTTCGCTGGCCGGGCGTTATTGCGTGCTGATGCCGAACACGTCGCACGGCGGCGGCATCTCGCGGAAGATCTCGAACGGCGCCGACCGCAAGCGGCTGAAGTCGATCATGAGCGACCTCAACCTGCCGTCGACGATGGGCCTGATCGTCCGCACCGCGGGCCTCGAGCGCACCAAGACCGAGATCAAGCGCGACTTCGACTATCTCGCCCGCCTGTGGGACGAAATCCGCGAGAAGACGCTGGGCTCGTCGGCCCCGGCCCTCATCTATCGCGACAGCGACCTGGTGAAGCGCGCGATCCGCGACCTTTACAACCGCGAGATCGACGAGGTGATCGTCGAGGGCGAGGACGGCTACAAGGCGGCCCGCGGCTTCATGAAGCTCTTGATGCCGAGCCATGTCCGCCGGGTGAAGCAATACACCGAGGCCACCCCGGTCTTCCAGCGCTACGGCATCGAGGACCAGCTCAACGCGATGTACCAGCCGGTCGTCCAGCTGAAGAGCGGCGGCTACCTCGTCATCAATCCGACCGAGGCACTGGTGTCGATCGACATCAACTCCGGCCGGTCGACCCGCGAACATAATATCGAGCAGACCGCCTTCGCGACCAACGTCGAGGCAGCGCGCGAAATCGCCCGCCAGTTGCGCCTGCGCGACATGGCGGGCCTGGTCGTCATCGACTTCATCGACATGGAACAGAACAGCCATGTCCGGAAGGTCGAGAAAGCGATGAAGGAAGCGCTCAAGAACGACCGCGCCCGCATCCAGGTCGGCCGGATCAGCAGCTTCGGCCTGATGGAAATGAGCCGCCAGCGCCTGCGCACCGGCGTCCTCGAAGCGTCGACCAAGGCCTGCCCGCATTGCGAAGGCACCGGCCTGATGCGCACCGCCAGCTCGGCGGGCCTGTCGGCGCTGCGCCTGATCGAGGAAGAAGCGGCCCGCGGCCGCGGCGACCGCATCGTTCTGCGCGCCGGCCGTGAAGCGGCGATCTACATCCTCAACAAGAAGCGCGCCGAACTGGCCGAGATCGAAGACCGCTACGGCGTGACCGTCGAAGTGATCATCGACGAGGCGTTCGAAGGCGCACGGATGAGCGTTGAAAGCTCGGGCCCGCGCCCGACCGCCCGTCCGCAGGCCGCCCCGGTGGCGATCGAGGAAGAGGACGACGACGTCATCGTTGAGGACGAAGACGAAGACGAGGAAGAGGAAGCCGACGAGGACACTCGCGGGCCGCGCGACGACGGCGACCGGTCGGGCCGCAAACGCCGCCGCCGCCGCCGTGGCGGTCGTGGCCGCAACCGCCGCGACGACGACGAGTCGGGTTCCGACGAGCGCCCGGAGCGCGACGAGGACGCGGACGAAGTCGAAGGCGAAGAGCGCCCCGCCGCCGAGACCAACGAGGACGGCGAAGCCCCGCGCCGCCGCCGCAGCCGCCGTGGTGGCCGCAATCGCCGCGGCCGTGGCCGCGGTGAAGGTGGCGAAGGCACGGAGACCGGTGGTGACACGGTCGATGCGGAAAGCTCGCCGATGGTCGAAACGCCGACCGCCGACGAACAGCCGCTCGATAGCGAGCCGGCGGCCGAGGAGGAAAAGCCCAAGGCCCGCCGCCGTCCCCGCGCCCGCAAGGCCGTGGAATCGGACGTGAGTGCCGAGGAGGCGCCCGCGCTCGCCGGTGTCGAGGAGACGGCCACGACGACTGAAGAGGCGCCGGCCGAGAAGCCGAAGCGCAAGAGCCGGGCCAAGAAGACGGACACCGCCGAGACCGTGGAAGCGCCGGCGGAACCAGCCACCTTCCCGGTGGAAGCGACGCCGGAACCGGCGGAAGCCGAGAAGCCCAAGCGCAAGAGCCGGGCCAAGAAGGCCCCGGCCACTGCCGAGATCGAGCCTGCCGCCACGCCAGCCGCCACCGCCGACACTCCGCCGGAAGGCGCAACCGAGGATGGCGAAGGCCCGCGCAAAGGCTGGTGGTCGCGGACGTTCGGCTGACCTGAAAGTCTGCCCGCGCCCGCCTGGCCGGTTTCATCGCCGGTTCAGGCGGCGCGGGCGACACCCCGGCCATGCGCCAAGGCTTTTTTCGCTGGGCGCGGCGCGTCGCCGTCGCCCTCGCCGCACCGCTTGCGTTCGCCACCCCGGCGCACGCACAGACGATCCTTCGCGACAGTGAAACCGAGCTGCTGTTCAGGGACATCAGCCGGCCGATCATTTCCGCCGCCGGACTCGACCCCAACAACGTCAAGATCGTCCTCATCAGGGACGACGAGATCAACGCCTTCGTCGTCCAGGGCCAGGTGGTCTACATCCACTCGGGCCTGCTGACCGCGGCCGACGACGTCAACCAGCTCCAGGGCGTCATCGCCCACGAGGTCGGCCACATCGTCGGCGGCCACGCGATCCGCATCGACGAAGGCTTCGGCAAGGCGACCACCATCTCGCTCGCCTCGCTGCTGCTCGGGGCCGCCGCCGCGGCCGCCGGTGCGGGCGACGCGGCGATGGGCGTCATGGCGCTGGGCCAGCAGGTCGCGATGTCCAACTTGCTGACGTTTACCCGCGCCCAGGAAGCGAGCGCCGACCAGGCTGGCGCCAGCTACCTCTCGAAGGCCGGCATTTCGGGGCGCGGCACGCTGGCCTTCTTCAAGAAGCTCCAGAACCAGGAATACCGCCTCGCCGTCTACGCGACCGACAGCTACAACCGCACCCACCCGCTCTCGAGCGAACGCATCGCGGCGCTGGAGCAGCTCTACAAGAAGGACCCGGCTTTTTCGAAGCCGATCGATCCCGCGCTGGAGGCGCGGTTCGAGCGGGTGAAGGGAAAGCTGATCGGGTTCCTCGACCCGAAGCGGGCGGTGACCCTCTATCCCGAAAGCGACCAGTCGGCCCCGGCCCACTACGCCCGCGCGCTCGCCTATCACAGCGGCGCCTACGCCGGGAAAGCCAACGCCGAGGCCAATGCCCTGCTGGCGATGGCCCCCCGCGACCCGTTCTATCTCGAGCTGAAGGGCCAGATCCTGCTCGAGAACGGCGACCCGGCCAAGGCGGTCCAGCCGCTTCGCGATGCCGTGTCGATCGCCCCCGACCAGCCGATGATCGCCGCCATGCTCGGCCACGCGCTGGTCGCGACCGAGGATCCGAAAAATTATCCGGAAGCGAAATCGGTGCTGAAAGCGGCGGTCAATCGCGACAACGACAATCCCGATGCCTGGCTGTCGCTGGGCATGGTGTACGAACATGACGGGGACACCGCGCGCGCCGCGCTGGCGACGGCGGAACGAATGGACCTGACCGGCGATCCGAAGCGCGCGCTCGCGGCCGCCAACCAGGCGATGGCCGCCCTCCCCGCGAACAGTCCCGACTATCTTCGCGCGCAGGACATCGCCATGGTGTCGACCAACGAGATCAAGAAAGACAAGAAAAAGAAACGTGACAACTGACAACGGGGAAAGTCGGCCGGCAGGCCGCTGGGGCGCGGCGATCGGCGGCGGGATCATTGGGGCTGTCGGCTCCTTGGCGCTGGCCGCCACGTTCGGGCCGAAGCTGATGGGCGAGCGGGTCGTGCGCGAAACGCTCGTCGCTCATCCGGACATCCTGATCGAAGCATCGGATTCGCTGCGCGACCGGCAGTACGAGCCGGTGCTGGCGGCGTACCGCAAGGCGATCGAGATCCCCTTCCATTCGAGCTGGCGCGGAGCGGAAAAGCCGGACGTCGTGCTGGCCTATTATTTCGATTACGCGTGCGGCTACTGCAAGCAGTCCAACCCCGACGTCGAGCGGCTCCTGGCCGAGGACAAGGGCCTGCGCGTGGTGTTCCACGAACTGCCGATCCTGGGTCCGCCAAGCATGGCGGCGGCGCAGGCGTCGCTGGCGGCGTCGCGCGCCGGCAAGTTCAACCCCTTCCACGACATGCTCAACAAGGAAGGCCAGCCGACCGAAGAAGCGATCGCCGCTGCGGCCAAGTCGGTCGGCGTATCCCCGGCCGACGCGCAGGGCGCCGACGTCGAGGCGGAACTCCGCCGCAATTTCGAGGTGGCGGGCAAGCTGGGCGCGACCGGCACGCCGCTGTTCGTGGTCGGCAACCGGGTGATCAACTCGGCCGCCGGTTACGATACGCTCAAGAAAGCGGTCGACGCGGCGCGCAAGAACGCAAAGTCCTGAGGCGGATGGCGCGGCTGGCCGACGCCCTCGCCGCGATGGAAACGGACGGCGACGCGCTGCGGATCGACGCACCGCCGGCGTGGAGCCAGGGCCGGACGCTGTACGGCGGACTGACCGCGGCGCTCTGCTATCGCGCTGCGTTTCGCCACTGCACCAGCCCCCTCCGCGCCGCGCAATTCCTGTTCGTCGGCCCGGCCAGCGGGCATCTCGCCCTCACCTCCACCTTGTTGCGGGCCGGAAAGTCGAGCTGCCTCGTAAGCGCCCAGTGCCACGCCGACGAAAGCCTGGCCGCGAGTGCCCATTTCGCCTTCGCCGGCGCGCGCGACAGCGGGGTCGATCGGGTCGCCGAACGCCTGGACTGGGTCTTCCCGGAGCCGGATGCCTGCGAGGCGCTGATCGGCCCGACCGGCGGCTTTCACGACAATTTCGACCTCCGCTTGGCCGCCGGGTCGCCTTTGTGCAGCGGCGGCAAGAGCCGCTTCGCAGCCTGGGTCCGCTATCGCGACCCGCCGGGCACGGACTCGATGACGGCGCTGCTCGCGCTGGCCGACGCGCTGCCGCCCGCGGCGATGGCCAGCTTTCCCGCGCCCGCGCCGATCAGTACCGTCACCTGGAACGTCGAGATCGCCCACGAGCCGGCCGCGATGGAGGGCTGGTTCCTGCTCGAAGCGGAAAGCGAGCAAACGCTCGGCGGCCAGTCGATGCAGGCGATGCGACTATGGGATGAGGGCGGCGAGCTTGTCCTCGCGGGGCGCCAACTGGTCGCGATCTTCGCCTAGCCTTCGTCGTTCCGGCCCTTGAAGCCCTGGGCGATCACGTACCACTCTGACGAATCCTTGCGGCTGGCCGGCGGCTTGGCATGCTTGACGGTGGTGAAGTGCCGCTTCAGCTCGGCGACGAGGCTGTTGTCCGCCCCGCCGGCCAACACCTTGGCAACGTACGTTCCGCCGGGGCGCAGCACCTCGGTCGCGAACAGCATGCCGGCCTCGACCAGCGCCATGGTGCGCAAATGGTCGGTCTGCTGGTGGCCTACCGTGTTGGCCGCCATGTCGCTCATCACCAGGTCGGCCGGAACGTCGCCCAGCGCCTCGCGGATCGTGTCGGGCGCGGCTTCCATCATGAAGTCCATTTCGAGGATCTCGACGCCGTCGATCGGGTCGGTCGGCAACAGGTCGATGCCGACGATCGCGGCGCGCGGAGCCTTGCGCCGGACCACCTGGCTCCACCCGCCCGGCGCGATGCCAAGGTCGACCACCGCCGTCACGCCCTTGAGGAAGCCGTATTTCTCGTCCAGCTCCACCAGCTTATAGGCGGCGCGGCTGCGGTAGCCATCGGCCTTGGCGCGCTTGACGTACGGATCGTTGAGCTGGCGCTCCAGCCACCGGGTCGAGGAGACCTTTCGCCCCTTCGCCGTCCTGACCCGCTGCTTCGTGTCGCCGGTGCGGCTCATAGCCGGTATCCGTCGCGCGCCATCATCGAGCGCAGGATACCTTCGCGGATGCCGCGGTCCGCGACGCCGAGCCGCTCGGCCGGCCAGATGTCGAGAATGGCGTCGAGGATCGCGCAGCCGGCAACAACCAGGTCGGCCCTCTCGCGCCCGATGCAGGGCAAGCCCGAGCGGCCGTCGAGGTCGAGTTCGGAGATCATCGTCGATATATTGCGCATGTCGGCCACCGGGACGTGCAGCCCGTCGACCGCCCGCCGGTCATAGCTCGGCAAGGCGAGGTAGACCGATGCCAGCGTGGTCACGGTGCCCGAGGTGCCGAGCAGGCGCACGTTGCGCGGGTTGGACGGAAGCAGGTCGACGAAGCGGTTGAAGCTGTGCCGTGCGCGTTCGCGCATCCGGGCGTAGGCGGCCACCCGCTCCGGCCCCTCAATCGCCTCGCGCCCTTCGCTTTCGGTCAGCGAGACGACACCCCAGGGTGCCGACCACCAGGCGCGAATGCGGGGGCCCGCTTCCGATTGCTCGACCAGCACCAACTCGGTCGACCCGCCGCCGATGTCGAAAATCAGCGCCGGTCCGCTGCCCGGTTCGAGCAACTTGTGGCAGCCGAGGACTGCCAGCCGAGCCTCTTCGGCAGGTGGGATGATTTCGAGGACCACGCCGGTCTCCTGGCGTACCCGCTCGATGAAGTCGCGGCCGTTGGCGGCGCGGCGGCAGGCCTCGGTCGCGACCGAGCGGGCAAGGCTGACGTTCCGGCGGCGCAGCTTGTCGGCGCAAATCGCGAGCGCGCCCACCGCGCGGTCCATCGCTTCCTGGCTCAGCCGGCCGGATTGGGCCAATCCTTCGCCCAGCCGAACGACCCGCGAAAAGGCGTCGATGACGGTGAAGCTGTCCTCGGTCGGCCGCGCGATCAGCAGGCGGCAGTTGTTGGTGCCAAGGTCGAGTGCGCCATAGGTATGTCGGGGATGCCGCCGTCCCCGCTCGGGGGCCTGCGCGGCCGGCCGCTCATCATTGCGAAGCGACGGTTGGGCAACCTGGTGTGCCATCGACACCTACTTCCGTTCTTTTCTTCGTCGCCTCCGAGCAATCGGCGCGAAAACGACTGACTTGGCGCCAGTGTAGGCCGGGGCGGGGCATGATGGCAACCGGGCGTCCGCTGGCGTTGACAGCCCCGCCGGGGCTGCCTATTGGCCCGACCGCGCAAGCGCGCTGCCCGATCGTCTAATGGTAAGACTACGGACTCTGACTCCGTCAATCGTGGTTCGAATCCACGTCGGGCATCCAGCGCGCAATTCCGCCATCATCGACCCGGTCGACGAAAACGCGGGTTTCCGTGCGGCCTAGTGCTGCGTGCCGGCGATCCAGTGTTCGAACCGGGTCTTCAGCGAGCGGCGTGAGGGGATAAACCCCTCTTCGACCGGCGGCATCGCCTCCTCGCCGCCGATCACCCGGTCGTACAACGTCAAGTTGACCGGCATCTTGGGGCGCAGCGCCTCGCGGCCACGCATCATGTCCTCGGCCGCCGCGAGGCTGCGGTGGACGTCTTCGGCCGTAAACGGCTTCGCCAGGCAGCCCAGCGCCAGGTCCGGCATCGGGAAGTCCGGCGCGCGGCCGGTGATGAAAAAGGTCGGGATGTCGTAATCGCCGAGGCGCACGGCGACCGTAAAGCCGGTGCAGCCGTGGGCCAGGCGAAGGTCGACTAATGCAAGGTCGGGCTTTTCGGCCTCGGCCAGCGCGATCGCGCCTTCCAGGTCGTCGACCGTACCGACGACGGAATATCTCGGGTTGTCCTCCACCAAATATTTCAGCGTCGTCGCCAGCTGGTGGTCGTCTTCGACAATCATGATCCGCAGCATGCCCGTCCCCTTATGCTCGGAAGGATTTTGCAATCCTTTGAACGGGATGCTGCATCAGGCGGCGGACGATGCGAATCCCTGCCCGCCATGGTTAACGGCCAATCGAGCGCGCTGAGCGCCGAGCCGAGCGATTAAGCGCGGTAGAAGATGTGGGCGCCGATCTTGTCGACGCGGGTCAGGCGTCCGCCCCACGAAGGCGCCACGTAATCGGCGTGATACCAGAGGACGTCGCTGGGAAGCGCGACCGCCTTTTGCTGGAGCGCGATGCGGGCAATCGCCTGCGCACGGGCCCAGGCCTCGCAGCCGGCGTCGACCGCCGGGAAGCGTCCGCCGCCGCGGACGAAGCTGAACTGGGCTTTCTGCTTGACCACGCCGCACAGCGAGGTCGGATACTGGCCGGACTGGGCGCGATTCATGACCACATCGGCAACCGCCAACTGGCCCTGCAGCGGCTCGCCGCGGCTTTCGAAATAGATGGCGGTGGCCAGGCACTGGCCCTCCGCATCAAGCGCGAGGCCGTTACGGTTGGCTTCGACCAGCTGCTCGAGCGGGTTGAAGGCCACGGCCTGCGTGATCGCCGGCATGACCGGCAGGGGGATCGGACTTCCGGCAGCGCCCACCGTGGACGCGACAGCCGTCATCAGAGCCGACGCACCGCCGGCACCCAGAATATCGAACAATTGCTTCTCTTACCTTGGCGGCCGGCTCACGATACGTGGTGCGCCGGGCCCTCGTAGGAGGGGGTCCGGTGCGTGGCCCGTTCGCTGTTGCTCGTCCGTCTTGCCCTGTGCGCCGCGGCTCGTTTAGCCTCGCGACGCCTCTCGCTTTCAAATCGCTGAGGCCGACATACGGATTGTTGCAGCGCACTCAACCTTTCGTCGACGAGTCGAGCCTGTTGCGCGATAAAGCCGGGAACAAGTTGGAAAAGCTGAATAAAATGACAGGAAATCCTCTACATATTTCCATGCTGCGGCTGCGAAGAAAGGGGAAGAGTTGGCCTACTGGTTGTTAAAGTCGGAACCCGGTTCCTACAGCTGGGCAGACCTCGTCCGTGACGGCTCAACCTGGTGGGACGGCGTGCGGAACAATGCGGCCCGGCTGCACCTGCGTTCGATGCAGCCGGGAGACGAGGCACTTTTCTACCATTCGGGCGCGGAAAAGGCGGCCGTCGGCATGGTCCGCATCGGCGCTGCGGCCCCCGACGGCGACGACGGCAGTTGGGTCAAGGTCGAGGTTGCCCCGATCGCTCCCTTGCCGCAGCCGGTGTCGCTGTCCCGGATCAAGGCAAACCCCGCGCTCGCGGACATGGCCTTGGTACGACAGTCGCGCCTGTCCGTGTCGCCGGTCAGCGACGCCGAGTGGGCGGAAATCCAGACCCTCGCCCGCAGCGGCGGCTAGGTGCAATGCCAGATACTATCAAAAGAAAGGGCGGCCTGAGCCGCCCTAACCTTACTGGATCGCCGTAAAGGCGATCACCGCTACGTCGGGCGGGATCGGCACGCCCGCCATGCGCAACTTCGCGCGCTGGATAGCGGCGTTGACCTGCGGCCGGGTGTTATTGACCGCATCGCGACTGCACTCGTCGACCGACGCCAAAGCCGTGTTGAGCGACCAGCAGACATCATCCGCGGCACGCACGATGCGCCCATGAAGAACCCTTTGTGCCGGCCGGTACGCCAAGTTGAGATCGGCGTAAGAGACAGCGCGCTCGTACGGTTGCAGTCGATGGCCCTGGACGACCAGTTCCTGCGGAGAATTGCGCGGCCCCTCGTAGGCATAAGACGCCGTTGCGGTGACGAGAAGCACGCCAATAAAGCCCGCGGCGCCACAACATGCGATCCTGCGAACGTCCATTTTTTGCCTCCTTTTGCAACTCTCCCGCGTTGGGAGCTATCGCTGATCCGGTGGCGATACGCGCTTGCTTTTCGGAGGACTTCGCGTCCCTTTTTCGTTGGATTGCCAGAATGTCGCCGAATCTTCGGCTTTCGTCGCCGAAATGCGCATGCGTCGAGTTGATCGGCGACCACGTCCGGCGCGCAATGAAAATGGCGGGAGCCTGAGACCCCCGCCACATTCGGTTTAGGCGTTTTCGAGCTTGCGGCTCTCGCGCTTGCGTTCATGCGGGTCGAGGTGGCGCTTGCGCAGCCGCACGACCTTCGGGGTGACTTCGACCAACTCGTCGTCCTGGATGTAGGCGATCGCCTGCTCCAGGCTCATCTTCTTCGGCGGCGTCAGGCGGATACCTTCGTCCTTGCCCGACGCGCGGAAGTTGGTCAGCTGCTTCGACTTCAGCGGGTTGACCTCGAGATCCTGCGGCTTGGCGTTCTCGCCGATGATCATTCCCTGGTAGAGCATGTCCCCGGGCGAAATGAACAGGATGCCGCGATCTTCCAGCGCGTTGAGCGCATAGGCCACCGCCGCGCCCTGCTCCATCGAGATCAGCGCACCGACGCCGCGGCCTTCGATCTTGCCCTTGTGCGGACCATACTTCTCGAACAGCCGGTTCATGATACCGGTGCCGCGCGTGTCCGACAGGAACTCGCCGTGGTATCCGATCAGGCCGCGCGAGGGGGCCGAGAACATCAGGCGGGTCTTGCCGCCGCCCGACGGGCGCATGTCGGTCATTTCGGCCTTGCGCATCGCCATCTTGTCGATGACCGTGCCCGAAAATTCGTCGTCGACGTCGACGACAACCGTTTCATACGGCTCTTCGCGGCCATCGGGGCCGTCGCGGAACAGCACGCGCGGACGCGAGATGCCGAGCTCGAAGCCTTCGCGGCGCAGCGTCTCGATCAGCACGCCGAGCTGGAGTTCGCCGCGGCCGGCGACTTCGAACGCTTCGCCTCCGGCGGTCTCGCTGACGCGGATCGCGACATTGCCTTCCGCCTCGCGCTCTAGGCGCTCGCGGATGACTCGGCTCTGCACCTTGTCGCCGTCCTTGCCGGCAAACGGGCTGTCGTTGACCGCGAAGGTCATCGACAGCGTCGGCGGGTCGATCTCGCGGGCGTGGAGCGGCTCGGTGATCTGCGGCGTGCCGATGGTGTTCGACACGGTCGCCTTCATCAGGCCGGCGATAGCGACGATGTCACCCGCCTTCGCGGTGGTGACCGGAACGCGCTCGAGCCCTTCGAAGGCGAACAGCTTCGACACACGCCCGTCCTCGACGACCTTGCCGTTGACGTCCATCGCGCGGATCGGGTCGTTGACGTTGAGCGTGCCGCTCTCGATCCGGCCGGTCAGGATCCGGCCGAGGAAGTTGTCGCGGTCGAGCAGCGTCGCCAGCATCTTGAACTCGGCGTTCGTGTCGAGGCCCGGATCCGGCACATGGCCGACGATGGTCTCGAACAGCGGGGTGAGGTCGCCCTCGCGCACCGTATCTTCCTTGCCGGCATAGCCCGCGCGGCCCGACGCGTAGAGCACCGGGAAGTCGAGCTGCTCGTCGTTGGCGTCGAGGTTGATGAACAGTTCGAACACCTCGTCCAGCACTTCGGCGGCGCGCGCATCCGGGCGGTCGATCTTGTTCACGACGACGATCGGCTTGCGGCCGAGGCCGAGCGCCTTGCCGGTCACGAACTTGGTCTGCGGCATCGGGCCTTCGGCCGCATCGACCAGCAGGATCACGCCGTCGACCATCGACAGGATGCGCTCCACCTCGGCGCCGAAGTCGGCGTGGCCCGGCGTGTCGACGATGTTGATGTGGGTGCCATTCCACTCGACCGACGTGCACTTGGCGAGAATCGTGATCCCGCGCTCCTTTTCCAGGTCGTTCGAATCCATGGCGCGTTCTTCGATGCGCTGGTTCTCGCGGAAGGTGCCCGACTGGCGGAAAAGCTGGTCGACGAGGGTCGTCTTGCCGTGATCGACGTGGGCGATGATCGCCACGTTGCGGAGGTTCATTATCGATGTTCCTGAAAAGGGTGTGCGCGCGCCCCTACAGCAAAGGGCGCGTTGCTGCAATGCAGCGAGTCGGCATGTTGGCGCGCGCTTGCGGCTAGCGCGGCAACCGCTCGAGGATCTCGATGCCGCGTTCCAGCGCTCGGAGTTCGCTCGACGCCAACTTGGCGAGCCGGGCTTCGAGGCTGGCATCGCCGCTCGCCGGTTTCGTCAATTCCGACCTTCCATCGGACGTCAGGCGAAGCTGGAGCCGGCGGCGATTGTCGGGATCCGCCTGACGTTCGACCAGCCCGGCGCGAACCAGCGAATCGATCGCCCGGCTGACCGCCGGTGCGCCGCGCCCGACATGGTCGGCGACCTGGTTGAGCGTTGCCGGACCCAGCGAGCCGACGGCGCCCAGCAAGTCCATCTGCTGGCCCCGCGACCGCGCCGCGCCGACGTCGCCGCCAAGCTGTTCCACCAACCGCGCGAAACGCGCGGCAATCCCTGCCGGTTGAGCCGATCCCCACATGATTACAGAGTAACAAATATTTGCGCCTCCGCAATATTGTCGATTGCAAGGCTGGCCCGGATGAAATCGGCGACCTAAGGGCACGGGCATGCGCCTCGAATCGCTCGCCCTTCCCCTCGCCGCCCTCCTGCTCGTGTCGTGCAAGGAGGCACCGTCGAAGTTCGCCATCACCGACGTCCATGCCGTCGCGACTGGCAAGATGGCGTCGGCCTATTTCACGCTCGGCAATTCGGGCGGCGCCGACCGGCTCGTCAGGGTCGAAACGGCGGACACGGGCAGCGCCAGCCTCCACGACATGAGCATGGAGGGCGGGATCATGCGGATGCGGCCGGCACCGGACGGTTTTCCGATTCCCGCCGGTGAAGGCCTGATCCTCGCGCCGCAGGGCCGCCACGTGATGGTGATGGCCAACAAGGACATCGAAGTGGGTGGGACGATGCCTATGGTGCTTCACTTCGAGCGGCATCGGCCGATGGCGCTGGCGGTGCCGGTCGAGGCGCCGGGCCAGGACGACGAGGACGAGCGATGAGGAATTTCCGTCTGGCCCTGTGGGGCCTCGTCGCGGTCGCCCTCGTCGCCGCGGCTTTCCTGACCGTGCGTCCGAAGGCGGCGCCGGCACCGATGCCGGCGGCCTCGACGGCCATGGGCAACGTCGGCGGCCCGTTCACGCTGACCGGCGCGGACGGCAAGCCCTTCGCCTCGCAGCGCCTGAACGGCAAGCCGCGGGCGCTGTTCTTCGGTTTCACCCATTGCCCGGACGTCTGCCCGACCACGCTCGCGAACCTTGCGAAGCTACGCAAACAGGTTGGCGGCGACGGTGCGTTCCAGATCGTATTCGTCAGCGTCGACCCGGAGCGCGACACGCCGGCGGAAATGGCCAAATATGCCGGCCTGTTCGGCACGCCGATCGTCGCGCTGACCGGCACGCCTGCTGGGGTCGAGCGGGTCAAGAAGCTGTTCGGGATTTTCAGCGAAAAGGTCCCGACCGGTAACGGCGACTATACCGTCGACCATAGCGCGGCGGTATTGCTGTTCGACCGGCACGACGATTTCATCGGCACCATCACGCCGGAGGAAACCCCGTCGGCGCAACTGGCCAAGGCGAAGCGGCTGGCGTCCTAGGCGGTTTCGGCGCGCACCCGCGCCAGCAGCCGGTCGATCGCTGCGACACTTTGCGGCTCGTCGAGCGACGGGGCATGGCTGGCGCCCGGCACCGTCACCAGTTCCGCGCCCGGCAATTCGCGCGCCATCCGTTCCGCGGTCTCGACCGACATCAGGTCGGAAATCTCGCCGCGCACGATCGTCACCGGCTTGCCCTTCAGGCCCTCCAGCATCGGCCAGGCGTCGACCGGCTCGGCATCCAGCGCACGCTTGAAATTGTCGGCGATCCGCATGTCGTAGTCGAAGCGGACCTCGCCCCCGTCCTCCACGCACCAGCGGCGCGCCATCTCGTCCCAGTCGGACGGCGTATAATTCGGAAAGCGCTTAGCGTTGCGGGCGCCCAGTTCGCTCGCTGCCGCGTCCCAATCCGCAAAGCGCTGGTCGTTGCCGACATAGCCGCCGATGAATTCGAGGCCCTCTCGGTCGATCTCCGGCCCGATGTCGTTGAGCAGCGCGCCGGCGATCCGCTCGGGCTCGGTCGCCGCGACCAGCATGGTGATCAACCCGCCGAGCGAGGTGCCGACGAACACCGCGTCGGCGATGCCGAGCTGGTCGAGCAGCTTGACCAAGTCGGCGAGGTAGTAATGCGGTGCGTAGCGCTCAGGCTGTGGGTCGGGATCGCTGAGGCCGCGGCCGCGCAGGTCGACCACGATCACCCGCCAGTCGCCGGCGTAACGGTCAGCCAGCTTTTCGAAATCGCGTGCGTTGCGGGTCAAGCCGGGAATGCACAGGATGGGCGGCCCATCGCGCGGCCCGTCATAATCCCGGTAATGGAGGCGGATGCCGTCGGCGCTGGTGTAGTAGCGGTCGCTCCAGCGCCCGTTCGACTTTGAATTGACCATCTCCTCCCCTATCGCGGGCCAATGGCGGCGACGCAAGTGTATCGGCCCGATCCGACGATTCTCGAGTTGGGCGAGGCGTTTTACGATCCCGTCCGGCCGGCCGCCTTCCCGACGGCCACGCCGCGCTTCCTCAACCGACGTTGGGCCGACCGCGTCGGCCTTGGCGACACCGATTGGGAAGCGCATTTCGCCCGCTTCGAGCCGCTTCCCGGCAACCTACCGGAGCCGCTGGCGCTGCGCTACCACGGCCACCAGTTCCGCGTGTACAACCCGGAGCTCGGCGACGGCCGCGGCTTCCTGTTCGCCCAGCTGCGCGACGACAAGGGACGCCTGCTCGACCTTGGCACCAAGGGCAGCGGGCAGACCCCGTGGAGCCGGCGCGGCGATGGCCGGCTGACGCTCAAGGGCGGCGTGCGCGAAGTGCTGGCGACCGAGATGCTCGAGGCGCTGGGCGTGAACACTTCCAAAAGCTTCGCCCTGTTCGAAACCGGCGAGCAATTGGTCCGGGGCGACGAGCCGTCGCCGACGCGTTCGGCCGTGCTGACCCGGCTAAGCCACGGCCACATCCGCATCGGCACCTTCCAGCGGCTGGCCTATTTCGAGGATGCGGGCGGGATCGAGGCGCTGGCTCGCTACTGTCTCGACAAGCTGTACGGCGTGACACCGCCCGACGATCCGGCCGAGGTGGCGGCGCTGCTGATGGACAAGGTATGCGCGGCGACGGCGGACCTCGCCGCCAGCTACGTCGTCGCCGGGTTTGTCCACGGTGTGCTCAACAGCGACAACATCGCCATCTCCGGCGAAAGCTTCGATTACGGGCCATGGCGCTTCGTGCCCGAGTGGGACGAAGGCTTCGTCGCGGCCTATTTCGACGAGGTCGGGCTCTATGCGTTCGGCCGCCAGCCCGAGGCGATCCACTGGGACGTCGCACAGCTGGGCGGCTGCCTTGCGCTCCTGACCGACGACGGCGGCGCGCTCGGCGAGACGCTGAACGCCTGGCCCTCGCTGTTCGAAGAGGCGTTGGTCGCGAAGATGGTCGCCCGGCTCGGCCTCGCGCCGGATCCCACGCGCGACCGCACGCTGGCCGGCGCCATGTTGAAGGCCCTGCGGTCGCGAACGGTCGGGATCGATCGCTTCTTCTTCGACTGGCGCGGCGGCCGCCTGCCGGGTGCGCCGGCATATGTCGATGCCGCGTTCGACGCCCTTAGGGCCGAGCTTGGGGACCGCCAACGCGCCCTCACCCATCCGTATTGGTCCGACGCCGCGCCCTGCTCGATGCTGATCGACGAGGTCGAGGCGATCTGGGCGGCCATCGCGGACGGTGACGATTGGTCCGTCTTCGAAGCGAAAATCGCCGCGATCCGGCGCATGGCCGAGGCGATGGCGGCCGACGCCCCTTGACCACGGTTAACGGGCATGGGACGGCGCAGCCCGTGCCGACCATCATTTCCACCGAACCCGCGACCGACGAGGTCATCTGGCAGGGCGAAAGCGGCGATGCCGCCGCCGAAGTCGCCGCCGCCCGCGCCGCCTTCCCGGACTGGGCGCGGCAATCGGTCGCCTTCCGCATGGAAACGATGCGCCGCTTCGCCAACGTGGTGCGGGGCAAGGAAGAGGAATTCGCCGACCTCATCGCCCGCGAAAGCGGCAAGCCCTTCTGGGAAGCCAAGACCGAGGTCGCCTCAGTCATCGCCAAGGTGGAGATCTCGATCACCGCCTATGGTGAGCGCACGCCGATGCACCGGCTCGAAGCGCAGATGGGCAACAAGGTCACCGTCCGTCACAAGCCGCACGGCGTGCTGGCGGTGCTTGGCCCCTACAATTTCCCGGCGCATTTGCCCAACGGCCACATCGTCCCGGCCCTGATCGCGGGCAACTCGGTGGTGTTCAAGCCGAGCGAGAAGTGCCCGGCGGTCGGCGAATATCTCGTCAAATGCTTTCGCGAGGCCGGTGTGCCGGAAGGCGCGATCCGATTGCTTCAGGGCGGGCCCGAGGAAGGCAAGGCGCTGGCCGCCGATCCCGGCATCGACGGCCTGCTCTTCACCGGCTCGGCCCGCGCCGGCGCGGCGCTCGCGCGCCAGTTCGCCGAGACTCCGGGCAAGATCCTCGCCCTCGAACTGGGCGGCAACAGCCCGATCATCGCGTGGGATGTCGCCGACCTGCAAGCGTCGGCGGCCCTGATCGTCCAGTCGGCCTACCTTTCCGCCGGGCAGCGCTGCACGGCGGCGCGGCGCCTCATCGTCGAGGACGGCAAGCACGAGCCGCTGATCGGCGAGATCACCAAGCTGATCGACCGGATCATCGTCGACCACCCGCTGGCCGACCCGCAGCCGTTCATGGGCCCGGTGATCGACCTGATGACCGCCGACATCCTGCAGGACCGCTTCCTCGGCCTGATGATGAAAGGCGGCAAGCCGATCCGCCGCCTCGACCGCCCGCACGAGGAACGCCCGTACCTTACCCCCGCGCTGATCGACATGACCGACGCCAAGGACCGGCAGGACGAGGAGCTGTTCGGCCCCATCCTGCAGATCATCCGCGTCAAGGATTTCGACGCCGCCATCCGGGAGGCCAACAACACCCAGTACGGGCTGGCCGCGTCGATCCTCACCAAGCATCCGGCGCTGTACGAGCAGTTCTGGGCCAAGGCGCGGGCCGGCGTGATTAACTGGAACCGGCCGACCAACGGCGCGCCGTCGGCGGCGCCGTTCGGCGGGGTGGGCATGAGCGGCAACCACCGCCCCTCGGCCTTCTACGCGGCCGACTATTGCGCCTATCCGGTGACCAGCGTCGAGGCGGACACGGTGCGCGGCTCGATCGCGCAGGGCCTCAGGCCCGCTTACGTCCCCGAAAACGACCGCATTTAATCCCGTTTGCGCCGAGCCGCATTGCAGCGGCGACCGGTCCCCTCACCTCCTCGGCCATTCGAGCGTATCATGCCCTCACCTCAAGGCATGGAGACAAGAATGGGTTGGTTGATCGGGCGCACGGCCGTCGTGGACAAGCCGGAAGAAGCGCGCGCCAAGGCGATCGCCAAGCTCCATTCGCTGGCGCAGACCGACGACCCAGAGGCGCTGATCGTGCCGATCCTGGTCGACGCCATCCTGATGGTCGAAGCCCACCGCGGTGCGCGTCATCCGTTCACGCAGCTGACCGAACTGACGAAAAGCGTCGATGGCCTTCTGCGCGAGCTCAACATCGTCGAGACGTCGGAGCTGATGGCCGCGGAGTAGCGGGCGTCAGCCGCGCATTTCCGGAAGGTAATCTCCCTCCGCCGGGTCGCTGAACTTGGTGATCCGTGAATCGAAGCGCATGCGGACGGTGCCGGTGGCGCCGTGGCGCTGCTTGGCGACGATCAGGTCGGCGCGGCCATGGATGCGGTTCATTTCCTCCAGCCAGTTGGGGAAATCGGGGCTGTCTTCGTCCGGCTTCTTGGCGGCCAGGTAATAGTCGCCACGATAGACGAACCACACCATGTCCGCGTCCTGCTCGATCGAGCCGGATTCGCGGAGGTCGGAAAGCTGCGGCCGCTTGTCCTCGCGGCTTTCGACGGCACGGCTCAGCTGCGACAGCGCCAGCACCGGCAGGTCGAGTTCCTTGGCCAGCTGCTTCAAGCCGCGACTGATCTCCGAGATTTCCTGTACGCGGTTGTCGTTGCCGCCGCGGCCCGACCCGGACAGCAGCTGCAGGTAGTCGATAACGACGAAGCCGATGCCCTTCTGGCGCTTCAGCCGGCGGGCGCGGGCGCGGAGCGACGCGATCGTCAGGCCCGGCGTGTCGTCGATGTAGAGCGGCAGGCTCGACAGTTCGCCCGACGCGCGGGCGAGGTCGTTGAACTCGGTGCGCTGGATCTTGCCCATGCGCAGGTTTTCCGACGAAATCCCCGACTGCTCGGCCAGCACGCGGGTCGCCAGCTGGTCGGCCGACATTTCGAGGCTGAAGAAGGCGGTCGGCGCACCGGCCGATTTTTCCGGCGCGATGCCGTCCTCGATGTCGCGCACATACCGCTGCGCCGCAGCGAAGGCGATGTTAGTGGCGAGCGAGGTCTTGCCCATGCCCGGACGGCCGGCGAGGATGATGAGGTCGCTCGGGTGAAGGCCGCCGATCTTGCCGTTCAAGCCTTCGAGGCCGGTGGTGATGCCCGACAGATGCCCGCCGGTCTGCAGCGCCTTTTCGGCCTGCTTGACCGCCAGCAGCGCGGCCTCGCCGAAGCTCTTGACCTTGCCCTCGTTGCCGCCCTCTTCGGCGACGCGGTAAAGCTCGCTCTCGGCCCGCTCGATCTGCTCCAGCGGGGCGACGTCCTCGCTGGTGTCGAGCGCGCCTTCGACCAGGTCGCGGCCGACGCCGACGAGGGCGCGGAGCAGCGCGAGGTCGTACACCTGGGCGGCAAAATCGCGCGCACCGATGACGGCGGCGCCGGAACCGGTCAACTGGGCAAGGTAGGCCGGCCCGCCGACTTCCTTCATCCCCTCGTCGGCCTCGAACAGGGGTTTCAGGGTCACCGGATTGGCGACCATGTTGCGATCCGTGAGGCGCAGGATCGCTTCGTAGACGCGGCCGTGGAGCGGCTCGAAGAAGTGGTGCGGCTTCAACCGCATCTGCACGTCCTCGACCAGCCGGTTGTCGATCATCAGCGCGCCCAAGAGCGCGGCCTCCGCCTCCACGTTCTGCGGAAGGGACTGGGGGGCGGCGCCATGGTCGGCAGCCTCGTTGATTCGAACGATTTCGGCCATGGTCGATTCGATACATGAATTCGGCGGCCCTGACTCCCCTCCGGCGATTTTTCCGTGGGCTTTGCTGTGGATAAACGCGAACGTTGCGCGCGCGCCGCGCAGGCGGCTAGGCCATCCTTCATGAGCATTCTTTCCGACCGCTGGATTCGCGAGCAGGCCCAGGAGCACGGCATGATCGAGCCGTTCGTCGAGGCCCAGCGGCGCGAGGGCTGCATCAGCTACGGCCTGTCGTCCTACGGCTACGACGCGCGGGTGGCGGACGAGTTCAAGATCTTTACCAACGTCGATTCGGCGGTGGTCGATCCCAAGGACTTCGCCGCCAACAGCTTCGTCGATCGCCAGACCGACATCTGCATCATCCCGCCGAACAGCTTCGCGCTGGCGCGGACGGTCGAATATTTCCGGGTACCGGAAGACGTGCTGGTGATCTGCCTCGGCAAGTCGACCTACGCGCGGTGCGGAATCATCGTCAACGTGACCCCGCTGGAGCCGGGCTGGGAAGGCCATGTGACGCTGGAATTTTCCAATACCACGCCGTTGCCCGCCAAAATCTACGCCAACGAGGGCGCCTGCCAGTTCCTGTTCCTGAAAGGGAACGAGCGTTGCGAGACCAGCTACAAGGACCGTGCCGGCAAATATATGGGCCAGCGAGGCGTGACCCTGCCCCGGCTGTGACGCCGGACGAGGCGAAAGCGCTCGACGCCGCCGACCCGCTCGCATTCACGCGCGACCGCTTCGCGCTTCCCGACGGGACCATCTAGCTCGACGGCAACAGCCTCGGCGCCCTGCCAAAAGCGACCGCCTCGCGGCTTGCGCGGACGGTCGAACGGGAATGGGGCGAGGCCCTTATCACCAGCTGGACGAGGCACGGCTGGATCGATCAGCCGGCGCGCCTCGGCGCCCGCATCGCAGGGCTGATCGGCGCGGAGGCCGACGAGGTCCTGGCCTGCGATTCCACTTCGGTGAACCTGTTCAAGTTGGCGGTGGCCGCGCTTGGGGCGACGGGCCGGCGCGTGATCCTGACCGAGGCCGAGAATTTTCCCACCGACCAGTATGTCGCGCAAGGCATCGCGCGCCTGTTCCCGGATGCCGAATTTCGCCGCGTCGCCCGCGAGGGACTCGTGGCCGCGATGGACGGGGACACCGCGCTCCTCATGTTCACTCACGTCGACTATCGCGGCGGCCATCGTCACGACATGGCGGCGCTGTCGGCGGCGGCGCGGTCGGCGGGCGCGCTTCCGCTTTGGGACCTGTCGCACAGTGCCGGCGTCCTGGACGTCCGGCTCGGACGCGACGGGGCGGACCTCGCGGTCGGCTGCGGATACAAATATCTCAACGGCGGCCCCGGCGCCCCCGCCTTCCTCTACGTCCGGCGTGAACTGCAGGAGCGGATGGAGAACCCGATCCAGGGCTGGATGGGCCATGCGGCACCATTCGCTTTCGATAGCGACTACACCGCCGCTCCGGGCCTCGCACGGTTCCTTTCAGGGACGCCCTCGATCCTCGCATTGGCAGCGCTCGACGCCGGACTAGATACGTTCGAAGGGGTCGACATGGCCGTCGCCGAAGCCAAGGCCGGAGCGCTCGGTGACCTGTTCATTGCCGAGGTCGAGGCGCGCATTCCGGACCTCACGCTAGCTTCTCCGCGCAATGCCCGCCAGCGCGGCGGCCACGTCTGCTTCGCGCATGCCGAGAGTTACGCCATTATGCAGGCGCTGATTGAGCGCGACGTCATCGGCGACTTTCGCGCTCCAGACCTCATGCGTTTCGGCTTCGCACCGCTGACCACGCGGTTCGAGGATGTCGTCGCCGCCGTCACCACTCTTGCCGAGGTGATCGACGGCGAGGCCTACCGCGACGCGCGCTACGCGATCAGGAAAGCGGTGACCTAGGTCGCGTCGTGGACCTCGGCCATCGGGCCATTCTTTTTGATCGAATCGATCGCGTTCTGGGCGCTGGCCTTCGACTTGTAGGTCTCGGTCCAGAACACCTTCTCGCCATTATATTCGAAGCTGGCGATATACTCGCCGTTCGACGACTTCTTGATCACGAACTTGTGGGCCATCGGAACCTCCCGCCTGTCGAGTCGAGGCGGAGAGATTATGCTTGTCGGGCGGCGTCCGGAAGAAGCTTCTCGCGGCCGCCGATGATGACGTCGCACCAGTCGCCGAACGCGTCGGCCAGCTTCTGCACCAGTTCCTTCAGCGGCCCGTCCTTCAAGAGCCCGTCCTCGCCAAAGCTGTCGTCGTTGACGTGGCCGAGGTAGGCCTCGGGCTGTTGCATCACCGGCATGTCGAGGAAGACGCAGCACTGGCGCAGCGCATGGTTCGCCAGTGCCCCGCCGATCGCACCCGGCGAAGCGGTGATCACCGCCGCGGGCTTCCGCGAAAACACGCTCTTGCCGTAGGGCCGAGAGCCGACGTCGATCGCGTTCTTCAGCGCGCCCGGCATCGACCGGTTGTATTCGGGCGTGACGAACAGGACGCCGTCTGCACCGCCGACACGCTCGCGGAACGCTTTCCACGCGGCGGGCGCCTCGGCGCCGTCGAGGTCCGGGTTGTAGAGCGGCAGGTCGCCGATTTCGACGATGTCGCAGTCGAGCCGGTCGTGCAGCGCGCAGAGCGAGCGGGCGACCTTTCGATTGATGCTCCCCTCGCGAAGCGAGCCGCAGACGATGGCGATCTTGTGGTTTGTCATGACCTCTCCAATGCCTGTCGGCTCGCTTGGTTGCCTAGCGGTTGGCATGTGCAACGAGATAGGCGTGAAGCGACGCCAGTTCCTCGTCGGTCATATGTTTGAAATCGCCGCGCGCGACCTCGCCCATCAGGCCGATGTCCTTGCCCGAAGGCGCCTTGCCCTCGCGCATCAGCGTCTTGAACTGGGCGAGGTCGTAGGCGCCAGCGATTGACAGGTCGGCCGATACCACGCCCGGCTCCAGCTCCTGCCCTTTGAGGTTGATGCCGTGGCATTCGACGCACTTGGTCGCGGTCATGTGCCGGCCAAGAGCGGTCGCCGGTCCGAAGTCCGGCAGTGGCCTGCGCGCAAATTCGGCCGCCAGGTCGGGCTGGGTGCGGAAGCGTCCAGCGACGAGGCCGATCCGCCCGATCGGGCCGATCGAACGAGCGGGCGTCTCCTTCCCCGACGCGGGGTAAGCGCGGATGGCGGTAATCAGCGCAGCCGCTTCCTGATCGGTGAGGTACTGATAGCCTTCGCTGGGCATGATGATCAGTGCCCGTCCGTCGACGCCCACACCGCGCCGGATGGCGCGGTCGAGCGTGGCGTCGTCGGCCTTGGCGGCGATCCGCGTGAGGTTCGGCGCCCACAGGACCGCCAGCTTGGGATCGTCGAAGAACTTCGAGCCTTTGAGGCCTTCCCCGTGACAACCAAGGCAGCCGAGAACGTGCAATTGGCGCGGCGCGTCGGCAAGTTGCGCCGCGGTCGGTGTAGCGAGCCGCGGTGCGGGAAGTTCGCTTCCCTCGCCCAGCGCACGCTGCGACAGCGCGTAAACCGCGGCCACCGCCACCAGTGCCAAAATCCCCAACGCCAACAGGATGCGCGCCGTCCAGCGCGCGGCTTTCGATGCCGTCATGATTTGCCCCCAAATCGTCCGGCGCGAATTAACCCAAGTTAGGCGATTGCGCTAGCGCCGCTTGCCTTGGTGGCGGATGTTGGCCGGGCGGCCGCGCCTCTGGGTCGTAACCTTGCGAGTGCGGTCGCCGCGCTGGCGCGGCGGCCCGGCGAACTTGCCCTCCGGCAGTTCGAAGCGCAGCGCCCCCGAAGCAGGCACCGCCTCCGCCAGTTTCAGCTCCAGCTTCTGGCCCATCGCGAAGGTCTCGCCGCTCTGCTCGCCGACCAGCGCCTGCGCCTTTTCGTCGTAGCGGAAATATTCGTTGCCGAGGATCGATGCGGGGACCAATCCGTCGCCGCCCAGGTCGAGCACGGTGGCGAAGAAACCGAACGGCTGGACGCCGGTGATGCGGCACTGGAGGATCTGCCCGACCTTGTCGGCGAGGAAGGCCGCGACGTAGCGGTCGACCGTTTCGCGCTCGGCCTCCATCGCGCGCCGTTCCAACATCGAGATCTGCTCGCCGATTTCGGCGAAGCGGGTCGCGTCGTCGCCCGGCAATCCACCCTCGCCCAGCCGGTAGGCACTGACCAGCGCGCGATGAACCATCAGGTCGGCATAGCGGCGGATCGGCGAGGTGAAGTGCGCGTAAGCACCGAGCCCGAGGCCGAAATGGCCCAGAGTCTCCGGCGAATAGCGCGCTTGCATCTGGGTACGGAGCAGCTGCTCCATGATTTCGGGCCGCGAGGGATGGTCGGCGCCGACCCGCTCGATGATCCGGTTGAAGGTCGACGGCTTGACCACCTGGCCGAGGGCGAACTCGACGTCGTAAGTGCCAAGATAGTCCTTGAGCGTCGCCAGCTTCTCGCGGCTTGGCCCTTCGTGGACGCGGTACATGACCGGCGCCTTCTTCTTTTCCAACGCCTTGGCCGCCGCGACGTTGGCGGCGATCATGTAATCCTCGACCAGCCGGTGGGCGTCGAGCCGCTCGCGCGCGGCGATCGACATGATGCGCCCCTTCTCGTCGAGCACCACGCGCCGTTCGGGCAGGTCGAGCTCCAGCGGTTCGCGCTTTTCGCGTGCCTTCAATAGCGCCCGCCAGCAGGCCCACAGCGGCTTGAGAACACTCTCCACCAGTTCGGCCGGCACGCGCCCTTCGATTTCGGGCATCGAACAGGGCGACGACGCAACCTCGACCTTGTCGGCGGTCGCCGCGTCGTAGGCGGCCTGCGCGTCTTCGTAGGCAATGTTCGCCGCGACCTGGATCTTGGCCCGGCTGAAACGCCAGCTCTTGAGCGCACCGTCCTTGCCGACATGAAGGTGGCAGGCCATCGCCGCGCGAGGTTCGCCTTCCTTGAGCGAACAGATTCCGCTCGACAGTTCATGGGGCAACATCGGCACCACGCGGTCGGGGAAGTACACGCTATTGCCGCGCGCCCGGGCTTCCCTGTCGAGCTCGCTGTTCGGACGGACGTAATAGCTGACGTCGGCAATGGCGACGATCGCGTCCCAGCCGTCGCCGTCCTCTCGCGGTGCCGCCCAGATGGCGTCGTCATGGTCGCGGGCGTCTTCGGGATCGATCGCCACGATGGGCAAATGGGTGAGGTCTTCGCGGCCGTCGAGCGACAGCTCCGCGACCTTTTTCGCCTCCGCCACCGCTTCCTGGCGGAAGGTGTCGCGAAGGCCGTGCTTGTGGATTGCGATCAGGCTGAAGCTGCGCGGGGCGAACGGATCGCCCAGGATGGCGTCGACCCGCACCGACTGGCGCGGCGGCCGCCCGGCCGGCTCGGCCAGCACGAGGTCGCCGACCTGCGCGTCCTTCAGGTCGGAGATGATCCATTCCCGCCGCTCGCGCTTGTCGACCGGCGTGAGGAAATGCTTGTCGCCCTCCTTGCGCACGACGCCCAGCACCAGTTCGGCCGAACGTTGCAGCTTCTTCATGACATGCGCGACGTGGCCGTTGCCGCGCTCTTCGGTCCGGGCGAGGACGCGGTCGCCGACGGCGAGCGCGCCGCGGCCCTTGCCCTTGCCCTGGTCGAGAATGCGGATGCGCGGCGGCGGCGCGTCGGCGTGCCATTGTTCGGGCTGGGTTAGCACCTGCCCGTCGTCGGTCGAGACGACCCGCAGGACGGTGACCTTGGGCACACCCCCCATTTTGTGGAAGGCGCGGCCGGGAGCGCTGTCGATCAGGCCTTCATCGGCCATGTCCTTGAGCAGCGCCTTGAGCGCGATTTTTTCGTTGCCCTTGAGGCCGAATGCCCGCGCGATTTCGCGCTTGCCGGCGGGCTGGTGGGAGCTTTCGATGAATTCGAGGATTTGCTTGGCCGTCGGTAGGCCGGGTTTAGCTTTGATATGTTTTTGCATTGACCCCTTAGGTGGGGCCGCCGCGGCATTTGGGCAAGCACCAGTTGCCCTCCCCACCCGCCGACCCTAGCGTCACATCCGTATTTCAAGGGGGAGTCGCGCCCATGCGCCGTACGTTCGTCACCGTCCTTCTCGCAACTGTCGCCTCGGCCGCTCCCGCCGCGCCCGCGCCCACGGCGGGCAGCGCCGTCGCCTTTGCGGGCCTGTTCGACGGCCGCCCGCAAACCGCGGCGATGATCGATGCCAAGTGCAACCGCTGGCTGGGCGAGCTCACCCGCTTGCGTACCGCGATGGAGGCCGACAAGCGCCCGGCGTCGATCGACACCGTGATCCAGGCCTACGACGATTACGGGGTGGTCCTGTCCGGCGCCTACGGCGACATGAGCCTCTATGCCGAGGTGATTACCGAGGAAGCGGCCAACACCGCTGCCAACACCTGCCTTGAAAAGTTGAGCGCGGAATCGAGCCGGTTCAGCCTCTCGCGCCCGCTCTACGACCGGATGGTGGCGGTCGACATGGCCAAGGCCGATCCCGAAACCCGTTGGTTGATGGCCCGGTACAAGATCCAGGCCGAGCAGGCCGGCGTCTCGCTCGACGCCGCCGGCCGGGCCAAGGTGCAGGCCCTCAACGAAGAGATTTCGAAGGCCGGCATCGCGTTCAACAAGGCGATCGCCGACGACAAGACGATGGTGGCCGCGACGGTCGCCGAACTGGAGGGCCTGCCCCAGGACTTTATCGACGCGCACAAGCCCGGCGCCGACGGCAAGGTGACGCTCAAGACCGATTACACCGACTATATTCCCGTCCTTACCTACGCGAAAAGCGCGCCACTCAGGCAGCGCATGTCGACGGCGTTCAACCGCCGCGCCTATCCGGCCAACGACGCCAACCTGAAGGTCATCTTCAACAAGCGCCAGGAACTGGCCGCGCTGCTGGGCAAGAAGGATTACGCCTCGCTCAGCCTGTCCGACCGCATGGCGCGCAACCCGGAAACGGTGCGCACCTTCCTCGAGCAGCTGGCCGCGATCGACCGTCCGGTCGGCATGCGCGACTATGCCCGCAAGCTCGCCGCGCTGAAGGCCGTCGACCCCAAGGCGACGAAGCTGAACCTTTGGGACAATGCGTTCACCGACAGCATCGTCCAGAAGCGCGACTATGGTTACGATAGCCAGGAAGCGCGCAAATATTTCGCCTATCCCAAGGTCCGCGACGGCATCCTGAAGCTGTCGAGCGACCTGTTCGACGTCACCTTCCGCAAGTGGGACACGCCGGTCTGGAACAGCGACGTCGAGGCCTATGAAATGCTCGATCACGGCAAGGTCGTTGGGCGCTTCTACCTCGACATGCATCCGCGCCAGGGCAAGTACACGCACGCCAACGCCGGTGGCATCCGGGCTACCCAGAACGGCCAGGGCATTCCCACCGCGATGCTGGTCGCCAATGTGCCGTCCGGCCTGCTGACCCACGACGACGTCGTCACTTTCCTCCACGAATTCGGCCACGTGCTGCACCAGCAATTCGGCGGCCACACCCGCTGGGCGTCGACGGCGCAGGGCGGGATCGAATGGGACTTCGTCGAGGCGCCGTCACAGATGCTGGAAAACTGGGTGTTCGACTATGACACGCTGGCCGGCTTCGCGACCGACGAGAACGGCAAGGTCATCCCGCGCGACCTGGTCGAGAAGATGAACAAGGCGCGCTATTTCAACGCCGGCCTGCTGGAGATGCGCCAATTGTCGCTGTCGAGCATCTCGCTCGGTTTCCATAGCGGCCCGGCACCCGCCAACCTTGGCGAGGCGATGCGGGCGTTCACGGCGAAATACAGCCTGATCCCGACGCCGGACGACAACGAGATGCAGGACAGCTTCGGCCATCTCAACGGCTATGCCGCCGCCTACTACACTTACCAGTGGTCGAAGGCGATTTCGGACGACCTGTTCACCCGTTTCCAGAAGGAGGGCCTGCGCAACAAGAAAACCGCGGCCGACTATCGCCGCGAGGTGCTGGCCCCCGGCGGCGCGCGCCCGGCGGCGGAATCGATCAAGGCCTTCCTCGGCCGCGACTGGAACGTCGAGGCGCACGAGGAAGAGATCGAAAAGGACAAGTAGGGACTAGGCCGCGTCCGCCTCGCCGCTGGCGGCGCGGGCGCGGTGGAGCCGTTGCTCGCGCCACAGGATGGTGAGGCCGGACAGGATGATGACCGTGCCGCCGGCCCATGTCGCGGCATGCGGCCAATCGCCGAAGACGAGCAGCCCGAGCAGCGCCGCCCAAACCAGAGAGGTGTAGTCCATCGGCATCACCAGCGCGACCGGGGCCAGCCGAAGCGCGCCGGTCAGGGTCAGCTGGGCAAGGCCGCCGGTGAGCGCGATCCCGGCAAGGATCAGGACCGTCGGTCCGTCATGCGCCTGCCCGAAGCGCAGCATGAGGATGCCGAGCGGCAGCAGCGAGGAAAAGGCGAACCAGAAGACCGTCGTGCTGGCCGCCTCCGTCGCGGACAGGCGGCGGATGACGATCGTCACCCACGCCGTCATCAGCGCGGCCAGGATCGACACCGCCACCCCGTCGAGCGGCAATTCGCCGCCGCCCGGCCGCGCGACGATCAGGACGCCGAGAAATCCTGCCAGCACCGCGCCCCAGCGCCATTTGCCGGTCGGCTCGCCCAGCCACAGCGCGGCAAGCAGGGTCGAGAAGATCGGCACCGAATTGAAGATCGCCGTCGCCTCGGCCAGCGGCAGCATCGCCATGCCGAGGAAGTTGAGCGCCATGGTGACAAGGCCCAGCGCCATCCGCCCGACGTGGGCGCCGACGCGCTTGGTCCTGAGGCTGGCAAGGCCGGGGCCGACGAGCACGAACGCCGTCGCGCAGCTGGCCGACCCGACCTGCCGCCAGAACAGGCTTTCGACGATGTGCACGCCGCGCTGGGAGGCCAGCTTGACCAGCGCGAACATGCCGCTCAGCAGCACCGCCGTCAGGAGGCGGAGGCCCATCCCGAGCAACGGGCGCTGGGCCGTCGGGCGGTCGGTATCGAAAGCGGTCGCGGCCACGTCCCGCCGCTAGCCTTCGCGGGCCGGCTTGGCTAGGTGGGCGCCCGAACCCGCCTTTTTCAGTTTCGGAGACTCGTCATGCGCACCGTCCAGCACTTCATCAACGGCTCTTCCTACGAAGATGCCCCGCGCTCGAGCGATATCTGGAACCCGAGCCACGGCGAAGTGCAGGCCCGCGTCGGCCTCGGCACGATCAAGACGCTCGACAAGGCGATCGAGGCCGCCAAGGCCGCGCAGCCGGCCTGGGCCGCGACCAACCCGCAGCGCCGCGCCCGGGTGATGTTCAAGTTCAAGGAACTGATCGAGCAGAACATGGACGCGCTGGCCGAGATGCTCTCGAGCGAGCACGGTAAGGTGATCGCCGATTCCAAGGGCGACGTGCAGCGCGGCCTCGAAGTCATCGAATATTGCTGCGGCATCCCGCAGGCGCTGAAGGGCGAGTACACCCAGGGCGCGGGCCCGGGCATCGACGTCTATTCGATGCGCGCACCGATCGGCATCGGCGCCGGCATCACCCCGTTCAACTTCCCCGCGATGATCCCGATGTGGATGTTCGGGATGGCGATCGCCTGCGGCAACGCCTTTATCCTTAAGCCCTCGGAGCGCGATCCCTCGGTGCCGGTGCGTCTCGCCGAGCTGATGCAGGAAGCGGGCCTGCCCGACGGCATCCTCAACGTCGTCCACGGCGACAAGGAAATGGTCGACGCGATCCTCGACCATCAGGATATCGCCGGCATCAGCTTCGTCGGCTCCAGCGACATCGCCCAGTACATCTATTCGCGCGGCACCGCGAACGGGAAGCGGGTGCAGGCGTTCGGCGGCGCCAAGAACCACGGCATCGTCCTGCCCGACGCCGACCTCGACCAGGTCGTGACCGACCTCACCGGCGCGGCCTTCGGCTCGGCCGGCGAGCGCTGCATGGCGCTGCCCGTGGTCGTGCCGGTCGGCGACGACACCGCCGCCGCGCTCCGCGAAAAGCTGGTCCCGGCGATCGAGAAACTGAACGTCGGCATCTCGACCGATCCGGAGGCGCACTACGGCCCGGTCGTCAACGAGGCGCACAAGAACAAGGTCGAGCAGTACATCCAGATGTGCGCCGACGAAGGCGGCGAGTTGGTGGTCGATGGCCGCGGCTTCGTGCTCCAGGGCCATGAAAAGGGCTTCTTCGTCGGCCCGACCCTGTTCGACCACGTCAAGCCCAGCTTCCAGTCGTACAAGGAAGAGATTTTCGGCCCCGTGCTTCAGATCGTCCGCGCCGACAGCTTCGAAGAAGCGGTCCGCCTGCCGAGCGAACATGAATATGGGAACGGCGTCGCCATCTTCACCCGCAACGGCCACGCCGCGCGCGAATTCGTCAACCGCGTCAACGTCGGCATGGTCGGAGTCAACGTGCCGATCCCGGTGCCGGTCAGCTACCACAGCTTCGGCGGCTGGAAGCGCTCGGGCTTCGGCGACATCGGCCAGTACGGCCAGGAAGGCCTGCGCTTCTGGACCAAGAACAAGGTTGTGACCCAGCGCTGGCCCGACGGCACCGCCGACGGCGACCACAAGAACGCATTTATCATCCCGACCATGGGGTAAGCGACATGGACGAGGAGCCGATCGGACCGGAGCTCGATCGGCTCCTCGCCTTTTTCGCGCGTGAGCTGAGCTGGACTGACCGCGTGATCCTGCGGTGGAAGGGACGGCGGTGCGATGGAGCCTTTCATGGCCTTACGGGCGGGCAGAAGATCGTCCTGACCAGCTCGCCATCAGTGCTGGCGAAGGCGCTTGAGGCGTGGCGCGAGGCACCGGGCTTCCCGGACGAGGATCATGCGGCCTTCGGCGCCGACCTTCTGGGAATGTGCGACGTCGCCTATTTCGTGCGGCCGCACCTCACCCTGGCCTTCTATCTCCTGTCACTGATCCATCGCGACCGGCCGACCGGGGCGACCGCCGACGAATTCGCCTCATTCTATCGCTTCGCGGCGCCGCTTATCCGCCGATAGCGGATACGGTGACGGGCCCGCGCGTTGGGCGGGGATGAAACACATCTTCCTTACCGCCGCGGCGCTGGCTGCGCTTTCCGCCTGCACCGTCAACAACAACGCGCCCGCCAACAACATGGCGGAGGAAAACGGCTCGGATACGGGCGGCGACCTCACCGCGCCACCCGCCGACGTCTCCGACCCGCCTGCGGGTGAAAACGGCAATGCCAGCGATGGCGGCAACACGACCGCGCCGCCGCCGGCGACGGCGGCCAGCATTCCCGCCCAATACCAAGGGCGCTGGGGCATGGTGCCGCTCGATTGCACGGGCGACCCTGCCATCGCCAAGGGTCTGATCACGATCGATAGCAAGACCATCAAGTTCTACGAGGCGCGCGCGACGCTCAAGGAGCAGCGTCCGGCCATCGCGACCAGCTTCTCGGGCCAGTTCGCCTACACCGGCGAAGGCCAGGAATGGACCCGCGTCGAAACGCTCACCCGCACCGGCGACAAACTGAAGCGGGCGAACGAAGAAGGCAGCTATAACTACACCCGCTGCGCCTGATATAAGGGAGGTTTCGCCGATGAAGCTCTACTACGCGCCGGGTGCCTGCAGCCAGGCCGCCCACATCGTGCTTCACGAGGCGGGCCTCCCCCACACCAGCGAGGCGGTCGACATCCGGAACAAGAAGCGGGGCGACGGCAGCGACTATTTCGCCATCAACCCGAAAGGCGCGGTACCGGCGCTGGATATCGGCGACGACCATGTGCTGACCGAGAACGGGGCGATCCTGCAATACCTCGGCGACAAGGCGGCGAAGGACGCGCTGCTGCCCGCCGATGGCACCGAACGCTACCGGGTGATCGAATGGCTCGCCTACCTCGGCAGTGACGTGCACAAGAGCTTCGGCCCGCTGTTCAACCCCAATGCGACGCCCGAAGTGAAACAGGGCGCCCGCGACATGGTCGGCAAGAAACTCGATTTCGTCGAGGAGGGCCTCCAAGGGCGCGATTACCTGATGGGTGACCAGCCCAGCATTGCCGATCCCTACCTGTTCGCCATGCTCGGCTGGCTCAAAGGCCACGACATGGACATTGAAAAATGGCCCAACCTCGCCGCTTTTCGCGAGCGGATGAAGGCGCGGCCTGCGGTCCAGACCGTCTTGAAGGCCGAGGGGCTGGCCTAGCCGCGTTTCGCGGTGCTAGGGGCCACGCCCATGCACCAGTTCGACCTTACCGACGAGCAGCGCCAGATCCAGGAGATGGCGCAGCAGTTCACCGCCGACGCCATCACGCCCCACGCCGCCAAGTGGGACGAGGAGCATATCTTTCCCAAGGACACGATCCGCGCCGCGGCCGAGCTCGGCTTCGGGTCGATCTATGTGTCGGAGGAATCGGGCGGCATCGGGCTGGGTCGGCTGGAGGCGGCGCTGATCATGGAGGCGATGGCCTATGGCTGTCCGTCCACGAGCGCCTTCATCTCGATCCACAACATGGCGGCCTGGATGATCGACCGCTTTGGCTCGGCCGAGGTGAAGGAGAAATATCTCCCGTCGATGATCCCGATGGAGCGGATGGGCAGCTATTGCCTCACCGAACCGTCGTCGGGCTCAGATGCGGCAGCGCTCAAGACCAAGGCGGTCCGTGACGGCGACCATTATGTCGTCTCCGGCTCCAAGGCCTTCATCTCGGGCGGCGGCGAGAACGAGATTTACGTCACCATGGTCCGCACCGGCGAGGACGGGCCGAAGGGCATCAGCTGCCTGGTGATCGAAAAGGACATGCCGGGCGTGTCATTCGGCGCCAACGAGAAGAAGCTCGGCTGGCATTCGCAGCCAACCGCGCAGGTCAATTTTGACGAGGTCCGCGTGCCCATCGCCAACCGCGTCGGCGGTGAGGGCGAAGGCTTCCGCATCGCGATGATGGGCCTCGACGGCGGCCGCCTCAACATCGGCGCCTGCTCGCTCGGCGGGGCGCAGCGCTGCCTCGACGAGGCGGTGAACTACACCAAGGACCGCAAGCAGTTCGGCAAGGCGATCGCCGACTTCCAGAACACCCAGTTCATGCTGGCCGACATGGAAACCGAGCTGCAGGCCGCGCGCCAGCTGCTCTACGCCGCCGCGGTGAAGGTCACGGCGAACGCGCCGGACAAGACCAAGTTCGCGGCGATGGCCAAGCGCTTCGCGACCGACACCGGATCGTCGGTGGTCGACCGCGCGCTGCAGCTCCACGGCGGCTACGGCTACCTCCAAGATTATCCGATCGAGCGCTTCTGGCGCGACCTGCGCGTCCACTCGATCCTCGAGGGCACCAACCAGGTCATGCGCATGATCGTCGGCCGCGAACTGACCCGCCAGTAATGTTCGACGCCATCGCCAAGCAGGTCGCCGACGCGGCCGACAAGATGATGAAACAGGGCATGAAGCCGACCCTGCCCTTCGACCCCTTTGCCATCGCCCAGGCGACCGGCGAGGTGGCGATGAGCCTCGCCATGCGCCCGCAGGACCTGATGGAGGTCCAGATGGAGGCCGCCAAGGAATGGGGCGACTTCTGGATGGGCGCGGTTGCCGGCAAGGCGAGCGACGCCCCGCGCGACCGCCGATTCGCCGCGAGCGAGTGGCAGGACGACGCTTTTTATCGCTCGGTCCGCGACGCCTACCTCCTCGCCTCGAAGCAGCTGCGCGAGGTGGTCGACCTCGGCGAGGGCGATGAGAGCGCGACGGCGATGACGCGTTTCCTGCTCGACCAGTATCTCAACGCCGTGTCGCCCGCGAATACCGCCTTCACCAACCCGGAGGTGGCGAAGAAGGTCAAGGAAACCGGCGGCGCCAACCTGGTCCGCGGCTTCGCCAACCTGATGGAAGACGTCGCCAGCGGGAAGGGCATCGTCCGCCGCCGCAGCGACCCCAAGGCGTTCGAGAAAGGCGTCACCATCGCCGCGACGCCGGGCGAGGTGGTCTACCAAAACGACCTGTTCCAGCTGATCCAGTACACCCCGACCACCGACAAGGTTGCGGCCGAGCCGCTTCTCTACGTCCCGCCGCTGGTTAATCGCTACTACATGATCGACCTCGTGCCGAAGCAGTCGTTCGTGAAATGGCTGGTCGACGAGGGCCGCACCGTGTTCGTCATCAGCTGGGTCAATCCAGGCCCCGAGCACAAGGACAAGGACGTCGACGATTATGTCCTGACCGGCATCGTCGAAGCGATCGAGGAAGTGCGCCGCCGCACCGGCCAAGCGCCCGACCTGTTCAGCTTCTGCCTCGGCGGGACGCTGGTGGCGCTGGCGCTCGGCTACCTCGCCGCCGCCAAGCGCGCCGATAGCGTCAATTCGGCGACCCTGATCGGCAGCCTGGTCGACTTTTCCGACATGCGCGACTGGTCGGCCTTCGTCCACGAAGGGCACCTCTCGGCGCTGGAGGACCACCTCGAGGCGCAGGGCTATATCGACAGCGTCGAACTACAGCGCCTGTTCGCCGCGATGCGCGCCAACGACCTCATCTGGTCGTCGGTCGTCGATCACTACCTGCTCGACCGTGCCGCGCCGGCCAGCGACCTGCTCTACTGGTTCGAGGACGGAGCGCGGATCCCCGCCGCCTTCCTCAAGAGCTACAACCGCAAGTTGCTCAAGGATAACCGCCTCAAGGAGCCGGCCGGCTTCACCGTCGGCGGCGTCGCCATCGACCTCGCCAAGATCGAGACGCCGATGATGGTCGTCGCGCTGAAAGACGATCACGTCAGCGCGTGGGACGCGGTCTACCGCGGCGCGCGCGACATGGGCGCCGACTTCATCCTCGGCGGCTCCGGCCACAACGCCGGCGTGATCAATCCCCCCGCCCGCAACAAGCACGGTTTCTGGACCGGGCCGAAGCCCGAGGGCGAGGCCGAGGCGTGGCTCGCCAAGGCAACCAAGAACGAGGGCAGCTGGTGGCCGCGCTGGACCGACTGGCTGAACGACCATGGCAGCGGCAAGGCCGTCCCGGCCCGCAATATCGAGGACGGCATCGAACCCGCGCCCGGCACTTACGCAAAGATGGCCTGAATGAACGACATGACTGCTGTTCCGACCGACACGAAAGACGTGCTGACCTACAAGGAAGGCCTTGCCGGCCGCCTGCGGCTCAACCGACCCAAGGCGCTGCACAGCCTCAACCGCCAGATGGTCCGAGACATGGCCGCCGCGCTGCACGAATGGCGCGACGACCCCGACGTGCGGATCATCCTGATCGACCATGCGGAAGGGCGCGGTTTTTGCGCCGGCGGCGACGTGGTCGACATTTCGCAGAACGTCGAGGGGCATGAAGCCGCCGCCCGCGCCTTCTTCTTCGACGAATATCGACTCAACCACCTCGAATATACCTACCCGAAGCCCGGCGTCGCCTTCATGGACGGCGTGACGATGGGCGGCGGCGTCGGCATCGCCTGTCCCTGCCGCTTTCGTGTCGCGACCGAGCGCACCGTGCTGGCCATGCCCGAGACGACGATCGGCATTTTCCCGGACGTCGGCGGCGGCCGCTACCTCAGCCGCCTGCGCGGCCGCCTCGCCCAGTTCCTCGCGCTGACCGGCGCGCGGCTCGACGGCGCCGAGTGCCTGAAGCTCAGGCTCGCCACCCACTACATCCCGTCCGAACGGCTGGACGAGGCCAAGGAGCGGATCATGGCCCAGCCGTTCCGCGTCCAGGCGATCCTCGACGAACTGAGCGAGGACGATGTGCCCGAGGCACGCATCACCGCGAACCTCAAGAAGATCGACCGCTACTTCGCGTCGGACCGGCTGGAGGACATCCTCGACGCGCTGGACGAAGGCGCGGCCGAGGGCGACGAGTGGGCGGCCAAGGAAGCCGAAACGATCCGCAAGAAGTCGCCGATGGCCTGCAAGGTGAGCCTTAAGCTGCTTCAGGAAAGCCCCTACCAGCTGCACTTCGTCGACGAGATGCGGATGGAATATGGCATCATGGTGCGCCTGATCCACCACCCCGACTTCAAGGAAGGCGTGCGCGCGCTGCTGATCGACAAGGACGGCAAGCCCAACTGGCACCCGACCAACCCGACCGCGATCGGCGAGCGCGACGTCGAAGCCTTTTTCGAGCCGCTTCCTCCCGAGGAGGAATGGCGGCCGTTCGATTTCTAAGGGAGGCCGACGTGGCTAATTACGAAACCATCCTGGTCGAGCAGCGCGATGCGGTGACGCTCGTCACGCTCAACCGGCCGCAGGCGCTGAATGCGCTGAACAGCCAGGTGCTGTCCGAATTGATCGACGCCTTCGCCGCCTACGATGTCAGCCACTCGCAGCGCTGCCTCGTCCTCACCGGCAGCGAAAAGGCGTTCGCCGCCGGCGCCGACATCAAGGAGATGCAGGCGCAGGGCTTCGCCGACATGTATGCCTCGGACTTCTTCAAGGGCTGGGAAAAGGTCACCGCGACCCGCAAACCGTGGATCGCCGCGGTCAACGGCTATGCGCTCGGCGGCGGCTGCGAAGTGGCGATGATGGCCGACTTCATCATCGCCGGCGACAAGGCGAAGTTCGGCCAGCCGGAGATCAAGCTCGGCGTCACGCCGGGCATGGGCGGCTCGCAGCGGCTGGCCCACGCGGTCGGCAAGGCCAAGGCGATGGAAATGTGCCTGACCGGCCGGATGATGGACGCCGGGGAAGCCGAACGTTCGGGCCTCGTCGCCCGCGTCGTGCCGGCGGAAAGCCTTGTCGACGAAGCGCTCAAGACCGCGACCGAGATCGCCGGCATGGCCCCGCTCGCCGCCATCGCCAACAAGGAGATGGTCAACGCCGCCTTCGAGATGGGCTTGGGCCAGGGCATCAACTTCGAGCGCCGCCTGTTCCACGGCCTGTTCGGCACCGCCGACCAGAAGGAAGGCATGAGCGCCTTCGTCGAAAAGCGCCCGGGCAACTGGACGGGGAAATAGATGGAAACGAGCTTCTTCGAGAAGCTGGGATGCCTGATGCGCGCCTTCATCGCGTTTTGGCTCGTCGTATGGTTCGCCGTAATCATCTATCGCCTGATCGTCGGCAGTGGTTCAGCTAGCGAAAACGGTGCCATGATTCTTGGCGGCATTCTCGCATTCGGATTGTTTTGGCCGATTTCTGGTTTGTTTTTGAAAAGTGGAGAAGAGTGATGGCACGCGTAGCCTTCATCGGCCTCGGCAACATGGGCGGCGGGATGGCCGCGAACCTGGTCAAGGCGGGACATGAGGTCGTCGCTTTCGACCTCGCCGAGCCGGCGATCGAGCGGGCCAAGGGCAATGGCTGCGCTATCGCGACCAGCGCCGCCGAGGCGGTCGAGGGTGCGGACGCGGTCGTCACTATGCTGCCCGCCGGCAAGCATGTAACGCAGGTCTACCACGAGAGCGTGCTGCCCAACGCAAGCAAGGATGCCATCCTGCTCGATTGTTCGACCATCGACGTCGCAACCGCCAAAAAGATCAGCGACGAGGCGGCGTTCGCCGGCTTCAAGATGGTCGACGCGCCGGTCTCGGGCGGCATCGCCGCGGCCGATGCGGGCACGCTGACCTTCATGGTCGGCGGTTCGGACGAGGCGTTCGAAGCGGCACGCCCGTTCCTCGAGAAGATGGGCAAGGCCGTGATCCACGCCGGCCAGCCGGGTTCCGGCCAGGCCGCGAAGATCGTCAACAACATGCTCCTGGGCGTCACCATGGCCGGTACCTGTGAGGCGTTCGTGCTGGCGCAGAAGCTGGGTCTCGACCCGCAGACCTTTTTCGACATTTCGTCCAAGGCCTCGGGCCAGAGCTGGTCGATGACCAGCTACTGCCCGGTTCCGGGCGTTGGTCCGGAAACGCCGGCCGATCGGGGCTATGAGGGCGGTTTCGCGACCGCGCTGATGCTCAAGGACCTCAAGCTGGCGATGGAAGCGGCCAAGGAAGCCGGTGCCTACACGCCCATGGGCGGCGAGGCCGAGGAGCTTTACCAGCGCTTCGTCGACCGTGGCGGCGCGGGCAAGGATTTCTCCGCCCTGATCAAGATGATCGACGACAGCTGGGAAGTGCCAGCGGGAGCTGGCACTCCGTCGGACGCTTGATCGCAGGCCCTCGAACGACCACATCGCGCCCATGCAAATTTCGATCGAACGCACGCCCAATCCGGCAACCCGCAAGTTCTTGCCCGGCGTGACCGTGCTGGAAACAGGCGGGCGCGACTTCGCGACTGAGGAAGCCGCCGCCGCCAGCCCGCTGGCCGAGGCGCTGTTCGCCACGGGCCTGGTCGACGGCGTCTATTTCGGGAGGGACTTCATCTCGGTCTCGGCGATCGACCCGACCAGCTGGGACGGGCTGGAAAGTGACGTGCTTCAGCTTCTGCTCGACCACTTCACGCTCGGCGCGCCACTGTTCAAGGCGGGGACCGCGGCGGGAATCGATGTCGCGCCGGACGAGGCGTTCGCGGTCGAGGAAGACCCGGCAGACGCGGACATCATCGACCAGATCAAGGAACTGATCGAGACCCGCGTCCGCCCGGCCGTCGCCAACGATGGCGGCGACATCGTCTATCGCGGTTACCGCGATGGGAAACTTTTCCTGGCGATGCACGGCGCATGCGCCGGTTGCCCGTCCTCGACCGTCACGCTGAAGCGCGGGATCGAAGGACTGATCAAGCACTACGTCCCCGAGGTGGAAACCGTCGAAGCGGTCTGACGCCGCCTCGAATTCCCCATTTTCCGCGCTTTTTGCGCTTGTGCAAACGGCCGTTTCATGGCCTCATCGATCCGGGTGGGGACTCGGTGAAGGGAGTTCCGTCGTCAGATGTACCTCGCGTTCGACGCTTCGACTGCTGCGTGCACCGCCGCCCTCTTGCAGGCCGACGGCACCGTGGTGGCACATGTCGACGAGGTTATCGGCCGCGGCCACGCCGAACGTCTGGCGCCGATGATTGCCGACCTCGTCGGCGGCCATGTCCCGACCCGCATCCTGGTCGGCGTCGGGCCGGGCAGCTTCACCGGCATCCGCGTCGCGATCGCCGCCGCCCATGGCCTCGCCCTCGGCTGGAACGTGCCGCTGTGCGGCTTCGACAGCCTCGCGCTGCTGGCCGCCGGCGCGCCGGGTGACGGGCCGGTCGCGGTGGCCGTCAACGGCGGGCACGGCGAACTGTTCGTCCGCCGCTTCGCCCGCGGGCCGCTCGCCGCCTTGTCCGATGCCGACAGCCTCCGTCCCGAGGCCGCCGCGCTGGCCATCCCGGACCCGCTGGTCGTCGGCACCGGCGCGGCCGCCCTGGTCGCAGCCCGCGGCTCTGGCGAAGCGGTCGACCTCTTGCCGAGCGCGGTTCATGTCCTGTCGCTTCCCGAAGCGCTCCGCACGCTCGATCCGAAGCCGTCCTACGGCCGGGCCCCCGACGCGAAGCCCAAGGCGGCATGAGCACGTCGCCGCTCCTGCCGCGCCACGAGTCGCTTGTCCCCGGCCCGCGCATCCGCAGCGGCGGGCTCGGCGACCTCGATTCCGTCCTCGAGGTCATGACCGCGTCCTTCCCGCCCGAACTCGGCGAGGCGTGGACCCGGTCGCAATGCGCAGGGATCCTGCCGCTTGCCGGCGTTGCCTTGCGCCTGGCCGAAACCGTTGACGGACGGGTCATCGGCTTCGCGCTCGACCGTGCCGTCGCCGACGAGGCCGAGCTCCTCCTGATCGCGGTTGACCCTACGGCACGGCGGGCTGGCGTGGGCGAAGCGCTGATCCGCGACTTTATTGCGCGGGCGCAAATTGCGGGCGCGTCGCGCCTCCACCTCGAAGTCCGCGACGGCAATCGCGCCGAAGCGCTGTACCATCGGATGGGCTTCCATACTGTCGGTCGTCGGCGCGATTATTACACCGGGATCGACGGGCAGCGGGCCGATGCCCTCACTCTAGTTTTCGCAACGGAAAGCTAACTTCCATTAACTTGTTACCCTAATTGTTCGGGCGTATTAAGAATGCGCTGACTGTATTTGCGCGTTCCTGATTACTTTTGCTCGGAGGGATAATTCATGAATGGCGACGAACAGGACGACACCTTGATTACACTGACTGCCGACATCGTCGCGGCGCACGTCAGCAACAACAGTGTGTCGGTCAACGACCTGCCGCAGCTGATTTCCAACGTCCACGGCGCCCTGTCCGGCCTGTCCGGCGCGACCCGCGAGGCGGAGCGTCCCGAACCCAAGGTCCCGGTGCGTTCGTCGGTCAAGCCGGACTATATCGTCTGCCTGGAAGACGGGAAAAAGCTGAAGATGCTGAAACGGCACCTGATGACCCACTACCAGATGACGCCGGACCAGTACCGGCAGAAATGGGGCCTTGCCGCCGACTATCCGATGGTCGCGCCCAACTATGCCGAACAGCGCCGCACCCTCGCCAAGTCGATCGGTCTCGGCACCAAGCGCACCAAGCGCAAGGCCAAGTAACGGCGACAAGGAAAACGGGAGGGCGGGGCCGAATCCGCCCTCCCTTTTCTTTGCCCCGATCACCCCCTAGGTTTGCCGCATGCACCGCACGATCGACATCGAACAGCTCTGCGCCGACAAGGGCCTGAGGATCACCGACCAGCGCCGGGTGATCGCCAAGGTGCTGGGTGAGAGCGAGGATCATCCCGACGTCGAAACGCTTCACGCCCGCGCGTCGGCGGTCGACCCGCACATCTCGATCGCGACCGTGTACCGCACGGTGCGCCTGTTCGAGGAAGCAGGCATCCTCGAGCGCCACGAGTTCGGCGACGGCCGTTCGCGCTACGAAGCCGCGTCCGAAAGCCACCACGACCATTTGATCAACGTCGAGACCGGCGAGGTGATCGAGTTCGTCGACGAGGAGCTCGAGGAATTGCAGCGCCGCATTGCCGAGAAGCTGGGCTTCCGGCTCGTCGACCACCGCATGGAGCTCTATGGCGTCGCGACGACACGCGACCGCTGACGTCGGCTGGACGCCGAGGGCCGTCTTCCGGCTGACGGGCCTGGCCCTGCTGCTCGCGGCCTATCTTGTCCCCCACCTCCTGTCGAAAGCGCTGAACAAGGGGCGCTCGCCCTGGCCGCGGCGTTTCCTGCGGGCCGCCGCGAGCGGCTTTGGCGCCGATGTCCGGCTCACCGGCGCGCCGATCCGGGGCAAGACCCTGCTGCTCGCCAACCACACCAGCTGGCTCGACATCCTTGCGCTCGGCGGCGCGACGGGATGCGCGTTCGTCTCGAAGCACGAAATCGGCCAGGTGCCGCTCGTCGGCTGGCTCGCCGACCAGAACCACACCCTCTACATCGACCGGAATGACCGGCGCGGCAGCCATGGGCAGGTGCAGCGGATCGCCGACAAGCTCGACGGTTCGCAGCCGATCACCCTGTTTCCCGAGGGCACGACCAGCAACGGACGGCCGATCCTTCCCTTCCGCTCGACCCTGCTCGCCGCCGTCGCGCCTGCCCCGGGCGACGTGTCGGTGCGACCGGTTGCGATTCACTACGGCCAGGCGCTGGGAGACGTCGCGTGGGTCGGCGAACCCGGCCTCGTCAACGTCCGGCGGGTGCTCGGGCGCAAGGGCCGCATACCGCTGACCATCCAGCTGCTCGACCCGTTGCCGCCGGGGGAAGACCGCAAGGCGATGGCGCGTGACGCCCATGCCGCGATCAGCGCTGCACTGGCTTCCGCATGACGCGCCAAGGCCCTATAGCGCGCGGCAAATGACAGAGATTCCCAAGACTTACCGCGTCAAAAGCTTCGGTTGCCAGATGAACGTCTACGACGGCGAGCGGATGGCCGAGCTGCTCGATGCGCAAGGCATGACGCCCGCCGCCGAGGGCGAGGATGCCGAACTGGTCGTCCTCAACACCTGCCACATCCGCGAGAAGGCGGCTGAAAAGGCCTACTCCGACGTCGGCCGCCTCCGTCGCGAGGACGGGTCGAAGCCGATCGTCGCGCTGGCCGGCTGCGTCGCGCAGGCCGAAGGCGCCGAGGCCAAGACGCGCTCCAAGCTGATCGACCTCGTCGTGGGTCCGCAGGCCTATCACCGCCTGCCCGAAATGGTCGCCGAGGTCGCTAACGGCCAGCGCCCGGTCGACACCGACATGCCGGCGATTTCGAAATTCGGCGCCCTGCCCGCCCGCCGCAAGTCGGGGCCGAGCGCCTTCCTGACCGTGCAGGAAGGCTGCGACAAGTTCTGCACCTACTGCGTCGTCCCCTACACCCGCGGCGCGGAAATCAGCCGCCCGTTCGCCGACGTGGTGGACGAGGCGCGGGCGCTGGCCGACGGAGGCGCGCGCGAAATCACGCTGCTCGGCCAGAACGTCAATGCCTATGAAGGCGGCCTAGATACGCTGGTTCGCGCCATCGCCAAGATCGATGGCGTCGAGCGCATCCGCTACACCACCAGTCACCCCAACGACATGACCGACGCGCTGATCGCGGCGCACGCCGAGGTCGAGCAGCTGATGCCCTACCTCCACCTGCCCGTGCAGTCGGGCTCGGACAAAATCTTGAAGGCGATGAATCGCAGCCACAGTGCCGACAGCTACCTGAAAGTGCTCGAGAAAATGCGCGCCGCCCGGCCGGATATCGCCATTTCCGGCGACTTCATCGTCGGCTTCCCGGGCGAAACCGAAAAAGATTTCGAGGACACGCTCGCCATCGTCGATGCGGTCGGTTACGCTTCGGCCTTCAGCTTCAAATATTCGCCTCGTCCGGGCACTCCGGCGGCGACCATGGAAGGAGCGGTGGCGGGGCAAGTGATGGATGAGCGGCTTCAGCGGCTCCAGGCCAAGCTGGCTCAGCACAGCCTCGCGTTCAACCACGCCACCGTCGGCAAGGACACGACGATCCTGGTCGATCGCAAGGGCCGCTTGCCCGGCCAGATGATCGGCAAGTCGCCCTGGCTCCAATCCGTCTTCGTCGAGACCGGCGCCCAGATCGGCGACATGGTCGACGTCACCATCACCCACGCGCTGCCTAACTCGATGGGCGGCGTCATACGAGAGAAGGTCGCAGCTTAAATGGCGAAACGTCCCGACTTGCGCGCCGTCGATGAATTGGACCGGGCCCGGCTCGAACTGGAGTTCGACCAGCCTTACCTCCTCGGGCCGCTGTTCGGCGACTACGACCGCCACCTCGTGATGATCGAGGACCGGCTGCAGGTCCACATCGCGGCGCGCGGCAACAAGGTGATGATCGAGGGCGAACCCGACAACGCCGCCCGCGCCCGCGACGTCCTCGTCGGCCTCTACAACCGGTTGGACCAGGGCCAGGACGTCGACCAGGCAGCGGTCGAGGCGGTCATCGGCATGGCCAGCCAGCCCTCGCTCGACGGCATCATGACCGAAGGCGTCGCCAACCCGTCGCGCGCCATGATCCGCACCCGCAAGAAGACCATCGTCCCGCGCTCGCTGATCCAGGGCCAGTACATGGACGCGCTGGCCCGCGACGACATGATCTTTGCGCTGGGTCCGGCCGGCACCGGCAAGACCTATCTCGCGGTGGCGCAGGCGGTCGCGATGCTGATCACCGGCCAGGTCGACCGCCTGATCCTTTCGCGCCCCGCAGTGGAGGCGGGCGAAAAGCTCGGCTTCCTGCCCGGCGACATGAAGGAGAAGGTCGATCCTTACCTGCGCCCGCTCTACGACGCCCTGCACGACATGTTGCCGAGCGAACAGGTCGAGCGGCGGATCGCCAGCGGCGAGATCGAGATCGCGCCGATCGCCTTCATGCGCGGCCGGACGCTAAGCGACGCCTTCATCATCCTCGACGAGGCGCAGAACACGACGCCGGCGCAGATGAAGATGTTCCTTACCCGCTTCGGCATGAATAGCCGGATGGTGATCTGCGGCGATCCCAACCAGACCGACTTGCCCAAGGGCATCGATAGCGGTTTGGCCGATGCGGTCGCCAAGCTGGAGGGCATCCCGAAGCTCAGCATGGTCCGCTTCTCGGCCGCCGACGTCGTCCGTCACCCGCTCGTCGGGCGGATCGTCGAAGCCTATGAGGGCCCGGGCCGATGACGCTCGATATCGCCATCGAGGCCGACGAGGACTGGGACAGTATTACCACCGGCTGGGCGGACCTCGCCCGCCGCGCGGCCGAAGCCGCGATCGCCGAAAGCGCGTTCCCGCAACTCGCGACCGCCGCACGGCCGGTCGAACTGTCGATCCGGCTGACCAGCGACGACGAGGTGCACGCGCTCAACGCGCAGTGGCGGGGCAAGGACAAGGCGACCAACGTCCTGTCCTTCCCCCTCGCCGAACCCGACGAACTGGACGATGCCGACGCGCCGGGCCCCGAGCTAATGCTCGGCGATATCGTGCTGGCGCGCGGGGTGTGCGGAACCGAAGCGGCGGAAAAATCGATTCCGCTGGAAGCGCATGCCGCGCACCTGATGGTGCACGGCACCCTCCACCTCTTGGGACATGATCATATGGACGACGAGGCCGCCGAGGACATGGAAGCACGCGAGATCCGCGCGCTCGCCCGGCTCGGCCTTGCCGACCCTTACGGAGACCGCGGCTGATGGCCACGAATGACGGTGAAGGCGGCTCCAGGGTCTGGCGCGGCATGCGATCGCTGATTTTCGGCGACGACCATGCCTCGACCTTGCGCGACCAGATCGAGGAAGCGATCGAGGAGGCGGAAGGCCAGGCGCCCAAGCGCGGCGACCTCAGTCCCCACGAGCGCCAGATGCTCAAGAACCTGCTGCATTTCGGCGACCGCACCGCCGGCGAGATCGCGGTGACCCGCGGCGATATCGTGTCGGTGCCAGGCTCGCTGACGTTCGAAGAGCTGGTCGCCGCTTTCGCCGAAGCCGAGCACAGCCGCCTGCCGGTGACCGGCGAGGACGGGCTCGACGACATCATCGGCATGATCCACATCAAGGACGTGTTCAAGGCGCAGGAAGACGCCGGCCGCGACCGCGCCATTCCTGCCCTGCTGCGCACCCCGCTGTTCGTGCCCGAAAGCATGGGCGTGCTCGACCTGCTGGCCCGCATGCGGGCCGACCGCATCCACCTTGCCATCGTGGTCGACGAATTCGGCGGCACCGAAGGCCTCGTCACGATCGAGGACGTGGTCGAGGAGATCGTCGGCGAAATCGAGGACGAGCATGACGAGGACGTGGTCGCCGGGTTGAAGTTGCTCGATGATGGCCTGTGGGAAGCTGACGCTCGCACCGAGCTTGAGGAAATCGCCCGCGACGTCGATGCGCGCTTGGTCGACGAGGAGGACGAGGTCGACACGGTCGGCGGTCTGGCCTTCAGCCTTGCCGGCCGGCTGCTCGACCCGGGCGAGTCGGTCGAACATCCGTCGGGCTGGCGGCTCGAATGTATCGATGCCGACAGCCGGAGGATGATCCGCCTTCGCCTGCACGCGCCGGAGCCAGTGGTTCACGAGGACGCGCCTAACGGCAAGTGAACAATTCGGTGGGCGCAACCGTTGTCGGGCCATGAAACGCGCCCTCCCCCTCAGCATCGCCCTCGTCCTGTCCCTCAGCGCCTGCGGCAACTCGCCGTCGACCGTCGACATCACCCGCTTCATGGGGCCGAACCCGGACCTGGCGCCGGTGGACAAGGCAGCGTTCCCGACGGTCAATGTCGCCGACGCGAAGGGCTGGCCCGCCGGCATGACGCCGAAGGCAGCGGCCGGCCTGAAGGTCGAGGCCTTCGCCGAAAACCTGCCGCATCCGCGATGGATGACCGTGCTGCCCAACGGCGACGTGCTCGCGGCCTTGAGCGACGGTCCCGGCACCGACAAAACCGGCGGCGCGATCAAGGGCAAGGTCCAGGACTTCCTGATGCGCAAGGCCGGCTCGCACACCGGCAGCCCGAACCAGATCGTCCTCCTGCGCGACGCCGACCATGACGGGAAGGCCGAAGGCGTGTCGGTGCTGATCGACCACGACCTTTATTCGCCGTTCGGGATGCAGCTGGTCGGCAACGAACTGTTCGTCGCCAACGCCAACGGGCTGGTCGCCTTCCCCTTCACACCGGGCCAGATCAAGGTCACCGCGAAGCCGCGGCTCGTGACGCCGCTGCCGAGCGGATACAACCATCACTGGACCAAGTCGCTGGTCGCCTCGCCCGACGGGAAATTCCTGTTCGTCGGTGTCGGCTCTAACTCCAATGTCGGCGAGAACGGCCTCGAGATGGAAAAGGGCCGGGCCGCGATCTGGATGGTCGAGCCCAAGACCGGCGCCTATCGCATCTTCGCTAGCGGGATTCGCAATCCCGTCGGCCTCGACTGGAACCCGTGGAGCAAGCAACTGTGGGCCGTCGCCAACGAGCGGGACGAGCTGGGCAACAACCTCGTCCCCGACATCTTCACCAGCGTGAAGGACGGTGCCTTCTACGGCTGGCCGTTCGCCTATTGGGGCAACCATGTCGACGACCGCCCGCCGGCCAATCCCGAGATGGTCGCCCGGACAATCAAGCCCGATTATGCGATGGGCCCGCACGTCGCGACGCTGGGCCTGACCTTTTCGGACGGCGCCAACCTTGGCGCGCAATATGCGCAGGGCGCCTTCATCGGCGAGCATGGCAGCTGGAATCGCAAGCCGTGGAGCGGCTACCAGGTCGTGTTCGTGCCGTTCAACGGCGCCCGGCCGTCGGGCATGCCGCAGCCTGTCCTTACCGGCTTCCGCGTCGATGATACCGCCTATGGACGTCCGGTGGGCGTGGAGATCGCCAAGGACGGTAGCCTGCTCGTCGCGGACGACGTCGGCGGCAAGATCTGGCGGGTGAGTTCGGCGACGGCGCTTCCCACCAAGGTGGCAAGCCGCTAGCCAAGCGCGCATGATGATGTTCCTGGCGCTGCTGCTGCTCGGCGCCGCCTCCGCTTTCGCATTCCAGCCGGTCGGCCTCTGGCCGCTGATGCCGTTGTCGTTCGCGGTCTTGGCCGAGCTGGTGTCGCGCCAGCCGCGGCTGCGCGGCGCGCTCGCGATCGGCTGGGCCTACGGCGTCGGCCAGTTCTGCATCGGCCTCAACTGGATCGCGACCGCCTTCACCTTCCAAGCGGCGATGCCGGCGTGGCTGGGCTGGGTCGCCGTGTTCCTGCTCTCGCTCTACCTCGCGGTCTATCCTGCCATCGCGACCGGACTTGCTTGGCGCTTCGGGCGTTCGAGGCCTCTCGCGCTCGTTCTGGCGCTGGGCGGCGGCTGGGCGCTGACCGAGTGGCTGCGCGCGACGATGTTCACCGGCTTCGCCTGGAACCCAATCGGCGTGACCCTCGTGGACACATGGTGGCGCCACAGCAGCGCTTTCACCGGCACCTACGGCCTCTCGGCGCTCGTCGCGTCGGCCGGCGGCACGCTCTGGATCGCCCTGCAGCGTCGGTGGAAGGCCGTGGCCGGGTTCGGCATCGTGGCATTGCTGCTGCTGGTGCTCCCGACGCCGGAACCTCAAACCCGCGACCTCAAAAATTTTGATATAGCCGGCCCGCCACCCGCGGTGACGCCCCACTCCGCGTTTGCCACTGGCCGCGTCCGTGTGGTCCAGCCGAACATCGGCCAAGGCGACAAGTGGCGGCAGGGCTTCGACACCATCGCTGCCGCCCGCCTCGGCAGCCTTAGCCGCATGCCCGACGCGCGGGGCGGAAGCGTGCCGCCGGTCGAGACCGTCTACTGGCCCGAAGCCGCCGTCACCGAACCGCTGGTCGACGAGCGCCGCGCTGCCATGCCGTTCGTCGCCTACGAACGCCTCCGCGCCATCCAGTCGATCAAGGCCGGCCAGCTGCTCGCCACCGGTGGCATCGCCCTTTATTCCGCCGACAAGAACCATCTCGATGGCGCGACCAACAGCGTCTTCGTCCTCGACTCCGCCGGCAAGCTGGTCGGCCGCTACGACAAGGCCCATCTCGTCCCCTACGGCGAATATCTACCGATGCGGCCGCTGCTGAGCGCGATCGGTCTGTCGCGGCTCGCGCCCGGCGACCTCGACTTCCGCGCCGGCCCGGGCGCGCGCACGCTCGACCTGCCCAACGGCCGCAAGATGGGCGTCCAGATCTGCTACGAGATCATCTTCTCCGGCGAGGTCGTCGACCGCCACCATCGGCCCGACCATATCTTCAATCCGTCGAACGATGCCTGGTTCGGTTCCTGGGGCCCGCCGCAGCACCTCGCCCAAGCCCGCCTCCGCGCGGCGGAAGAAGCGCTGCCGATCCTGCGCGCGACTCCGACAGGCGTCAGCGCAGTCGTCGACGCGTCCGGCGCGATCGTCGCCAAGATCGGTCCGGGCGAGGCGAGCATCATCGATTCCAACCTGCCGCCCGCCGGTCCGCCCACTCTCTTCTCGCGCCTCGGCAACATCGTCCCGATCCTCCTCGGCCTGATTTTGCTGGGCACCGCGATTGCACTTGGCCGCCGGCGCGGCTAAGGCCGCCGCATCACATATAAACCGTCCCTTATATCTTAAGCGAAAGCACCGTCCGCCCATGCGCAGCTCCTACCTGTTCACGTCCGAAAGCGTTTCCGAAGGCCATCCGGACAAGGTCGCCGACCAGATCAGCGACGCGATCGTCGACCTGTTCCTGTCGAAGGACCCGGAAGCGCGCGTGGCGTGCGAGACGATGACGACCACCAACCGCGTCGTTCTCGCCGGCGAGATTCGCGGCCAGGGCATCATGGATACCGACGGCAACTGGGCCGAGGGCGTGCGCGAGGAAATCGAGAAGGCCGTGCGCGATACCGTCAAGGCGATCGGCTATGAGCAGGACGGCTTCCACTGGGACAAGCTCGACTTCGCCAACCACCTCCACCCGCAGTCGGCGCACATCGCGCAGGGCGTCGATGCCGGCGCCGAAAAGGACGAGGGTGCGGGCGACCAGGGCATCATGTTCGGCTTCGCCTGCGACGAGACCCCGGACCTGATGCCGGCCACGCTCGACTACAGCCACAAGATCCTCCAGCGCATGGCCGACGACCGCCACTCGGGCGCCGCGCCGTTCCTCGAGCCGGACGCCAAGAGCCAGGGCACGCTGCGCTTCGAGAACGGCAAGCCGGTCAAGGCGACCGCGATCGTCGTCTCGACCCAGCACGCCAAGGGCTACGATCAGGGCGAAAAGGAAGCCGAGCTTCACGCCTATGTGAAGTCGGTCATCGCCGACGTCCTGCCGGCTGAGTTGCTCGGCAACGAGACCGTCTACCACATCAACCCGACCGGCAGCTTCGAGATCGGCGGGCCGGACGGCGACGCCGGCATCACCGGCCGCAAGATCATCGTCGATACCTACGGCGGCGCGGCCCCGCACGGCGGCGGCGCGTTCAGCGGCAAGGACCCGACCAAGGTCGACCGCTCGGCCGCCTACGCGGCGCGCTACCTCGCCAAGAACATCGTCGCTGCCGGCCTCGCCAAGCGCTGCACCATCCAGCTCGCCTACGCAATCGGCGTGTCGAAGCCGCTGTCGCTCTACGTCGACACCCACGGCACCGGCACCGTCGGCGACGACGTGCTGGAAGCGGCGATCGGCAAGATCGAGCGCCTCGGCGACCTTACCCCGCGCGGCATCCGCACCGCGCTGGAGCTGAACCGCCCGATCTACCAGCCGACCGCGGCCTACGGCCACTTCGGCCGTGTCGCCGAGGGCGGCCTCTTCCCGTGGGAAAAGACCGACCTGGTCGACGAGCTGAAGGCCGCGCTGGCGTAAGTCCAAGCGCCATGACAGCCTACAAGGAAGGCGATCCGCTCACCATCAACCGGCTGTACGGCCGGTCGAGCAGCCACAAGCTGCGGGTGCAGCAGGCGGAACTGGTCGAGACCCTGCTGCCGGCGATCTCCGTTCCCGAAGAGGGCGAGATCACGTCGGAGCGGCTGTTCGGCGATGACCGCCCGCTACATTTCGAGATCGGTTTCGGCGCCGGTGAGCATCTCGCCCACCGCGCCGATCTCCTCCCCGACCACGGCTTCATCGGCTGCGAACCGTTCCTCAACGGCGTGGCGCAGGCGCTGACCCACATCCGCGATGGCCGGCTGGCCAACGTCCGGCTGTGGATGAACGACGCGCTCGACCCGCTCCAGCGCATCCCCGACGGAGCGCTGACCATGCTGTACCTGCTCCACCCCGATCCGTGGCCCAAGGCGCGCCACGCCAAGCGGCGGATGATGAACGACGGCCCGGTCGACCTGTTCTGGAAGAAGCTGAAACCGGGCGGAGAGTTCCGCGTCGCGACCGACGATCCGACCTATCTGAACTGGCTGCTGATGATCATGCAGCGCCACACCGACCAGTTCGAATGGGTTAATGCCAAGCCCAATGCCTGGCTCGATTATCCGTCGGGCTGGATCGAGACGCGCTACGCCGCCAAGGCGCGTCGTCAGGGCAGGACACCGCACCAATTCCGCTTCCGCCGGCTGTAGGCCTTGCCTTTCGCCGCGCCACGCCTAGCTAGGCGTCGATGCAGGTCCATGACGACGTCCTCTCCGCCATCGGCAACACGCCGCTCATCAAGTTGAAGCGCGCGTCGGAGGGGACCGGCTGCACCATTCTCGGCAAGGCCGAATTCATGAACCCGGGCGGGTCGGTCAAGGACCGCGCGGCGCTCGGTATCATCCTCGACGCGATCGAACGGGGCGAGCTTCGCCCCGGCGGGACGATCGTCGACGGCACCGCCGGCAACACCGGCATTGGCCTCGCCACGGTCGCCAACGCGCTGGGCATGAAGACGGTGATCGTCATCCCCGAGACGCAGACCGAGGAGAAGAAGGCGACGCTCCGGATGCTCGGCGCCGAGCTGGTCGAGGTCCCGGCGGTCCCGTACAAGAACCCCAACAATTATGTGAAGATCGGCGGGCGGCTGGCGGAAAAGATCGCGCGCGAAAACCCTAACGGCGCGATCTGGGCCAACCAGTTCGACAATGTCGCCAACCGCGACGCGCACATCCGCACCACCGGTCCGGAGATCTGGGCGCAGACCGACGGCAAAGTCGACGGCTGGGTCAGCGCGGTCGGCACCGGCGGCACGCTGGCCGGAACCGGCATGGCGCTGAAAGAGCGCAACTCGCACATCCAGAACGCCATCGCCGACGTCCCCGGTGCGGCCCTCTACAGCTATTACACCACGGGCGAACTGAAGGCCGAAGGCAGCTCGATCACCGAAGGCATTGGCCAGGGCCGGATCACCGCCAACCTCGACGGCTTTACCCCCGACCACGCCTTCTTCATCGACGATAATGAGAGTGCCGCGATCACCTTCAACCTCATGCACGAGGAAGGCCTCGCGGTCGGCCAGTCGACCGGCGTCAACGTTGCCGGCGCAATCCGGCTGGCCCGCGAAATGGGGCCGGGTCACACCATCGTCACCATGCTGTGCGACGGCGCCGCCCGTTACCAGTCGCGCCTGTTCAACCCCCAATTCCTGCGGTCCAAGGGCATCCCGGTGCCCGAGTGGATGGACCGCCAGTCCACCATCGAACCGGATTATCTTCCGGTCGACGCCTAAGAGGAGAGACGACCATGACCCTTTCGATCGGCAGCACCGCTCCCGACTTTACCGCCGACACCACCACCGGCCCAATCAGCTTCCACGACTGGATCGGCGACAGCTGGGCGATCCTCTTCTCGCACCCCAAGGCGTTTACCCCCGTCTGCACGACCGAGCTCGGCTACATGGCCGGCCTCAAGGACGAGTTCGCCAAGCGCAACACCAAGATCATCGGCCTGTCGGTCGACAGCAGCGACGACAACAATCGCTGGCTGCCGGACATCGAGGAGGTCGGCGGCAACAAGGTCGACTATCCGGTGATCGGCGACAGCGACCTCAAGGTCGCCAAACTCTACAACATGCTGCCGGCGGACGAGAGCGGCGACGCCTCGGGCCGCACCGCCGCGAACAACGCGACCGTCCGCACCGTCTACCTGATCGGCCCGGACAAGAAGATCCGCGCCATGCTGCTCTACCCGATGTCGAGCGGCCGGAACTTCGACGAGGTGCTGCGCCTGCTCGACAGCGTCCAGCTAACCGAGAACAAGGGCGTCGCGACGCCGGTCAACTGGAAGCCGGGCGACAGCGTGATCATCCCGCCGTCGGTCAGCGACGAAGCGGCCAAGGAGAAGTATCCGAACGGCTGGGAAACGGTGAAGCCGTATCTGCGCCGTATCCCGCAGCCGAACTGAGCCGGTGATGGCGGATTGGCGGGCAGCGATGGTCGAGCGCGTGCGAAAGCTCGTCGCTGCCGCCGATCCGCAAGCGGTGGAAGAGCGCAAATGGAAGAAGCCGTCGAACCCGGACGGCGTTCCCACCTTTTCCCACGACGGTATCCTGCTCACCGCCGAAACCTACAAGGACAAGGTCAAGTTGACCTTAGCCAAGGGTGCGGCGCTGGATGATCCGACAGGCCTGTTCAACGCCAGTCACCACGCCGGCACGCGCCGTGCGATCGACCTTCACGAGGGCGACGACCTCGACGAGGCAGCCTTCAAGTCGCTGGTAAAAGCCGTCGCGGCGCACAACGCCAAGGGTTGAGGATCAACCGGCGGGCGTCAATTTCAGCAGGCGCCCGTCCGATCCGTCTTCGAGCAAGTAGAGCGCCCCGTCCGGCCCTTCGGTGACGAAGCGGATGCGCATGTCGAGATTCCACTGGTCGGCCTTGGCCGCCTTGTCGCCGTCCACCGTCGCCCGGATGAGCGCCTCGCCCGAGAGCGAGCCGATGAACGCGCTGCCCTTCCATTGCGGCCACAGCCTGCCCGAATAGAAGACCAGGCTGGTGGGGGAGATCGACGGCACCCAGAACAGGCTGGCCGGCGCAAGGTCGGGCCGGGTCGCCGGCTTGGGGATGTCCACGCCGTTGTAATTCTCGCCTTCCGAGACCAGTGGCCAGCCGTAGTTCCGGCCCCTCACGATCAGGTTAAACTCGTCTCCTCCCTTCGGGCCCATTTCGGTTTCCCACAGGCGGCCGTCCGGCGCGAAGGCCAGGCCGTAAGGATTGCGATGGCCAAGGCTCCACGTCGCGGCAGGTGCCCTGTTCGGCCCGGGATAGGTGAAGCTATTGCCCTTCTCGCCCTTGGCCTCTTCCGTGTCGCTGGGCGGGCGCGTCACCCTCACCGTTGGCGCGCCGACCTTGCCCGCCCACGGGTTGTCCGCCGCCGGCTTGCCGTCGAGGGTCAGGTGAAGGATCTTCCCGATCGGCTGGTTCATGTCCTGCGCGGGCGTGAAGCGCTGCCGCTCGCCGGACGTCAGGAACAGCGACCGGCCGTCGGGTGCCAGCGCGATGATGCCGCCGAACTGGCCCCCGCTTCCGCCCTGCGGGTCCTGCCAGATCACCTCGACATTGCGCAGCGCCCGGGCACCTTGGTCGAGCGTCGCCCGGGCCAGGGCGAGGCTGCTGCCGGATCCCACGGGCTTCGAATAGCTGATGTAGATCCGCTTCGACGTCGGGAAATCGGGCGCCAATTCGATATCGAGCAGGCCGCCCTGCCCGCCATATTTGACGGCCGGAACGCCCCTGACCGCTTCAATTTTCCCGTCGGCACCGCGCAGTTGGATCGTCCCGCCCTTCTCGGTGACCAGCTGGCCGCCATCGGGCAAGAACGCCATCGCCCACGGATTGTCGAACTTGGCCAGTTCCTGCATCCGGAACGGCATGCCGGACGTAGCTGGCGGCGCGGCCTGGCCGTCGCCGGTCCCGCAGGCGGCAAGGCCGGCGCTCAAAAGGATGGACGCCGCGCGGAACGGGCCGCACCACGACGCGTTCGATTCACGCCCGTACCGAAAGACGTTCCTTGGCAACATCCCAGATCCTTTCCGTCGGCACCGCATTGCCACCGTTTCGCGTTTCGCAACAGGATGCCAAAGCCGCTGGCCGCGCCATGTTCCGCGGACGGCCGGCTCTGTTCGACCGGCTGGCCGGCACGTTCGACAATGCGGGGATTGAAGGGCGAGCCACGGTCGCGCCGATCGAATGGTATGGCGAAGAACATGGCTGGGCCGCGCGCAACGCGCTTTACGTGCCCGCTACCGAGGCCCTGTTCGAACAGGCAGCCGGCGTCGCTCTCGAGCGTGCCGGTCTCGCCGCCCCCGACATCGATGGCGTCGTCTTCGTCTCGACCACCGGTATTTCGACCCCTTCGATCGACGCGCGCGTCCTGCCGCGCATGGGCTTTCGTGCCGACGTCCGCCGCGTCCCGCTGTTCGGCCTCGGGTGCGCCGGCGGGGTCAGCGGGCTGGCCACGGCGGCGCGCCTGGCCGCGGCCGAACCCGGCAGCCGCTGGCTGTTCGTCACGGTCGAGACCTGCTCGATCTCCATCCGCCTCGACAGCGACGATCCGGCCGCGATCGTCGCGACCGCGATCTTCGGTGACGGCGCGGCGGCAGCGGTCGTCTCGACCGACGGCGAGGGCCTCGCGACGATCCGCGGCGCGGGCGAGAAACTGTGGCCCGATACGCTCGGCATCATGGGCTGGCGGGTCGAGGATCCGGGCCTCGCCGTCGTCTTCGACCGTGCGATCCCGCCATTCGTCGAGGGCGAACTAGCCGCGGCGATCGACACGATCCTCGGCGCCATGGGCTTGGCCCGCGCCGAGATCGGCCGTTTCTGCTGCCATCCGGGCGACGCGAAGGTGATCACCGCGATCGAGTCCGCGCTCGGCCTTCCCGACGGCACCCTCGACCTCGAACGTGACGTACTGCGCGACCATGGCAACATGAGCGCGCCGACCGTCCTGTTCGTACTCGACCGGTTGCTGGAGCGCGGCCTGCCCGATCGCACGATGATGACCGCGTTCGGCCCCGGCTTCACCTGCGCCGGGCTCGTGATCGAGCGATGACCCCGCTCTGGCCGCACATCGCGATCCTGACGTTTGTCACGCTGCAGCGGCTGGCCGAACTGCCGCTGGCCCGCGCCAACACCAGGGCGTTGCTGGCTAGGGGAGCGGTCGAGGTCGCGCCCGGGCACTACCCGCTGATCATCGCCGTCCATGTCGCGTGGCTGGCCGCCCTGTGGTGGCTCGCCCCCGGTCGGCCGATCAGCCTGCCGCTGCTCGGCCTGTTCGCGCTGCTGCAGCTGCTCCGCGTCTGGGTCATCCGGACGCTTGGCCCGCGGTGGACGACGCGGATCATCGTCGTGCCGGGCGAGACGCTGGTCGCGAACGGTCCCTACCGCTTCCTCCATCACCCCAATTACCTGGTGGTGATCGGCGAAATCCTTGTCCTTCCGATGGTGTTCGGCCTGTGGCACGTCGCGCTGCTGTTCAGCGCGCTCAACCTTGCCGTCCTCGCCATCCGCATCCGCGCCGAAAACGGGGCGCTGGGCCGCTAGACTCTTCCCTCCCTCGTGACTATATGGCCAATCAATCCTCGACATCGATGAGATGCTGAGGCCGGGCCGGGGACGGTCCGGCACCGAAGAGACATGGTTTTTTCAAGACCGGAGAGACGTTGACCGACACCGCTGCCATCGCCCGCCTGATCGAGCCCGCCGTCAAGGCACAGGGTCTCGCGCTGGTGCGTGTCGTGATGACCGGCGGCCAGTCGGACCCGACGCTCCAGATCATGGCCGAGCGGCCCGACACCCGCCAGTTGACGATCGACGATTGCGCCGATTTGTCGCGCACGATCTCCGAATTGATCGACGCTGAGGAAGCCGCCGGCCGCGACCCGGTCGAGGGTGCCTATCGGCTGGAGGTCTCGTCGCCCGGGATCGACCGCCCGCTCACTCGCCGTGCCGACTACGCCGACTGGGCGGGTCACGAGGCGCGGGTCAAGTTCGCGGAACCCCAGGACGGCGCCAAGCAGGTGTCCGGCGACATCGTCGGGATCGACGGCGACACCGTCACCATTTCGACCCCCAAGGGCGAGCGCAGCTTTCCCTTCTCCAATATTGCGTCGGCCAAGCTGCTCTTGACCGACAAGCTCATCAACGCCACCGCGCCGCTCAGCACCGAAGGCGCGGATACCATCAAGACGGAAGGCTGATTTAACATGGCTACGACCCCCGCTGCCGCGAGCGCCAACAAGGCCGAGCTGCTGGCCATCGCCGACTCGGTCGCGCGCGAGAAGCTGATCGACAAGGGCATCGTCATCGAAGCGATGGAAGACGCCATCCAGCGCGCCGCGCGTGCTCGCTACGGCGCGGAGAACGACATTCGCGCCAAGCTCGACCCGAACACCGGCGACCTGCGCCTGTGGCGCGTGGTCGAAGTGGTCGAGGAGGTCGAGGACTATTTCAAGCAGGTCGACCTGAAGGGCGCGGAGAAGCTGCAGAAGGACGCTGCGATCGGTGACTTCATCGTCGACCCGCTGCCCCCGATCGAATTCGGCCGCATCGCTGCGCAGGCCGCCAAGCAGGTCATCTTCCAGAAGGTCCGCGACGCCGAGCGCGAGCGCCAGTTCGAAGAGTTCAAGGACCGCGCCGGCGAAGTCATCACCGGCGTCGTCAAGCGGGTCGAATTCGGCCACGTCGTCGTCGACCTCGGCCGCGCCGAAGGCGTCATCCGTCGCGATGCGCAGATTCCGCGCGAGATGGTCCGCGTCGGCGACCGCATCCGCAGCTTGATTCTGCGCGTCGCCCGCGAGACCCGCGGCCCGCAGATCTTCCTCTGCCGCGCGCACCCGGACTTCATGAAAAAGCTGTTCGCGCAGGAAGTGCCGGAAATCTATGACGGCATCATCGAGATCAAGGCCGCTGCCCGCGACCCGGGTTCGCGCGCCAAGATCGGCGTCATCAGTTACGACAGCTCGATCGACCCGGTCGGCGCCTGTGTCGGCATGAAGGGCAGCCGCGTGCAGGCGGTCGTGCAGGAACTGCAGGGCGAAAAGATCGACATCATCCCGTGGTCGGAAGACCTCGCGACCTTCGTCGTCAACGCGCTGCAGCCGGCGACCGTCGCCCGCGTCGTGATTGACGAGGAAGAGAGCCGCATCGAAGTCGTCGTTCCTGACGACCAGCTGAGTCTCGCGATCGGTCGCCGCGGCCAGAACGTGCGCCTCGCCTCGCAGCTGACCAGCTCGCAGATCGACATCCTGACGGAAGCCGACGCCAGCGAGAAGCGGCAGAAGGAATTCGTCGAGCGCTCGACCATGTTCCAGGAAGAACTCGACGTCGACGAGACCCTGGCCCAGCTGCTGGTCGCCGAAGGCTTCACCAGCCTTGAGGAAGTGGCCTACGTCGAAGTCGATGAGATCGCTTCGATCGAAGGCCTCGACGACGACATCGCGTCCGAGCTGCAGAGCCGCGCTTCGGAAGCGCTGGAGCGCCGCGAAGCGGCCGCCCGCGAAGAGCGTCGCGCGCTGGGCGTCGACGACGCGCTGGCCGAACTGCCGCACCTCAACGAGGCGATGCTGGTGACGCTCGGCAAGGCCAACATCCGCACGCTCGACGACCTCGCCGACCTGGCCACCGACGAGCTGATCCAGAAGAAGCGCCAGGAACCGCGTCGCCGCTCGGAAAACGCGCCTCAGCGCGCCGAAGACAAGGGCGGCGTGCTGGCCGAGTACGGCCTCAGCGAAGAGCAGGGCAACGAGATCATCATGGCCGCGCGTGCCCACTGGTTCGAAGACGAGCCGCAGACCGAGGAGGCCGCCGATGCGGACTCCGCGCAATGAGGCCGTAAGCCCCGACATCGCTGACGAAGGCGCGGGTCCCGAACGGACCTGCGTCCTCACCCGCGCCAAGGGATCGCCCGAGACGCTGGTCCGGCTCGCCCTGTCGCCCGATGGCGAGGTGGCGCCGGACGTGCG
>JAEWBB010000007.1 GCA_023391375.1 Pseudomonadota bacterium | reverse complement strand
GTGCTGGAGCACCATGTCGACCCCTCGAAGATCAAGGGTTCGGGCAAGGACGGCCGCATCACCAAGGATGACGTGATGGCCGCCGCCACCGCGAAGAAGGCGGAGCCGGCGGTCGCGCCGGCCGCTGCCGCGCCTGCCGCTGCGGCCCCGGCCACCGCCAAGGCGCCGGCTGGCGACCGCAGCGAGGAACGGGTCAAGATGACCCGCCTGCGCCAGACCATCGCCACCCGCCTCAAGGACGCGCAGGACACCGCCGCGCTGCTGACGACGTTCAACGACGTCGACATGTCGGCCGTCATCGACGCGCGCAACCGTTACAAGGACTTGTTCGAGAAGAAGCACGGCATCCGCCTCGGCTTCATGAGCTTCTTCGTGAAAGCCTCGGCGCTCGCCGCGCGCGACGTGCCGTCGGTTAATGCCCGCATCGAAGGCGACGAGATCGTCTATTCGAACTTCCTCGACGTCTCGGTCGCGGTGTCGGCACCCAAGGGCCTCGTCGTGCCGGTCATCCGCTCGGCCGACCAGATGAGCTTCGCCGAGATCGAGCAGGCCATCGCCGGCTTCGGCAAGAAGGCGAAAGAAGGCACGCTGACGATGGACGAGATGAAGGGCGGCACCTTCACCATCTCCAACGGCGGCGTGTTCGGCAGCCTGCTGTCGACCCCGATCGTCAACCCGCCGCAGTCGGCGGTGCTCGGCCTGCACCGGATCGAGGAACGCCCGGTGGTCCGCGACGGCCAGATCGTCGCCAAGCCGATGATGTACCTCGCGCTGACCTACGACCACCGCCTGGTCGACGGGCGCGAAGCAGTGACCTTCCTGGTCCGCATCAAGGAAGCGATCGAAGACCCGACCCGGCTCCTGATCGACCTCTAGGGACCAAAGCTCTGTCCGCGCGTTCAGCGGGCATGAGCAAGACACCCAAGGCAGAGGCCAAGACCGAAAAATCGCCCAAGGGCATCCACGCGCCCGACCCGCGACTGGGTATGCCCTCGGCGCGGGTGCTCAAGGCGGATTTCCACGAGCGTTTTCTCTCGCAGTTCGCCGACCCGGCGTTCGATGGATTGCGCGGCGAACTCGACAAGATCGCGGAGGTCGCGTGGGACGGCTATCACCAGGCGCGCAAGTCGCCGGTGACGCAGAAAGCCGGGCCGGGCTTCACCGATCCCGACTACGACCTCGCGGTCGACTGGATCGCCGCCAAGGCCGCGATTGACGCGGCGCAGGCCGAGCACGACGACCCCGACCAGCCGCCCTGCATCCTGATCATCAATTGCTCGTCGCGCTCGGAAAATACCTGCCCGGGTGAGATGTCGAAGAGCTGGCGTCTGCTGGAAATCGCCAGCAAGATCTGCGGCACCGACGGCACGCTGGTGCGCCACCTCGACCTGTCGCGGCTGGCGAGCGAGTATGGCCGCAAGATCCACCCCTGCAAGGCCTGCTTCTCGACCGCCGCGGCGCTCTGCCACTGGCCGTGCAGCTGCTACCCCAACTACGCGCTCGGCCAAACCCAGGACTGGATGAACGAAATCTACCCGCTGTGGGTGCGCGCCCATGGCATCATGATCATCACGCCGGTCAACTGGTACTCGCCGACCTCGCCGCTGAAGCTGATGATGGACCGGCTGGTGTGCGCCGATGGCGGCAATCCCGACCCCAGTGCGACCCACGGCAAGGATGCGAAAAAGGCCAAACAGCTCGAACTCGCCGGCTGGCCCTATCCGCGGCACCTTGAGGGCCGCGTGTTCTCGGTGGTCGTGCACGGCGACGTCGAGGGCGCGGAGAATGTCCGCCGGAGCCTGGCCGACTGGCTGCGCTTCATGCAGCTGAAGCCCGCCGGCCCGGCGGCCGAACTCGACCGCTACATCGGCTATTGGCAGCCCTATGCGACCAGCCACGAGGCCCTGGACGAAGACACCGACATCCAGGACGAGGTGCGCAACGCCGCCCGCACGCTGCTGCGCGCGGTGCAGGAGCAGCGGTCGGGCAAGCTGATCGACGCCGGGGAAGGGCTCGACAAGGTCCGCCAGAAATAGGGCGGGGTGGATAAAGTCACGAAGCTTGCCTATGTCGCCGCCGAAGCGCCGCTCGGCGCGCCGACTCATGCCTTCGAGGATGAATGATGGCCGACTTCGACTATGACGTTCTGGTGATTGGTGCCGGCCCCGGCGGTTATGTCGCGGCGATCCGCGCCGCGCAGCTCGGCCTCAAGACGGCCTGCGCCGAAAGCCGCGAGACGCTCGGCGGGACCTGCCTCAACGTCGGCTGCATCCCGTCGAAGGCGATGCTCCACGCGTCGGAATATTTCGACGCCGCCGCCAACGGCGCGATGGCCAAGATGGGCATCAAGGTCACGCCCGAGCTCGACCTCGAGACGATGCACGCGCAGCGCCGCGACGCGGTCAAGGGCCTGACCGGCGGCATCGAATTCCTGTTCAAGAAGAACAAGGTGACCTGGCTGAAGGGCCTCGCCACCTTCGAGGACGCGCACAGCGTGTCGGTCGGTGGGCAGAAGGTCAGCGCCAAGGACATCGTCATCGCCACCGGCTCGTCGGTCACCCCGCTGCCGGGCGTCGAGATCGACGAGAAGGTCGTCGTTTCCTCGACCGGCGCGCTCGAGCTGGCCAAGGTGCCGGAGCACATGGTCGTCATCGGCGGCGGCGTGATCGGGCTGGAGCTGGGGAGCGTCTGGCGCCGCCTCGGTGCGAAAGTCACGGTGGTCGAATATCTCGACGCGTTGCTGCCGGGCATGGACATGGACGTCCGCAAGGAAGCGGCCAAGATCTTCAAGAAGCAGGGCATGGAGCTGAAGCTCGGCACCAAGGTCACCGGCGTGAAGGTCGATGGCGGCACGGCGACGATCACCGTCGAACCGGCCAAGGGCGGAGAAGCGGAAACGCTGAGCGCCGACTGCGTGCTCGTCTCGATCGGCCGCAAGCCGAACACCGACGGCCTCGGCCTCGACAAGATCGGCCTGGAAGTGAACCGGCGCGGCCAGGTCGAGACCGATCATGACTTCAAGACCAAGGTCGACGGCGTTTGGGCGATCGGCGACGTCATCCCTGGCCCGATGCTGGCGCACAAGGCCGAGGACGAGGGCATCGCGGTGGCGGAGAACATCGCCGGCCTGACCGGGATCGTGAACCACGACGTCATTCCGGGCGTGGTCTACACCATGCCGGAATTCGCTGGCGTCGGCCTCACCGAAGAAGACGCCAAGGCCAAATATGGCGAGGTGAAGGTCGGCAAGTTCCCGATGCTCGCCAACAGCCGCGCCAAGACCAACCACGAGCCGGACGGCTTCGTGAAGGTCATCGCCGACGCCAAGTCGGACCGCGTGCTCGGCGTGTGGTGCATCGCCTCGGTCGCGGGCACGATGATCGCCCAGGCCGCGCAGGCGATGGAGTTCGGCGCGACGAGCGAAGACATCGCCTATACCTGCCACGCCCACCCGACCCATTCGGAAGCGATCAAGGAAGCGGCGATGGCGGTGACCGGGAAGCCGATCCACATCTGATGGCCGGGCCGCTCGGCATCTACGGAGCGCTGATCGGCCACTGTTTTACCGCGACGTTGTCGACGAACGTCACCGACCGGCACTGCTTCGCATCGGTCTACGACGGCGCGCACGTCCGCGACACGCACGTCGTGACTGCGGGCGGCAAGGCGGTCTATTCCGGTGAGACGCTGTACAGCGTCGGCGCCAACGGCCTCGAATTCACCTATCTCAATTCCGACGGCGGCGTCGGTCATGGGCTTGTCCGTGCGGCCGGCCAGCGGCTGGCCATCACCGGCTCGATGCTGCCCGCGCCGGGAAAGAAGGCGGTCAAGATCGACAGCGTCTGGACCCTGTCCGCGACCGGCTTTGCCGCCGCCGACGCCGGCAAGCCCGCCGTCCGCTACACGCTCGAGCGGTAGGGAAACGGCACTTTCGCGGCGGACCGCGCGTTCCCACCGCCATGCCCAGGCTCAACGATGAATGGACCGTCCTGCCGCATGGCCCGGTGCGCAGTCTTGCCCCCGGCCTTGCCACCGTCGTCGGCCAGATCCCGATGCCCCTCGGCAATTTCCCGCGCCGGATGACAGTCGTCGCGCTGCCTAAGGGCAAGTCGCTGATCTTCTCCCCCGTTGCGCTTCACGAAGACCAGATGGCGGAGATCGAAACGCTCGGCGCGCCGGCGTTAATCGTGATCCCGAATGCCGGCCACCGGCTCGACAGCCGCCCGTTCGTCGAACGCTATCCAAAGGCCAAGGTCATCACCGCACCCGGGTCGGCCAAGGGGGTGAGCGAGGCGGTGAAGGTCGACGCGACAACCGCCAAACTCGGCAAGACCGCCGAACTGGTGGTCGTCGCCGGTACCGCGGAGGGCGAGCTGGCGATGCTGGTGCATCACGAAGGCGGCACGACGCTCGTTACCAACGACATCATCGGGCATGTCGCAACGCCGCAGGGCCCGGGCGCGTGGGTGATGTCGCGGCTGATGGGGTTTGGGCCGCGCCCGCAGGTTCCGCGCCTAGTGAGGCGGATGTATATCAAGGACGAGAAGGCGCTGGCGGCGCAACTGCGCGGATGGGCTGCGCTGCCCGGCCTTGTCCGCCTTGTCCCTTCGCACGGCGACGTGATCGACCAGCCCGCGCCGGTGCTCGAACGGCTGGCGCACGCACTTGGCGGCTAGTTCGCGCCACAACGGACCGTAAAAACAAACCTAACCCAATATTTATCATGACAGTTGGATTTCGGTTTGTTTAACGAGCGTTCAACGCTGGCAAAGGGGCCTTGGACAGTCCCTGGAAATCTGCCGGATCGGACCGGAATTGTGACAGGGGGCGGGTGTGCGCGAGACTTGGCGCCGTTGGCATGTGTGGCTCGGCTGGATTTCCGGCGTGCCACTGCTTTTATGGTCGCTCAGCGGCCTGGTCATGGCCTCGCGCCCGCTCGCCGAGATTCGATCTGACATGTACCTCCAGCCGGTGGCGGTAAAGCCGGGGGCCTACGTCGGTCCGACACTGGTCGGGCCGGACGTCAAGGCCGTCGAGCTGGTCACCGGCCCCGCCGGCCCGCGCTGGCAGGTGCGGCTGAAGGATGGAGAGGCTAGGGCGCTGGACGCGTCCACCGGACAGATCGCCCCACGGCTTACCGCCGCACAAGCGGCCGCCGCGGCTATCGGCGGCTACAAGGCGCGTGAGAACGTGCGGAGCGTCACGTTCGTGGGTCACGCCGAACGCACCCATGAACAGCCGATCGACGTCGACAGCTGGCGGGTCGAGTTCGCCGACGGGATGCGGATCTACATCGACGCGTGGAGCGGCAAGGTGCTGGTCGCGCGCTCGGCGTGGTGGACCGTCTACGACAAGGCATGGGCGATCCACATCATGGACCTCCAGGGCCGCGACGATCCAAACAACCCGTGGATCATCATGCTCGGCCTGCTGACGACGGCGCTGGTCGTCCTCGCCCTCGGCCTCTTGCCGAAGGCGACCCGCCAGCTGCTACGCCCGCCCGCCCCAGCCGAATAGGCCGAGGAGCGAGCGCGCCCTTGCGGTCGCTGGGCGGCGGGCGGCGGGCGGCGGGCATTCGAGACACACGGCCTGCATTGACGGACCGGACAGGATCTGCGCCGCTTCTGCAAACGCCCGTTCCAGCACATCGGCCGGCGCCGGGGCGAGCAGGGCGAACGCGTCGCTCGACGTGTCGTCGCCGGCATTTTCCCCGCCCGCGAGATATTCGACCAGCTGCTCCTGGAAGCTCGGCCCCTTGTCGATCCAGGTCACGCCGCGCTCGTCGCCCAGCTTGGCCAGTTCCGCTGCCTTGGCGACCGCGGCGTCGAGCGAGCCGAAGCCGTCGACCAGCCCGATCTGGCGCGCCGTGCCGCCGTCCCACACCCGACCTTGCGCGATCCGGTCGACTTCCTGCGGGGTCTTGTGGCGCGCCTTGGCGACCAGCCCGATGAAGCGTCCATAGGTCGACGCGATGCCGGCCTGCATCAGCTGCTCCGCCTCGGGATTGAGGCCGCCGAGAATGTCCGGCTGTCCGGCCAGCGGGGTCGTCGCGATCCCGTCGGTGGTCACGCCGAGCTTGGTCAGCGTGCCCTCGAAGGTGGGCACCACGCCGAATACGCCGATCGATCCGGTGATGGTCTCCGGCTCGGCAAAGACATAGTCGGCGGGAGTCGTGATCCAGTAGCCGCCCGACGCGGCGACGCTGCCCATCGACACCACGACGGGCAAGCCCGCGGCCTTGGCACCGAGGATCGACTGGCGGATTCGCTCGGAGGCGGTGACCGAGCCGCCCGGGCTGTCGATCCGCACCACCAGCGCCTTGAGCTTGCCGGTCGCGACCGCGTCGTCGATCAGGCCGGCGATGGTCTCGCCGCCCGCCGTGCCGCTCGACGCCTTGCCGTCGACGATCATGCCGGCGACATGGACCACGCCGATCGGACCGGTCGGCGCCGCATCGCGCGCCCGCTTGGCATAGTCGGTATAGCGGACCTGGCTGTAGCCGCCGTCTGCCTTGGCATCCTTTCCGCCCAGTTCCGCCAGCCGCGCCTCATATTCGCGCCGCTCGCCGAGACGGTCGACCATCTTCGCATTGAGCGCCGCCTTCGAAAGGTCGCCGCCGGTCGATTGCGCCATGCCGACCGGGTCGGTCAGCGTGCGCTGCACCCCGGCCGCGGCGGCCGGGCGCGCCTTGTCGATGTCCTGCTTCCAGTCCTCGAGGATCGCGCCGGCCAGCGCGTTGGCGTTCTCGCGCGCCTCGGGGCTCATGTCGGCGCGCATGTAGGGTTCGACCGCCGACTTGTAGGTGCCGACCTTGAACACGTGGGCGGTCACGCCGAGCTTGTCGAACAGGCCCTTGAAATAAAGGTTGCTGCCGCCCGGGCCGGTCACGGCGACCGCGCCGAGCGGGCTCATCCAGATTTCCGACGCGTGGGCAGCGAGCTGGTAGCTGCTCGACGAATAGCCGGTGGCATAGGCGACGACCGGCTTGTCCGACTTGCGGAAATCGTCGATCGCCCGGCCAAGGTCGGCCAGCGCGACATGCCCGCCGCCGGTGAAGCGGTCGAGGTCGAGCGCCACCGCCTTCACCCGGTCGTCGGACTTGGCCGCGTCGAGGGTGGCGATGAGGTCGCGAAGCTCGGTTTCGCGCGCCATGCTGCCGCCGGCCAGCACGCTGGCGCCCGGCCGCTGCGCCTGCTCGACCAGCGCCCCGTCCAGCTTCAGCGCCAGCACGCCGCTGCCGATGGCCCGCGGCTGCGATTTCAATCCGGCATAGAGCAGGCCGAAGAACATCAGCATCGCGATCAGGACGAGCGCGTCCTTGATGCCGACCAGCAGCTTCCAGATTGCCGTGACGAACCGCATGCAGCTTCTCCCTTTGCGCCACAGGTAGTGCGTGTGCCGCCCGCACCCAAATCTTTTTCCGACCAACCCCCATGGGCGAATGACCGGCGACAGGCGGGCAATCCCCTGCTAGGCGCGCGGCCATGGAACAGGGGGGCAAGACCGGGCGCGAACTGAAGGCGACGATGGCGCTCGCCTGGCCGCTGATCCTGTCCAACCTCACGCTCCAGCTGATCCAGGGGACCGACGTCGTGCTCCTCGGCTGGCTCGGCCCGCGCCAGCTGGCGGCGGCGGCGCTGGCGCTGTCCCTGAGCTTCGGCATGGTGCTGTTCGCGATGGGCGTGCTGACCGCCAGCTCGCCGATGATGGCGACGGCGCTGGGCAGGCGCTCGAACGCGGTGCGCGACGTGCGCCGCACCTTCCGCCAGACGATGTGGGCGGCGATGCTGATGGCGGTGCCGATCATGCTGGTGCTGGCCAACGGCGAACATGTCATCCGCGCGCTCGGCCAGGATCCGCAGCTGGCGCGCGACGGCGGGCGCTTCCTCCACGGCTACCTGTGGGTCATCCCCAGCTGGATGGCGTTCCAGGTGATGCGCAACTTCCTGTCCGCGCTGGAACGGCCCGGCTGGGTGCTGGCGATCAATAGCAGCGGCATCTTCCTGAACGCGCTGGTCAGCTATGCGCTGATTTTCGGCAAGTTCGGCCTGCCCGCGCTCGGCATCCTCGGCGGCGGGCTGGGCAGCGCAATCGTCTGGGCGGTGATGGCGGCGGCGCTGGCCATGGTCATCCTCACCGACCGGCAATTCCGCCGCTTCCACGTGTTCGGCAATTTCCACCGTCCCGACTGGCCGCGGTTCCGCGAGCTGTTCCGGCTCGGCCTGCCGATCGGCCTGACCATGGGATTCGAGGGCGGGGTGTTCAGCGCCGCCGCCTACCTGATGGGGCTGATCAGCGCGGATTCGGTCGCGGCGCACCAGATCGCGCTGCAGATCGCGGCCACCAGCTTCATGGTGCCGCTTGCGTTCGGACAGGCGGCGACGGTCCGCGTCGGCCTGATGCTCGGCCGCGGCGACCGCGAGGGCGTCACGCGCGCGGGCTGGACCGCCTTCTGGCTCGGCACCGGCTTCATGGCCTTCACCGCTGTCCTGATGTGGCTCTTCCCGCACACGCTGGTGAACCTGTTCTTGCGCGGGGAAGCGCCGGCGGTCGCGGCACTGGCCGTCCAGTTCCTCTTCATCGCCGCCATCTTCCAGGTCGCTGACGGGGCGCAGGTGGTCGGCGCCGGCATGCTGCGCGGCCTTCACGATACGCGGGTCCCGATGATCTACGCGCTGTTCGGCTATTGGGCGGTCGGCCTCGGAGTCGGGGTTGCGCTGGCCTTCGCCTACGGCTGGCAGGGCACGGGCATCTGGGTCGGCCTCGCCGCCGGCCTCGCCTCGGTCGCCGCCCTCATGCTGTGGCGCTGGTCGCGGCGCGAAACGCTAGGGCTGGGCGCTTCCCACTTGGCCTAGGCCTCGATGTCGACGCTGTCGCCGACCTTGGTCAGGCCGTAGAGCCTTTTGGCGACCGCCAGCGGCATGCGGATGCAGCCGTGGCTGGCGGGATAGCCCGGCACGACCCCGGCGTGAATCGCGCGGCCCCAATGGTCGAGCCGCTGCATGTAGGGCATCGGCGCGTTCGAATATTTGTTGCTGCGGTGCTTCACCGCCTTGTTCAGCACCGTGAAGTGACCCGGATCGGTCGGGTGGTCGGGAACGCCCGCGCTGATCGTCGTCACGCCGACCAGCGAGGGTCCGCGGTAGATAAAGGCCAATTGCTTCGACAGGCTGACGACCACGCGGGTGGCGCCTTCCTTGGGCGTCGCCGCCGGCTCGACCAGGTCGAACCCGCCCGGCTTGTAGGTCTTGGCGCCGAACTTCACATGTGCGTCGGCCATCGCCTGCAGCGTCAGCGGGTTGGGTGGCGGGGCCGGGCGCGGCGGCGCGGCGGCGATGCGCGGCTGGGACGGGCTGCTTTCGCAACCGGCGAGTGCGACGAGGACGGGGAGGGCGATCAGCAGGCGGCGGACGGACATCGGCGAAACCTTCGAAATGCGGCGACTCGCTGACGTCGTGACGTCATCGCCGGCATTAAACCAGAGGGTAACGACGCGAGCCTTTCGCCCCATCCCGCTCTCGGTCGGAAAGCTGCCCGATGGCGGCCGCCAGACTCCCCTTGACCAATAGGATTACGCGTCCCACATGCGCCCCGTCGCTGGCACTCGACTTGTCGGAGTGCCAGCCAGCACATCATAAGCAAGGGACTGACGAAAATGGGTTTCCGACCGCTTCACGACCGTGTCCTCGTCCGCCGTGTCGAGGCTGAAGAAAAGACCGCCGGCGGGATCATCATCCCGGATTCGGCCAAGGAAAAGCCGCAGGAAGGCGAAGTCGTCTCCGTCGGCACCGGCGCCCGCGCCGAGAACGGCACCATCACCCCGCTCGACGTCAAGGCCGGCGACCGCATCCTGTTCGGCAAGTGGTCGGGCACCGAGGTCAAGGTCGATGGCGAAGACCTCATCATCATGAAGGAAAGCGACATCCTGGGGATCGTCGGCTGACCTTGAAGTTCCGCCCCTTCGTAGGGGTGTAACTTTTGTAACCTTCCAGCATTCAGAAAGGGTAGCCAGATGGCAGCCAAGGACGTGAAATTCAGCCGCGACGCACGCGAGCGCATCCTCAAGGGCGTCGACATCCTCGCCGACGCGGTCAAGGTGACGCTGGGCCCGAAGGGCCGCAACGTTGTCATCGACAAGAGCTTCGGCGCGCCGCGCATCACCAAGGACGGCGTCAGCGTCGCCAAGGAAATCGAGCTCAAGGACAAGTTCGAGAACATGGGCGCGCAGATGCTGCGCGAAGTGGCCTCGAAGACCAACGACATGGCCGGCGACGGCACCACCACCGCGACCGTCCTCGCCCAGGCGATCGTCCGCGAGGGCATGAAGTCGGTCGCCGCCGGCATGAACCCGATGGACCTGAAGCGCGGCATCGACCTCGCCGTCGGCAAGGTCGTTGAAGACCTCAAGGGCCGCAGCAAGCCGGTCGCCGGCTCGAACGAGATCGCCCAGGTCGGCATCATCTCGGCCAACGGCGACAAGGAAGTCGGCGAGAAGATCGCGGAAGCGATGGAAAAGGTCGGCAAGGAAGGCGTGATCACCGTCGAGGAAGCCAAGGGCCTCGAGTTCGAGCTCGACGTCGTCGAAGGCATGCAGTTCGACCGCGGCTACCTCTCGCCCTACTTCATCACCAACCCGGAAAAGATGCAGGTCGAACTCAACGACCCGTTCATCCTCATCCATGAAAAGAAGCTGTCGAACCTGCAGGCGATGCTCCCGATCCTGGAAGCGGTCGTCCAGTCGGGCCGTCCGCTGCTGATCATCGCCGAGGACATCGAAGGCGAAGCGCTGGCGACCCTGGTCGTCAACAAGCTGCGCGGCGGCCTCAAGGTCGCGGCCGTCAAGGCGCCGGGCTTCGGCGATCGTCGCAAGGCGATGCTCGAGGATATCGCCATCCTGACCGGCGGCGAGATGATCTCGGAAGACCTCGGCGTCAAGCTCGAGAACGTCACCACCGCGATGCTCGGCACCGCCAAGAAGGTCGTCATCGACAAGGACAACACCACCCTCGTCGACGGCTCGGGCACCCATGACGCGATCGTCGCCCGCACCGGCGCGATCCGCCAGCAGATCGAGAACACCACCTCGGACTACGACCGCGAGAAGCTCCAGGAGCGTCTCGCCAAGCTGGCCGGCGGTGTCGCCGTGATCAAGGTCGGCGGCGCCTCGGAGATCGAGGTCAAGGAGCGCAAGGACCGCGTCGACGACGCGCTGCACGCGACCCGCGCGGCCGTTGAAGAAGGCATCGTTCCGGGCGGCGGTACCGCGCTGCTTTACGCCACCAAGGCCCTCGACGGCCTGAAGGGCTCGAACGACGACCAGACCCGCGGTGTCGACATCGTCCGCAAGGCGATCGAAGCCCCGCTGCGCCAGATCGCGCAGAACGCGGGCGTCGACGGCGCGGTCGTCGCCGGCAATCTGCTGCGCGAAGGCGACCAGTCGGTCGGCTTCAATGCCGCGACCGACACCTACGAAAACCTCGTCGCCGCCGGCGTGGTCGACCCGACCAAGGTCGTCCGCACCGCGCTGCAGGACGCGGCTTCGGTCGCCGGCCTGCTGATCACCACCGAAGCGACGATCGCCGAACTGCCGGAAGACAAGCCGGCCATGGGCGGCATGCCGGGTGGCATGGGCGGCATGGGCGGGATGGACTTCTAGGTCCTACCGACGCTCGTTCGCGAGATTGGAAGGGGCGGTGTCTTCGGGCGCCGCCCCTTACTTTTTCTCAACCTCGCTGCGCTATGGCCACAGCGAATTCGATCGCGAAGGGCCGTAGACCGCGTGAGTATGCTGTTTCTCCTGCTCTGGCTTGGCTTTTGGGTGTGGGTTCTCAAGAGCTTCTATCGCTGGGTCACGCGCGGTGTCGCCCGGGCGTTCTCCGGCGCATGGGATTCACTGTTCGCAAACGATGACGTGCCGTCGTGGCAGCGGGCCACCTACGAGGTGCGGACGGTCGAGAATGCGCCCGTCAATCCGCAGGCGGCCCTTTCGGCCGCGCCGGTCACCGACGACCTCGAACGGACCCTGCGCGCCGAAGAAGCGAGCGCGACCGCCCTGGCCCGTAGTATCGGCGATCACCGCAACGCGGCCCGCGACGCGACAAAGCGGGCGAGCGAATGGAGGGTGAAGGCCGAAACGGCCGTCACTGCAGCACGAGACGACCTTGCGCGACAGGCACTGGCTGAAGCGCAGGATTGCGACGACGAGGCGACCCATGCCTTGGCAGTAATTGCGGAACTGCAGCCGATCCTCGACAGCTATGAGGCCGAGATCGCCGGATTGCGGCGAGAACTGGAAGACGGAAAGCGCCGCCAGCTTGTCGCTAACGCTCGCATAGAACGTGCGCAGGCAGGCCAGCGCGCCGCGCGATCCCTCGAGCCGGAAGGGCAGGCGGCGCTCGTCCGCGCAACCGAAGCATATGAACGTCGTGCCGACTTGGCCGAGGGAGAACTCGAAGCCCGCAAGATCGGTGGCGGCTTTGGGCGGAAGGGTCAGGCCACCGGCGTGATGGCGCCCGCTCTGCCGGCACCGGATACGCTCGTACCGCTGGAGACGGCCAAGCGATGGGATGCAGCGATCGAGCGGCAACTGACCGAAATCAAGAATCGCCAAGGCAAGAGCGCGGCCTAGTTCGCGTTGGCGTCCGCGTTGGCCAGGTTGTCCAGCATGTTGCCGGCTTCGTCCAGCTGCGCATTGTCGGCCGCGTCCGGCGCCGGTGGGGAACCGTCATGGCACGCGCCAAGGCACAGTAGCGACAGCATCAGCAAGATACGCATGACGCCGACGCTAAACCCGGCCCGCGCATAAGAAAAGGGCCGCCCGGATCGCTCCGGACGGCCCCGATCTTTCGACCGAAAGCGCCTTAGTTGGCGACTTCGTTCACCGTGTTGGCGGCCGCATTGTCGGTCGCTTCGGCGGCGTTGTCGACGGCATTGCCGGTCGCGTCGAGCGCGTTGTCGACGGCGTTCTCGGTGGCGTCCGCGGCAGCGGCGGTGTCGTTTTCGACGGCGTTCGCAACGTCGCTGTTGTCGACGGCATTCGCAGTCTTCGATTCGCACGCGGCCAGGCCGAGCGCGAGGACCGCAACGGTCAGTGCAACCTTCTTCATGATCGTTCCATTCCTTGCTTCGAGCGCCCAACCGGAAGGGTCGGGCGCCGTTCTCGGCCCTCCAGAAACTGTCAGGCCAGCGGCAGGGGATATCGGCATCGCGACCGCCACGCAATTGCCATTTTGATGAACGGCACCTTTCTGTCCTCTCTACTGGACACATTCCTCATCGCGACATAAACATGTCTTTATGTCCTTAAGCGAGCAGCCCCGAAGCCTGATGAGCCGGTTCCAGGCGCTCGCCGAACCGTCGCGATTCCGGATCCTCGCGCTGCTGACGGTCATGGAACTGGCGGTCGGGGAATTGGCGCAGGTGTTGGGGCAGAGCCAGCCGCGGGTCAGCCACCACGTCCGCGTCCTCGACGAGGCCGGGCTGGTCGAGCGCCGCAAGGAAGGCAGCTTCGTCTATCTCGCGCTCAGCGACGGGGCCGAAGCGCAAGCGCTGTTCGACCTTGCCGCCCGCTGGCTCGACGATGACAGCGCCCAGCAATTGCGGATCGACGCTAACCGGCTCGACGCGATCCGCGACGCGCGGGCCGAGGCGGCGCGGCGGTATTTCGAACAGCATGCCCGGACGTGGGCCGACATCCGTTCGCTCCACGTCGAGGAAAGCGCGATCGAGCGCGGGATCGAGCAGGCGCTGGCGGGCGAGGAGTTGGGTACGCTGCTCGACATCGGCACCGGCACCGGGCGGATGCTCGAACTGTTCGCCGACCGCGCCGATGCGGCGATCGGCGTGGACCGGTCGAGCGACATGCTCCGCCTCGCGCGCGTAAAGCTGGACGATGCGGGCGTGACGGGCGCGAGCCTTCGGCAAGGCGATATGTACGCGCTGCCGATGGGCGAGGAATCGGTCGAGACGATCATCCTCCACCAGGTGTTGCACTACGCACAGTCGCCCGGCATGGCGATTGCCGAGGCGGCGCGGGTATTGAAGCCCGACGGGCGATTGCTGGTGATCGATTTCGCGGCCCACGACCGGGCCGAACTGCGCGAGCGCGATGCACATTTGAGGCTGGGTTTCGCGGACGATGCGATGCGCGGCTGGTTCCGGGCCGCAGGCCTCGAACTCGACCTTATCGACCGTTTGGAAGGTGGTGAATTGACCGTGATCCTGTGGCGTGGGCGCAAGGGCGCCGTTGATCCCGAGCGGCAGGTGGCCGCGTGAACGCCGCCGCCGAAACCGCGCTGGCCAGCCATCTACCGCTGTTCGCGGAAGCGCGCGGCGACATTGCGGTCAGCTTCGAATTCTTCCCGCCCAAGACCGAGGCGATGGCCGAGACGCTGTGGCGTTCGATCGAGACTCTGGAACCGCTCAATCCGCGCTTTGTCAGCGTCACTTACGGCGCGGGCGGCTCGACCCGCGAGCGCACCCACGCCACGGTCAAGCGCATCCTCGACGAGACCTCGCTGACGCCGGCGGCGCACCTGACCTGCGTCGGGGCGAGCAAGGCCGAGGTCGACGAGGTGGCGGATGCCTATTGGGACGCCGGCGTGCGCAACATCGTGGCGCTGCGCGGGGATTCGCCCGAAGCGGACATGCCGTACATGCCGCACCTCGACGGCTACAGGAACGCGGCCGAGCTGGTGGCGGGCTTGAAGGCGCGCCACGACTTCGACATTTCGGTCGCCGCCTATCCCGAGGTACATCCCGAAGCGGACTGCCCGGACAGCGACCTCGACAATCTGATCCGCAAGGTCGACGCCGGGGCGACTCGGGCAATCACGCAATTCTTCTTCTCGGCCGACTGCTTCTTCCGCTTCCGCGATGCGCTCGAAAAGCGGCGGCCGGGGATCGAGCTGGTGCCGGGCATCCTGCCGGTCTCGAACGTCGCCACCACCCGCCGCTTCGCCGGCCAGTGCGGCGCGCAGATTCCGGCGTGGATGGACCAGATGTTCGAGGGCCTCGACGCGTTGCCTGCCGCGCGGGCGCTGATCGCCGCGACAGTGGCGTCGGAATTGTGCGGCCAGCTCTATGCCGGGGGAGTCCGCGAATTCCACTTCTATACGTTGAATCGGGCCGAACTGGCCTACGCCATCTGCCACCTCCTCGGAGTCCGGGCATGAGCGCCGCCGCAAACGCCTTGCGGGCCGAAGCGGCCAAGCGCGTGCTGGTCAAAGACGGCGCCTACGGCACGCTGATCCAGCAGGAAAAGCTCGACGATTATGGCGGCGACCTCGGCCTCAAGGCCGACCAGCGCGGCAACAACGACCTGCTCAACCTGACGCGGCCGGACGTCATCGCGTCGATGGCGCAGCGCTTCATCGACGCCGGTGCCGACATCCTAGCGACCAACACGTTCAACGCCAACACGATCAGCCAGTCCGACTATGGCGACGATGCCGCGGCGCTGGTCAGCGAGATCAACAGCGCGGCGGCGCGCCTGACCCGCAAGGTGGCCGACGCCGCCGGACGGCAGGTGTGGGTGGCCGGCGCGATGGGGCCGACCAACAAGACGTTGTCGCTGTCGCCCGACGTCAACGACCCCGGCTACCGCGAGGTCGATTTCGACACGGTGAAGTCGGTCTATCGCCAGCAGGCCGAGGCCTTGATCGAAGGCGGCGCGGACTTCATCCTGATCGAGACGGTGTTCGATACGCTGAACGCCAAGGCAGCGGTGCTCGCGGTCAAGGAACTGGAAGCCGATCTCGGCCGCGACGTGCCGATCATGCTGTCGATGACGCTGACCGACCTGTCGGGCCGCAATCTGTCCGGCCACACGGTCGAGGCGTTCTGGGCCAGCGTGGCGCATGCCGACCCGCTGACCATCGGGCTCAATTGCTCGTTCGGCGCGGCGCAGCTTCGCCCGCACCTCGCAGCGCTGTCGCGCCTCGCACCGACGCTGGTCATGGCCTACCCGAATGCGGGCTTGCCCAACGACATGGGCGAATATGACGAAGCGGCCGAAGAAACCGCGGCGCAGGTCCGCGAATGGCTCGACGAGGGCCTGGTCAACGCCGTCGGCGGCTGCTGCGGGACGACCCCGCAGCATATCGCCGCAATCGCCGGGGCGGTGCGCGATTGCACGCCGCGCGCCGTCCCGGCCCCCCTCGGCGACATGTTGCTCGCCGGCCTTGAACCCATGGTGATCGCTGCGTGAATAATTCTTCCAGCGCCGCAGGCGCGCGTTTCGTCAACATCGGCGAGCGGACCAATGTGACCGGTTCCGCCCGCTTCAAGAAGCTGATCCTGGCCGACGATTATGACGCGGCGGTCGAGGTCGCGCGTCAGCAGGTGGAGGCCGGCGCGCAGGTGATCGACGTCAATATGGACGAGGCGCTGCTCGACGGCGAAGCGGCCATGGCGACCTTCCTGAAGCGCATCGCGGCAGAGCCGGACATCGCCCGCGTGCCGGTGATGGTCGATAGCTCGAAATGGAGCGTGATCGAGGCCGGCCTGAAGTGCGTGTCGGGCAAGCCGATCGTCAATTCGATCAGTCTGAAAGAAGGCGAGGAGGCGTTCCTCGACGTCGCGCGCAAGGTGCGGGGCTACGGCGCCGCCGTCGTCGTCATGGCCTTCGACGAGACGGGGCAGGCCGACACCAGGGAGCGCAAGGTCGAGATCTGCGCCCGCGCCTACGACTTGCTGGTCGCCAACGGGTTTGCGCCGCAGGACATCATCTTCGATCCGAATGTCTTCGCCGTCGCGACCGGCATCGACGAGCACCGCCGCTACGCGATCGACTTCATCGAAGCGGCGAAGGAAATCCGCGTCCGCTGCCCGCACGCGCACATCTCGGGCGGCCTGTCGAACTTGTCCTTCTCGTTCCGCGGCAACGAGCCGGTACGGCGCGCTATGCATTCGGTGTTCCTCTATCACGCCATTCCGGCGGGGATGGACATGGGCATCGTCAATGCCGGCCAACTGGACGTCTACGACCAGATCGACGCCGAGCTCCGCGAGGCGGTGGAGGACGTGATCCTCGACCGCCGTGACGACGCGACTGAGCGGCTGATCGCACTGGCGGAGAAGTACAAGGACAGCGATCCGGCGGAGGAAGCAAAGGCCGCCGAATGGCGCGGCTGGCCTGTCCGCGACCGCCTGAGCCATGCGCTCGTGAAGGGCATCGACGCCCATATCGTCGACGATACGGAGGAAGCGCGCCAGCTGTTCGCGCGGCCGATCGAGGTGATCGAGGGGCCGCTGATGGCCGGCATGAACCTGGTCGGCGACCTGTTCGGGTCGGGCAAAATGTTCCTGCCGCAGGTCGTGAAATCGGCCCGCGTGATGAAGAAGGCGGTGGGCCACCTGCTCCCCTTCATCGAGGCGTCGAAGGAAGAGGGCGCGGTCGCGTCGAAGGGCCGGATCGTGATAGCGACCGTCAAGGGCGACGTCCACGACATCGGCAAGAACATCGTCGGCGTGGTGCTGCAGTGTAACGGGTTCGAGGTACTCGACCTTGGCGTGATGGTGCCGTGGACCAAGATCCTCGAGACCGCCGCCAACGAGAATGCGGCGATGATCGGCCTTTCCGGCCTCATCACCCCGTCACTCGACGAGATGGTGACGGTCGCGGGCGAAATGGAGCGGGCCGGGCTGGAGTTGCCGCTGCTGATCGGCGGTGCGACCACCAGCCGCGCGCATACCGCCCTTCGCATCGCGCCGGCCTATTCGGGGCCGGTCATCCACGTCCTCGATGCCAGCCGCGCGGTTGGCGTCGCGACGGCGCTGGGCGGGGACGGCAAGGCCGACCTCGTCGCGCGGACCGCGAACGACTATCGCGCCATCCGGGAGTCGCGGGCGGAAAAGAACAACCTCGCCCCGCTGATCGAGGCTCGGGCCAATAGTTTCGTGCCGCAGGACCGTACCCCGAGCCCGCGGCCGCACCAGCCCGGCGTGCACCGGTTCGAGGACTGGCCACTCGACGACATCGCCGCCGCGATCGACTGGACGCCCTTCTTCCGCGCGTGGGAACTGGCCGGCAATTACCCTGCGATCCTCGACGATGAGATTGTCGGCGAAAGCGCGCGGGGCCTCTATGCCGATGCACGATCCATGCTCGAAAAAATTGTGGGCGAGAAATGGTTGCGAGCTGAGGGAACGGTGGGCTTGTGGCCGGTCCGGCGCGAGGGCGACGATGTCGTCGTCATCCCGGACGGCGGCGAGCGGGTGCGCGTGCCGTTCCTGCGCCAGCAGATCGCCAAGCGCGCCGGCCGGCCCAATCCCTGCCTCGCCGACTTCATCGCGCCGCAGGAAGAGGATTGGCTGGGCGGGTTCGCGGTCGCCATCCACGGACTGGAACCGCATCTCGAGCGCTACAAGGCGGACCAGGACGACTATAACGATATCCTTCTGAAGGCGCTGGCCGACCGGCTCGCGGAAGCGTTCGCAGAGCGGCTGCACCAGCACGTCCGGACCACGCTGTGGGGCTATGCGGCGGGCGAGAACCTCGGCAACGAGCAGCTGATCGCCGAAGACTATCGCGGCATCCGCCCGGCGCCGGGCTATCCGGCCTGCCCCGACCATAGCCTCAAGCCCTTGCTGTTCGACCTGCTGGGCGGCGATCCGTCAGGCATCACATTGACCGACAATTTCGCGATGTGGCCGGCGAGCGCGGTCAGCGGTTTCTACTTCGCGCATCCCGAAAGCCATTATTTCGGCGTCGCTCGGATCGGGAAGGACCAGCTCGAGGAATATGCCGGACGACGCGGGGTCGATCTCGCCACCGCCGAACGCTGGCTGGCGCCGGTCTTGCGCTAGGGCTAGGAGCGCAGTCGTGCGCTTCCTGCTATTCCTCCTTGCCCTGATCGCAGCGCCGCTGGCGGCGAACGCGCAGCCGCAATCGCGGGTCAATGCCATCCAGCCCGAACTGGCAGCGGAGGGGCTGCCGGCCGTCGACGGGACGGTCGAACTGGCGCTGGTGATGCATGTGCAGGAGGGGTGGCACGGCTACTGGCTCAACCCCGGCGATGCCGGCCTCCCGGTGCAGGCGGAATGGACGCTGCCGGCCGGGGCGAGTGTCGAGCCGCTCCGCTACCCCGTCCCAACGAAGCTGCTGGTGCAGGGAATCACCAGCTATGTGTACGAGCACGACTATGCGCTGCTTACCCGGCTGAAGCTCCCGCCCGGATTGCAGGGCGGGACGATCACCGCGCGGCTGCAATGGCTCGCCTGCAACGACAAGATCTGCGTGCCGGAGAAAGGCGAGGTGACGCTCGACCTTGCGGGGATCAGCGGACGCGACGAGCGGTTCGACGAGTGGCGGCGGCTGATGCCGCACCCGATCGCCAGTCCCGCCCGTTTTGCACCCGACGACGGCAAGCTCCGCCTCGCCGTGCCGCTCCCGGCCAGCGTGACGCTGGGCGAACCCTATTTCTTCCCCGATGGCGAAAGCGGAATCGATCTTGCCGCCCCGCAGGCATTCCGTCGCAAGGGAGACCTGCTGATCGCCGACCTGGTGCCGAAGGACGGCGGTGCGGCGCGGCTTGCCGGCGTGCTGGCGCTCGGCGACGGGCGCGGGCTGGAAATCGCGGCCACGCCCGGGCCGGTGCCGGACGGGGGCACACCGGTCGGCTCGCTCGGCGCGCGGGCAATCCTGCTAGCGGTCCTTGGCGCGATCCTGGGCGGGATGCTGCTCAACCTCATGCCGTGCGTCTTCCCGATCCTGGCGCTGAAGGCGCTGCACCTGGCGCGGGCAGGGGAAAGCGAAGCGGTGGCGCGCAAGGATGCGCTGGCCTATGCGGCGGGGGCGATCGTCGGCACCGGCGCGCTGGGGGCTATCCTGCTGGCAATCCGGGCCGGCGGTAGTGCGGCGGGCTGGGCCTTCCAGCTCCAGGACCCGCGGACGACGATCCTGCTGCTGCTGCTGGCGACGGCGATGACGCTCAACCTGCTGCGTACCTTCGAGCTGCCCGTGCTGGCGGGCGAAGCGGCGCCGGCCGGCAGCTTCGGCACCGGCGCGCTTGCGGCGTTCGTGGCGACGCCCTGCGCGGGTCCGTTCCTTGGCGCGGCGCTGGGAACGGCATTGCTCTTGCCGGCGGTCGGGTCGGTCGCGGTGTTCGCCGCACTGGGCCTTGGCCTCGCGCTGCCCTTCGTGGTCGTGGCTTTTGTCCCGACCTTGCGGAATCGCTTGCCGAAGCCGGGACCATGGATGATCCGCCTGCAGCGCTTCCTCGCCATCCCGATGGCGGCGGTCGCCGCGGGTTGCCTGTGGTTGCTCTACAGGCAGGCGGGCTCGCCTGCGCTCGTCTTGGGAGTGGTGGCGGTTGCAGTGCTCGCCGCTCTCCTCTGGTGGTTCGGCCGGCGGCAGCGCGGCGGGCAGGGCGGAGGACTAGTCATGCTTTGCGCGGCAGTGGTGCTGATTGCCGGTGCAGCAGCACTCGTGCCGCCCCGTGCCGACGCGGTCTCGCGCGTGCCGCTAGGGGCAAGCGCGTGGAGCGAGGCGGCGGTGGCCGAGGCGCAAAAGGCCGGCCATCCGGTATTCGTCTATTTCACCGCCGACTGGTGCCTGACCTGCAAGGTCAACGAAGCGGGCGCGATCGACCGCGAAGAGGTCCGCGAGGCGTTCGGCAAGGCGGGGGTCAAGGTCGTCGTCGCCGACTGGACCAATGGCGACCCCGCGATCACCCGCTTCCTCGACAGCCGCCAGCGCGCGGCGGTGCCACTGTACCTCTGGTATCCGGCCGGCGGCGGCAGCCCGGAAGAGCTGCCGCAGGTCCTGACGCCGGGCCTCCTCACTTCGAAGGCGCGCTAGCCTTCTTCTGGTAGACCTTGCGGCCGCCGACCCAGGTTTCGAGCACCTGCGTCCGGGCCAGGTCCAACCCTTGCGCCTTCGACGGGTCGCGATCGACGATGATGAAGTCGGCATAGTGGCCGGGGTCGAGGCTGCCGATATTCTGTTCGGCAAAGCCGGCCCACGCCGCGCCGCGGGTGAAGCCGTTCAGCGCCTGCTCGAACGTCAGCTTTTCCTCGGGCCGCCAACCGCCCGGCGGCTGCCCCTCGAGGTCCTGCCGCGTGACGGCGGCGTAAAGGCCTTCGAACGGGTTCGGCTTTTCGACCGGGAAGTCGCTGCCCAGCGCGATCGGCACGCCCAGCTGCGAGATGGTCTGCCACGCATAGGCGCCCTTCAGCCGCGCCTCGCCCAGCCGCGCGCCGGCCATGTTCTTGTCGCTGGTGGCGTGCGTCGGCTGCATCGAGGCGATGATGCCCGCCGGCTTCAACCGCGGGAGGTCGGCGACGTCGATGACCTGCGCATGCTCGATCCGCCAGCGCCGGTCGCCCTTGTAGGTGTCGCCCAGCTCCTCATAGGCGCCGATTACTTCGGCGTTCGCCGCGTCGCCGATGGCGTGGACCGCGACCTGGAAGCCGTCCATCGCCGCCCTGCTGGCGTAATTCTTGAGCTTGGTATCGTCGAGCAGCGGCAGGCCGCGCGTTTCGGGGTGGTCGGAGTAGGGCTGCTTGAGCCACGCCCCGCGCGAGCCGAGCGCGCCGTCGGCGTAGAGCTTGACCCCGCCCATCTTGAGCCGTCCGCCGTACAGCCACGGCGTCGGCGAGGGACCCGCGATCGACAGGAGGTTGTCGATCCCGAACGCGTAGCTCATGATCCGCACTTCCAGCCGGCCCGCGTCGCCCATCCGGCGCATCGCGTTCCAGCCGTTCTGGTCGGTGCCCATGTCGGCGACCGCGGTCAGGCCCTTTGACAGCAGGATCGATTGCGCCTCGGCCAGCGCCCGGTCGCGTTCGGCCGGGACGGCGGCCGGAATCTTGTCCTCGACCAGCTGCCGCGCGGCATCGGTGAACAGGCCCTTTTCGATCCGCCCGCCCGGCGGTGCCTTGGTCGAGTCGGTGATTCCCGCGGCGGCCAACGCGGCGCTATTGCCGACCGCGGCATGACCGTCGACCCGTTCCAGCCACACCGGCCGATCGGGCACCGCGGCGTCGAGGTCGGCGGCGGTGGGCATGCGCCTGTCGTTCCACAATTCCTGGTTCCAGCCGCCGCCGCGGATCCAGCGCAGCTTGGGATTGGCGGCGGCATAGTCGCGCAGCCGCTGCTGAAGTTCGGCGATCGAGCGCGTGTTGGTGACGTCGAGCTGGAGCGCGGCCTCGCCCAGCCCCATGACATGGCCGTGTGCGTCGATCAGGCCCGGCATCACCACCCGGCCTTCGCCGTCGACCAGGAAATCGACCTTTTTCGGCCGCGCTTCCTTGCCGCGGAAGAGTTTCACGACCCGACCGTCCTTGCCGATCAGGATGGCTGTGAAGCGATCGAGCCTGCCGCTCGCATCGACCTGCAGTCCGTCGACATGGTCGATCAGCGTATCGGCAAGGGCTGGGGTGGCGGCAGTGGCGAGCAGCGCGGCGAGCGCGAGGGTGCGAAGCGTCATGGCGCGCATCACTAGCATTGTTTGGCGGCGCGGGAAGGGCTAGCCACGCGCGCCATGACCGACGCCTTCCCGACCATCGACGACATCCGCGCCGCCCGTACCCGCATCGAGGGGGCGGTGGTGCGCACGCCCTGCCTGCTGTCGCGCACGCTCAGCGAAATCGTCGATGCCGAAGTGTGGCTGAAGTTCGAGAATTTGCAGTTTACCGCCGCCTACAAGGAGCGCGGTGCGCTCAACAAGCTGCTCGGCCTGACCGAGGACGAGCGCAGGCGCGGCGTCATCGCCGCAAGCGCCGGCAACCACGCCCAGGCGGTCGCCTACCACGGCCGCCGGCTCGGCGTTCCCGTCACCATCGTCATGCCGACCAACACGCCGTCGATGAAGGTCAACCAGACCGAGGAACATGGCGCGACCGTGATCCTTCACGGCGCCCGCTTCGACGACGCCTATGCCCGGGCGCGCGAACTGGAAGCGGAGAAGGGTTATGTCTTCGTCCACCCGTTCGACGACCCCGCGATCGTCGCCGGCACCGGGTCGATCGCGCTGGAGATGCTGGAAGATGCGCCGGACCTCGACACGCTGGTCGTCCCGATCGGCGGCGGCGGCCTGATCAGCGGCATGGCGATCGCCGCCAAGTCGATGAACCCGGACATCAACATCGTCGGCGTCGAGGCCGAGCTCTATCCGTCGATGAAGAATGTCGTCGAAGGAAAGAGCGACAAGATCGGCGGCGACACGCTGGCCGAAGGCATCGCGGTGAAAGAGCCGGGCAAGCTCACTCGCGCCATCATTTCGGAATATGTCGACCGCATCGACCTGGTCGCCGAAAAGGATATCGAGCATGCCGTCGCGCTACTCGTCGGAATCGAGAAGACCGTGGTCGAAGGGGCGGGGGCCGCCGGCCTTGCCGCCATCCTGGCCGATCCGCAGCGCTACAAGGGCCGCAAGGTCGGCACCGTCCTGTGCGGCGGCAACATCGACACCCACTTGCTCGCCAACGTGCTGGTGCGTGAGCTGGTCCGCTGCGGCCGCATCGCGCGGCTGAAGATCGCGGCGCAGGACCAGCCGGGCGCGCTGGCGGCGATCACCGCCAAGTTCCACGAATGCGGCGTCAACATTATCGAGACCGTCCACCACCGCATCTTCACGGCGCTGCCGGCCAAGGACACGGTGATCGAGATCGAGTGCGAGGCACGCGACTCCGCCTCGATCGACCGGCTGGTCAAGCGGCTGGAAGGCAGCGGCTTCGAGGTCGAGCGCGCCGCACTCGACTAGGCGCACGGCGCCTTCCCAAGGCAAAAAGTTGCGGGGCCGGAATGGCGCAATTCTGCGCCGTTCCGGGACACATTTTCGCGTTAACCCTCTTTCCTTGGCACCAGCCCTTTTCAGCGGCGTTTCAAAGAGGCATTAAGACTTTCGTAACCATTCGAGAGAGGCCGCGAGGAAGGAGGGAAAATGAGCGCACCATTTCGCTTCCCCAAATTCTTCGTCACCAATCCGAGCCCGTGCCCGTACCTGCCGGGCAAGGTGGAGCGGAAGGTCTTCACCGAGCTGACCGGACGCAACTCGACCGAACTCAACGAAGCGCTCGGCCGGATCGGTTTCCGACGCTCGCAATCGGTCGCCTATCGCCCGTCCTGCGTCGATTGCACGGCCTGTGTGTCGGTCCGCGTCGTCGCCTCGGAATTTTCGCCCAGCGCCAGCCAGCGCAAGCAGATCCGCCGCAACGCCGACCTCGAGGTCACCGCCTGCCGGCCGTGGAGCACCGAGGAGCAGTTCGAGCTGCTGCGCAAATATCTCGCCGCACGACACCCGGGCGGCGGGATGATCGAGATGGACGAGCACGACTTCGCCGACATGATCGAGCAGACGCCGGTGCGCAGCCACGTCCTCGAATATCGCGAGCCGTCGGTCGACGGAAAGCCGGGCCGCCTGGTCGGCGCCTGCCTCACCGACCAGCAGTCGGACGGGCTGTCGATGATCTACAGCTTTTACGACGTGGGCGAGGGCGCCCGCCGCGGCCTCGGCACGACGATCATCCTCGATCACATCGTCCGCGCCGCGCGGATGGGGCTGCCCTACGTCTACCTCGGCTACTGGGTCGAAGGCTCGGACCGCATGGCCTACAAGACCAACTTCCGCCCGCTCGAGAAATTGAGCCGCGACGGCTGGCGACGCTTCGACGCGCCGGAAGAAACGCCGAGCCGCGAACTGGTGCTGCCGGCCCGCACCCAGCGCCGCATCCTCGTCGACGCGTAATTCCTGCGAAGGCGGAGGAAAGCGGACGGTCCGCTAACGACCCATTGCGTTCTTTTCACCGACGAACTTTGTGCGGTCTAGTGGACAGTCAACTCTTGGTGGCAAGCTGCTCTTCACGCGCTAAGCTTTGGCCGGGAGAGATCGATGCCTACGCTTGAAGGCCAGTGCTTATGCGGAGGCGTGACGGTGCGACTGCCCGCCCCCACCTACGATGTCGGGGCCTGCCATTGCGCGCGCTGCCGGCGGTGGGGAAGTGGACCGTGGCTGTCGTTCCAGGTGCCGAGCGCGGTCGTTAGCGGAAAAACGCTGCGTGTGTTCCGCTCCTCTCCCTTCGCCGAGCGCGGCTTTTGCGAAACCTGCGGTACCCACATCTTCCATCGTCCGCAGGACGGGCCCGAGCTGGCAGTCAACTCGGGGTTGTTCCCGCCCGACAGCCTCTACATCGCGCGCGAGATCTTCGCCGATACCAAACCGGCCTATTACCCCTTCGCCGCCGACAGCGTTAGGCGTTCCACCAACAGCATGGCGGCCGAGTGGCTACCCAAGCTCCTATGGCGCAGGCTTCGGAAACTAGCGGGTAGTTCGGCAAGATAAGGCCAGTACGATCAAGCTCAAACGTTGACGGGACTGGACTGTCCGCTTTCCACCCATAGCGCACGTTCCACATGCGAAAACGGCGGCGCTTTCGCACCGCCGTTCCCGTTGCCCCCTTGGTAAACTTGGTTACGCGACCTGGGTGTCCGGGGCGACCACCTCGCCGTCGACGTCGCGCAGCACGTAGCCGCGGCCCCACACGGTCTCGATATAGTTCTCACCGCCGCAGGCCAGCGCCAGCTTCTTGCGCAGCTTGCAGATGAAGACGTCGATGATCTTCAGTTCCGGCTCGTCCATCCCGCCATAGAGGTGGTTGAGGAACATTTCCTTGGTCAGCGTGGTGCCCTTGCGCAAGCTGAGCAGCTCCAGCATCGCATATTCCTTGCCGGTCAGGTGAACACGGCTGCCGTCGACTTCGACCGTCTTGGCGTCGAGGTTGACCGCCAGCTTACCGGTGCGGATGACCGACTGGCTGTGGCCCTTCGAGCGGCGGACGATGGCGTGGATGCGGGCGACCAGCTCGTCGCGGTGGAACGGCTTGGTGACATAGTCGTCGGCGCCGAAGCCGAGCGCGCGAACCTTGCTGTCCATTTCGCCGACGCCCGACAGGATCAGGACCGGGGTCGAAACCTTGGCGGTGCGCAGTTTCTTGAGCACGTCATAGCCGTGCATGTCCGGCAGGTTCAGGTCGAGCAGGATGATGTCGTAATCATAGAGCTTCCCGAGGTCCAAGCCCTCTTCGCCCAGGTCGGTCGTGTAGACGTTGAAGCCTTCCGTGCCGAGCATCAGTTCGATGCTCTTGGCGATCGTCGCCTCGTCTTCGATCAGCAGTACCCGCATTGCAAACCCCCAATCCGTGCAGCCGGTCTTAACGCGGCCGAAAGGACATTGAAGTGTCCATTAACCATTCGGCTTCTCGCCTTAAAAGGTTAATAGTGCGTAAAGCTTGGTAAATGCCGCAAACCGTGTCCGGATTGCATCAGTCGGGACGACACGGCATGGGGGCGCGATGACCCTCGAGGACCGTATCATCTTCGTCGATGGCGAGGCCATCGTGATCGACAAGCCCGCCGGCCTGCCGGTCGACGCGCCGCGCGCCGGCGGTCCGTCGATCGAGGCGCGGATCCAGGAATTGTGCCTCAACTTCGCGCGGCCGCCGGTGGCGATGCACCGGCTCGACACCGATACGTCGGGGTGCCTGCTGTTCGCCCGCAACGCCAATGCGCGCAAGGTCTTCCAGCAGGCGTTCGAGACCGGCACGGTCGAGAAAAGCTATATGGCGGTGGTCGAGGGCGTGCCCGAAGGCACGGAAGGCGTGATCGACCTCAAGCTGGCGAAATTCTCCACCGCCGCGACCGGCTGGAAGATGGTGCCGGACGAGGCAGGGAAGCATGCCCGCACGCGCTGGCGGCTGGTCGGCACGATCGGGAAGCGCAGCCTGGTCGAGTTCGTGCCGGAAACGGGGCGCACCCATCAGATTCGCGTTCATGCCGCGCGCGGTCTCGGCTGCCCGATCGTGGGCGACCCCGTGTACAGCGACCGCGATTATGACGCCGAGGCCGACCTTACCGATGGTGTGGGCGACGGGATGTTGCTTCACGCGCGGACGCTGAAGGTGCCGCGCGGCAAGAAGCCGACGGTCGAGGCGGTGGCGCCAATGCCGGAACGGTTCGGGGTGTTCCTCGACCTCCTCTCCGATGAAGCCTGAAGACGTCCGCATCCCGGAAGAGGCGCTGAGCGAGAGCTTCCTCGCCGCGACGGGACCGGGCGGGCAGAACGTCAACAAGGTTGCTACGGCGTGTCAGTTGCGCGTGGACGTGTTCAAACTGGGGTTGAACCCCGGCGCCTATGAGCGGCTGAAGACGATCGCCGGCAGCAAGATGACCACCGGCGGCGAACTGATCATCACCGCGCGCCGCTACCGCACGCAGGAAGCCAACCGCGCCGATGCGCGGCAGCGGCTGGCGGAAATGATTGCCGAGGCCCATATCGTCCAGGCCAAGCGCCGCCCGACGAAGCCGTCGCGCGCCGCCAAGGCCAGGCGCGTCGATGCGAAGAAAAGCCGAAGCACGGTCAAGGCCGGGCGCGGGAAGGTGACGGACTACTGATATGTACGACTTCAGGATCGATGCCGGCGACACCGCCGCGATGTACGCCGACCTCGGCGCGGCGCTGGAAGCGCTGATGGCAGGCGAAACCGATGCCATCGCCAACATGGCCAACGCGGTCGCGGTGATCTGGGAAACGCTGCCCGACCTCAATTGGTGCGGCATCTACCGCAACGTGGATGGTGAACTCGTCCTCGGCCCGTTCCAGGGGCGGCCCGCCTGCATCCGAATCCCGTTTGGCCAGGGCGTTTGCGGCGCCGCGGCGGCGACCTTGGAGACCCAACGGGTCGACGACGTCCACGCCTTCGACGGCCACATCGCCTGCGACGCGGCCTCGGAAAGCGAAATCGTCGTGCCCTTGGTCAAGGACGGCAAGCTTCTCGGCGTCCTCGACCTGGACAGCCCGAAGAAGGCCCGGTTCAGCGAAGCCGACCAGACGGGATGCGAGAAGATTGCCGCGCTGATCGCCGCCGCGATTTAGCTCAGCAGGTCGATTGCCTCGTCGCTGAGCGCGCCGGGGATGATCATCACAGGACAGGGAAGTTTACCGGCGTCGTTGCCGGTGAAGTCTGCAACGATCGGGCCCGGGCTGCCCGACGGTGCAGCGCCCAGCACCAGCGCGGCAACGTCGTCGCGGGTGCCGACATAGGCGCGGACGACCTCGACGGGGTCGCCCTCCTTGATGATGATGGACGGCTTGATGCCCGCCGTCTGCATCAATTCGCCGACGGCGGCGGTGACGCTGGCCTCGATGCGGAGGCGCTGTTCTTCCTCGATCGCGGCCTGGACCCCGCCCCATTGCACGAAGTCCTGCGGCTGGACGACGGCCAGCACCTCGACCGAGCCCTTGGTCTTGGACGCGCGGCGCGCGGCGAAGCGCAGCGCCACGCGCGATTCCGCGCTGTCGTCGATCACCACCAGGTAGGTGCGTGCCATTGTCTTCCTTGCCCCGCTGTTCGTCCCGACGCTGCCCATTTTGGTCGGCGCATGCAAGCCGCGCCCCTTGACCCGACGCGACGATTGGCCTTTGAGCCGGTGAACAGGACAAGCCAGGAAGACCCATGCCGATCGAACTCAAGATGCCCGCCCTGTCGCCGACGATGGAGGAAGGCACGCTCGCCAAATGGCTGGTCAAGGAGGGCGACACGGTGTCGAGCGGCGACATCGTGGCGGAAATCGAGACCGACAAGGCGACGATGGAGTTCGAGGCGGTCGACGAGGGCAAGGTGCTCAAGATCCTGGTCCCCGAAGGCAGCGACGGCGTGAAGGTCGGCACTCCGATCGCGATGATCGGCGAAGAGGGCGAAAGTGTCGCCGACGCGCCCAAGGCCGCGCCCGCTGCCGCCAAGCCCGAACCCAAGGCCGAGCCGGAAGTCGCCAATGCCGCCGAACCGGCACCGGCCCCGCCCGCCAAGGGTGGCGGCGAGACTCCGTCCGCGCCCGCCGCCCCGGCCAAGGCCGACGACGGCAGCCGCATCAAGGCCAGCCCGCTGGCGCGCCGCCTGGCGCAGGCTCAGGGCATCGATTTGTCGACGCTGACCGGCAGCGGCCCGGGCGGCCGCATCGTCCGCGCCGATCTCGGCAAGGCGGCTGGTGGTGCTGCTGCTGCTCCGCAGGCGGCGTCCGCGCCGGTGGCGCAGGCCGCGCATGTCGAGCCGCTCGAAATCCCGAACGAGGTCGTCAAGCTGTCGAACATGCGCAAGACGATCGCGCGCCGCCTGACCGAATCGAAGCAGCAGATTCCGCACATCTACCTCACGGTCGACGTCCAGCTGGACAAGCTGCTGAAGCTGCGCGCCGACCTCAACGACGGCCTCAAGAACCGCGGCGTGAAGCTCAGCGTCAACGACATGCTGATCAAGGCGCTGGCCGTGGCGCTGATCGAGGTGCCGGAATGCAACGTCAGCTTCGGGGGCGACAACCTCATCAAGTACAGCCGCGCCGACATCGCGGTCGCGGTGTCGATCCAAGGTGGCCTGATCACCCCGATCGTCGCCGGCGCCAACGACAAGTCGCTGTCCAAAATCTCGACCGAGATGGGCGACCTCGCGAGCCGCGCCAAGGAAGGCAAGCTGCAGCCGGCCGAATACCAGGGCGGCACCGCTTCGTTGTCCAACATGGGCATGTTCGGCATCAAGCAGTTCGAAGCGGTCATCAACCCGCCGCAGGCGATGATCATGGCGATCGGCGCGGGCGAAAAGCGGCCGTTCGTGATCGACGACTCCCTGCAGATCGCGACCGTGATGAGCGCCACTGGCAGCTTCGACCACCGCGCCATCGACGGCGCCGACGGTGCCCGCCTGATGAAGGCGTTCCGCGAACTGTGCGAAAGCCCGATGGGTCTCGTCGCCTAGCCGATGAAGTGGTTCTCGGCCCTTTTGCTGGGAACGCTCCTCGGCTTCGTGCTGCCCCTGTTTTCCGGCGGCATCGGCGGACTCTGGATGCACAGCTGGGTGAAAACCGGCACCATCGTGCCGTTCGCCAATTCGCCGGGCCTGCTCTTTTCGATCCCGGTCGCGATCGGCGCGGCGATCCTCTTTCGCCTGTTCTTCAACTGGCACCGCAATTGACGCTTGTGAGCGACGGCATTCCCCTCATCCGCGTCACCGCCATGCCGGCCGACACCAACCCCTATGGCGGGGTGTTCGGCGGCTGGTTGATGAGCCAGATGGCGCTCGCCGCCGGCAGCCTCGCCTCGCGCACCGCGAGGGGCAAGTGCGTCGTGGTCGCAGCCAATGACCTGCAGTTCCCGGGTGCGCCGAGCGTGGGGGACGAAATCAGCGTCTATGCCGAGATCGAGCGGCAGGGCCATACCTCGCTGACCATCCGTGCCGAGGCCGAAGCGCGCGAGCGGGACGGGGAGAGGACGTTCGCTATCGCCAGCGGGACCTTCACTTTCGTCGCGCTGGGCGCCGACGACAAGCCGCGGACCGTTTTGCCCGAATGACGGAAACGCTGCGGAACGCGACGCTCGCCACGCAGATCGTCGCCACGGCCTATTTCGTTCTCGTCGTTGGCGGCGTGATGCTGGCGATGTTGAGTTCCGTCGTCGGCCGGCTGACGGGCAAGAAGACTAAGCTCGACAACCCGATCGCGGTCCTGGTCGGCATCGGCGTGCTCGTCGGCATCCCGTCCGCGTTCGGCGCGGCGGCGGCGCTCTTCATCACGCCCTTGCTGGTCGGCATGCCGCTGCCGCTGGCCGGCTGGCTGATGATCGCCGCGTTCGCCCTTTGGGGTTTCTGGGGAGCCGAGGCGAGCGCCGGCGAGATGGGCGGCTGTTCACGGATGATCGGGATCAGCCTGTCGGCCTATGGCCTGACCTGGGCCCTGACGGCGATCGTGCTGGCCGACCCGCCGGCCGGCCATGCGACCAGCTTCCTACGGCCGCTGCTGGTCGCCGCCCCGCTGGCGGTTTTCCTTGGCAAGGGGGCCCGCGGCAACAAGGTCAAGCAAACGATCGGCTTCGGCCTGATGATGGCGATGCTCTGTGCGGTGGCCTTCCTCCCGGTCGAGCGCGGGTTCGCCGCCAACTTCCTTCCCGCGACCGACTGGCTGCGCTTCCCGATCGCCGGCGCGATCGCTTTCGGCATCTGGCCGCTGCTGACCGTTCCGATCAGCCTCCTGGTCGGCGATCGCCGGATCAAGTGGCGCGAGAAGGCGCAGGTCGCGTCCGCGCTCGGGCTGGTGGGCGCGGTGTTCGGCCTGGTTTGGGCACTGACGCGGCTCATATTCTGAGGGTGGGAGAGAATGATGCCCCATAACGTCTCGCCAAGCATCGAATGGCTGATGTGGGCCACGGGATTTCTCGGCATTCCGCTGGCCATCGGCTTGGCGATGCGCGCCGACTGGCTCGACATCCTGAAGGCGTTCGCGATCCTTGGGGCGATCTGCGCGCTGATCGGCTTCACTTACGGTGACACGCTCGACCACCGGCTGATGTGGACCGCGATCATGTGGATGGTCTCCTGCATCCCCGGCATCCCGCTGATCCTGTTCCTGATGCGGCTGGCCGGCTGGCGTTAGGGAAAATCTTTACCCGGCTCTGCCAAATCGTATCCCGAGATCGGGGAGGGCCAAGGCGATGCTGGTGATACTCGCACGAATCGTGGTGAGCGTGGTGCTGTTCTGCGCGCCGTTCTTCGCGTTCATCGCCGCGAGCGGGGCGCCGGAGATGGGCATCATCCTGATCTTCCCGCTGATGGGCGCTATTCCCGCCATCATCGCCGCCCTCTTGCTGTTCGTTCCAGCGGAATGGCTGTGCGACCGGATCGGCGCGCCATGGCTCAAGAATCTCGTCGTGCCGCTGCTCGGCGCTGTGGTCATTTTCGCCGTCGATGCCGGCTTCGCATTTTACGATCCGATGTACCGGCCGATCCTTGGCAAGCTGGGCGACAATCCCGGCGCCCTCATCGGGCTTTTGTTCTGGGCCGCACTTGGCGCGGCGTGGGGCGTGGTGTGGCGCCTGACCGACTGGATCGCAAAGCGGCTCGGCCTGGTGCGCGCTCGACCCTTGTTCGCCGCCGCCTAGGCAGGTAGGCGCATCGGCGACTTCAATCGCTGGGATGCTCCGCCGTGGCCACTTCATATGATGTCATCGTTCTGGGGTCGGGTCCGGGCGGCTATGTCGCGGCGATCCGCGCGGCGCAGCTGGGGCTGAAGACGGCGATCGTCGAGCGCGAGCTTCTGGGCGGCATTTGCCTGAACTGGGGCTGCATCCCGACCAAGGCGCTGCTCCGCTCGGCCGAGGTGTTCCACCAGATGCAGAACGCCAAGGCCTATGGCCTCGCCGCGACCGGCGTCACCGCCGACCTCGCCGCCGTCGTCCAGCGCAGCCGCGGGGTGGCCAAGCAGCTCAACCAGGGCGTCACGCACCTGATGAAGAAGAACAAGATCGCCGTCCACATGGGCACCGGCGTGCTGACCGCGCCGGGGAAGCTGACCGTGACTTCCGACAAGGGCAAGGAAGAGCTCAGCGCCAAGCACATCATTGTCGCGACCGGCGCGCGGGCCCGCGACCTGCCGTTCGCTCCGGCCGACGGCAACAGGATCTGGACCTACCGTCACGCGATGACGCCGAAGGAAATGCCGACCGACCTCCTCGTCATCGGCTCGGGCGCGATCGGGATCGAGTTCGCCAGCTTCTACAACGACCTCGGCGCCAAGGTGACGGTGGTCGAAATGATGGACCGCGTCGTGCCGGTCGAGGACTCCGACGTCTCGGCCTTCCTCGAAAAGCAGCTCAAGAAGCAGGGCATGACGATCCTGACCGGCGCGGGGATCGAGGGTCTGAAGGAGGATGCCGAGGGCGTCACCGCCAAGATCAAGGGCAAGGACGGCAAGGTCGTCGATCAGCAGTTCAGCCACGCGATCGTCGCCATCGGCATCGTCCCGAACACTGAGAATATCGGCCTGGAAAAGCTCGGCGTGAAGACCGAGCGCGGGATCATCCAGACGGACCCGATGGGCAAGACCAATGTGCCGGGTATCTGGGCGATCGGCGACGTGACGCCGGGGCCTTGGCTGGCGCACAAGGCGAGCCACGAAGGCGTGACGACGGCAGAAGCCATCGCACAGGCGCTGGGCAACAAGGACGTCCACCCGCACGCCATGGACAAGCGCAACATCCCGGGCTGCACCTATTGCCACCCGCAGGTCGCGTCAGTCGGGCTGACCGAGGCCAAGGCCAAGGAAAAAGGTTACACCGTCAAGGTCGGCACCTTCCCGTTCATCGGCAACGGCAAGGCGATCGCGCTGGGCGAGGCGGAAGGCTTCATCAAGACCGTGTTCGACGCCAAGACCGGCGAGCTGCTCGGCGCCCACATGATCGGCGCGGAAGTGACCGAGCTGATCCAGGGCTACACCATCGGCAAGACCGCCGAGCTGGTCGAGGAAGACTTCATGAACACGGTCTTCGCCCACCCGACGCTGAGCGAAATGATGCACGAAAGTGTCCTCGCCGCGTACGGCCGCGTGCTTCATATCTGACCCCACGGTCCTTCGCTGGAAAGGATCGCCATTCGGCTGCGCTGGCGGCTTGATGGCGATCGCCGTGCCGTTCTTCGCTGTGGCGGCGGTTCGCCCGGCGATGGTCGAGCGGATGGGTCATGGGCGCGGCGCCGGCTGGTTCGCACTCAGCCAGCAGACGGTCTGGCATGGCGTCAATCTCGGGATGGTCGCGCTTTCGCTGGTCTTCCTCGCGATGCTGGCGCGATGGGGCTGGCGTTGGGCGGACGAGGTGGCCGCGACGATCGACGGCAACACGCTGCGCTTTCATCCGACCGTGTGGCGCGACCCTGTGCCGCTGGCCGACGTCGTCGATGTCCAATGCGTCGTCGACCGCAAGCGGCCACTTGTCCGCATCCGGCTTGGCGCGGGTCGCTGGATCGTCGTGCGCGGAATCGACACCGTCGAGGCGAAAGCGTTTGTCGCGCGGCTGAGACTGGACAGGGCCGCACTGGACGCTAGGCCTGTCGCGCAATGAATTCCGAAGGACATAGCAACCGCACTCTGTGGATCGCGTTCGCGGCGAACATGGGCGTAGCCGCGGCCAAGTTCGTCGCGGCCGCCTTCACTGGCTCGTCGGCGATGCTGACCGAGGGCGTCCACTCGGTCGTCGACAGCGCCAACCAGTTGCTGCTGCTGTGGGGTCGCCATGCCTCGCGCCGCGGGCCAGACCGGCAGCACCCGCTCGGTTACGGGCGCGAACTCTATTTCTGGAGCTTCGTCGTCGCGGTCCTCGTCTTCGCGCTGGGCGCGGGCGTGTCGATCTACGAGGGCGTCCTCCACATTTCCGATCCGCACGCGCCGGAAAGCCCGCTGATCGCCTTCGTCGTGCTTGGCGTCGCCTTCCTGCTCGAAGGCGGATCGACATTGGAAGCGTTCAAGGAATTCCGCGCCGCCAAGGGCAGCCTCGGCTGGTTCGAGGCGGTCCAGCGCTCGAAGGACCCGTCGGGCTTCATCGTCCTGCTTGAAAACGGCGCGGCCATGTTCGGCATCGTCGTCGCCGCGGTCGGGCTGGGCATCACCTTGCTCACCGGCGACCCGCGCTGGGATGGTGCGGCCTCGATCATCATCGGTGCGATCCTCGGCTTCACTGCCTGGGTGCTGGCAGTGGAATCCAAGCAGTTGCTGATCGGCGAGGCGGCGGACCCCGACATCGTCGAGGGCCTCAAGGCGCTGGCCGAGGGGCACAAGGGCGTCGTCGGCGTTGGCGATGCGTTGACCGTCCATTCGGCACCCGACCAGATCACCGCGCTGATGAGCGTCGATTTCGACGACAGTATCTCGGCCGGCGACGTCGAGCGGATCGCGATGGAGATCGAGCGGGAGGTGCGATCCCGCTGGCCGGTGGTGAAGCGTCTCTTCATCCGTCCGGAGAGAGACGCGGCCCGTCACCGCCTGCCCGAACGCCAACCTTGATTCGCACGGCGCGGCGCCCACATCGCTCGCTCGGCAATAGGGAGCGGCATCATGAAGGGCTTTCACGGCGATATCGAAGGGCAGACCACCGGCAACAGTGATTTCCGGCGCGTGCTCTATACCGGTCCGCACCTGCAACTGGTGCTGATGACCCTGCCGGCCGGATGCGACATCGGTGCCGAGGTGCACGAGGACCGCGACCAGTTCTTCCGCTTCGAGGAAGGCAGCGGGGAAGTCGACATCGACGACAACACGTATGAAGTCGGCGATGGCGACGGAATCGTCGTACCGGCGGGTGCTCGGCATAACGTGCGCAATACCGGCGATGCGCCGCTCAAGCTCTACACCCTCTACGGCCCGCCCGAGCATAAGGACGGCATCGTCCAGGCGACCAAGGAAGAAGCCGAGGCCCGTCACCACGACGAGGAATGGGACGGCAAGACCACCGAATAGGGGCCGCGTCCCGTCCCGCTCGCGGTTGACGATAATCCGACTTGGCCGTAAGGGGCCGCCTGTCCGAACGGAAAGCGATTCTCGCCCCGCCGGACAAGAGCTGAACATTGCTCGACACGAACGCGGAGGCCGAAGGGAGTATGCTCCTCTCGGATTTCGCGCTTTTGCGTTGGGCAAAAGTAACCGCTCGGGACTGCCGGGCAAGGAAAGGTGAAGGCTTCATGCCGACGATTAACCAGCTGATCCGCAAGGGTCGCGAACCGCAGAAGACCAAGTCGAAGGTCCCTGCGATGGAGCAGAACCCGCAGAAGCGCGGCGTCTGCACCCGTGTCTATACCACCACCCCGAAGAAGCCGAACTCGGCGCTTCGCAAGGTTGCCAAGGTCCGCCTGACCAACCAGCGCGAAGTCATTTCGTACATTCCGGGTGAGGGCCACAACCTGCAGGAGCACTCGGTGGTGCTGATCCGCGGCGGCCGTGTGCGCGACCTTCCGGGTGTGCGTTACCACGTGCTTCGCGGCGTCCTCGACACGCAGGGCGTGAAGGACCGCAAGCAGTCGCGCTCGAAGTACGGCGCCAAGCGCCCGAAGTAAGCTGGGTTCGTCGGTCGCGCCGCCAGGAGGGCAGGCGCACCGCTCTGAAAGGAATTACCTATGTCCCGTCGTCGTCGCCCCGAAAAGCGCGTCATCCTGCCGGATCCCAAGTTCGGCGATCTGGTCCTGTCGAAGTTCATGAACAACATCATGCTCGACGGTAAGAAGTCGGTTGCGGAAAACATCGTGTACACCGCGCTCGACAACGTCGAAGCCCGTCTCAAGAAGGACCCGCTGTCGGTCTTCCATGACGCGCTGAACAACGTGAAGCCGGGCATCGAAGTCCGCAGCCGCCGCGTCGGCGGTGCGACCTACCAGGTCCCGGTCGAAGTCCGCGACGTCCGCGCCCAGGCGCTGGCGATCCGCTGGCTGATCACCGCGGCCCGTGCGCGCAGCGAGAAGACCATGGCCGGCCGCCTGTCGGGCGAGCTGATGGACGCTTCGCAGAACCGCGGCAACGCTGTGAAGAAGCGCGAGGATACGCACCGCATGGCCGAAGCGAACCGCGCCTTCAGCCACTACCGCTGGTAAAAAACGTCACTATATTCAGGGGGATCGGCCTCGCGCTGGTCCCCCTCCAGACTTAAGGAAGCTCCTGTCATGGCCCGCAGCCATCCGCTCGAACGTTACCGCAATATCGGCATCATGGCGCACATCGACGCCGGCAAGACGACGACGACCGAGCGCATCCTCTATTACACCGGCAAGTCCTACAAGATCGGCGAAGTGCACGAAGGCACCGCGACGATGGACTGGATGGAGCAGGAGCAGGAGCGCGGCATCACGATCACGTCGGCGGCCACCACCTGCAAGTGGAAGGCCGAGGACGGCAAGGGCCCCGAGCACCTGATCAACATCATCGACACCCCGGGCCACGTCGACTTCACCATCGAGGTCGAGCGTTCGCTGCGCGTGCTCGCCGGCGCGGTCGCCTGCTTCGACGGCGTTGCCGGCGTCGAGCCGCAGTCGGAAACTGTGTGGCGCCAGGCCGACAAGTATGGCGTGCCGCGGATGTGCTTCGTCAACAAGCTCGACCGCACCGGCGCCAGCTTCGACTATTGCGTCAAGTCGATCATCGAGCGCCTCGGCGCGACCCCGGCGGTGCTCTACCTGCCGATCGGCCTCGAAAGCGATTTCAAGGGCCTGGTCGACCTGGTCGAGCAGCGCGCGATCGTCTGGCTCGAAGAGAGCCTGGGCGCGAAGTTCGAATACCAGGACATTCCGGCCGACATGAAGGACGCGGCTGCCGCGGCCCGTGAAAAGCTCGTCGAACTCGCCGTCGAACAGGATGACGAGGCGATGGAAGCCTACCTCGAAGGCAACGAGCCGGACGTCGCGACGCTCAAGAAGCTGATCCGCAAGGGCACGCTGGCGATGGCCTTCGTGCCGGTTGTTTGCGGCTCGGCGTTCAAGAATAAGGGCGTCCAGCCGCTGCTAGACGCCGTGGTCGACTACCTCCCGAGCCCGCTCGACGTGCCGGCCATCAAGGGCGTCAAGCTCGACGGCGAGACCGAGGATTCGCGTCCGTCGTCGGACGACGCGCCGTTCGCCGCGCTCGCGTTCAAGATCATGAACGATCCGTTCGTCGGCTCGCTCACCTTCGCGCGCATCTATTCGGGCAAGCTCACCAAGGGTGCTTACCTGAACTCGGTGAAGGGCAAGGACGAAAAGGTCGGCCGTATGCTCCTCATGCATGCGAACAGCCGCGAAGACATCGAAGAAGCCTATGCCGGCGACATCGTCGCGCTGGCCGGCCTCAAGGAAACCACGACCGGGGACACGCTCTGCGCCAAGAACGCGCCGATCATCCTCGAGCGCATGGAATTCCCGGAGCCGGTGATCGAGCTGTCGGTCGAACCGAAGACCAAGGCCGACCAGGAAAAGATGGGCCTCGCCCTCAACCGCCTGGCCGCCGAGGATCCCTCGTTCCGCGTCTCGACCGACCATGAATCGGGCCAGACCATCATCAAGGGGATGGGCGAGCTCCACCTCGAGATCCTGGTCGACCGCATGAAGCGCGAGTTCAAGGTCGAGGCCAACGTCGGCGCTCCGCAGGTCGCGTATCGGGAATACCTGAAGAAGCCGGTCGACATCGACTACACCCACAAGAAGCAGTCGGGCGGCACAGGCCAGTTCGGCCGCGTGAAGGTCAAGCTGACCCCGGGTGAGCGCGGTGCGGGCATCATCTTCAAGGACGAGATCAAGGGCGGTAACATTCCGAAGGAATATATCCCCGCGATCGAGAAGGGCTTCCGCGAGACCGCGGCGACCGGTTCGCTGATCGGCTTCCCGATCATCGACTTCGAGATCCTGCTCTATGACGGTGCCTATCACGACGTCGACTCGTCGGCGCTGGCCTTTGAAATCACCGCCCGCGCCGCGATGCGCGAAGCGGCGCAGAAGGCGGGCATCACCCTGCTCGAGCCGATCATGAAGGTCGAGGTCGTGACCCCCGAGGACTACCTCGGCGACGTCATCGGCGACATCAACAGCCGCCGTGGGCAGATCCAGGGCACCGACACGCGCGGTAACGCGCAGGCGGTCGATGCGCTGGTGCCGCTGGCCAACATGTTTGGCTACGTGAATGAGCTGCGCTCGTTCACCCAGGGCCGCGCGCAGTACAGCATGCAGTTCTCGCATTACGACGAAGTGCCGCAGAACGTCGCCGACGAAGTGAAGGCGAAGCTGGCGTAACCCGAAAATAATGCTATGGGCGCGCTCGCACCGGGCGAGCGCCGCCCGATCACCTTAAGAGAAGAAGAGGCGTTAACATGGCGAAGGCAAAGTTTGAGCGGAACAAGCCGCACTGCAACATCGGCACCATCGGTCACGTCGACCATGGCAAGACGTCGCTGACCGCGGCCATCACCAAGGTCCTGGCCGAGGAAGGCCTGTCGCAGAAGGTCGACTTCGCCAACATCGACAAGGCGCCGGAAGAGCGCGAGCGCGGCATCACCATCTCGACCGCGCACGTCGAGTACGAGACGAAGGCGCGTCACTACGCCCACGTCGACTGCCCGGGCCACGCCGACTACGTGAAGAACATGATCACCGGTGCCGCCCAGATGGACGGCGCGATCCTGGTGGTGTCGGCCGCTGACGGCCCGATGCCGCAGACCAAGGAGCACATCCTGCTCGCCAAGCAGGTCGGCGTTCCGACCATGGTCGTGTTCCTCAACAAGGTCGACCAGGTCGACGACCCCGAGCTGCTCGAGCTCGTCGAACTCGAAATCCGTGAAGAGCTTTCGAAGCGCGACTTCGACGGCGACAATATTCCGATCGTCGCCGGTTCGGCCCTCGCCGTGCTCGAGGATTCGAACAAGGAAATCGGCCATGACGCGATCATGAAGCTGATGGACGCGGTCGACACCTGGATCCCGCAGCCGGAGCGTCCGCTCGACAAGCCGTTCCTGATGCCGATCGAAGACGTGTTCTCGATCTCGGGTCGTGGCACGGTCGTCACCGGCCGCGTCGAAACCGGCGTCGTCAAGGTCGGCGAAGAAGTCGAAATCGTCGGCATCAAGGACACCCAGAAGACCGTCGTCACCGGCGTCGAAATGTTCCGCAAGCTGCTCGACCAGGGCGAAGCCGGCGACAACATCGGTGCGCTGATCCGCGGCATCGGCCGTGAAGACGTCGAGCGTGGCCAGGTCCTCTGCAAGCCGGGCTCGATCAAGCCGCACACGGAGTTCCAGGCGAACGTCTACGTCCTGTCGAAGGACGAGGGCGGCCGTCACACGCCGTTCTTCGCCAACTACCGTCCGCAGTTCTACTTCCGCACGACCGACGTGACGGGCGAAGTGCAGCTGCCGGAAGGCACTGAGATGGTCATGCCGGGCGACAACGTGTCGCTGGGTGTGAAGCTGATCGCCCCGATCGCCATGGATGAAGGCCTCCGCTTCGCGATCCGCGAAGGTGGCCGCACCGTCGGCGCCGGCGTCGTCGGTACCATCACCAAGTAATCGCATCGCCTTCGGGCGTTCGATCAAGAAGGGCCCGGTGCTTCACCCGAAGCGCCGGGCCTTTTCTGTTGAAGGTGATGAGTATTCAAAGGCCAAGGAGTTCGTCCGCCAACGACTCATTGCGGACATTAGCCCAACAGTGAACAGTGTTGCCATGAGCAGCTTACAACAAGCGGTCGCCGACGTGCGTGACGGCAGTTCACTATATTGGGCGTTCTACCATCCCGAAGACCGGAAGGGTGACCCTGAGGTTGTCGAGATTAGGCTAGACGCGACGCCGGAAATCGTAGCGAACTTCGTCGCTCCGGAAGGTTGGCAACTTGATCGCGTTGAGTGGGGTGACACCCTGTTCTTGCGTAAGCACCAGTCTCTTGAGCTTGAGGCCGTCGAAGCAATGTTGCTCGAGGTGCTGGAACACGTCTCCGCAAGGGGGATGCGTCTTCATTCCTGGCTTCATGGTCCGGATGTCCAAACGTCCGCTTGTCACCCTGAGCGCACATGTCGCCCCAACCCGCCGCAGAGGGGTTGATCTCACCCTACGTCCTGTGTAGAGGCGCCTGCACCGGCGGGGATTCGTTCCTGCCATCAAATTTAGCTGAGGTCCTGTCCGTTCCGGTTTGCCGGATGAAAACGGGCGTGGCCTCTTTGTTTTCGGGCTGGCAACAGCCCTTGGCTCTTTCGCATCGGTAGTGGACATGGAAACGCAGAACATCCGCATTCGCCTCAAAGCCTTCGATCACCGTGTGCTCGACCAGGCGACCGGCGACATCGCAGACACGGCTCGCCGCACCGGCGCGCTCATTCGCGGCCCCATTCCGCTGCCGACGCGCATCGAGAAGTTCACCGTCAACCGCTCGCCCCACGTCGACAAGAAGTCGCGCGAGCAGTTCGAGGTGCGCACCTACAAGCGCCTGCTGGACATCGTCCAGCCGACCCCGCAGACGGTCGACGCGCTGATGAAGCTCGATCTCGCCGCGGGTGTGGACGTGGAGATCAAACTGGCCTAAGGGGCCAGCACCGCAGCGGATCGACAGATTCGCCGCACGCCTCTCACGAGGCAAAGTTTCGGTTCCAACGGCAACGGAACCTGTCCTTCTAGGACTGATCGCCGCGCTCATGCGTCGCGGCATCGGATTTAGGGATACCGCGGAGCGCTCGGCAACGGGCACTCCGGCCTGCGTCCCCCGCATCCTGCCTTCACCGGCGGGAATGGCCCAAGCGGGGGCACGCATCATCTATCGGGCCGGCACGCCCCAAGCCGTCTTCTTTTCGAAGGCGGGGAGGGGCCTCTGTTGGGAGTGTGGATCATGCGCACTGGCGTGATCGCGAAGAAAATGGGGATGACCCGCCTCTTCCAGGCGGACGGTCGGCACGTGCCGGTTACCGTCCTCCAGCTGGAAGAGCTGCAGGTCGTCGGTATTCGCAACCAGGACAAGGACGGCTACACCGCCGTCGCGCTCGGCTCCGGCAAGGCGAAGGCGAAGAACGTTGCCAAGCCGCAGCGTGGCGCTTTCGGCAAGGCCGAGGTCGAGCCCAAGGCTCGCGTCGTTGAATTCCGTGTCGCCGAGGATGCGCTCCTCGATGTCGGCGCGACCATCAGCGCGGACCATTTCATTGCCGGGCAGTATGTCGATATCCAGGGCGTGACCCAGGGTAAGGGCTTTGCCGGCGCCATGAAGCGTTGGGGCTTCGGCGGTCTTCGCGCCACCCACGGCGTCTCCGTCTCGCACCGTTCGCACGGTTCGACCGGTAACCGCCAGGACCCGGGCCGCGTCTTCAAGAACAAGAAGATGGCCGGCCACATGGGCGCCCGCAACCGCACCCAGCAGAACCTGCTGGTCGTCGGCACCGACGCCGCGCGCGGCCTGATCTTCGTCAAGGGCTCGGTGCCCGGCTCGAAGGGCGGCTGGCTGCAGGTCACCGACGCCATCAAGCTCCCGCGCAACGAGAACGTCCCCTATCCGGCGGGCCTGATCGTCAAGGGCGAGGAACTCGAGGAAGTGAAGCTGGGCCTGGTCGACGAGGCTGCGGCCGAAGCGATCCCGGCGATGCCGAGCGACGAGGAAGTCGCGGCGATCGCGGCCGAGCAGGAAGCCGGCGCGGTCGAGGCTGCTGCCGACGAGAACAATGATGCCGGTTCGGAAGCGGGCGACAAGCCTGCCGCCGACGAGAGCAAGGAAGGCTAAGCGATGAAGGTCAAGGTTCAGACCCTCGACGCCAAGGCTGGCGGCGACCTGGAGCTCAACGAGGCCGTTTTCGGCGTCGAGCCCCGCGCCGACATCCTTCACCGCGTCGTCACCTGGCAGCTGATCAACCGCCGTGCGCCGGCCCGTGCCGCGCGCGAGCGCAGCGACGTTGCCCGTACCGGCAAGAAGTTCGGTCGCCAGAAGGGCGGCGGTACCGCCCGTCACGGCGATCGCCGCGCTCCGGTGTTCATCGGCGGTGGTAAGGCGCACGGCCCGCGGGCCCGCGTCTTCACCTCGAGCCTCAACAAGAAGATCCGCGCGCTCGGCCTCAAGATGGCGCTCTCGGCGAAAGCCAAGGGCGGCAACCTGGTCGTGCTCGACAATCTCGACATGGGCAAGGAAGCCAAGACCCAGGCGCTGCAGGCGAAGCTCGGCAAGCTCGGCTTCGGCAAGACCGCGCTGGTCATCGACGGCGACGCGCTGAACGTGGGCTTCGCCCGCGCCAGCTCGAACCTTGGCCAGATCAACCTGATGCCGGCCGCCGGCGCGAACGTCTACGACATCATGCGTCACGAGACGCTGGTCCTGACCCGCGCGGCCGTCGAAAAGCTGGAGGCCCGGTTCAATGGCTAAGAAGCAGGCAGCGGCGGCGGTCGAAAACCGCCACTACGACGTCATCGTGGCGCCGCACATCACCGAGAAGACGACGCTCGTCGCCGAACATAATGCGGTGGTGTTCAAGGTCGCCAACACGGCGTCGAAGCCGCAGATCAAGGCGGCGATCGAAGCGATCTACGGCGTCACCGTCGAAGGCGTGAACACGATCGTGTCGAAGGGCAAGTCGAAGCGTTGGAAGGGCCAGCCCTACAAGCGCTCGGACAGCAAGAAAGCGATCGTGACGCTCAAGGACGGCGACACCATCGACATCACGAGCGGGATCTAACCGATGGCACTCAAGCAATATAAGCCGACGAGCCCGGCCCGCCGTGGCCTGATCCTCGTCGACAAGTCGTCGCTCTGGAAGGGCAAGCCCGTCAAGGCGCTGACCGAAGGCAAGCGCAAGACCGGTGGCCGCAACAACAAGGGCCATGTGACCTCGCGCGGTATCGCCGGCGGCCACAAGCAGAAGTACCGGATCATCGACTTCAAGCGTCGTACCTGGGACGTGACCGGCACGGTCGAGCGTCTCGAGTATGACCCCAACCGGTCGGCGTTCATCGCGCTCATCACCTACGAAGGTGGCGAGCAGGCCTACATCATCGCGCCGCAGCGCCTCGCCCCGGGCGACAAGGTCGTCGCCGGCAAGAAGGTCGACGTGAAGCCGGGCAACGCGATGGAAATCGGCCAGATGCCGGTCGGCACGATCGTCCACAACGTCGAGCTCAAGCCGGGCAAGGGCGGCCAGATCGCCCGCGCCGCCGGGACCTATGTCCAGGTGGTCGGCCGCGACAAGGGCATGGTCATCGTCCGCCTCAACTCGGGCGAAACCCGCTACGTCCGCTCGGACTGCATGGCGACCGTCGGTGCGGTGTCCAACCCGGACAACGGCAACCAGACGCTGGCCAAGGCCGGCCGCAACCGCTGGCTGGGCCGTCGCCCGCTGACCCGCGGCGTCGCCAAGAACCCGGTCGACCACCCGCACGGCGGTGGTGAAGGCCGTACCTCGGGCGGCCGTCACCCGGTCACCCCGTGGGGCAAGCCGACCAAGGGTGCCCGCACCCGTCACAACAAGGCCACGGACAAGTTCATCATCCGTAGCCGCCACGCGAAGAAGAAGGGCTAACCGATGGCTCGTTCCGTTTGGAAAGGTCCGTTCGTCGAGCTGTCGCTCCTGAAGAAGGCGGAAGCCGCTCAGGACGCCGGTGGCCGCGCGCCGATCAAGACCTGGTCGCGCCGCTCGACCATCCTGCCGCAGTTCGTCGGCCTGACCTTCAATGTCTACAACGGCCGCAAGTTCGTGCCGGTGTCGGTCAACGAAGAGATGGTGGGCATGAAGCTGGGGGAGTTCGCTCCGACCCGCTTCTTCCCCGGCCATGCCGCCGACAAGAAGGGTAAGCGCTAATGTCCAAGCCCAAATCCCCCCGCAAGGTCGGTGACAAGGAAGCGTTGGCGACCGGCACCATGATCCGTGGTTCGACGCAGAAGCTGAACCTGGTGGCGCAGCTGATCCGCGGCCGGAAGGTCGAGGACGCGCTGAACATCCTCAAGTTCTCGCCCAAGGCGATGAGCGAGGACGTCTACAAGGTGCTCGCGTCGGCCATCGCCAATGCCGAGAACAACCACAACCTCGACGTCGATGCCCTCATCGTCAGCGAGGCGTCGGTCGGCAAGTCGATCACCATGAAGCGTTTCGCCACGCGCGCCCGCGGCCGTTCCACCCGGATCGTCAAGCCGTTTTCGCGTCTGCGTGTCGTCGTGCGTGAGCAGGAAGAAGCCTAATGGGTCAGAAATCGTCTCCCGTCGGTCTGCGCCTGCAGATCAACCGCACCTGGGACAGCCGTTGGTTCGCTGAAGGGCAGGACTACGGCAAGCAGCTGCTCGAGGATCTCAAGATCCGCCAGTTCATCATGAAGACGCTGCCGCAGGCCGCGATCTCCAAGGTGGTCATCGAGCGTCCCGCCAAGCTGTGCCGCGTGTCGATCTATGCCGCCCGCCCGGGTGTCATCATCGGCAAGAAGGGCTCGGACATCGAAAAGCTGAAGGGTCAGCTGTCGAAGATGACCGGTGCCGAGGTCAGCCTCAACATCGTCGAAATCCGCAAGCCGGAAGTCGATGCGCGTCTCGTCGCCCAGGGCGTCGCCGACCAGCTGGAGCGCCGTATCGCGTTCCGCCGCGCCATGAAGCGCGCGGTGCAGTCGGCTCTTCGTCTCGGTGCGGAAGGCATCCGTATCACCTGCTCGGGCCGTCTCGGCGGCGCCGAAATCGCCCGGACCGAATGGTACCGCGAAGGCCGCGTGCCGCTGCACACGCTGCGCGGTAACGTCGACTATGCCGAAGCGCAGGCCCACACCGCCTACGGGGTGTGCGGCGTGAAGTGCTGGGTCTTCAAGGGCGAGATCCTGGGTCACGACCCGATGGCGCAGGACCGCCTCATGATGGAAGCGCAGACCTCGGGCGTTCGCCCGATGCGCGACGATCGCCGCTAAGGACTTGTAGAAATGCTGCAACCGAAACGCACCAAGTTCCGCAAGGCCTTCAAGGGCCGCATCCACGGCAAGGCCAAGGGTGGCACGGAGCTCAACTTCGGCGCCTTCGGCCTCAAGGCCATGGAGCCGGAGCGGATCACCGCCCGCCAGATCGAAGCGGCCCGCCGCGCGATCACCCGCCACATCCGCCGTCAGGGCCGTTTGTGGATCCGCATCTTCCCGGACCTCCCGGTCTCGTCGAAGCCGGCCGAAGTCCGCATGGGCTCGGGTAAGGGCGCCCCGGAATATTGGGTCGCCCGCGTCAAGCCGGGCCGCATCCTGTTCGAGCTGGACGGCGTTCCCGGCCCGCTCGCCAAGACCGCCTTCGAGCGCGCCGCCGAGAAGCTGCCGATCAAGGTCAAGGTCGTCGCCCGTCTGGGCGAAACGCTGATTGAAGAGGACTAAGTCATGGCCAAGAAGGACGATCTTACGGTCAAGACCGACGACCAGCTGGCAACCCAGCTTGGCGACCTGAAGCGCGAGCAGTTCAACCTGCGTTTCCAGGCTGCCACCAACCAGCTCGAGAAGCCGAGCCGGGTGCGCGAGGTGCGCCGCACCATCGCCAAGATCAAGACGCTCCAGTCCTCGCGTTCGCGCGAAGCGGCCAAGGCGTAAGGAGAGGATTGAGATGCCCAAGCGCGTCCTCACCGGCACCGTGGTGTCGGACAAGGGAGACAAGACCGTGGTGGTCCGTGTCGAACGTCGGGTGAAGCACCCGCTGTACGGCAAGATCATCAAGCTGTCGAAGAAGTATCATGCTCACGATGACGCCAATGCGTATCGCGAGGGTGAGACGGTTCGCATCCAGGAATGCGCGCCGATTTCGAAACTGAAGACCTGGACCGTTCTCGAGCGCGTCGGCGCTGCCCCTGCGGCGGCTGTCGAGACCCCCGAGGCGGAAACGGTCAAGCCGGCGAAGGCGACCAAGGGCAAGGTGAAAGCCGAGTCCGAGGCGGCCGAAGCCTAATTCGAGAGGACTGATCCATGATTCAGATGCAGTCGAACCTCGAGGTCGCGGACAACAGCGGCGCCAAGCGCGTCCAGTGCATCAAGGTGCTGGGTGGCTCGAAGCGTCGTGTGGCCGGCGTCGGTGACATCATCGTCGTCTCGGTCAAGGAAGCCGCCCCCCGGGGTCGCGTGAAGAAGGGTGACGTGCACCGCGCGGTCATCGTTCGCACCGCGAAGGACATCCGCCGTCCCGACGGCACGGTGATCCGCTTCGACACGAACGCCGCCGTCCTGGTCAACAAGAACGAGGAGCCGATCGGCACCCGTATCTTCGGCCCGGTCGTCCGCGAGCTTCGTGCCAAGAAGCACATGAAGATCATCAGCCTTGCTCCGGAGGTGCTGTAATGTCGGCCGCCAAGATCAAGAAGGGCGACAAGGTCGTCGTCCTGTCGGGCAAGGACAAGGGCAAGACCGGTGAGGTCGCCCGCGTTCTCGTCAAGGACAGCAAGGTGCTGGTGAACGGCGTCAACGTCGCCACCCGCCACAAGAAGCCGAGCCAGCTCCAGCAGGGCGGCCTCGAGCGCAAGGAAGCGCCGCTACACATCTCGAAGGTCGCGATCGTCGACCCGAAGGACGGCAAGGCGACCCGCGTCCGCTTCGAAACCTCGAAGGACGGCAAGAAGGTCCGCGTTTCGGCGCGCACCGGGGAGAAGATCGATGGCTGAGAAGGCTTACACCCCTCGCCTGAAGAAGGATTATGACGACCGCATCGCCAAGGCGATGACCGAGAAGTTCGGCTACAAGAACGCTCTTGAAGTGCCGAAGCTCGAGAAGATCGTCATCAACATGGGCGTCGGCGAGGCGACCCAGGACAAGAAGAAGGTCGAGGCCGCTGCGGCCGAGATGGAGAAGATTGCCGGCCAGAAGCCGGTGATCACCAAGGCGAAGAAGTCGATCGCGCAGTTCAAGCTGCGTGAAGGCATGCCGATCGGTTGCAAGGTCACCCTGCGCCGCGACCGCATGTTCGAGTTCCTCGATCGCCTGGTCACCATCGCGCTCCCGCGCGTCCGCGACTTCCGTGGCCTGAACCCCAAGTCGTTCGACGGCCGCGGCAACTATGCCATGGGTCTCAAGGAACAGATCGTGTTCCCGGAGATCAACTACGACCAGATCGACAAGATCCGGGGCATGGACATCATCATCACCACGACCGCGAAGACGGACGAAGAAGCCCGCGAACTGCTGCGCCTCTTCAACTTCCCGTTCCCGGCCGAGGCCCAGAAGGAAGCCGCGTAAGCGGCATCGGAGAACTTAAGTCATGGCGAAACTGAGTTCCGTGAACAAGAACGAGCGTCGCAAGAAGCTCGTCGAAAAGACCCAGGCCAAGCGCGCGAAGCTGCTGGCCAAGGCGAACGACAAGTCGCTCGATGAAACCGAGCGTCTGATCGCGCGCCTGAAGATGGCCGAGTTGCCGCGCAACGGCAACGCGACCCGCATCCGCAACCGCTGCGAGCTCACGGGTCGCAGCCGCGGTTATTATCGCAAGTTCCGGCTGTCGCGCATCATGCTGCGCGAACTGGGCAATAAGGGCCTGATTCCGGGCCTCACCAAGTCGAGCTGGTAAGGACACGCAATGGCGATGACCGATCCCCTGGGTGATATGCTCACCCGCATCCGCAACGGCCAGCAGGCGAAGAAGGATAGCATCCTGACGCCGGCGTCGAAGCTTCGTGCCCACGTGCTCGATGTGCTTCAGCGCGAAGGCTATATCCGTGGCTATTCGGAAGAAGAGCTTGCCGGCCAGAAGGGCCTGCGCATCGAGCTCAAGTATTTCGAGGGCCAGCCGGCGATCCAGCACCTGGCTCGCGTTTCGAAGCCGGGCCGCCGCGTCTACTCGGGCTCCAAGGAGCTGCCGCGTATCCGCAACGGCCTCGGCATCACCATCGTCTCGACGCCGCGCGGCGTCCTCAGCGACGCTGAGGCCCGCGACCAGAACGTCGGCGGCGAAGTGCTGGCGGAGGTGTTCTAATGAGCCGCATCGGTAAAAAGCCGGTCGCACTGCCGAGTGGCGTCACCGCCACCATCGACGGTTCGACCATGACGGTGAAGGGGCCCAAGGGCTCCCTGTCCATGCCGCTGATGGACGACCTCGTGTCGTACAAGGTGGAAGACGGCCAGATCGCGGTGCAGCCGATCACCCAGGCGCAGCGCAACCGCGCCGCGTGGGGCATGCAGCGCACCAACGTCCAGAACCTGGTCACCGGTGTGACCGAGGGCTTCTCGAAGGTCCTCGAAATCACCGGCGTCGGCTACCGCGCCCAGGCGCAGGGCAAGACCCTCAAGCTGCAGCTCGGCTACAGCCACGACGTCAACGTCGCGGTGCCGGAAGGCCTCGAGGTCAAGACCCCGGACAACACCACCGTCGAAATCAGCGGCATTGATCGCCAGAAGGTTGGCCAGCTGGCAGCCGAGATCCGCCGCTGGCGCAAGCCGGAGCCCTACAAGGGCAAGGGCATCAAGTATCGCGGTGAGTATATCTTCCGCAAAGAAGGCAAGAAGAAGTAAGCCATGGCGAAACTCTCTCTCTTCGATCGCCGTCGCCGCCGTGTGCGCACCGCGCTCAAGGCTCGTGCGTCGGGCAAGCCGCGCCTCAGCGTTCACCGCTCGGGCAAACACATCTACGCCCAGGTCATCGACGATGCCGCTGGCAAGACGCTCGCGTCGGCCTCCAGCCTCGACAAGGACCTCAAGAAGGACGGCGGCGCGACCCGCGACGCCGCGGCAACGGTCGGCAAGACCCTCGCCGAGCGCGCCAAGAAGGCCGGCGTTTCGTCGGTGGTCTTCGACCGTGGCGGTTTCCTTTTCCATGGCCGCGTCAAGGCGCTGGCCGATGCCGCCCGCGACGGCGGATTGGAGTTCTAAATGGCTGAGCAGAACGAAACCCCGCAGGTGGAAGAAAACACCGCCGCGCCGGCAGAGACGGCGGAAGCCGCTCCGACCGAGGGCCGTGGTCCGCGAGGCGGCCGTGGTGGCCGCGGTGGCGGACGCGACGGTGGCCGTGGTGGCCGTGACGGTGGCCGTGGCCGCCGCGACGACCGCCGTGGCAACCGCGAGGAAGACGGCGAAGAGCTGATCGAGAAGCTGGTCCACATCAACCGCGTCTCGAAGACCGTGAAGGGCGGCAAGCGCTTCGGTTTCGCCGCGCTGGTCGTGGTCGGCGACGGCAAGGGCCGCGCCGGTTTCGGTCACGGCAAGGCGCGCGAAGTGCCGGAAGCCATCTCGAAGGCGACTGCAGCCGCGAAGAAGGCGATGGTCCGCGTTCCCCTGAAGGACGGCCGCACGCTTCACCATGACGGTCTCGGCCACTTCGGTGCCGGTCGCGTCACGGTCCGTACCGCCCCGGCGGGTACCGGCATCATCGCCGGCGGTCCGATGCGCGCCGTGTTCGAAAGCCTCGGTGTCCACGACGTGGTCACCAAATCGGTCGGCACGTCCAACCCGTACAACATGATCCGCGCCACGTTCGAGGCGCTCAAGGATCAGACCAGCCCGCGCTCGGTCGCCCAGCGCCGTGGCAAGAAGGTCGCCGACCTGCTTGGCCGTGGTGGCATGGACAAGGCCGAAGCCGAAGCGACCGCCGACGCGGTCACGGAGTAAGCAAGATGGCCAAGGCTGACACCAAGACGATCAAGATCACGCAGACCGGTTCGCCGATCCGTCGTGACAAGACCCAGCGCGCGACCCTGGTCGGCCTGGGCCTCAACAAGATGCACCGCACGGTCGAGGTCACCGCGACCCCGGAAGTGCTGGGCCAGGTGAAGAAGGTCGCCCACCTTGTGAAGGTGGAAGACTAAGTCTAAAGGCGCTCCCGTCCTCGCAGGCGGGAGCGCACTTTCGAAGCGGCCCCCGTGAATTCGGGGGCTCATTATTTTTTCAGCGCGAACATAGCGAAAGCGAGTGCACATCATGACCATCAAGATCAACGAACTCCGCGACAACGCCGGCGCCCGCAAGGGCCGCGTGCGGGTTGGCCGTGGCATCGGCTCGGGCCTGGGCAAGACCGCGGGCCGCGGCCAGAAGGGCCAGAAGAGCCGCTCGGGCGTCTCGATCAAGGGCTTCGAGGGCGGCCAGATGCCGCTCCACATGCGTCTGCCGAAGCGCGGCTTCAACAACATCTTCGCCAAGGACTATGCCGAGGTGAACCTGGGCGCGATCCAAAAGCTGGTCGACGCCGGCACGATCGACGCCAAGAAGCTGCTCGACCATGACGCCCTCAAGGCCGCTGGCGTGGGCCGTGGCGGCAAGGACGGCGTGCGCATCCTCGGCAAGGGCGAACTGAAGGCCAAGCTGAACCTCAAGGTCGCCGGCATCACCAAGGGTGCCCGCGAAGCGGTCGAGAAGGCCGGCGGTTCGGTCGAGCTGATCGAGCGCAAGGATCCGGCGGCGCTGGCCGCGGCCAAGAAGGGTTCGACCCTTAAGGCCAAGGCCGACAAGAAGGCGAAGTAACGCCTCTTCGCCGCTTAGGGGCTTCGCAAGCGGCCCCGACATACTATATCGAGCGGCGGGGGGCCTTTACCGGGCATTCCCGCCGCTTTTCTTTTTGTCACGGGATCATCAATGGCATCCGCAGCCGAACAGTTGGCCGCCAACATCAGTTGGGGCAGTTTCTCCAAGGCCCATGAACTCAAGAAGCGCCTGTGGTTCACGCTGGGCGCGCTGATCCTGTTCCGCTTCCTGTCCTTCGTGCCGATCCCCGGCATCGACCCGCGCGCGATGGAGACGCTCTACGCGACCCAGTCGGGCGGCGTCCTCGACTTCTTCAACACCTTCTCCGGCGGCGCGCTCCAGCGCATGAGCGTCGTGGCGCTGGGCGTCATGCCCTACATCACAGCCTCGATCGTGATCCAGCTCGGCTCCTCGCTCTATCCGTCGTGGATGGCGCTGAAGAAGGAAGGCGAAACGGGTCGCAAAAAGCTCAACCAGTACACCCGCTTCCTGACGGTCGGCCTGACCATGGTGCAGGGCTACTTCATCGCCACCGGCCTCGAGAGCCTCGGCGCCAGCCAAGGCATTCCGGCGGTGGTCGAGCCGGGCATGCTGTTCCGCATCGCGGCCACGGTCAGCTTGGTCGGCGGCACCCTGTTCCTGATGTGGATCGGCGAACAGATCACCAGCCGCGGCATCGGCAA
>JAEWBB010000003.1 GCA_023391375.1 Pseudomonadota bacterium | reverse complement strand
GGGCTTTTCGGGGTGGGCCAGCGTCGCCAGCCTCCAGAGGTTTTCCAGCCGCTCGCCCTCCCGGGCGATCTTCTGGTCGACCAGCCGCCGCTGCAGCCGTGGCGCGACCGCGGCGAGGTCGGCGCGGGCATGGGCCGCGCGGGCGGTGAGCGCGCGGGGCAGCCGGTCGCCGATCTCGTCCAGACGTTGGGCGGCAGGCGCGAACAGGCCGTCGGGCGCAGGCCAGCGGTCCGATGAAAGGTGGAGACGCTCGGCGGCGCGGTCGAGCCGGCTCATGAGTGCCCCCGCCATGCGCTGCCCGTGTTGGCCGAGCAGCGCGGCGAGCTCGGCACGGACCGGGACCGCCATTTCGGCGGCGGCGGTCGGCGTCGGGGCGCGGCGATCGGAAGCAAAGTCAATGAGGGTGGTGTCGGTTTCGTGTCCGACCGCGCTGATCAGCGGGATCGGCGATTCGGCGGCGGCGCGGACCACCACTTCCTCGTTGAAGGCCCAAAGGTCCTCGATCGACCCGCCGCCCCGCGCGACGATCAACAGGTCCGGCTTGTCGGCCATCGCCGCGAAACCGCGGATCGCGGCGGCGACCTTTTCCGCCGCGCCCTCGCCCTGTACCGGCACCGGCCAGACGATGACGTGGGTCGGGCAGCGGTCGGCCAGCCGATGGAGGATGTCGCGGATCACCGCACCGGTCGGCGAGGTCACCACGCCGATGGTCCGCGGCAAGAACGGCAGCCGGCGCTTGCGCTCTTCCGCGAACAGCCCTTCGGCGGCGAGCACGCGGCGCCGCTTGTCGAGCAGCGCCATCAGCGCGCCGGCGCCGGCCAGCTCCATCCGGCTGACGACGATCTGGTATTTCGACCGGCCGGGATAGGTCGTCAGCTTGCCGGTCGCGATGACCTCTGCCCCGTCTTCCGGTGCGAAGGCGAGCGCGCCGGCCTGCCCCCGCCAGATGACGGAATCGATGCAGGCGCTGTCGTCCTTGAGGGTGAAGTAGCAGTGCCCCGAGGCGTGGCGCTTCCAACCCGAAATCTCGCCGCGCACCCGGACGTAGCCGAACGCGTCCTCGACCGTCCGCTTCAGCGCACCCGACAGTTCGCTGACCGACAGCGCGGGCGCGTTGTCGCCCTGCCGGGCCTCGGCTAACAGGCCGCTTCGGTCATCGTCGGGAGTGGACATGAACATCCTTCTGCTGGGTTCGGGCGGGCGCGAGGATGCGCTGGCATGGCGCATGGCGCAATCGCCGAGCTGCGAAACCCTGCTCGCCGCGCCCGGCAATCCCGGCATCGCCCGCTGGGCAGAATGTGTCGCGATTGATCCAACCGACCCGGCCGCCGTCGTCGCGCTGGCGCAGGAGCGGGCCATCGACCTCGTCGTCGTCGGGCCCGAGGCGCCGCTCGTCGCGGGCGTGGCCGATGCGTGCCGCACGGCCGGCATCGCCGTGTTCGGCCCGTCCGCCGCCGCAGCGCAGCTCGAGGGCTCCAAGGGCTTTACCAAGGACCTGTGCGCCCGCGCCGGCATCCCGACCGCGGCCTACGTCCGGACTGACAAGGCCGACGAGGCCCTGGCCGCGCTCGACCGCTTTTCCATCCCCGTCGTCGTCAAGGCCGACGGGCTGGCCGCGGGCAAGGGCGTGACGGTCGCGGCAACTCGCGCCGAGGCCGAAGCCGCGATCCGCGCGGCGGGTGACGGGCCGCTGGTGATCGAGGAGTTCCTTGAGGGCGAAGAAGCGAGCCTGTTCGCGCTAAGCGACGGCACCACTGTCCGCTTTCTCGCCGATGCGCAGGACCACAAGCGGGTCGGCGAAGGTGACACGGGTCCGAACACCGGCGGCATGGGGGCCTATTCCCCCGCCCCGATCCTGACCGATGCGCTCCGCGACCGGGCGATGGGCGAGATCGTCCTGCCGACGGTCGGGGCGATGGCCGCGGACGGTACACCGTTCGTCGGGGTGCTCTACGCCGGCCTGATGCTGACCGCCGACGGCCCCAAGCTGATCGAGTACAACGTCCGTTTCGGCGACCCCGAGTGCGAGGCGATCATGCCGCGGATCGTCGGCGACCTGCCCGAACTGCTCCATGCCGTCGCGACCGGCACCCTCGACGACTATAGCGAGATCGAACTGGAAGAGGCCCACACGATGACGGTGATCGTCGCCGCCGAGGGCTATCCGGGGACGCCGAAGGGTGGCGGCAAAATCGAGGGGCTCGAAGAGGCCGAAGAAGACGGCGCCATCGTCTTCCAGGCCGGGACCCGCGCCGACGGGAACCAAGTAGTCGCGAGCGGCGGGCGGGTGCTCGCTGTCACCGCGGCCGGCGAGACGCTCGGCGATGCGCGCGACGCGGCCTATGCGGCGGTCGACCGGATCCGCTTTGCCGACGGCTTCCACCGCCGCGACATCGGCTGGCGCGAACTGGGCCGCGGCGCTAAGCAATGAGGCGAATGGGCAAACGCACCCTCTTCCTCGTCGGCATCGCGGCCACGCTGGCCGTCGGCGCCCTGTGGCACGGGCCGTTCGGCGCGGGTGCCCGATTGGCGGCGCGGATGGAAGCCCGGACACAGCAACTGCTGGTGGATTGGGACATGACGCAGGTGCACGGGAAGGTCGTCCAGGCCCCGTTGCGGCGCGAGGTCATCCTGTCGGGCAAGGCGAACGATTTCCAGCGCGGTGAACTGAAGCGGCTGGTCGGCCTGCTGCCCGGGGTCGAGGCGGTCGCGTTCGAGGGCGAACGGCGCGACGATCCCCTGCCGCTCGTGGTCGAGGCGGAACTTGCGGCGCTGATCGGCTTTTGCATTGGCCTAATCATTGCCTACCTCGGCGAGCTTCGCCGGCGGTCGCGGCAGTGGGACCGGATCTAGGCGCGGAAGGATCATCGTATGAACGAATTCCTCAGCGCCTACTGGCCGGTGATCGTGGTCGGCCTGCTGGTCGGACTTACGGTCGGCTTCCTGATATTCCGGCCGCGCCACGCGGTGCGGCCGGGCCAACATTACGGGGAAACTAAATGAACGAGACGCTGGCCGCCAACTGGCCCCTGATCCTGATCGCCGCGCTGGTCGTGGTGGTCCTCGCCTTCCTGCTGCTCCGCCCCCGCCAGTCGGTCCGCCTGACCGACAGCGCGCCGGTCCGACCGCACATGGCCAAGGGCGAAGGCCGCAGCCTGGCCGACGAAGCAGCGGCGGCGACCAGCGATGTCGCGGGCCAGGTGCTGGGGACCAGCGTCCACGCCGAATTGCCGGGCGCGAGCGGCCCATCCGACGACCTGCTCAAACTCAAGGGCGTCGGCCCCAAGATGGCAGCTCTGCTCAACGACCGCGGAATCACCCGGTACGACCAGATTTCGCAGCTGAACGATCACCAGGTCGAGGCACTTGATTCCTCGCTCGGCGCCTTTCGTGGCCGCTTCGGCCGGGACCGGATCGTCGAACAGGCGCACTATCTGTCGCGCGGCGATACCGACGGGTTCGAAGCCCGCTTCGGCAAACTCTAGGCGTCGGCGGCGTCCTCGCCGCGCTTCCGGCGCGGCGGCTTGCCGATCAGTTTGTCGATCTTGCGGCCGTCCATGTCGACGACCTCGAACGTCCAGCGATCGAAAGTGAAGCTTTCGCCCTCGACCGGAAGCCGCTTCAGCGCCTCCAGCGCGAACCCGGCGATGGTCGAATAGTCGCGGTCCTCGGGGACGTTGAGGCCAAGCCGGTCGGCCAGCAGGTCGGCGCTCGCCTTGCCGCTCAGCAGCCAGCTGCCATCCTCGCGCTCGATCGCCGGCCGTTCCTCGCCCTCGTCCATGTCGTTGGCGAAGGCGCCGGCAAGTGCGGCGAGGATGGAGCCCGGCGTGACGATGCCGTCGAGGTGGCCATATTCGTCATGCACCAGCGCCAGCGGCATCTCGGCCGAGCGGAGCACCGCCAGCACCTCCATCGCGTCCATCACGTCGGGAATGACCGGCGCCGACTTCATCAGGTCGCGCACCGACAGCGGCCGCCCGTCGAGCATCGCCGAGAGCATGTCGCGGGTCGAGACGACGCCGACGATCTTGTCGACCGACCCTTCCGCGACCGGAAGCCGGCTGTGCGGGCTGTCGACCAGCGCGGCGCGGATGTCGTCGACGCCGCCCTCGATATCGATCCAGTCGACCTCCATGCGCGGGGTCATGACTTCGCGGACTGGCCGGTCAGCGAGGCGAACGATGCCGGAGATAATCGCCCGCTCGTTCTCCTCGAGCACGCCCGACGTGTGCGCCTCGGCCACGACCAGGTGCAATTCTTCGGCCGTGACCTGGCTCTTGCTCTCCCGCTGGAGCCCAAGGATCCGGAAAATGGCGGCGCTCGTGCGGTCGAGCAGCCAGACGAACGGCGCGGTGAAGCGCGACAGCCAGCTCATCGGCCGCGCCATCAGCACCGCGATCGGTTCCGGGCTGCGAAGCGCGAATTGCTTGGGCACCAGTTCGCCGATGATCAGCGAGACAAAGGTCGTGATGACGATGACGATGCCGAAGCCGACCGTTTCCGCCGTCTCCGCATCCAGGCCGCCGTAGGCCTGCAGCCGCTCCGCCACCGGCCCGCCGAGGCTGGCGCCGGAATAGGCGCCGGCAAGGATGCCAATGAGCGTGATTCCGATCTGGACCGTCGACAGGAACCGCCCCGGTTCGGCCGACAGGCGAAGGGCGCATTCCGCGCCCTTCGAGCCGGCCTTGGCCATCGCCTTGAGCCGCGCCTCGCGCGACGAGACGATCGCCAACTCGCTCATCGCGAACAGGCCGTTGAGGGCGACAAGGGCGACGATCAGGACGACGTCGAGCCACGGGATGGGGTGAAGGGGTGTCATGCGGCGGGTCGTTCATTGCCGGTTTCGGGTCCGGCTTTCAAGCAGTGGGCGGTCGATAAGGAAGCGGAACCATCGGCCTTCCCTGCCCGTTCCCTCGCCTTAGGACTTCCCCGCAACATCTACGGAGACTTTTCATGCGTTATCCTCGCACCCTCACCGCGCTTGCCGTGACCGGCGCGCTGGTCGGGACCAGCGCCTGCACCACCGATCCCTACACGGGTCAGCGTACGATCAATAAGACCGCGGTCGGAATCCTCGGTGGCGCGGTCGGCGGCTACCTGCTCGGCGACCTCGTCGGCGGCCGAAGCGACCGGACCGAAAAGATCGTTGGCGCAGGCATCGGCGCCCTCGCCGGCGGCGCGGTCGGCGCCTATATGGACAAGCAGGAAGCGGACCTTCGCCGCCAGACCGCCGGCACCGGCGTCGACGTCATCCGCCAGGGCGACGAACTCGTCCTGCGCATGCCGTCGGGCATCACCTTCCCGGTGAACAGCTATGCGATCCAGCCGCAGTTCCAGTCGACGCTCGACGGTGTCGCCCAGACGCTGGCGACTTACAACCAGACCTATATCGACGTGCTCGGCCATGCCTCGTCGGACGGCCCGGACGACTACAACATGACGCTGTCGCAGCAGCGCGCCCAGTCGGTCGCCGACTATCTGTCGATGCGCGGCGTGGCGCGGGCCCGCATGGGTGTGCGCGGCTATGGCGAGACCCAGCCAATCGCCGACAATGCAACGGAGGCCGGACGCGCCGCCAACCGCCGCGTCGAGATCAAGGTCGTGCCGGTCACCCAGCCCGGCATGTAATGGCGGCAAAAGAGGTAACCCAAGGAAGGGGCGTCGCGCATGCGGCGCCCCTTTTCGCGTTCAGTCTCGCCGCGCCGCGAAAAAGGTCTTCAGCTGGTCAGCCGCCTCGGCCTCTCCCAGCCCCGAGACGACCTCCGGCCGATGGTGGCAGGTCGGCTGGGCGAACACCCGCGCGCCGTGCAGAACGCCCCCGCCCTTCGAGTCTTCCGCCGCGAAATGCAGCGAATCGATCCGCGCCAGCGCGATCGCACCGGCGCACATGGCGCAAGGCTCGAGGCTGACCCACAACTGGCATCCGTCGAGCCGCGGACGGCCAAGCGCCTGCGCCGCAGCGCGGATAACGACCATTTCGGCATGAGCGGTCGGATCGTTGGAGCCGCGCATCGCATTGCGCGCTTCGGCGACGACCTGCCCGTCGAGCGTCACCACGGCCCCCACCGGCACCTCACCGGCACGCGCCGCCTCCGCCGCGAGGTCGAGCGCGCGGCGCATGGCGGGAGGTAGCGGAAAGGCGCCCATGCACGCCGGATTAGCGAACGGCGGGTGCGGCCGTCTAGTTGGCGGCGGTGTTGCCTGCGGCCGGATTGGCCTTCTTCACCTCGAGCGCGGGGACGTTGACGCTCTTCGGCTCGGCCTGGACGGTGACCTTCGGCACCGCGACGGTCGCGTCCTTGCGGGTCACTTCGACCGAACCGGTCGCCACGTCGAACGCCGGGGCCTGCCCGCCCTTGGCGACGACCTTGCCGCCTTGCGCCTCGACCTGCGGCAGCGCGGCCGGACGCGATTGGGAGATGTCGATCAGGTTGAAGTGGATGGCGGCGATCAGCCCCAGCACGCCAACAATGAGAATAAGGATGATACTGCGCATCGGACGTCCCGCCTGAACAATTGAACCCTGATGCAACGCCGAAACGACTGTCGGGTTGCGGACAATGCCATTTTGTAACGGTTGACCAAAGGCGGGTCGCGCTGTATCGGGCGGCGCTTTCCGGGGTGCCTCTCGCATCCGGGCACAACAACAAGGTGATCACTCATGTCGCGCGTTTGCGAACTGACCGGCAAGGGCCGGCAGGTGGGCAACAACGTTTCCCACGCCAACAACAAGACCAAGCGGACCTTCCTGCCCAACCTGCAGAACGTCACGCTGATGAGCGAATCGCTCGAGAAGAGCGTCAAGCTCAAGGTCTCGACGCACGGCCTGCGCTCGGTCGAGCATGTCGGCGGCCTCGACAACTGGCTGACCAAGACCAGCGAAGACAAGCTGTCGGCCAAGGCCGCCAAGCTGAAGCGCGAACTGGTCAAGAAGGCCAAGGCCTCGGCCTAAGCCCTAGCGGGTGGGCGCCACGTCCACCGCGACCAACAGCGTGCGCCTCAGTGGCAACGCATCATTGTCGGTGACAATCCACAGCCGCGTCCCTCCATCTGGCAGGGGCGCGGCTGCGATTCCTTCGGCGTTGTCGTAAGGCGCGACCGGCAGCCGCCACGACCGCTTCCCGATCACGATCGTCGCGCCGAACCCCGTGGGACCGAACCAGCGGTGGAGCAGCGCGATCCGCCCGTCGGGCATCACCGCGGCATCCGACACGCCCGCCGCTTCCGGAATGGCCGTCAGGCCATCGCCGCGCGCCACCAGCGCCTCCACACCCCGGTTCTTGCTGAAGCTGTAGCCGGCAAGCGGCACACGCCGCAGCAGCCGCGTGAACCCGCGGTCGTAGAGCAGCAGCGCATGGCGCCCCTCGAACGCCACCCACCAACCGCGTCCCCGAGTATCGGGCGCGATCGCTTCCGAATCGCGGCCCGCCTTAACCCGCGGATCGCCAGCGACCGCCGGCAATGCCTGGATGGAAGCATGGCCCGCGCCGCCCGGGGGATCGAGCCGGAACAGGAATCCCGAATCGCTGAGCGCCAGCAGTTTGCCCTGCTCGATGGCGAGACCGGAAAGGCCATTGAAACGCGGATCGTCGATCTTCACCGCCCACGCCCCGGAAAGACGAAGTCTACGGTCCGTCGACCCCAAGGTGACAGGCACATAGTTGACCGTCGCCAGGCTCGCCGAAAGGTCGAGCGGTGGGCGCCGTCCGGCCAGCCATTGCTGGAAGGCGAGAACCAGCCCGAACGGTATTAAGGCACTGAAAAACGTAGATTTAATGAACGATAGCTGCACGCGGTGTTCAGCCCCGTTCAAGCGCGAATCGGCCATAAGCAGATGCAACGGCGGGGTTTTCCCCCTTTTCCCCTGCCGCTTGAAATCCCTCGCGTCGCGTATCGAGGGGGGGCCGGAGTGCGTAGCTGCTCCGGCCCCGTTTTTTTATGCACGGCCGACGCATCCTCACTGCTTGTCGAACAGGGCCGCGAGGCTTTCGATCATCGCCCCGCCAAGCTGCTCCGCATCCATGATCGTCACCGCCCGCGCATAGTAGCGGGTGACGTCGTGGCCGATACCGATCGCCGCCAGTTCGACCGGCGAGCGCTGCTCGATCCAGCCGATGACCTGCCGGAGATGCTGCTCGAGATAGACGCCGCTGTTGGCGCTGGCGGTCGAATCGTCGACCGGCGCGCCGTCGGAAATCACCATCAGGATGCGCCGCTCCTCGGGCCGGCCGAGCAGGCGGTTGTGCGCCCAGAGCAGCGCCTCGCCGTCGATATTCTCCTTGAGGATGCCCTCGCGCATCATTAGCCCCAGGCTCTTGCGCGCATGGCGGTAGGGCTGGTCGGCGCGCTTGTAGACGATATGCCTCAGGTCGTTCAGGCGGCCCGGGTGCGGCGGGCGCCCTTCCGACAGCCACAACTCGCGGCTCTGGCCGCCCTTCCACGCCCGTGTCGTGAAGCCGAGAATTTCGGTCTGCACACCGCAACGCTCCAGGGTACGCGCCAGCACGTCGGCGCAGGTCGCGGCGATGGAGATCGGCCGCCCGCGCATCGAACCCGAATTGTCGATCAGCAGGCTGACGACCGTGTCCTTGAAGTCGGTGTCCCGCTCCGCCTTGTAACTCAGCGAATGGCCGGGCGAGACGACGACGCGGGCGAGCCGCGCGGCATCGAGCAGCCCCTCCTCCTGGTCGAAGTCCCAACTGCGTGCCTGCTGCGCCAGCAGTCGCCGCTGCAGCCGGTTGGCGAGGCGGGTGACGACGCCGCCGAGGCTCGCCATCTGCTGGTCGAGGTAGGCGCGAAGCCGACCCAGTTCCTCGTCGTCGCACAGTTCGGGCGCGGTGACGATCTCGTCGAACCGGGTGGTGTAGGGCTTGTAGGCGCCCGCCGGCATGTCGGGGAAGTTGCGGCGCTGCGATGACGTCTGGGCCTGCTCGCCCCCCTCGTCGGTCGCCGACGCCTCGCCGTCCTCCATCTGCTGTTCGCTGTCGACTTCGCTGTCGCCGTCCTGCTGCTCGGCCGATTCGCTGCGGGTATCGAGCTCGCCGCCTTGGGCGCCGGCATCGCTGTCCTGCTCGTCGGCGTCGTCGGGACCCTGCTCGTCACCTTGGTCCTCGTCGCCGCCGTCGTCGGGTTCTTCCTCGCTCGGCTGCTCGGGCTGCGCCAGTTCGAGGTCTTCGAGCAGTCGCCGGGCCAGGGTCGCGAACGCTTCCTGGTCGTCGATCGTCAGCGCCAACGCGTCGAGTTCGGCCGCCGCCTTTTCTTCGATCCACGGGCGGACGAGGTCGAGGCCAGCCTTGGCGCTGGCCGGCGGCGCATCGCCGGTCAGCCGCTCACGCGCGAGCAGCCCGACGGCGGTCGCCAGCGGCACTTCCTCCGCCGTCCGGGCCCGGCCGATCGCATCGGCCCGTACGCGCGCTTCGGCAAGGGCGCCGAGGTTAGTCCGGATGCCAGGAAAAGCCTTCGCCCCCAACGCTTCGACGCGCGCCGTTTCCAACGCATCGAACACGTCGCGCGCGTCGCCATCGCCGCCGGGCGAGCGGCTCGCGTGCAGCGCGGCGTCACTGAACCGGAGGCGCAGCGCCATCGCGTCGGACGCGCCGCGTGCCTCCGCCACCAGCCGCGGATCTAGACCCGGCCCCGGCGACACGACACGCGCCAGCTTGCCCGATTGCGAGTTGCCGTCAGTCGCGAAGGCGATGTCGGCATCCGAATCCCGCGCCACCGCTCGCGCCGCGCTGGCCAGCACGGTGCGGAATCGGTCGAGCGGGGCGGGCCGGCTCATCGCGTCATGCGCTGTGCGCGATGCTTTCGGGCAGGTCGGTGCCAAACACGCGCTGGTAGTATTCGGCGATGATCGGCCGCTCGCTCTCGTCGCACTTGTTGAGGAACGAAACGCGGAAGGCAAAACCGACGTCGCCGAAGATCAGCGCGTTCTGGGCCCAGCTGATGACGGTGCGCGGGCTCATGACGGTCGAGATGTCGCCGTTGATGAAGCCCTGGCGCGACAGGTCGGCGACCTTGACCATCTTGTCGACGGTCTCCTTGCCGTCCTTGCTGTCATATTCGCCCGACTTGGCGAGGACGATCTGCGCCTCGGTCGCGGCCGGCAGATAGTTCAGCGTCGTGACGATGTTCCAGCGGTCCATCTGGCCTTGGTTGAGCGCCTGCGTGCCATGATAGAGGCCGCTGGTATCCCCCAGCCCGATGGTGTTGGTCGTCGCGAACAGGCGGAACCAGGGGTTCGGGCGGATCACCCGGTTCTGGTCGAGCAGGGTCAGCTTGCCGTCGGTTTCGAGCACGCGCTGGATGACGAACATCACGTCCGGGCGGCCGGCGTCATATTCGTCGAACACCAGCGCCACCGGGTGCTGCAGCGCCCACGGCAGCAGGCCTTCCTTGAATTCGGTCACCTGCTGGCCGTCCTGCAGGACGATCGCGTCGCGGCCGATCAGGTCGATGCGGCTGATGTGCGCGTCCAAGTTGATGCGGATGCACGGCCAGTTGAGGCGCGCCGCGACCTGTTCGATGTGGGTCGACTTGCCGGTGCCATGATAGCCCTGCACCATCACGCGGCGGTTGCGCGCGAAGCCGGCCAGGATCGCCATCGTCGTGTCCGGGTCGAAAACATAGGCCGGGTCGATATCCGGGACCCGCTCGTCGGCCTCGCTGAACGCCGGCACCTCGAGGTCGATGTCGATCCCGAACGTCTCGCGCGCCTTGACCATCTTGTCGGGCGCGGCGAGCACCGTTTCGGCGCGGCTGTCGAGGGTGACGTTGGGAATGTCGGTCATGGCGTTCGCCTTAGGCGGAACCCGCGCCCGCCTCAATGCCCGGCACGGGCGCCTTGGGCGGCAATTCGAACAGGCCGACGAATCGGTCGAGCAACGCCTTTTCGCCCGACCATTCGATGAGATCGTACGGCGCCTTGCCGTACATCACCGCCGCCAGGTTGGCCGGTGGGTCGGCGGCGATGGTGAGATCCGGCGACGTCGCCTCGCCCGCCACCACGTCGATGGCACCGTCATGGACGCGCGCGACATAGGCGTCGTGCCCGAACCGGAACTGGATCGTCGCGGCGAGGTCGCCGATCTTGACCCGGTCGAACATCGTCCGCACCGACAAGAGCATCGACACCCCGCTGATCGGCAGGTTCGGATTATGCGACGGGCTTCGCGCCGCCCACCGGCCCAACGTCTGGACGATCGGCTCTGCCTCCAGCCCCCATTCGGTCGCTTCGTAGACCTGCACGTTGGCGGGCGGCGGCAGCTTCTTCTTCATCACCAGCCCACGAGCCTCGAGTTCGCCAAGCCGTTGGGTCAGCACATTGGCGCTGATTCCCGGCAGATCGGCGCGCAGCTGGGAGAAACGCCGCGGCCCGAGCATTAATTCGCGCAGCACCAACAATGCCCAGCGTTCGCCGATCAGCTCCAGCCCATGGGCGGTGCCGCACGCATCGTCGTAAAAGCGGCGTCGCTCTTTGGTTATCTTTTCTAACTCCATGGTTGCTATTTATAACTTGCGTGCCTAAAACGCAAGCGACTCGACGCATCAAGGAGGGAAAAACGCCATGAGCCGGATGATTTTCGTGAACCTGCCGGTCACCGACCTCGCCAAATCCACCGCTTTTTACGAAGCGATCGGCGGCGAGAAGGAGCCCAAGTTCTCCAACGACGCGGCGGCGATGATCCGCTTCAGCGACACGATCCACGTCATGCTGCTGACCCACGACTTCTATAAGACCTTCACACCCAAGCCGATCGGCGACGCCCGTGCGGCAAGCCTTTCGCTCGTCTGCCTCTCGGCCGACAGCAAGGCCGACGTCGACGCGATGGTCGCCAAGGCCGAAGGCGCCGGCGGCAAGCCCGACATCGGCCCCAAGCAGGAGTTCGGCGACCAGATGTACGGACGCAGCTTCGAAGATCCCGACGGCCATCACTGGGAAGTGATGTGGATGGATGCGGCCGCCGCCGAAGCGGGTGCCGCCAGCCTCGAAAACGCCTGAGCAAGGAGACCTTGCCATGACCTATGTCGAAGGATTCATCATCGCGGTGCCGACCGCCAACAAGGACGCCTTCCGCGAGCACGCCGCGAAGATGCAGCCATTCTTCAAGGAATATGGCGTCGCCCGCGTGGTCGAAAGCTGGGGCGACGACGTGCCCGACGGCAAGGTTACCGACTTCGCCAAGTCGGTCCAGGCCAGGGATGACGAGAGCATCGTGCTGAGCTGGTTCGAATATCCCGACAAGGCGACCCGCGACGCGGCGAACGAGAAGATGCGGAACGATCCCCGCCCGATGGAGGTCGGCGGCGAGCCGCCGTTCGATGCCAAGCGGATGATCTTCGGCGGCTTCGACAGCATCGTCGACGAAAGCGGTTCGGGGACGACCGGCTATATCGACGGCTATGTCCTGCCGGTCCCGAACGACAAGAAGGACACCTATCGGGCGATGGCGCAGAAGATGTCCGCCAAGTTCAAGGAATGGGGCGCCACCCGGATCGTCGAAGCCTGGGGCGATGACGTGCCCGAAGGCAAGATCACCGATTACCAGCGCGCGGTGAAGGCGGAGGACGGCGAGGGCATCGTCTATTCCTACGTCGAATGGCCCGACAAAGCGACGCGCGACGCCGGCTGGGCCAAGATGATGACCGACACCGAGATGGCCAACCAGGACATGCCGTTCGACGGCAAGCGGATGTTCTGGGGCGGATTCACCCCGATGATCGATACCGCGCAGGAGAAAGCCGATGCCTAACCCCAAGGGCGATTTCATCTGGTACGAGCTGATGACTCCCGATCCAGCCGGATCGAAAGCGTTTTACGATAGCGTCGTCGGATGGAACATCGACACGGATTCGGTCGCACCGGGGATCGAGTATCGGATGGTGCACAGGTCCGACGGCAAGTTCGCTGCCGGCGTGATGACGCTCGACGACGACATGATTGCCAACGGCGCGAAGCCGACCTGGATGGGCTACGTCCACACCCCGGACGTCGACGCGACCGTCGACCAGGCGGTGGCCGCTGGCGGCAAGGCGCTGATGCCGCCTTGGGACCAGCCGGGCGTGGGCCGCCTGGCGATGATCGCCGACCCGCAGGGCAACCCGCTCTACCTGATGAAGCCGATCCCGCCGGAGGACCAGCCGGACGCCAGAAGCGACGTCTTCTCGGTCGACGCCGAACAGCGGATCGGCTGGAACGAACTCGGGACCGCCGACGCGGAGGCGCTCCGGCCCTTTTACGAAGGACTCTTCGGCTGGAACACCGACGAGTTCATGGACATGGGTGAGTATGGAAAATACCGCTTCGTGTTCAACGACGGGGTGCGGATCGGCGCGATGAGCGGAACCGCGCCGGGAGCACCACAATCGTGGCGCTACTACGTCCGCGTTCCGTCGATCGCGAAGGCGGTCGAGGCCGTCAACGCCGGCGGTGGCAAGGTCAATATGGGCCCGCACGAGGTGCCTGGCGGCGACCACATCATCATCGGCACCGACCCCCAGGGCGCGGAGTTCGCGCTGGTCGGCAAGGCGTAGAAGGAGGATCACCATGCCCGAGAAGCTGACCACCGTCCTGTGGTTCGACCATGGCGAAGCGCGCAAGGCGGCCGAATTCTACGCCGCCACCTTCCCCGACAGCCATGTCGGCGGCAGCATGAAAGCACCGGGCGAATATCCCGGCGGTGACAAGGGCGATGAATTGACGGTCGACTTCACCGTCCTCGGCCGCGCCTTCTCCGGCCTCAACGGCGGCCCGAACTTCACGCCCAACGAATCCGTCAGCTTCATGGTCATGACCGAGGACCAGGCCGAGACCGACAAATATTGGAACGCAATCGTCGGCAATGGGGGCGCTGAGAGCGAGTGCGGCTGGTGCAAGGACAAGTGGGGCTTCTCGTGGCAGATTGCGCCGCGCGTCCTGCTCGAGGCGACGACCAACGCCGACCCGGCAGCCGCCAAGCGCGCGTTCGCGGCGATGATGACGATGAAGAAAATCGACGTCGCCAAGATCGAGGCCGCGCTCAAGGGAGAGACCACCGATGCGTAAAATCCTCGGCACCGTCTTCCAGACGCTTGACGGCGTGATGCAGGCGCCGGGCGGCCCGTCCGAAGACCCGTCCGACGGGTTTGACCTGGGCGGCTGGCAATTCGGATTCCCCGACGAAGAAGCCGGGGAAGAGATCGGCAAGAGCCTGCAGCCGCCCTACGCCCTCCTGCTCGGCCGTCGGACCTACGACATTTTCGCGTCTTACTGGCCATACCACGACGGCGAGGACAAGGCGGTGGCCGACGCGTTCAACGCGGCAGAGAAATTCGTCATGACCCATGACGACGGGCCGCTCGAATGGGCCGGCAGCCGGCGCGTGTCGGGCTTCGACGAGCTTGCCGATATCCGCGGTGGCGACGGACCGCCGCTGCAGATCTGGGGGAGCAGCACGCTGTATCCCGGCCTGCTCGAACGGCAGTTGCTCGATCGGCTGACGCTGATCACCTACCCGCTCGTCCTCGGCAAGGGGAAGCGCACCTTCGGCGACGGCGCCCCGCCGACCACCTTGCGATTCGAAAGTGGCAAGACCACCGCCAAAGGCACCGCCGTCGCCTCCTTCGTCCCCGAATTGGGCGTCGCCATCGGCGAAAGCCCGCTAGCGAAGGGCAACCCGACCGAGGCCAGGCGGCAGGAACGAATTGCGGCGGGCCGCTGGTGAGCCTCACCCTCTACGGGCACGCCTTCTCGTCCTACACGTGGAAGGCGCTGATCGCCTTTTACGCCAACGAGACCGCCTTCACCTTCCAGCAGGTCGATCCGCGCAATGCCGATGATGCCGCCTTCCTCGGCAAGGCGCACCCGTTCGGCAAATTCCCGATCCTCACCGATGGCGACCAGACGATCATCGAAAGCTCGGCGATCATCGAATATCTCGCCGCACGCTATCCGGGTGCGGCACCGCTTATCCCCACCGACCCCCTGGAAGCGATCACCGTCCGGACGCTCGACCGCCTGTTCGACAATTATGTCATGGCCAGCGCGCAGCGGGTGGTGAACGCCTACCTGCGCGATATGCAAAATCCGGACACGGCCGAGGTCGAGGGCGGCAAGTCTGACCTTCGGCGTACGTATGCCTGGCTCGAAAGCTGGCTCGCCGAAAACCGTTTCCCGCCGCAAGTCTCGCTCGCCACCTGCGCGGCCGCACCGTCGCTGTTCTACGCCGACTGGGTCGAGCGGATTCCGGAAAAATCGCGTCTGGCGGCGCTGCGTGCCGAGCTGCTCGCCCTTCCCGCCGTCAGCCGCTGCGTCGAGGACGCACGGCCCTATCGAGCTTACTTCCCGCCCGGTGCGCCCGACCGGGATTGATCCGTGAAAGCCCGCGCATCCTTGAGCAGCTGGTAGGCCTCGATCACTTGGCCGAGTTTCTTTTCATGGCGCCGGTCGCCGCCGTTGCGGTCGGGGTGGTAGCGGCGGACGAGCGTCGAATAGGCCTTGCGCACCGCGTGCCGGTCGGCCTCGTCGCCTAGCCCCAACACCGACAGGGCATCGCGTTCGCGCGGGGTGAAGCGCTCCAGCGCCTTCCGCTGCCGACCCGGCCGGAAGCGCGCCGAAATGGCGTCCAGCGGATCGCTGAAATCTCCCCAGGCGGGCGCCGGGTCACCATTGGTCGCGAAGGCCCGGGTTGCCCGTTCCCAGCCGGCGATCGGCGATTGCGCGGCCTCGATCTCCTCGGCACTCATGCCGCTGAAGAAGTTGTAGCGCGCGTTATGCTCGCGAACATGGTCGAGGCACAGCCAGCGCCACGTTCCCGGCCCGTCGAAGCTGCCGCTGGTCAGCGGCGCCTTGAATTCGCCGGGCTCCTGGCAGCCGGGCGCCGCGCATTCGCTGCGCGTCCCTTCAACCCGTCCGTGCCACCTGCTCGCCTTTGTCGCCATGACGCCTATATAGGCGCGATGAGCTTAACCTCCACTGGCCCGGTGGCGGCCGAAATGAGCCGCCGCCTGACGATCGCCCTCGAACCGACCCGGCTCGAGCTTACCGACGACAGCGAAAGGCACCGCGGCCACGGCGGCTATAATCCGGCCGGAGAGAGCCATTTTTCGTTGGCGATCGAGAGCCCGCTGTTCACCGGCAAGGGCCGCGTCGAGCGCCAGCGGATGGTCTATGCCGCGCTCGGCGAGTTGATGGACGATCGCGTCCACGCGTTGGCGATCAAGGCCCGCGCACCCGGAGAGCCCGCATGATCGAGATCGCACCCGTCACCCACGACCTTGGCGACTTCAAGGTCCGCCGCCTCCTGCCGTCGAAGCAGCGGACGATGGTCGGCCCGTTCATTTTCGTCGACGAATTCGGCCCGGCGCGGCTCGATCCCGGCCAGGGCATGGACGTGCGTCCGCACCCGCACATCAACCTCGCGACGGTGACATACTTGTTCGAGGGCGCGATCCAGCATCGCGACAGCCTCGGCTCCGACGCGCGGATCGAGCCGGGCGCGGTCAACCTGATGACGGCGGGCACCGGTATCGTTCATTCCGAACGCTCGCCGACCGACACGCGTGCCGAAGGGCCGAGTTTCTACGGCATGCAGACCTGGCTTGCCCTGCCCGACGGCCAGGAAGAAATCGCCCCGGCGTTCGAGCATGTCCCGGCGAGCGATCTGCCGCTGGTCGAAAGCGGCGGCGCGTCGGTCCGCGTGCTGATGGGGACGCTCTGGGGTGAGACAGCCGCGACCACCCGGCACAGTGACACCATCTACGCCGACTTGCTGCTCGATCCCGGCGCATCACTGCCGATCGACGCCGATGCGGAGGAGCGCGCGATCCTCGTCACCGAAGGCGTAGTGACGCTCGACGGGCACCTCCTGGTGCCGTTCACGCTCTACGTACTCGCGCCCGGCGAGGCGATGACACTGCGGGCCTCGACCCCGTCTCGGGCGATGCTTTTGGGCGGCGCGAGCTTTCCGACCAAGCGCCATGTGTGGTGGAATTTCGTCAGCTCCAGCCGCGACCGCATCCAGCAGGCGAAGGAAGACTGGAAGGCGATGCGCTTCCCGCTGATCCCCGGCGACGCAGAAGAGTTCATTCCGATCCCCGAGGTGCCCAAGACGGTCAGCTACCCATGAACTGGCTGCGCCAGATCCGGCTGCCGCTAAAAACCGGCGTGATCCTCAACGTCGCGCTGGCCGGGCCGGACGATGCGCCGCCGGCGCTGTTGCTGCATGGCTTTCCGGAATCGCACCGCACCTGGCTGCCCGTCGCCGAACGGCTCAAGGACCGCGTGCGCCTGATCATGCCCGACCTGCGCGGGTTCGGGCAGAGCGACCGGCCGCAGGAGGTCGAGCGTTACGCCACCGACGCGCTGATCGGCGACATCTTCGCCATCCCCGAGGCGATGGGCATCGATCGGTTCGCCTTGGTCGGTCACGATTGGGGCGGGGCAATGGCGTGGGCCGCAGCATTGAAAGGCGACCCCGCGATCACCCGCCTCGGCATCGTCAATTCGCCCCACCCGCTGATCTTCCAGAAATCGCTGATCGAGGACATGGCCCAGCGCGCGGCCAGCCAGTACATCCGCGCCTTTCGCGACCCCAACATGGAAGCGGGAATTTCCGCGATGGGCTACCCCGCTTTCTTCGACAAGAGCTTCAGCCGCCACGTCGATACCTCGCTGCTGACCCGCGAACAGCGCACGCAATATCTCGCCGACTGGCGCCGCCCCGGCGCGATGACGGCGATGCTCAACTGGTACCGCGCCAGCCACATCGCGGTGCCGGCGATGGACGAGGCAGGCGAGATGCCGGCCTGGGTCGGGCGCGGACTGCCCAAACTGCACATTCCCGTCCGCGTCATCTGGGGGCTGGAAGACAAGGCGCTGCTGCCGGTCCAGCTCGAGAATATCGGTGAGGTTGGGGACGACGTCGAGGTCGTGCCGCTGAAAGGTGTCGGCCATTTCGCGCCGTGGGAAGCGCCGGACAAGGTCGCCGACGCGCTCGGCCCCTTCCTCGAAGCGCGCTGAACCGCTAAGCGCCCGCCACCATGACTCGCTCGATCTCCCGCTCCGCCGCCCGGCTGGCCGCCGTCCAGGCCCTCTACCAGCAGGACATGGAAGGCACGCCGACCGCGCGCCTGATCCACGAATTCCACGAGCACCGGCTGGGCGCGACGATCGAGGACGTGACCTACGCCGACGCGGAATACAGCTTCTTCGACGACATCGTCACCGGCGCCGATGCGCGCCGCGATGAAATCGATGGCAAGATCGCCGCCAAGCTAGCCGAGGGCTGGAGCCTCGAGCGGCTCGACAAGCCGATGAAGGCCATCCTGCGCGCCGGCACCTACGAGCTGATCGCCCGCGCCGATGTCCCTACCGGCAGCGTGATCGACGAATATCTCGACGTCGCCGACGCCTTCTACGACAAGCGCGAGAAGGGGTTCGTCAACGGCCTCCTCGACGCCATCGCCAAGGACGTGCGGGCCTGATTTTGCGCCCCCGCGCTCCCCGGCCTAGGGTGGGCGCGTGACCGGAGAACTGGACTTCATCGCGCGGTTGCGGAGTATCGCGACCCATCCTGCGGCGCGCGGGCTGGCCGATGACGCCGCGGTGCTGGATGGCCTCGTCCTGACCCACGACATGATCGCGGAAGGGGTGCACTTCCTTCCCGACGACCCGCCGGCCTCGGTCGGCTGGAAGCTGGTCGCGGTCAATCTCTCCGACCTCGCCGCCAAGGGCGCGACGCCGCTGGCCTGCCTGATGGGCGCGTCGCTGTCCGGCGACGACCGCTGGGACCAGCGCTTCCTCGACGGCGTCGCGGCGGCCTGCGACACCTACGGCATCGCGCTCGTCGGCGGCGACACGATCGCCCTGCCCGAAGGCGCGCCCAAGATCTTCGCCCTGACCGCCATCGGCAAGGCGGGCCCGCGCACACCGGACCGCGCGGGCGCCGCAGCAGGCGATGCGTTGTGGCTGGTGGGCGTGGTTGGCGACGCGACCGCCGGCCTGTCGCTCCTCCGCGCCGATGAAAAGGCCGAGGGGCCGCTGGTCGAGGCCTATCGCCGACCCGTTCCCCTGTTGGCGGCAGGACAGGCGTTGGCCGGCGTCGCGACGGCGATGATGGACGTGTCAGACGGCCTGCTGATCGACGCGGCGCGCCTGGCGGCGGCCAGCGGCCTCGCCGCGCGGATCGACCTCGACGCACTGCCTTTGAGCCGCGCCTTCATCGCCGAAAAGGGGCAGGACCGCGCCCATCGCCTCGCGGCGGCAACCGGAGGCGACGATTATGCGCTGCTCGCCGCCATCCCCTCCGCCATCGACCCGGGTTTAAGCCTTTCTTTACCTTCCGGGACGATTCTGGCCCGGATCGGCAACCTTGCCGCGGGATCGGGCATCTCCCTTACCGATCCCGCCGGCGAGGTTCCGCTTCCGGAGCGCCTTGGCTATGTACATGACCCTTCCCAGCCCGCGGCAACTGGCGATCGCCCTGATCGGCATCGCGTCGGGCATGGGCGCCGCGCTCCTGCTCCACTAATTCGCCGCCGCAAGCGCTAGGCCGCCAAGGCGCTTGCCAGCGCGAATCGAGCCGTTACACCTTTCACCCATTCGTGACCCGGCGTGCCGGTACCGACCGGTTCGCCTCCTATCCAATGGGGGAAAGCTTCTCATGAACCTCGTCGTTATTGCGATGGTGTGCGGCGTGCTTGCACTGCTGTACGGCATCATCACCAGCCAGCAGGTGCTCAAGGCATCGCCCGGCAATGCCCGAATGCAGGAAGTCGCCGGCGCCATCCAGGAAGGCGCCTCGGCCTACCTTCGCCGTCAGTACACCACCATCGCCATCGTCGGCCTGATCGTCGCCGTGCTGGTCTATGTCTTCCTCGGCGGGCTTAGCGCCGTCGCCTTCCTCACCGGCGCGATCCTGTCGGGCGTGGCGGGCTTCGTGGGCATGAACATCTCGGTCCGCGCCAACGTCCGCACTGCCGAGGCGGCGCGCACGGGCCTGCAGGCCGGCCTGACGACCGCGTTCCGTTCGGGCGCCGTCACCGGCATGCTGGTGGCCGGCCTCGCGCTGCTCGCCATCGCCGTGCTGTTCTACGTGCTGACCGGCCCGATGGGCATCCCGGCCGGCGACCGCCAGGTCACCAACGCGCTCACCGCGCTGGCCTTCGGCGCGTCGCTGATCTCGATCTTCGCGCGTCTGGGCGGCGGCATCTTCACCAAGGCCGCCGACGTCGGCGCCGACCTGGTCGGCAAGGTCGAGGCCGGAATCCCGGAAGACGACCCCCGCAACCCGGCCGTCATCGCCGACAACGTCGGTGACAACGTCGGCGACTGCGCCGGCATGGCCGCCGACCTGTTCGAAACCTACGTCGTCACCGTCGGCATCACGATGGTCGCCATCGCGCTGGCGCTGAAGACCTCGCCGCTGCTCGTCCCGATGATGAGCCTGCCGCTGCTGATCGGCGGCGTGTGCATCGTCACTTCGATCATCGGCACCTACTTCGTGAAGCTAGGCGCCAAGGAATCGATCATGGGCGCGCTCTACAAGGGCTTCTGGGTGTCGACGATCCTCGGCGCCATCGGCATCTTCGGGGCCGCCTGGTACGCCTTCGGCGGCGACCTGGCACAAACCATCACGGTGGCCAACAAGTCCTATCCGGCGATGAACCTCGTCTGGACCAGCATGGTCGGTCTCGTCGTCACCGCGCTGATCGTGTGGATCACCGAATACTACACCGGCACCAACTACCGCCCGGTCAAGTCGATCGCCAAGGCGTCGGAAACCGGCCACGGCACCAACGTCATCCAGGGCCTGGCGATCAGCCTGGAATCGACCGCGCTGCCGACGCTGGTCATCATCGTCGGCATGATCGTCAGCTTCCAGCTGGCGGGCGCGCTCGGCATCGCCTTCGCGGCGTCGGCAATGCTGGCGCTGGCCGGCATGGTCGTGGCGCTCGACGCCTACGGCCCGGTGACCGACAACGCCGGCGGCATCGCCGAAATGGCCGGCATGGAGGATGAGGTTCGCGTGCGGACCGACGCCCTCGACGCGGTCGGCAACACCACCAAGGCGGTGACCAAGGGTTACGCCATCGGCTCGGCGGCCCTCGCCGCGCTGGTGCTGTTCAACGCCTTCACCGCCGACCTTGCCGAATTCGGCGGCCAGATCGGCCTGTCGAGCGACCTCGACAAGCTGTTTTCGCTGTCGAACCCGTACGTCATCGTCGGCCTGCTGCTCGGCGCGTTGCTGCCCTACCTGTTCGGCGCGATGGGCATGACCGCGGTCGGCCGCGCCGGCGGCGCGGTGGTTGAGGAAGTGCGCGGCCAGTTCCGCGACAACCCGGGCATCATGGATGGCTCTAGCCGTCCGGACTATGCCCGCACCGTTGACCTGGTCACCAAGGCCGCGATCCGGGAAATGATCATCCCGTCGCTGCTGCCGGTGCTGGCCCCGATTGTCGTGTTCTACGTCATCGGCGCGGTCGCCGGCCGTGACAACGGCCTCGCCGCGGTCGGTGCGCTGCTCCTCGGCGTGATCGTCTCGGGCCTGTTCGTCGCCATCTCGATGACCTCGGGCGGCGGCGCGTGGGACAATGCCAAGAAGTATATCGAAGACGGCAACCATGGCGGCAAGGGCAGTGAAGCCCACAAGGCCGCGGTCACCGGCGACACGGTGGGCGACCCGTACAAGGATACGGCCGGCCCCGCGGTCAACCCGATGATCAAGATCACCAACATCGTCGCGCTGCTGCTGCTCGCGGCTCTGGCCGGTCACGCCGCGGGGTGAATCCCGCCGCCTCATCGGCTTGAACTTGGCCCCGCCCGACCCATGTCGCGGCGGGGCCTTTTCTTGGGAGTTTGTCGATGCCGCACGCGATCCGGGTTCATGCGACGGGCGGTCCGGGACAGCTCACATGGGAAACGGTCGAGGTCGGTGACCCCGGCCCGGGAGAAGTCCGCATCCGGCAGGCCGCGGCTGGCCTCAACTATATCGACGTCTACCATCGCACCGGCCTCTACCCACAGCCGCTGCCGTTCATACCGGGCGTCGAGGGCGCGGGTACGGTCGAGGCGGTGGGGGAAGGCGTGACGAGCCTGAAAGCCGGCGACCGCATTGCCTACGCCGGCCCGATCGGCGGCTATGCCGAGGTGCGGTTGATCAGCGCCGACAAGGTCGTAAAGCTCCCCGATTCCATCGATTTCGACACGGCCGCCGCGATGATGCTGCAAGGGCTGACGGTCGACATGCTGATCAACCGCGTCCGCCCGCTCCGGGCAGGCGAGACGATCCTTGTCCATGCCGCCGCGGGCGGGGTCGGCCTGATCCTGTGCCAGTGGGCGGCCGCGCTCGGCGCTACCGTCATCGGGACCGTGTCCAGCGACGAAAAGGCGGGGCTCGCCCGCGCCCATGGCTGCCACCATCCGATCGTCTACACCCGCGAGGATTTCGTCGACGCGGCGCTCAAGGTCACCGGCGGTGAGAAATTGCCGGTCGTCTACGACAGCGTCGGCGCCGACACCTTCGTCCGCTCGCTCGACCTCCTCCAGAGGCGCGGGATGTTGGTCAGTTTCGGCCAAGCGTCAGGGCCAGTGGCCAATTTCGCGCCCGGTCTCCTCGCGCAGAAGGGCTCGCTTTACCTCACCCGCCCAACCCTGTTCGACTACATCGCCACCCGCGAAGAACTCGAAACGATGGCCGCGTCGCTGTTCGAGGTGGTCGGCAACGGCACCGTGAAGATAGAGATCGGACAGCGCTTCGCTTTGGTTGACGCCGCCGAGGCGCATCGCGCGCTCGAAGGCCGCAAGACGACCGGTTCGACCGTCCTCGCCATCGCCTGAGCCACGCGCCTTCCCTTTCGGTGCGCCAGCGTCTAAGGCGCCACGACCAAATTCATGATGCCAACGGAGCTTATGGCAAAAGAAGAACTTCTCGAAATGCGTGGCCGGGTGGTCGAACTGCTGCCCAACGCCATGTTCCGCGTCGAGCTGGAGAACGGGCACGAGATCCTCGGTCACACCGCCGGCAAGATGCGCAAGAACCGCATTCGCGTGCTGACCGGCGATGAAGTGCTGGTCGAACTCACGCCCTACGATTTGACCAAAGGTCGGATCACCTACCGCTTCATGCCCGGCCGCGGCGGGCCGACCCCGAACGCGTAAGAGGCGATGACGCTGGTCCTCGCCTCGGCGAGCCCGCGCCGCCTCGACCTCCTCGCCCGCATCGGCGTTGTGCCCGACGCGGTCGACCCGGCCGACATCGACGAAAGCGTGCCGCGCGGCGAACTGCCGCGTGTCCATGCGCTGCGGCTGGCCGAGGAAAAGGCCGCCGCGACCGCCGAGCGTCATCCGCAAGCCTTTGTGCTGGCGGCCGACACCGTTGTCGCAGTCGGCCGGCGCATCCTGCCGAAGGTCGAGGACGAAGCCACGCTACGTGAATGCATGGCGCTGCTTTCCGGCCGCCGCCACCGGGTGATGACGGGCGTTGCGCTGGCACTGCCGGATGGATCGATGCGCTCCAAGATCGTCGAAACGATGATCGCGATGAAGCGCCTGAGCCCGCAGGACGTCGATTTCTACGCTGCCCATGGCGAATGGCGCGGCAAGGCCGGCGGCTACGCGCTGCAGGGTTATGGGGAGGTCTATGTCCGCCACATCGCCGGCAGCTACTCCAACGTCGTCGGCCTGCCGCTGGCGGAGACGCGCGTGATGCTCAAGAGCGCCGGGTTCGACCTTGCCTGAGTGGATCGTCGAGCAGGGTATCGGCGAAACCCGCGCCGCGCTGCTCGAGAACGGCGAAATCGTCGAAGCTCGCGTCCGCCGCGACGGCGTCACGTATGCCGGCACCGTCCTAGAAGCCAGGCTGGTCGCCGTCGCACCGCGCGTGGTGGTCGAGGCAGGCGGCGAGCCATTCCTCCTTCCGCGCGGCGTGTCGGGTGTGAGCGAGGGCCGAAGCTTGCGCATCGAGGTCACCCGGGAGGCGCTGGGCGGTGCCGAACCGTGGAAGCGCGGCCTCGCCCGTGTGACCGACGCCGAACCTATCGACGCCCCGGCGCTCGAAGGCATGCCCGGTACGATCGAAGGCTGGGATGATCTCCTCGATGAGGCTCGAAGCGGCATCGTCCGCTTCGACGGCGGCGAACTGCGGATCGAGCCGACCGCGGCGATGACGATGATCGACATCGACGGCTGGCTGGTACCTGACAAGCTGGCGCAGATGGGCGCCTGGGCCGCGGCGCGCGCGGTCCGCCGGCTCGACGTCGGCGGGCCCGTCGGCATCGACTTCCCTTCACTCAAGGGCCGCGAAACGCGCAAGCTGGTCGACCAGATTTTGGCTGACTATTTGCCGCAACCGTTCGAGAAGACCGCGATCAACGGCTTCGGCTTCGTCCAGGTCGTGCGGCCGCGCGCCCGCGCCTCGCTCATCGAGCTCGCCGCCGACCGGGCGCCGTTCGAAGCGCGCGCCCTGCTCCGACGTGCCGCGAAAGAGGTCGGGGCGATCCGGCTGGCGGCCCACCCCGCCGTCATCAAGGTCGTGGAGGCGCATCCCGCATGGATCGACGCACTCGCCCGGAAGGTTGGCGGAGCGGTGACCTTGCGCGCCGATGCCGCGCTCGCCATGTCGGGGGCCTATGCCGAACCCGCCTAAAGGCTGCCCCGTTTGCGGCCAGCCTGCCGATCCCGCCCACGCCCCCTTCTGCAGTCGCGGCTGCAAGGACCGCGACCTCATCAAATGGCTCGACGAAGGCTACCGCATTCCCGGCCCGCCGGCGGGTAGCGAAGGGCTGGACAGCGGCGAATAGCCTAGCTAGGGACGCGCGACCCGCCGGGCTGCCCAAGCCCGCGCCGTGGGCCCAGGTAGCTCAGTTGGTAGAGCATGCGACTGAAAATCGCAGTGTCGGCGGTTCGATCCCGTCCCTGGGCACCACCCTCCCAAACCTCGTGACAAGCTTCGGGCGCTGCGCCACACCGCCCGCATGACCGACACCGAACGTGCCGAACGCAATGCCGGCCTGCTGCTGATCGCTGCGGCCGCCCTTGCGCTAATCATTGCCAATTCGCCGTTGGGCGGCGCGTGGCATTACCTACTGGACATGCCGCTAGGAGTGACCTTGCCGCAGGTCGGCATGCTGACCCCGCACCTCGCGGTGGCCGACGGGTTGATGGCGATCTTCTTCCTGCTGGTTGGGCTGGAGGTGAAGCGCGAATGGTATGAGGGGCAGCTCGACAGTGCCGATAAGCGCCGCCTGCCGATCGTCGCCGCCGCCGCCGGCATGGCGATGCCTGCGCTGGTCTACTGGATTGTCAGCGGCGGCCACCCTGAACTGTCGCGCGGCTGGGCCATCCCTGCAGCGACCGACATCGCCTTTGCCATCGGCGTGCTCGCCCTGCTCGGCCCGCGCGCGCCCGCGTCGCTGAAACTGCTGCTGGTCACCATCGCCGTGGTCGACGACATTGGCGCGGTCATCATTATCGCACTCGCCTATACCGAAACGCTGAATGTCGCCGCCCTCGGCGCCGCACTGGCGATCCTCGGTGCGATGGCCGTGCTCGGGCAGCTGGGCGTGCGCAAGCTGTGGCCATTCCTGATGCTTTTCCCGTTCCTCTGGTTCGCCGTACTGGCGAGCGGCGTCCACGCGACCATCGCGGGCGTGCTGGGTGCCTTGGCCATCCCGCTGGCGAAAGGCGAAGCGCGCTCTCCCCTCAAACGGCTCGAACATGCCGTCCACCCGTGGGTGATGTTCGGCATCGTGCCGCTGTTCGGACTGGTCAGCGCGGGCGTCCACCTCGGGTCCGTCGAGATGCTGCTCGCCCCGCTGCCGCTGGCGATCGCACTGGGCCTGTTCGTGGGCAAACAGGTCGGGATTTTCCTGTCGGTCCGCCTGGCGATCGCCACCGGCCTTGCATCGCGGCCGGAGGGCGTGGGTTGGCGCCAGCTTTACGGCGCGGCCGTGCTGTGCGGCATCGGCTTTACGATGAGCCTGTTCATCGGCGCGCTGGCGTTCGCCGACCCCATGTTGGTCGATGAGGCAAAGGTCGGGACGCTGGCCGGCTCGCTCGCATCGGCAATCGTCGGTTTCCTCATCCTGCGAAGCGGATCGCCGGCCACGGAAAGCGCCGCCGACCTCGCGGACGAGGCGCACCTGTTCGCACAGGACGAGGAGGACTAGCGCCAGCCGCCGTCGCGGGCGGCGGCTTTGCCAGCCGGGTAGCGACGTACAGTATTGCTTCGACGACACCGCCGCTCGTCGAAAAGCCGCTTGCGCGCCGGAAAGTCGGCGACACACTCCGGCCCATGAAAAACCTTCCCGCGGTTGCTGCCGCCGCCGCCCTCCTTGCCCAACCTGCTTTCGCCGCGCCGGTGACGGTTGCGCCGACCAGCCAGTGGATCGTCCAGTCGTCGGACGAGACCTGCCGCGTGGTCCGCCAGTTCGGGGAGAAGGGCAATCCGGTGACACTCAGCTTCGAGCAGGCGGCACCCCGCGTCCCGCTGTCCATGGTGGCGACGGGCGGACCTCTGCATGTCCCGACGCTGCGCACCCGCGCGCCGGTGACCGCCGATTTTACGGGGATCGACCTCGCGCACTTCGTCGCCGACGTGGCGGCCAAGACCGAAGGCGGACGCGACCTGCTGATCTGGCGCGCGGTGACGTTCCGCCCGTCGGGCAAGGTGGCAGGCGGCCCGGGCGGTCGCCGCGGGCGCGGTGGCGGCGGCGGCGCAGTGCCGGTCGACGTCCAACAGAAATGGCGAGCCGAGGCTTATGCGCGCGAGCGGGCGGTACAGGCGCTGGAAATCCACATGGGCCGCGGCGGCGACGACGTCCGGCTGGAGACCGGCCCGATGGCGGGCGCGATGGGCGCACTGCGCTCGTGCATGGACCGCCAGCTGGCGACCTGGGGCCTCGATCCCGCCAAGGAGCGGACGATCGTCTTCGCGCCGGTCGCGCAGACGCGGCCCGATACCTGGCTGGAATTCGCCGGCGCGCCGCGGCCTGCCCTGCGCCGCGACGAGCAGTCGCCGGTGACGGTGCGCCTGCTGCTCGACGCCAACGGCAAGGTGACCGGCTGCAAGGCCAATTCGCCGCGCGACGGATCGGCCTATGAAAAAGCGCTGTGCGACCATGTCGCGCAAAGCGCCGTGATCATCCCCGCCAAGACGGCGGATGGCACGCCGGTGTCCAGCTACCTGATCACCACCATCCGCCGCAGCGCGGGGCTGTAGGACCTCTGATGCAGGGCCGGCGCTAGAGCCGGAACTGGATCCGCTGCACGTAATAGCTCGGGACCTTGGTTCCGTCGGCGAGTTCGGCCGGCTCGAAATGGCCCCGGGTGCTGAAAACTTCGCAGACCTTCTTGGGGAAGGCCTCGTCGGCGACGAACGTCATCGGCGTACACTTCGTGACCTTGCCCTCGGCATCGACTAGCAGCCGGACCTGGAGAGCCGATTCCTGGTTCTTGCGCAGGCTTTCCATGGGATAGTCCGTGTAAGAAAACCAGCTCATCGGGCTTTGCGCGAAGGGCCGCCGAACGATCTTGTCCTCGGTGTCGGGATCGACACCCCAATGCGAAAGCTGGTCGCGCGCGCACTGGTCCATCATGCGATTGGCCGTGCCTAGCGATCCGGTATCGAGAACGACTTGTGCCTCATGGCCACGAAGGATCTCAATCGCCTTCACGTTTGACGCGTTGGTGCGCTCTTCGATGCGATTTTGCATCATCAGCGCGGCCTCGATGGCCGGCGGACGCTCGCCCTTGCGCGCGCGATGCATCGCTTCGCGCATCTCCTTCGTCGGGACCTTGACCTCGATCGTTTTCTGGAAGGTCATGTAAGGCCAAAGGATCGCCGGAAGCTTGCCTTCGTCCGACGAGAGGGCGGCCGAACCGTTCAGCGCCTTCACATCATCGAGCGGGGCAAAACGCGCGGTGAAGTCGCGCGCCATGCGCGACGCGGCAAACGGCTTGCCCATCACCAGCATCGAAAGGGCCTGGCCGGGAGCGACCCTTTCGATCACCAGCGTGCTCTTGTCGTCGCCTTCGCCGAACGTGCGCAACAGGCGGCAACTGTTGTCGGCGTAATCAAGCACCCATTTGCTCGACGGCTGAAGATGCAGCGGTGCCTTCGCGGCCGTCAACATCGGCAGCACGGCCAGTACGGCCGCGCACTTTGCGATACGCATGAAAATCCCCCAACGCTTGGACTCGGCGGGGCCGAGCCTAAGGCGTCGGGGGTGAAAGGGAAGGCCTAAAGCTTTTCGGTCAGTTCCGGCACGATCTTGAACAGGTCACCGACCAACCCGACGTCGGCAACCTGGAAGATCGGCGCTTCCTCGTCTTTGTTGATGGCGATGATGGTCTTCGAATCCTTCATGCCCGCAAGGTGCTGGATCGCGCCCGAGATGCCGATCGCGACATAGACGTCCGGCGCGACGATCTTGCCGGTCTGCCCGACCTGGTAGTCGTTGGGCGCGTAGCCTGCGTCGACCGCGGCGCGCGACGCGCCGACCGCGGCGCCGAGCTTGTCGGCCAGAGGGTCGAGTAGCTTGTGGAAGTCGTCAGACGAACCGAACGCGCGGCCGCCAGAGACGATGACCTTGGCACTGGTCAGTTCCGGCCGCTCCGACTTCGACAGCTCGGCCGAGACGAAGGTCGACTTGCCCGAGGCCGAACCGGCGTCGACCTTTTCGACGCTGCCCGAACCGCTGTTGGCGTCGGCCTTGTCGAATGCGGTGCCGCGGACGGTAATGACCTTCTTAACGTCCTTCGAACGGACGGTGGCGATGGCGTTGCCGGCGTAGATCGGCCGGGTGAACGTGTCCTCGCTCTCGACACTGAGGATGTCCGACAGCTGCATCACGTCGAGCAGCGCGGCGACGCGCGGCGCGATGTTCTTGCCGAACGTGGTGGCCGGCGCGAGGAACGCGTCATGGTCACCCATCAGCGCGACCGCGACCGGGGCGACATCCTCGGCCAGCTGGTGCTCGAGGTGGGCGCCGTCGGCGACATGGACCTTGCCCACGCCGGCGATCTTGGCGGCCGCATCGGCGACGCCGCCGACGTTCGCGCCGGCGACCAGCAGGTGGACTTCACCGAGCTTCGAGGCGGCGGTGACGGTGGCGAGGGTGGCGTCCTTGATGGACGCGCCGTCATGTTCGACGAGAACGAGCGTCTTCACTTGGCAACTCCCAGGCTCTTGAGTTTGGCGACCAGTTCATCGACCGAGCCGACCTTGACGCCGGCGGTGCGCTTGGGCGGTTCGGCGACCTTCAGCGTTTCGAGACGCGGGCTGGTGTCGACGCCGAAGTCGGCCGGCGCCTTGGCGGCGAGTGGCTTCGACTTGGCCTTCATGATGTTCGGCAGCGACGGATAGCGCGGCTCGTTGAGGCGAAGGTCGGTGGTGACGATGGCGGGACCCGACAGTTTGACTGTTTCCAGGCCGCCGTCGATCTCGCGGGTGACGCTGACGTCGCTGCCCGACACTTCGACCTTCGAGGCGAAGGTGCCCTGCGGCCAGCCGAGCAACGCGCCCAGCATCTGGCCGACCTGGTTCGAATCGTCGTCGATCGCCTGCTTGCCGAGGATCACGAGGCCGGGCTGTTCTTCCTCGACCACGCCCTTCAGGATCTTGGCGACCGCCAGCGGCTCGACCTCGTCTTCGCTCGCGACGTGGACCGCGCGATCGGCGCCCATCGCCAGCGCGGTGCGCAGCGTGTCGACCGCCTTGGCCGGGCCGACCGAGACCACGACAATCTCGCTGACCGCGCCCTTGTCCTTGAGGCGGATCGCCTCTTCGACCGCGATCTCGTCGAACGGGTTCATCGACATTTTGACGTTGGCGAGATCGACGCCCGAGCCGTCCATCTTGACGCGCGGCTTGACGTTGTAATCGATCACCCGCTTGACGGCGACCAGGGCTTTCATGGGCTTTGTCTCCCGACGATATGGGTCTTATTGGTGGTGGGCCTTAGGCAAGGCGGACAGCGCCCGTCAAATGCCTTGGGTTCCCTAACGGCGTCCAGCAAAGGCTTGTATCAGCGCCGGCCACTCGTCCATTTCCGGCAATGCGGCGTAGGTCCGTGTCGCGCCCGTCTCGGCCCAAGAAAAGCCTTCCGCGCGGAACGTCTCTACGAACGGCGGCTCTTGCGGTGGCGCATCCAGCATCGATGTACGCACATTCACGAAATTATCGAGGCCGCGCGGCTCGGTGTAGAGCCAGCTTTTGCAGAAGGCGCAGTGCCAGTGTTTGTTGCTTACCTGCGCCCCGCCCAGGACCAGCTGGTCTTCACCCTGCGTGATCGTCAACGCGTCGCGCGCATAACCCGACGACAGCGCGAAGGCGCCGCCGGTCATGTGCTGGCATTCGCGGCAATGGCAGGCCGCGGTCAGCATCGGCTCACCGGCCAGGGCGAAGCGGACCTTGCCGCAGCGACACTCGCCGGTGGCCGAGCCCTCGCTCACGCCGCCTGCTTGACCTCGGCGACGATCTTCTTCGCGGCATCGCCCAGGTCGTCGGCCGACACGATCGGCAGGCCCGAGTTGGCGAGGATGTCCTTGCCTTGCTGGACGTTGGTGCCTTCGAGGCGGACGACCAGCGGCACCGAGATGTTCACCTCGCGCGCGGCGGCGACGATGCCGTCGGCGATGATGTCGCACTTCATGATGCCGCCGAAGATGTTGACCAGGATGCCCTTCACGGCGGGATCGGAAAGGATGATTTTGAACGCCGCGGTGACCTTTTCCTTCGAGGCGCCGCCGCCGACGTCGAGGAAGTTGGCCGGGAAGGCGCCGTTCAGCTTGATGATGTCCATCGTCGCCATGGCGAGGCCGGCGCCGTTGACCATGCAGCCGATGTCGCCATCGAGCTTGATGTAGGCCAGGTCGTACTTCGACGCCTCGACCTCCATCGGATCTTCTTCCGTGAGGTCGCGCATCTCGACGATGTCGGGATGCCGGTAGAGCGCATTGGAATCGAAGCTTATCTTCGCATCGAGGCAGATCAGCTCGCCGCTCTCGGTGACAACCAGCGGATTGACCTCCAGCAAGCTCAGGTCCTTCTCCAGCACCAGCTTGTAGAGATCGCCTATGAGCTTCACGCACGCGCCGACCTGCTTGCCCGAAAGACCGAGCGCGAACGCGATTCTGCGGCCGTGAAACGCCTGA
>JAEWBB010000013.1 GCA_023391375.1 Pseudomonadota bacterium | reverse complement strand
CGCTGGCCCACCCCGAAAAGCCCCTCCAACGCGGCTATGTCCGAGTGACCGCGAAAGATGGGTCGACGCTGGTCACCGCGTCGGACGCGCGCGCCGCGCAGGCGGTCGACCTCCATTTCGCCGACGGCATCGTGCCCGCCGCGATCGGCGAGGGTGCGCCGACGCCCAGGCCGGCAAGGGTTGAGCGGCCCCGCCGCGCTCCCTATGTCGCGCCCCAGCCGGGACTGTTCGACAGGCCGGCCGAGGAGGATGCGGACTGACATGTTGATGAGCGGAAAGGGACGGGAAGCGCGGCTGCATTACCTGGCCGGGACCTTTCGCATGCTCGCCAGCGGCGACCATGTTCGCTGCGCCGTCACCGGCCGCACCATCCCCTTGGAAGAATTGAGCTATTGGAGCGTCGCGCGGCAGGAGCCCTACGCCGATGCCGAAGCCAGCCTCGAGGCCGAACGTCGCGCGGGCGCGCTTTAGCCCCGTCGCCCCGCCTAGGAATCAAGCGACTGATTTCCGGACGTTAATTGCGACTGTGTCACTAGTGTCACAGTGCGGCAAGAAACCGAGTGGCGAGCCGTCGCCGCCCTTTACAGCCTTGGGGCCTCTCCCGTTAAAGACGGAATCACGTGGGGGTGAATTACGCCCGCGAGAGATTTGGCGTTCAGGTTGGATGCCAATTTGGGGAGATTATGATGAAGAAGTCGACTCTTCGCGCGACTGCCGCCCTGCAAGCGCTTGCGCTTCTGGGTGCGGGCGCGGGTGCCGCGTTTATCGCGGCTCCGGCGGCGGCGCAGGACTATACGTCCGGCGTCATCACCGGCACCGTCAACGACGAATCGGGCAACGCCGTTGGCGGCGCCACGGTCACGCTGACGTCGAAGGCGCAGGGTTTCACCCGCACCGCGACCACCGGCAGCAACGGTGGCTTCCGTTTCAACGGCCTGCCGAACGGCGACTACAACGTCGCGGTTGAAGCGGCCAACAACGGCGGCTTCCAGGCGACCGACGTCCGCGTCCTCGCCGGCCAGACCGCTGACCTCAACATCCAGCTGTCGGCTTCGGAAGACATCGTCGTCACCGGCGCGCAGATCCAGGCGTTCGAAGGCACCACCACGGGCCTCAACGTCGACGTCGAAGAGCTGAAGAAGACGGTTCCGCTGAACCGCAACCTGACCTCGGTCATCCTGCTGGCCCCGGGCACCACCGGCGGCGACAGCGCGTTCGGCAACCTCGCCTCGGTCGGCGGCGGTTCGGTGGCGGAAAACGCCTACTACGTGAACGGCCTCAACACGACCAACTTCGACAACTACCTCGGTTCGGCCCAGGTGCCGTTCGACATGTACAAGTCGGTCGAAGTGAAGTCGGGCGGTTATCCGGCCGAATTCGGTCGCGCCACCGGCGGTATCGTCAACGCGACGACCAAGTCGGGTACCAACGACTTCATGGCGGCGGTGCACCTCAACTGGTCGCCGAACTTCCTGCAGGCCCACGGTCGTAACCTGATCAACACGGCCTATGTCACCAACGCGGCGGGCGCCTATGTCCGTGACGCCAACGGTAACATCCTGACCGAAGACCGCTACTCGTCGAACCGTCACTACGACTATTCGAAGTCGCGCAGTGCGATCGTCGAAGCCGGCGGCCCGATCTTCCGTGATCGCCTGTTCGCCTACGGCCTGGTCGAGTTCCGCAACACGGATACCCGCACGGTCAACCCGCTGTCGGGCACGTCGTTCAACAGCAAGAACAACGATCCGTTCTGGGGTGCCAAGTTCGACGCGTATCCGCTCGACGATCACCACCTCGAGTTCACGATCTTCAACACCCGCAACACCACGACCCGCTTCGACCAGACCTACAGCCAGTCGGCTGATGGTGTGGGCCTGTTCGGTATCGCCAACTCGGTCACCAACTTCGAGGCCGGCGGCACCAACTACGTGGGCAAGTACACCGGTCGCTTCACCGACTGGCTGACGCTTTCGGCCGCCTACGGCCGCATGCGTGACCGCTTCGACAACGTCGGCATCGCCGGCGCTGCGGGCGCTCCGTACTTCCTCAACAGCTCGGGTCAGACCGTCGGCGGCCGTTCGAGCGGCCAGTTCTACAACGGCCAGCGCGTGCAGAGCACCAGCTTCCCGTACCTGACGGAGCGCAAGTTCTATCGCGCCGACGCCGACCTGTACGTGAACCTGCTCGGCGACCACCACTTCCGTGGCGGTTTCGACGTCGAGAAGAACACGCTGTCGGAATCGGCCGTTCGTACCGGTAACGCCACGCTGTGCTCGACCGGCTTCCTGACCGCGGCGGCCTGCTCGGCCGGCCTCGGCGGTGCGGGTGCGGCGCTCATCGTCCGCGCTCCGGTCACGACCGGCACGCGCATCCAGCCGATCTCGGTCGAAGTGAACTACTTCAACTCGGGCGGCGGTTTCGATGCGAAGAACACCGCTTACTACCTGCAGGACGAGTGGAAGCCGACCGATCGCCTGACCATCTCGGCCGGCGTTCGCCGCGACGACTTCTCGGTCAACGCTTCGAACGGCGCCAACCTGGTCACGCTCGACAAGAACTACGCCCCGCGCATCGCCGTCACCTACGACGTGTGGCCGGACAAGCGTGGCAAGCTGAAGGCGTTCTACGGCCAGTACTACCTGCCGTTCGCGTCGAACACCTCGTTCCGTATGACGGGCTCGGAGTACTACTTCCGCGAGCGTTATGCGTTCAACGGTACCCTCGATGCCAACGGCCTTCCGGTCCTCGGCGCGCAGATCACGAACCGTGCCGACTACCAGTCGACCTGTCCGTTCCTGCTGACCAAGGCGTCGTCGGGCAACTTCTGCTCGGTGACCGGTAACGGTGACGTGGCCGACACCTCGGCCCTGATCGCCCACAACCTGAAGGCGACCAAGGAGCAGGAGTGGATCTTCGGTTACGAGCATAAGCTCGGCCGCTGGAACCTGGGTGTGAACTTCACCCGTCGCAAGCTCCTGACCACGGCGGAAGACGCCGCGATCGACGCTGCGGTGCTGCAGTACTGCGCCGACAACAACATCGCGGGCTGCTCGAGCACCTGGACTGGCTTCCACCAGTACGTCGTGCTCAACCCGGGCCAGGACCTGGTCGTCAACCTCGACGGTCTGGATGGTCGTGAAGTCACCTTCACCGCCGACCAGCTCGGCTACGACAAGGCCAAGCGCAAGTACACCGCGGTCGAGTTCACCTTCGAACGTCCGTTCGACGGTGTCTGGAACCTGGGTGGCAGCTACACCTGGTCGAAGAGCATCGGTAACTCGGAAGGCTTCGTGCAGTCGGACTTCGGTCAGGACGACGCCGGCATCACGCAGGACTTCGACCAGCCGGGCTTCTCGGACTACTCGTACGGCTACCTGCCGAACGATCGTCGTCACCGCCTGAAGGTCTTCGGCTCGTACACGTTCGACGACAAGTTCACGATTGGTTCGAACTTCTCGCTGAGCTCGCCGCGTCACCTCAGCTGCTTCGGCTACCACCCGACCGACGTGTTCGCTCAGGTGTACGGCGCGGCGTCGCACTATTGCGGCGGCGAACCGGCTCCGCGTGGCCAGGGCAACAAGTCGGACTGGATTGCGAACGTCGACCTCAAGACGGCGTACAAGATCGCGATCCCGACCGGCCAGGAAGTTACGCTTCGTGCCGACGTGTTCAACGTCCTCAACTCGAAGGGCGTCGAAAAGCGCTACGAGCTGGGCGACCTGAACATCGGTCTGGCCGATCCGAACTACGGCAACCCGACCAACTACCAGTCGCCGCGCACCGTGCGTCTGGGCATGGATATCGCGTTCTAAGAACGTCGATACCGGGTAAAAAAGGGGAAGGGGTGGACTTCGGTCCGCCCCTTTTTCTTTGCGTTTGAGAGACAGGCCGAAAGCATCAGCCGTGCCCGCGAGGGCGGGCGAGACCTACTTGTAGTAGGCGTCGATGAAAGGCTGGAGCTTGCCGGTGTAGCGCTCGGCGGTGCCGATCCGGTCGGTGCCGATCGGCTTACGCACTTGCCGCACGCTGGCGGTGCGGACGCCGCGCTTCGTCTTGTGCGGCTCGAACACCTGGGGTTCTACCGCCAGTCCGACATGGCCCAGGATGCGCGGAATCCAATCTTCCGGGTCGCGCGCCATTTGTTCATACGGGACCACTAGGATCCGGTCGGGAAACAGCGCGGCCCAATGGGCGAACATCTGGTCCTCGATCCGGAAATGCTCGCCGATGTCGGTCAGCGACCAGGTCCACGGCAAAGGCGAAGTGAAGAAGGACTTGTAGCACGATAGCGCCACGTCCTCGGGCCGCCGCCGCATCCAGATGATTCGCGCGCCCGGCAGGCTGTGCACCAGCAATCCCATCATTGTCGACTGGTTGAGAGTCTTGTCCACCACCAGGCCGGGCGTCCGGAACCGCATGCCGATCATCCGGCGATAGTCGCGCGCCACTGCGCCCCACGGATTGTCGGGATGGCGCTCCTGGTAGCGGAGCGCGCCGGCATAGCTGTAATCCGCCGTCGGGATCAGCGCCGGCCGGATAAGGTTGACCTCGCCCCCGTCGCCAACCGCCGAGTGGCTGGCGAGAATCTGCTCGACCAGCGTCGTCCCCGATCGCGGCAGTCCGTTGATGAACAGGGCGGGCGCCTCGTCGCCTTCCGACGGGACGAGACTGGCCATCCCTTCCGCGGTGAAATTCGCCAACAGGTCGTCCGCACGCGCCTGAATGATGGCGGCCGAATAGTTCGAGTCCGCCCGCCGGAGAGCCGCCCCGGCGTCATAGTCCGCGAACGCCCGATCCACGTCCCCGAGGTCGTCGTACGCCTTGCCCAGCGCATAATGGAAGCGCGCGCGGGTCAGGCCGTCCGTCTGCCCGAGCGCGGGGCGAAGAGCCTCCATCGCGGCAAGGTCGGGATCTCCCGGCGTAAAGGTCTTGCCCATCGCCAGCGCGAACCAGGTCTGCGGCGCCCCCGCATTGATCGCCAAAGCGCGGCGGAAATAGTCCTCGGCCTCCGCGAAATCGCCGCGTTCGCTCGCCATGGTGCCGCGAAAATGGAGCAGGGCCGGCGTCTGCTGCACCGCGTCGGGCAGGCGGCCGATCGCGTCCAGGGCTTCGTCCGACCGGCCGTAGCTGGCCAGCACGCCGTAATGCGCCAGCAGTCGATCGAGCGTGACCGGTTCCGTCAGGCTGGCGCGCCGCGAGGCTTCGATCGCGAGGTCGATCTCGCCGACCTGCTGGAGGAGCTGGGAGACCGCGTTCCACCCGGGGCCGGTCGCCGGTCCGGTTCGCAATTCCTCGGCCAGCAGCTCGGTCGCGCGGACGCGCTCACCCTGCTTGAGGGCGTCGATTGCCTGGAGGATTCGCGACTGCGCGGCCATGCAGCCCTCTTAAGCCGCCGCGCGCTCCTGTCCATTGAAGGTCAGCCCGCCCTCACCCTCGTCGACCTTGACGGTCGACCCGTCCGGCACCGCGCCGGAGAGGATCAGGTCGGCCAGCGGGTCCTGCAGGTGGCGCTGCACCGCACGCTTCAACGGCCGCGCGCCGTACACGGGGTCGTAGCCCACGCGTCCCAGCCAGCCCCGCGCCTTGTCGCTGAGGTCGAGCGTAATCTTGCGCTCGTCGAGCAGCTTCTGGAGCCGCGCGACCTGCAGGTCGACAATCGGCGCCATGTGACTGGCCGACAATCGGTGGAACAAGATGATCTCGTCCAGCCGGTTGAGGAATTCCGGGCGGAAGTGGCTCCGCACCACATCCATCACCTCGCTCTCGACCTTGGTCGGGTCCTCGTCCTCGCCGAGTTGGGCGAGGTACTGGCTGCCGAGGTTCGAGGTCAGGATGATGATCGTGTTGGTAAAGTCGACCGTGCGGCCCTGCCCGTCGGTCAGGCGCCCGTCGTCGAGCACCTGGAGCAGGATGTTGAACACGTCGCCGTGCGCCTTTTCGACCTCGTCGAACAGCACGACTTGGTAGGGCCGCCGCCGAACCGCCTCGGTCAGTACGCCGCCCTCCTCGTATCCGACATAGCCCGGGGGGGCGCCGATCAGGCGGGCGACCGCGTGCTTCTCCATGAATTCGGACATGTCGATGCGGACCATCGCCGTGTCGTCGTCGAACAGGAATCGCGCCAGCGCCTTGGTCAGCTCGGTCTTGCCGACGCCAGTCGGGCCGAGGAACAAGAAGGAGCCGAGCGGGCGGTTGGGATCCTGCAGGCCGGCGCGGGCGCGGCGGACGGCGGCACTGACCGCTTTCACCGCCTGCTCTTGGCCGATGACCCGCGCGCCGATGGCCTTTTCCATGGTCATTAGCTTCTCGCGCTCGCCCTCCATCATCCGTTCGACCGGCACGCCGGTCCAGCGGCTGACGACCGAGGCGATGTCGTCGCTGGTCACTTCCTCGCGCAGCATCGCGCCCTTCGACGCGACGGCGGCGTCGGCCAGCTTCTTCTCCAGGTCGGGAATGCGACCGTATTGAAGCTCGCCGGCCTTCGCGAGGTCGCCCGCGCGCTGCGCCTGCTCCAGTTCGATCCGCGCGGCGTCGAGCTGGCCCTTGAGGTCGGCCTCCGCGCTGATCTTTTCCTTCTCCGCCTGCCAGCGGGTGGTCAGTTCCGCCGACTGCTGCTCGAGGTTGGCAAGCTCGCCTTCCAGCTTGCCGAGCCGGTCCTTCGACGCATGGTCGCTTTCCTTTTTCAGCGCCTCGCGCTCGATCTTCAGCTGGATGATCCGCCGGTCGAGGTTCTCGATCTCCTCCGGCTTGGATTCCACCTCCATGCGCAGCCGGCTCGACGCCTCGTCCATCAGGTCGATCGCCTTGTCGGGCAGGAAGCGGTCGGAGATATAGCGGTTGCTGAGCGTCGCGGCCGCGACCAGCGCGCCGTCGGTGATGCGCACGCCGTGGTGCAGCTCGTACTTCTCCTTGAGCCCGCGCAGGATCGAGATGGTGTCCTCGACCGTCGGCTCGCCCACGAACACGGGCTGGAAGCGCCGCTCCAGCGCCGCGTCCTTCTCCACATGCTTGCGATATTCGTCGAGCGTGGTGGCGCCGATGACGTGCAGTTCGCCGCGAGACAGGGCGGGCTTGAGCAAGTTGCCGGCGTCCATCGCGCCTTCGCTCTTCCCGGCGCCGACCAGCATGTGCATCTCGTCGATGAACAGGATAATCTCACCGGCCGAGGTCTTCACCTCGTCGATCACGCCCTTCAGCCGCTCCTCGAACTCGCCGCGATATTTGGCGCCGGCGATTAGCGAGCCCATGTCGAGCGAGAGAAGTTTGCGGTCCTTGAGACCGTCCGGCACGTCGCCGTTGGCGATCCGCAGCGCCAGGCCTTCGGCGATGGCGGTCTTGCCGACGCCCGGCTCGCCGATCAGGACGGGATTGTTCTTGGTCCGGCGGGCCAGCACCTGCACCGTGCGGCGGATTTCCTCGTCGCGGCCGATCACCGGGTCGAGCTTGCCCTCCCGCGCCCGGGCGGTGAGGTCGACGGTGTATTTCTTGAGCGCGTCGTAGCGGTCTTCCGACCCTTGCGTGTCCGCCGAGCGGCCGCCGCGCAGTTTCTCGATCGCCGCGTTCAGCGCCTGCGGGGTAAGCCCCGCCTTGGCCAGCGCGTCACCTTCCGCCGTGCCCTTGGCCAGCGCGAACGCCAGGAGGATCCGTTCGACCGTGACGTAACTGTCGCCCGCCTTGGTCGAAATCTCCTGCGCCTGGTCGAGCACGCGCAGCAGGTCGCCGTCTACACCCGGTGCGCTGGTCGCGCCGCTGCCGGTTACGCTCGGCTGCTTGTCGACCAGCGCATCGACCTCGCGCCGTGCCGTCTTGGCATCGCCGCCCGCGGCGTTGATCAGGCCGGCTGCCATGCCCTGTTCGTCGTCGAGCAGAGCCTTCAAATAGTGCGCCGGCGTGATCCGCTGGTGGTGTTCGCGCACCGCGATCGTCTGGGCCGCCTGGAGGAACCCGCGGGCGCGGTCGGTGAGTTTTTCGAAATCCATTGTCGCCCCTTGGAAATGCGTTTCCCACCATGTGGTGTATTAGTCAGCCAACACAAGCCCGCTATTGCGGGGACAGGGGATCGGCCGGCGGCGCGGGTTCGGGCGCTGGCGCGACCGGCGGAGTTGCTTTGCGCGCCTCGATCGCCGCCTTCGACGCCGCGGCCTCGGCGGCGATCTGCGCCATCACTTGCGGGCAGCCGATTTCGGTTTCATCGCCCAGCGCCGCGCCCCACTTGCGGAATTTCTTCGAATCGATGTGAAAGCGCAGGCCCTTGTAGAAGCCCAGGCCGACCGCCGACCCGTTCCCCTGCCAGCTATGGATCGCGCACAGGCCGCGCATTAGCGCCGGGCGAGTCGTCGGCCGCAGCGGGACCAAGTCCATGGCGTACAGCCAGCGGTGCGCGCTTTCGTTCGCCCCGCCGGCGCACTTGTTCAGCGTCTCGTTGCGATAGACCGATACGGCTTCGACCTGCCCGACCACGGGAATCACATGGTCGCGCACATAATGCAGCGTTTCGACCAGATGCGGCCACTCGCTCGACGGTGCGACCTCGAACGGCTCCGCACCGCAATCGCGCCACATCGACGCGGTGCGCAGGAGCTGCCAGGTGGGGACGATGCCGGCGATCCCCTGCGCCGTCAGCCAGTCGTCGAACGCCTTCACATAGACCGGCCGCCACGACGCCGCGGCCAGCCACGCGCGGTAGCCCGCTTCGTCCTGCCCGGCGGTGACATAGGCGGCCGCCGGGTTGAACACCGGCGGACGCTGTGCCGACGCCGGGACGGCGGCAATCAGGCAGGCGAGGGCGGCAAGGCGGCGCATGGCGACAAGGCTATAGAAAGCTGCACGATTGAAAAGGGCGGGACGCCTTCCCATCATCGACTCCATGCAACGCCCTATCGACGTCGATCTCCCCCACCGCCTCGGCAAGGACGAGGCCAAGCGCCGGCTTGGCGACAACATCGGGAAGCTGAAGGACCATATCCCCGGCGGCGCGGCCGAGGTCGCGTCGCGCTGGGAGGGCGATACGCTTCGCCTGACAATTGGCGCGATGGGGCAAAGCGTGGATGCCGACGTGTCGGTCCACGATTCCCATGTCCATTGCCACGTCCTCCTTGGCGGGATGCTGGCCATGCTCGCCGGCCCGATCGAGGCCGCGCTGAAGCGGAAGGGCAACGACTTGCTGCTCGAGGACAAGCGGGACTAGGCTCCGCCCCGCACACTAGCGGGAGTCGAGCATGCGCCACTTCGCCATTGTCGGGTCGGGTCCGGCCGGTTTCTATACCGCCGAGGCGCTGGCCAAGGCCTATGGCGACAATGCCCGCATCGACATCATCGACAAGCTGCCGGTTCCCTATGGCCTGATCCGCTTCGGCGTTGCGCCCGACCACCAGTCGATCAAGGCCGTGTCCCGCCGCTACGACCAAGTCGCGGACGGGGAGACCGTGCGCTTTGTCGGCAATGTCGCCGTCGGCGACGGTGTTTCGGTCGAGGAACTGAAGGGGCTTTACGACGCCGTCGTGCTCGCCACCGGCGCGCCGCACGACCGCAAGCTGGGCATCGAAGGCGAGGATCTGGCCGGCGTCATCGGTTCGGCGGCGTTCGTCGGCTGGTACAACGGTCATCCCGAATTCGCCGACCTGGATCCGCCGCTCGACGCAGACGGCGTGGTGGTGATCGGCAACGGCAACGTCGCGCTCGACGTGGCGCGCATCCTCAGCAAGACCCGCGCCGAGTTCGAGGGCAGCGACATCGTCAACCATGCCATCGACGCGCTCGACCATAGCGGGGTGAAGACGATCACCATCCTCGGCCGCCGCGGCCCGCACCAGATCGCGATGACGCCCAAGGAACTGGGCGAACTCGGTCACCTCGAGGCCGCCTCGCCGATCGTCGAAAGCGGCGACTTGCCGCCCGAAGCGGACGACGCCGACCTCGAGCCGGGCCTGCGCAAGTCCGTCACCCACCTGCGCCATTTCGCCGACGGCGAGGGGGCGGGCAAAGCCAAGCGCATCGTGTTCGATTTCTTCGCCCGCCCGGTACGGATCGAAGGGGAAGGGCGCGCGGCCAGCGTCGTCGTCGAGCGCACCAAGCTGGAAGATGGCCGGGCGAAGGGCACGGGTGAGGAATATGACGTGCCGGCCGGCCTCGTCATCAGCTGTATCGGCTATGCCTCGCCGATGATCCCGGGCGTTCCCTACGACCATGTCGGCGGCAAATACCTCAACGACCATGGCCAGATCGACGAGGGTCTCTATTGCGTCGGCTGGGCGCGGCGCGGGCCGTCGGGGACGATCGGGACCAACCGGCCCGACGGGTTCGAGGTGGCCGAGCAACTGGCGGCCACCTTCCCGCCCGGCAGCGACGGCGCCAAGAGCGGCGGCGAGGCGCTCGACGCCCTGCTGTGCAGCCGAGACATCGGCGCCACCAGCTACGCCGATTGGCGCAAGATCGAGGCGGCGGAGGCCGCCGCCGCCCGTGCCGGTAGCCCGCGCGAGAAGTTCGTGACCCACCAGGCGATGCTCGACGCGATCAAAAGCTGAAGGATTCGCCGCCGGGCCGCTTGCGCTCCGCTGAAGGCCCCGCTAGGGAGCGCTCGCCTCGCACCGCGGTTCGCCCGCGGCTGCATCGGTCGGGGAGTAGCTCAGCCTGGTAGAGCACTGTCTTCGGGAGGCAGGGGCCGGAGGTTCGAATCCTCTCTCCCCGACCATTTTCCTTTTCAGGAAGTGAACTGGCCGCCCTTCCAAGGCGGCCCTTTCCACGTCTTCTGCTGTTTACCCGCCGTTAACTCGCAGATGAGAAACACGGGTTAACGAATGGGGCTCGGGCCATGCTGCAAACCTATATCGACGTGCTGCTGATCGGCGTGCCGCTGGTCCTTCTCGCCACCCACTGGCGAGAAGCGTGGGCCGTGCTCGACCGTTGGTTCGACCGGTTCGAACTGGATCGCAGCAGCGAACGCGACGCTTAACACCAGCCGGTTTTCACCCCGATATAGCGGTGGGCAAGGCCTTCCGCTTCCAGCATGTCGCCGATCGACTGGTCGCCGCGGCGGACGACGCGTAGGTCGCGGCCATATTTGTCATGGTCATTGAAGACATGGCCGACCAGGTCGAACGGCCCGCCGTTCAGCAGGGCGGCCAAGCGATCCGCTGCCCGGTTGGCGAGCGCCAGTTCCGCCGGGCATTGGGCATCGTGCAATTCGGGCGCGTCGATCCCGGTAATGCGCACGGCGCGCGTGCCGAGGCGAAAGGTATCGCCGTCGACGACGCAGGCGTAGGTGCGCGGCCCCTGTCCGCAACGGCCGAACTTGGCATCAATCCTCTCCGGCCGTGCCGCCAAAGGCCCGATCGGGCGGATGATCGACGGATCGAACAGCGCCCCGGCCAGCAGCAGGACGAGAAGCAGCCCGACGTTGCGGATACGCCCCCGCCATTTGCGAGCCACCGCAGCCTTGTTGACGAACGCCCCCATACGCACCCCCCATCTGCCCGCTGTGACTATGACGCAACCCGTTGCGGCTGAAAAGGACGGCGCGGGGAACCCCCTCAGACTCCCTTCGTTACGCTCACAGAACAGGCTGAACAGGGAGTATCGTGATGGCCGACGAAGATCATGTGGAACGCACCACGATTGTCGAAACCGACGGTGGCGGGGGCGGCGGCGGTGTGCTGGCGGTCGTCCTGCTGGTAATCGTCGTGCTCGTCCTGCTGTTCCTCTTCCGCGACCAGCTCGGGTTCGGGACCAGCAAGACCGAGGTCAACATCCCCGACAAGATCGAAGTCAACGTCAACTAGGCTTTCTCGCCGCTGAGGCGGGAGGCAGGCGGCGGCGATCCCTAGCGCCGCCGCCTTTTCATGTGCGCTCGAGGCGAAGCACGAGGTCGAGTTGGTTGCCCTTAGGCCCGGCGGTATAGTCGAGCACTTCGCACCACGCCCGGATGATGGCGATGCCCGCCCCGCCGCCTTCGACGTCGTCGGGGCGATCCTGCGCTACATAATTCCGCAGATCGTAAGGCGGGCCGTCGTCGCGCATCGTCAGGCGCACCGCGCCGCCCATCATTTCCAGGTCGATCGACAAGCTGCTGGCGGCGCCATGGCCGAGCGCGTTGGCGGCCAGTTCCTCGGCCACAATGCAGAGGCGGTGGGCCTGCCGCTTGCCGAGGCCGTTGCGGGTCGCGAAGTCGCGCGTCGCGGCGACCAGCCTGCCCAGCGCGGGCCCGTCGTCCCCGTTACCTTCGCGTTGAACCGAAATCCGTTCCATCGCTTGCTCCGCACTGGTATGGGATGGGGCAGCGAGGGAGGCAAGAGATGACCTTCATGCATCGTGGCGCCGTTATGCTGGCGCTGCTCATCGCCGCGGCGCCGACCCATGCCGAAATCGGCCGGGTCAAGAGCGCGGTCGGCGCGGTCCAGATCATCCGTGCCGGCAAGCCGCTGGCGGCCAGTCCGGGCCTGAAGCTCAACCAGGGCGACGTGGTCGCGACCGGCAAGACCGGACGCATCGGAATCTCTTTCATCGACGACACGCGTTTCGCCGTAGGGCCAAACAGCCGGGTGACGCTGAGCGAATTCGGCTACGACCGGACGCGGCAGACGGGCAGTTTCGTGACCAAGGTCGATCGCGGGTCGCTCGGCGTCGTGTCGGGCCGCATCGCCAAGTCCGGCCGCGACGCGATGAAGGTCCGCACGCCGACGTCGATGCTGGGCGTGCGCGGCACCAAGTTCGTGGTCGACATCAAGTGAAAGGGGTACCTTTCCTTGCGCTGGCGCTCGCCGGCTGTGCGACCTCGTCGGTCACGCTGTTCGAGAACGAGGGCGGGCATGCGACCGGTTCGGTGGCAGTGCTCGGCCCGAACGGGGAAGAGACCGTCCTCGACCGGCCGATGACGGCCGGCGCCTTGTCCGCCGGCGGCGCGAAGGTCCACACGGTCAAGAAGGTCAAGCCGGCCTACCGGCAGTTGCTGGGCGACCTCCCCCGCGCGCCATCGCGATTCACGCTCTACTTCGACCAGGGAACGACCCGCATTACCGACGCGTCCCGGCCGACGCTGGCCAAGGTGCGCACCGAGGTCGCCTCGCGCGCCGGCGCGGCGGTCGAAGTGGTCGGCCATACCGACACGGTCGGATCGGGCGACGACAACGACCGGCTGTCGCAGCGCCGTGCGGAAGAAATCGTCCGCCTGCTCGTCAGCGAGGGCTTCGACGCCGACGCGCTGTCGGCGACGGGACGTGGGGAGCGCGAACTGCTGGTGACGACCGCCGACAATACCGCCAACGCAGAGAACCGGCGAGTCGAGATCGTCGTCCGCTAGGGAGCGCGGACCGCGGCCAGGATAGTCAGGTCGTCGCTCGGCTCGGTGTCGCCCTCGAACCCGCGCACCGCATCGCGCAAGGCCTTGGCGGTGGTGGCCGCATCGGTGCCCACGGATACGCCTAGCGAAGACAATGCGCCTTCCACGCCGAACAGGCGTCCGGCCGCGTCCTGCGCCTCGGTGACACCATCGGTGATGAGGACTAGCGTCCCGCCTTTGCCCAGCGACGCGCTTTCGGTCGGGTACGGGAAGTCGACCACGCAAAGTGGCGGCCCGCCCCGAAGCGGCAAGGTCCGGCTTTCGCCGGACTCGTCGCGCACGATCGGGTTTTCGTGCCCGGCGCAGACCATCTCCAGCGCGCCCGTGCGGCAATCGAGGACGGCGATCAGCAGGGTGACGCCCATCGTCTCGTCCGCGTCGCGCAGCAGTTCGCGATTGAGGTCTGCGACCGCTTCTCCCAACCCGCAGCCGGCGCGGAACAGGATCGATTTCGCCAGCCCCTTCGACAGTGCCATGTATAGCGCCGCGGGGACGCCCTTGCCCGTCACGTCGCCGATGACGAGAAGCAGGCGGTCCGCGTCGAGCATCGCCGCGTCGTAGAAATCGCCGCCGACCGAGCGCGCCGGATCGAGCGCGCCGGCCACGTCGACTCGCGGATCGAGCGCAGCGAGCTTCGAGGACGACGGGACCATGCCGAGCTGGATGGCGCGTGCCGCCTCCAGTTCGCCTTCCTGCCGTGCCGACGCCACGCGCTGGTCGACCAGCTCGGCCGCCAGCCGGGCCCGCTCGCGCCGAGCCCGCGCAAACATCGTCGTCTGCCACGCCAGTACCGCGCCGGCCGCCAGCATGCCCGGCCGCAGCGGGTCAAGCAGCAACCGGCTCTCGGTGAAGGCCAACCAGGAGATAACGGGCAGGGCAGCAACGCCGATGGCAACGGGCAGCAGCCAGCGACGGCCGCGAATTGCGGCAACGAGCACGAAGCCGACCAGTACCAGGCCGGCCGCCCATTCCGCGACCAGCGCCCAGCGCGGCCGGTCGAGCCATTCGCCGGCGAGGATCGAATCGACCGCCTGCGCCTGGACGAAGACGCCGTAGCCCTCGGCGTTGCCCGGCGTCGCGACGAGGTCGGCCGACCCTTCCGCCGCGAGGCCGACCAGCACCACCTTGTTCGTGAATGCGCCCGGTGGCGCCTCGCCGGCCAACACCCGCGCCGCGGAATAGGTTGCCGCTTCGGGAAAGCGGCCGAACCACAGCCGCATGTCGAGGTCGGCATCGCCCGGTACCACGCGCTTCCCGATTCTCACGCCCCGGCCCGAAAAGGTGAGTGTCGGCTCGCCCTCGGCGATCCGCGCGAGTTCGATGGCGAGGCCCGGCATCGTCTGTTTGCCGACCCTCATCGCCACCGGCACCTTCCGCACCACGCCGTCGGGATCGGGCGGCCCATTGAGCAACGCGTGGCCGAGCGCGACATCGTCGAGTTCCGGGATGCTCGACAGGATTTGCGGCGCCGTACGAATACCGGACGGCGGTGTCCCCGCCATCGCCGGATCGACCAGCATCGTGGCCGGATCGGCGGCGTTGCCCGGCATCGCCAGCCGCCCGAGCAGCACCGGCGCCGCGCCGATGGTTTGGGCGAACAGCGAATCCATCGTCGGCAGCGTCTCGAGCGTCGCCTTCGCGCTGCCTTCTAGCTCCGGATACAGCGAGGCCACATGGTCGGGGTTGAGCTGGTCGGCTTCCGGGAAGATCATGTCGTAGGCGATGACGGTCGGTCGCTGCGCCGCGACCAGTTCGGTCAGACGCGCGAGGTAATATCGTGGCCACGGCCAGCCGCTGACCGTCTCGAGCGAGATGGGATCGATCAGGATGACCGCCACCCGGTCGGCCGACACCTGGCGCGGTGCGCTACGCTGCCACAGGTCGAACAGCGCACGTCTCGCGACGTCCCCCGCGGCGAGGCCAACCAGCACGGCGACCAGCGCACCGAACAGGACGGCGGCGACGGCCCGGATGGCCGGCCCGCGCCGGTCAGAGGGCGATTTCGAGCCCGTCATAGGCGCAGATCACCTCCAGCGGATCGCCGTAGCGCATGATCTCTTCGTAACGGATGCTTTCGCGGTGCATGCGCTGGATGTCGCGGTCCGAATAGGTCGGCTCGTGATGGAACAGGGCGAGGCGCTTCGCCTTCGCTTCATGGCACAGGTCGATCGCGACGATGTTGCTGCTGTGGCCCCAGTCCTCCTTCATCGAAACGGTATCGGCCAGCGAATACATCGTGTCGCACACGACAAGGTCCGCGTCGGCGAAGAAGCCGACCGCATCGATTTCGCCCTCCATCCGGTCGATCTTGTGCTCGCTGTCGGTACTGTAGATCGCCGTCTTCCCGTCGCCGTCGGTGAAGCGGTAACCGAAGCTGGAATGGCTGTGCTGCTGCTCGATCAGCGACACCTCGACCGCACCGATCCGGTATGTCCGTCCGGCCTCCAGCGTTCGGAAGGAAATGTCCGCCTTCAGCCAGTCGAACGGCACCGGAAAGCTGATTTCCTCCTGCTGGCGGCGCAGCGCCTGTTCGGCGTCGGCGTGGCCCGAATGGATCACTATCGTCGCGCCGGGGTCGAAGGCGGGAACCAGGAAGGGGAAGCCGAGGATATGGTCCCAGTGAAGGTGCGACAGGAAGAAATGGTAGGTTCGCGGATGGCCCTCGGCGCAGCGCTTCATCGCGTCGAGCCCGAATTCGCGAAGCCCGCTTCCCATGTCGCAGACGATGAATTCCTGGTCGCCGCCGAGGTCGATCTCGACGCAGCTCGTGGCGCCGCCGTAGGTCTGCGCGGTCGCGAAATCGAGCGTGCCGTCAATGAAGGCGCCCGCCTCCTCGTCGGAATCGAACGACAGGCCGTTGGCCGCCATCAGTGCGTCGACCAGCTTGGCGCGAACGGCCTTTCCCTTGATCGCGACCGGCAGCGATCCGCGTGTGCCCCAGAAGCGGACGATCATCGGCGCGATCCCCTCCCTTGTGATGGCCCTTAGCTCAGGAGCGCTTCGTCGGTGGTGGCGAATACCGGGAAGACCATGTCGTAGCGGCTGATGGTCAGGATCTCGCGCATGACCTCGGTCGGTTCGGAAAGAGCGATCCGCACGCCGCGCTCTGCCCCCCGCCGCTGCGCCAGCGTCAGCGCCCGAAGACCTCGTGACGACATATACTCCACGCCGCGAAGGCTGAGCGCCAGGAGCGCCCGTCCGGCCTCGCCCGCCGCATCGACTTCCTGTCCCAGCCGGTCGGTGAATTCGACGGCGGTGGATTCATCGACCCGGCCAGATGGTCGTACAATCACGACGCCCTCGCGCGGTTCGACCGACCAAGTGAGCGATGCCCCATCCATGGCGGGAAACCCTAATCGTTTCGCGCCCGGATGCCAATGGAGCCGCGACCTGCTTTATTGCGGGAAGTAAGGATCCCGGCCGCTTTGGTGGTCGGTCACATCGATGATTTCCCTGACTTCGGGCACCGCCAGCCGGAGCGCGGAGGCGAGTCCGCGGCGGAGCGTCATCTGCGAAGCAGCGCAGCCCTGACAGCGGCCTTCCAGTTCGACCTCCAGTTTCCCCTCGTCGAACCCGATCAGGCGGACATGGCCGCCATGCCTGGCGATCTGCGCATTGAAGCTGCTGTCGAGCACATGCTGGACCGCGCTCAGTACATCGTCGGGTTCGCGGGCTGGTGCGGGCGTTCCGGACGACGCGTCGCTTCCGCCATCGGCCGGGCATCGGTCGGCCGGTGGCAGGGCGGCGATTGCCGCGAACGGGTGGATTCCCGACGCATGGCCGTCGCTCCACGACAGGCCGAGTGCGTAGCGACCAACGCTGTGCACTTCGACCGGCCGGACGTCCTGCGGCAACGCCGCCGGGTCCAGTAGTGGACGGCCGGTCATTTCGTCGCGGCACAACGCGCACCCGCACGACAGGCGCAGGTCGCGTACGTCGATGTCCTGCCGCCGGCCGTCCTGCCACAAGATCGACAGCGTCCGCTCGTCGGTCTTGCGCAGCCCGACGGGAAGGGAGGGATCGCCTCCATCGGCGGCGCGCTCCTCGTTCCATCCGGGAGCGCCCTGGCCGCTCGCCCAGTCGAGGCGGAACGGCGCGAGCGCGGCTGCTTGCCGGACCAGCGCCTGGTCGATCGCACGAGCCAGCGCCGCATAGCCGGCACAGCTGTCGCCGCCCTCCGGTCCGGCGGCCAGCGGCACACCCTCGTCGCCGGCGTCGAGGACGGTCGGGTCGAGGGGCAATGCACCGAGGAACGGCAGCCCGAGGTCGGCCGCCAACCGTTCGCCCCCGCCGTGGCCGAACAAATCATGGGTCGTGCCGCAGGTCGGGCAGGTGAAGGTGCGCATGTTCTCGACCACGCCCAGCACCGGCGTGCGGACGGTTTCGAACATGCGCGCGCCGCGCCGCGCGATCCTGGTGCTGACCGCCTGCGGCGTGGTGACGATGATCGCGCCCGACAGCGGGAAGGACTGGGCGATGTTGAGCTGGATGTCGCCTGTGCCGGGCGGCATGTCGATCAGGAGCAGGTCGAGCGTCCCCCAGTCGACGCCGGCGAGGAACAGGTTGAGATATTTGCCGACCATTGGGCCGCGCAGCATCATCGGCTGGTCGTCGCCGCTGAACATGGCCATCGACACGACCTTGATACCATGGCCCTCGGGCGGCGTGATGCGGCCGTTCGTCCCCGGCTTGGGCGGTTCGTCCATCGTGATGCCGAGCATGCCGGGAACGCTCGGGCCCAGGATGTCCGCGTCGAGGATGCCGACGCGCTTGCCCATCCGCTGCAAGGCGGCAGCCAGGTTGACCGTGACGGTCGATTTGCCAACCCCGCCCTTGGCGCTCGATACGGCAAGGATCGCGCCGATGCCGGGTAGGGGCGCCGGCGGTAAAGTCGAAGGCGTGGCTGAAGGCGAAGTCGGCATGCGCCGCCCTTAGGCCTTTTCGGTTCGACAAGAGAAGGGGGGCAGCCGCAGAACGAACATCGAGGGTAGCGTCTTTTACTTCCACGCGTCGTCGGGCTAGGGCCTGCGCCCGCGCGTAGACCAAGGTAGACAGATGTTTCGAACAAATGATCCCGACGCATTGCTTGCCCATTTCACGGCTGCGGAGCGTGTTCGCGCATCGATCGATGAATTCATCGCCAACTCCCTGACGATCCCGCTGTTCTGCTCGGTATGTCGTGATTTCACGACCGGATTCGTACGCCAACCTGAAAATGGCGACTGGGTCGATCTTCGGGACACGGTGGTCTGCGACCGTTGCCTGTTTTCCTCCCGGTTCCGACTCTTGATCGATCATGTGTTGCGGGAGGCGGGACAGGCACTGAGCGACGGCGATACCTTGCTTTTCGAGCGCGTCACACTCCTCCATGACTGGTTTTCGGCGCGAGCCGGGAACCTCATGGCAGTCGAATTTGGCGGTGCGCATCTGGCGCCGGGCGCGTCGTTCGAGCAGAACGGCATGACGATCCGCAACGAAGACATGCAGCGTATATCGTTCGACAGTGACAGTTTCGACCTCGTCGTTCACGCAGACGTATTGGAACATGTCCCCGATCCCTTCCGCGGCATGTCCGAAGTCTTCCGCGTTCTCCGGCCGGGCGGTCGGTGCGTATTTGCGTGCCCAGTCTACACGCAGAAGAAGCACCAACGGCGCGCTTATCTCGATAGCCAAGGCGAGCTCCTTTTTACGAACGGACCCGTTTTTCATGGCGATCCGCTCCGCGCCGAAGGCGTGCCGGTCTTCTACGAGTTTGGTCTCGAACTGGTGGAAAATCTCGCCGAGATTGGTTTCGAAGCGGAGATGGTGGTCGATCACTCGATTTGCGAGGGTTATGTGAGCAACAACAACCCGTATTCGTTCGGGCTGATGTGGCCGATCATCTTCTCGTGCCGGAAACCGGCTCCGTCGCAATGACGGCATGAAGGAATTGAGTCTTCTTGACTCCCATCACATGAACGTCGTGTCCCCTGATGAAGCGACCGTGCGGCCGAAACGCTCGAAAAAGCCATACTTGGGCGGAGGGGGACCATTCGCCGCGTAGCTGAAGAATTCGGGCGAAGGATAAACCTGTACGCTGACCGGAGAATGGTGAGCCACGACGCTCCAGCGGGTTCGGAAGGGATCGTCGGCAATCGAACCGCCGTGCGGTAGGTTCGCATGCCAGATCAGGACATCGCCTTGCTTGATCGGCCGCGTCTTGAGCGTGCCATGGTTCGGACTTTCGGTAATCACCACCGCATCGTAATTCCCGAGCGCATGTTTCGACACGGCGGCGGGGTCAGCGCCCGGATTTTCCTGCAGGATTCGCTGGAAGATCTCGTCTTCGTCGATGGGGAAACGATGCGCACCTTCGCAATAGGCGAGAGGGCCGGCGCTGGGATCGACATCCTCGAGCGCGGTCCAGGCACCGCAGAAACGGGCTTTCGGCCAAGTCGCGAAATGCGGCGTATCCCGGTGGATCGCCTGCTGGGTGCCGTATTTGAACGTCAGCGACGTATAGACCGCGCTCGGCTCACCGAACATCAGATCGATAAAGCTGCAAACCTCGTTGTTCGTGACGATTTCCATCTCGGCGTCAGAGGACATGTGGAAATTCACCAATCGACCCTCGCGCCCCGTCGCATCGCGATAGCTGTCGACCAAGTCGGGGCGTTCTTCCGACCAGGCGCGATAATCGGCAATCGTTCGCTCGCACAACTCGGCCGGCACCTTGGACGGCAGGACGGTCAGACCGGAGGTGATAATTTCCAAGAGCCCTTTGCGCTGCCAATCTGGCAGTTCGAGCCGCTCAAGGACGGCGAGCGCTTCATCGCTATCGACCCATCCAGGAAACACGCCTCCGCCCGGCGCGGGAGTTTCACCGGTTTGCGCCATCGCCACGTTCGAATAGTCGTCGCCCATCGAAAGGTCCTCTGAGGTGTGCATCAGGAATATGGCTTGGTAGCTCTCCGATGAAGCCCAGTATAGTCCGCAAACTTGCAAACGAACGGAAGAACGCGTCGACTCGATTGGGCACCAGAAAATGGCGAACGCACGAAAAGGCTGGCGAGAGTTCGCCAGAATCGCGTGTGACGCCTTCAATTGTCAGATGGTGGTGCCGCTTACAGGACTCGAACCTGTGACCCCCTCATTACGAAGGGGTGTCTAGGATTCGCAATTTTCGTTAGTTTTCAGGCATTCTGAACGTTCTTGGCGACAAGTCTGCCTACCGACCCAAGCCTTTCCCAAACTGCGTCGCCTTCCGCATCCGGCGTTTGCCTTGCGAACGTGCTTTGGTTGGGCGGGACGACAGAATTTGACCTCCTGCCGCCCCACTCAATCCTTTTTAGGGCTCTCCTGGGCCGTCCATCTGTGATGGCTGCGATATCAGCCGGTAGACGCCGTCCTCGCCTTTAGACCACCACTGACCATCGCCCGGTTGAGCTCGGTCGATCAACGTCATGCCGACATGGCGTTTGTTGAAACCTAGCATCTCAAGTGCGCCGGTTATGCGTGGCCCGCGATTGAATCCCTCCTCGATACACGCGGCTATCAGGACGATGACCTGATCGTTTTTCGAGCAGGATGCAGCGATTTCTCCGAGGAGGGCACGAAGTCTTCCGAACGTCTCGCCGACATCGACAGCCCTCTCGCGGATGTCGCTCACACTATTGGACGCCATGCGAGTCCCCATTCATGCGCGCGGCACCCGCTTCCACCGCTGCCATCAGCGTCTCGTTGGCCAAGTGGCTGTAACGCATCGTGGACGCCACATCGGTATGACCGAGCACCTTGCCGACCGCATAAAGGTCGATGCCGGCGTTGATCATGAACGATGCGGCAGAATGCCTTAGATCATGAATCCGAACGTGCGGTAGCCCTGCCTCTACCCTCACCGTGTCCCACGCCCTTTTGAGCGAAACGAACGGCTTACGTGTGTCGGGGTTCGGCAAAACATACGGGCAATTCTCGAACCTAGGCAAAGCGCTGAGAACGTCGATGGCGGGCTTAGAGAGAGGAACGTACCGGTTCTTACCGTTCTTCGTCATAGGGATGTGCCAAACGCGGCGCTCCAGGTCGATGTGCTGCCACTGCGCTTTGAGCAGTTCCGCCTTCCGCACACCGGTGTAGAGAAACAACTGAATAGCCGGTTTCAGCTGCTTGTTGGGAGACTTTTCGGCAGCCGCAACCAAGTTCTGCGCCTGATGCGCGGTGAGGAAAACGTCACGGGCGTTATTGTACTTAGGTCGAGGTATGCCACGAAAGGGATTATTCTCGGCTCCCGGGATTCCCCACTTTCGCCCGAGTTCGAACGTGCGGCTAGCGATGACCCGAATCTTGTCGACCGTAGCCGGCTTGAGGCCAGAGCTCTCTTTTTCCGATAGCCATCTAGAGATGTCCTGGGACTTGATGTCAGTAAGCCGCGTCTTTCCCCAGCGAGGAAGGATGTGACACCGCATGTTGCTCTCCGTGCCGTCGTAGCGGCGCTGGTAGGTCTTTGCGTGGGCGAGGTGTTGAACTGCGACTTCCCCAAAGGTGGGAACAGCCTTTCTCTCCGCTTTCTCAGCGGCCGGATTGCCGTCCAACACGACCTGAGACCGGAGGCGCCTCGCGACCTCCTTGGCGTCCTTGAACTTAATGTCTTCGAAGCGGCCTATTTTGTACTGACGCTGAGTACCGTCGAGGTCAGGGTAGCGTAGCGCGTAGGTTTTGCCGCCGGACGAGCGACACTCAAGGATGAACCCAGAGATTTGCGTGTCCCAGAAAGTTGTTTTCCGTGACCCCGCCTTGCATTGAGCCACAAGGCAAAAGGTCGGATCGAGTTTGTGCTTGGGCATTTTTGCCCTCCTTCGAGATTTGAATTTGTTGGAGCCCCGACGCGTGGCGCGGAGCAGGAGTGGGCGCGCGTACCGGGAGGGCCCGGAATGGCGCCTTATGAGGCTGGATGGAGGCGCTGCGCCGAAGTTCGCCGCTGGGTGCCTTGGTTTCCGTTGGAGCTCCCAACGGATTGCCTATGGTGGGGGGAAGGGGGAGCAGAAGACGGAACTCTCGCGGATTGCCGCCCCCTGCCCCCACCTCGATTCAAAAGACCGGTTCCTCGCTTAGCTCAGCCCACGGCCCTCGGAGCGTAACGCTCGTTGGAACACGGTCGGTAGGATCGCGCCAAGGTACCCGCCATTTGTCTCTGCCGTGAATCCGACTTGGTCGACCGATCAATTCGCGCAGAAGCCCGCCGCATTCCTTGCATTGGGCATTTGTGGGCTTCTCAACGCCGATCCGGCGAAGCACCTCAGTAGGCGTCATAAACGGACCATTGCCGGCCCGTTCTATGTCCACCTCGTCGGCGAACAATTCCGCGATCAAGGTAGTGCTGCGGTGGCGCTGGTTATAGTCGGCAAGCCGCTTCTCTTCGGCTTGGGTCAGCCACCACTGATCTTCGCCATCAAGGGCGACCGCCAGCTGCGCGTAGACTTGCTGCATGTCGATCCCATGTTGGAAGTCGAAACTTTCCACCGCGATCGTCCACCATCGGCTGTTGCCAGTGTGATCGACTAGGAAGCGCTCCTCGTTGACCGTCGCTGCGAAGACGGTGCGACGCGGGTAATCTTCAACGTCCCTTCCATATGGCTTGCGGAGCTTGTCACAGTCGTTCGTTAGGAAGCCCTTCAATCGGGCGACATCCTTTTTGAACGAGCTGTCCAATTCTCCGATTTCCACAATCCAGTGGCTGATCGCGTTGATGACCGAATCCTTGTTGGATCCGTCAAGGTGGTGATCGAGCAAGAGGCTGTCTTCCCGCAGTCGTCCTTTCGGCATAAGTGCGGAAATCCAACTCGTTTTCCCGACACCCTGAGGGCCCTGAAACGTGAGCACTCCACGCGCCCTGAAGGGCCCGTTGGCGAGAGCAGCTTTGGTGGCGCTGAGGAGCCACCTTCGTAGAAGGATTTCCTTCAACCCGGCCGGATATTCCTTCGTTTCCCGGACGGTGTCGTAGAGTTCCTGCAAACGGTCCTTGTGGTCCCATGGCTTAGAGCCAATCCAAGTAGCGACTGGGCTGTACGGGTTCCTTGACCCAAGCTCACCGACAAACGGATAGAGCCAGTTTGTCCCGATGCCGTTCAGCAAGGCGAGGCTTGCGACCTCGTTCATTGAGACCGTTGCGCCTGATGTGTGGCTCAATTCCAGTCGCTTCTTGACGATGTTGAAGCGAGCCTGGATGCCCTTTTCCATCAAGAGATGCGCAACGTTTTCGATTGTGGCCGGAACGGCCTTTCCACCGGCGCTAGGCGGGTGGGGGAATCCGGCGGGGTCGACCTTTGTCGGTAGTCTAGTGTTCGATTGTTCGTTTGATTTTTCGATGTCCTTCATTCTGTGTTTCGATGCCGCGCCGACCGTCGACGCCGCACCGTATTGTCCTGTCAGTTCGGTCAGTGGCGTCGCCTGACCGTTTCAAAGAAACCCTGCGATGCCCAGGGTGCCAACCCTCTCGATCGGCAACACCCGATTTCCGCGCACAAATCTTTCCGTCAAGCCCCGCAGCCCATGATTTCTCGTCTGATTACAGTCAGATAGGTTGAAGCGCCCATTTATCGATCTTCCCCATTTGAAAAAATATTTTCGAATGGAATTGGGGCGGAAACGTTCACCCTGGCACAGTTCTCGACGTTCCGATCGATAGAATGGACACTCCGCCGCACCCTCCTGACGAGTCTTGGCCCTTGATGAGGCCGAGTGCTGTTTTAAACGGCCCGTTCGTGTGAGATGGGATGAGCTCTCGAGTTAATCTCGAGTCGGCGACTTAGCGTCCGACGATGTGTTAGATTCGATCGAATCCAACTGCCGACACACAATCAGAGCCGCGAGCGTGAAGCCCGCGAGAAGGGCGACCAAAGGGTGCGCCGTAACGATTTCGCAAAGAGCCGTCAGAATGACGAAGGCGGCGAGCTCGTACGGCTTGGTCAGCACTGCCCAAATGAGCGACAGGGCGATAAGTAAGATCAGCACGAACGTCAGAGCCTTAGCTACGCTAAGGATGACGCCGGCGACGATCAGGAAGGCCAGGAAACGCATGGCTTCCTCCTGTTTCATATAAGATGGATCTACTGGCGCGTGGCGGGAGCGTATGTTTCGCACAAGCGATGGAGTGCCGGGTCGAGGCCGGCGCTGTCTTCGATGAACAGGACAAACGCAAAGCCGTCGTTGCCGACCGTTACGATCATTTCGAACCAGCCATCGTGGCGCTCCAGCCAGTCCCACGAAGGCTCGAAGGACGTTGAGCCGAAGCGTTGGCCGTCGATGGCGTTCGCGAGAGGTGTAAACGCGATCTCCTCGATTAGCCGATCTTCGGAATCGCCAGCCTGGACAATCACTAGGTTGGTGAGAGCCATGAGGTCAGTAGTCATCCAATCGTGAACGCGATCGGCGATGAGCTGCTGGAGAACGGCGTTGGCAGGCAGGGCATTGGGTGCTCCCGCGATGGCGGAAGCGTCGTGAAACGAAAGCATGTGGTGTTCCTTTCAAGGCATGAAAAAGCGCCCGGCCGGGGGATCCGACGGACGCGAGAAGCCGCTCGGTGGCGGTCAGGATTTGGTAGTTTGCGATGTCTGGGCAGCGCCCGGATCAATCTATTAAGTGAACGGGTTCGCCTGGGAGGGCCGCACGGATCGCGTTACGCAGCGCTGAGAGAGAATTGCTCGCAAAACGCCAAAATTCTTTGATCGATGAATGGCTGCTTGGGCACGATCAGAACGTGCGCAAATCCGCTATCGTCAAATATGAAGACTGCCTCGAAGCAAAAGCCATGGTCGGCGATCCACTCAGCGCTTGGGCAAAAATCGCACTCTCCGAACCGTGAACCGTCGACTTGGTTCGTGAATATTGAAAACCCTAACGCGGCCGTTGCGGTCTGATCGTCATCGCCGTGTTCGACCACTCCAATATGTGCAGTTTCGGGCAAGTCACATTCGCGTAGTTGTTCCAGTCTGATTTTGAGTAAAGCCTTTATGTCTGGATCTATTGGGGCGCGAAGGGCACGAGCGAACTCCTCCCCATTTCGAATGGAAAGCATAAATTCTCCTGTTATGAATCTGAATCGCTATGAGCGATGATGCGTTGGGCGCCGCTTTTATTGAGCGAAATCTATTGGGCGCACGTGATTAGAAAGGGCTCAAGTCCGAATGTCGGGACCATACCGAAACTCGATCGTCACCTTCCTAGACATCTTGGGCTTTTCGAACATCGTCACCTCGAGGGGCGCGGACGAGATTACGCAGATGCTCGATGCAATTGAGCAAACAGCCGCGGCTCCAACCGGAGATGGGTCGGACAAGACCGATATCCTGTCATTCTCGGATAGTGTGGTGCGAGTGCGGCCGGCCAAGAAGGAGGAATCTGCGCAAGCACTCCTCGACGAAATCAAAGAACTGGCCAAGGCTCAATGGGATTTGATGTCGCTAGGGATTTTGATCCGAGGAGGGACCACGATTGGCGAAGCCGCGACAAGTCCCGGACGCGCGTTTGGCCCCGGTTTTATCCGCGCTTACGGCCTAGAATCAAAGTTGGCGGGTGTTCCAAGGATCGTCATCGACCCGGCGATTATTACAACCATACGCGCGCATTTTGGCAGTGCGCAGACGATTACAGAACGGAGAAGATTGATTTCATCGTTTAAGGAACATCTCAAGCTAGGCGGGGACGGGATCTGGTTCGTCGACTACATCCATAGCGTCCGTCGAACCGGAATGAGCAAAACCCAACATCGCTCATCGCTGGCAACTTTTCGCGACGTAATAATCAAAGGAGCGAATTCCCATAAGCCGAACTCACTGGTTCTGGCAAAGTATCTTTGGCTGATCCGCTACTTCAACTCCTCAGCTAAACGTTTGCACGCAGACAAACCTGACCTCGTCATTAGGAGAACGGATGTTCCCATCGCAGACGAGTTGCTGTTACCGAGGATCCGGTAGGTTACTAGATATCCGCCATCAGTAATTTAGGAAGATACGGATACACGCTAACAAAACTCTTAAAGAATCCTGTTTCGCCGGTCGCTTCGTCGATATCGAAACCCAATTGACTATCGACTGCATCTTTTCCTCTTGCAGAAGAATACTCGATAGCCAAAGTCTCTCTTGTAGATAGTTCAGAAAGGACGACTTCGTTTAGGTCATCCCACGACTGAGATATAAAAGCCCAGCTATTCGAGCTCATCTTATTTCTCAATTTCCTTCTTTCGGCCTGTCTTATGACAATACCCGTGATTGAAAGATATGCTGAAACTCCCGAGTACAATGTGACAGAGAGCGGCTCGAGAACGTTGCCAGTCGCTGTTCCTACCGTGCGCGCAGCGGCACTTCCGTAAGCATGGGTCAAGAGCTTGGCCAGGCCTAAGCCAGCGAGATCTTTTGGTTTCTTGCGCGCGTCGATGAAATCCCCGATCTGATCTTTCAAAAAAATGAGGGCGCGGGCTTGCCTTGCTTCGAGCGTTTGAGGCTTGCCGTCTACCGACTGGGGCCCCGCCCATGCATCGAAATCGAGTTTTAGCAGTACGCGAATTACACCGTGCAGTGGAAGACTGCCGGCTATTTCGGAGAATTCTCGAATCTGTTGCCCAATATTCTCCGGGTCATTCTGGCGAATGGAGAGAATGTAACCTCGGGCGTCGTCCAGGCCTTCTTCGGCGATGACGGTCGGCCAGTCCTGACCAAAATCAGTCAACGTCCGGATAGTGCATCGAGTATTTTCCGTCGGCTTATTAAACCGCTGACGGTCCACGACAATCTTTTCGTCGTCGAAGGAAAGTAGGCGATCAAGTCCGAGCCGCCGATTGACTAGTCTATGATCTTCTAAAGCGAAGTCCGACATGCCCGCAAACGCATAGCCCTCTAGCGAAGTGAATCGGGTTAAACGGGCTAGCAGATCGACCAAGATGCGGCCATCGATAGCTTTCACCATCTTTCGGGACATGTCGGCACGTTGGCCGTTCATTCCGCCACCTCAGAATGGCGAGCCAACTCTCGATTGAAAGCTTCTTCTCCGACGTATTTGGCTGCAATGTTCAATTGGCCGTAATACGCTTCAGAGAGTACCGCGATATCGCTCTTTTTGGCAACAAAGCTGACACGAGCACTGGTTTGTTCTTTCTTCGGGAGAGGGAGCTTCGGCCAATAACGGGCGATGCCGTCCATCTTAGACCAAGGCTTTGACGGCCGCATGGCGACGCTCTCTCGAATTGCTTGCAAACCGACGTATTCGGTGTCTTTGTAGATTGACTCTAGGTCTTCCTCGAAGCGCTTCCATTTATTTGTGAAATCGACGAGCAGTTTTGTCGCCTCTCGCATCATATCTTTTGCGAATGAAAAGATATCAGACCCCGCGTCGACTCCGCTTTTCGTGGTCGTCAATGGGAGTAAGTGGGGATCCTTCGAGCTCAGCAGAACAATTCCGGTAATGGCGATGAATTGCCCGTGAAAATTCGGAACGGACGCTTCTCCCCATCCGGTGAGCCGTGACTTGTCCTTCCAAATGACAATTCGATCATTGCAAGCGACGGTCCAGCCTGCGTCGTCCTTTTTGCCCCGTGTTTCCTCCTCCGCCTCCCGCTCCTCCTCATTTGGCAGCTCGCGGTACAGGCCGGCGATAACCTCGATGTCGACGCCTTTAATATTTCCGGCAAAAACAACTGGCAGAATGGCGTCTCCGGTGGTTTCGCGACTTTCCAAAAGCTTGAAAGCGGCTGGAGGGACGGCTTCTCCACGTGATGCGGCATTCTTCTCGCGAACGAAGACGCTGAACCCCTTTTCAATAATGAGAGAATAGACCTGTGAGATGGCGATTGTGAAATCCGAGATGAAATTTTCTACGCCGAACTCGAGTCTGACGCTCTCATTTAGGTCTTTTACAAAGATCCGGGTCCCACGTTCCGCTAGCTTGCTTTGTGTTAAGAGTGTCATCGGGAGAGGCGACCAAAGGTCGCTCGCCATCCACCTCTTGTCGATTACGACTTCGAACGGCGAATCGCTCCAGGATTCAATGATCGCGTGACGACCTAGCTTGAAGATCGCTCGCTTCATGCCAATCCCGTACATGCCGACTGTTGCGATTCCCTCGTCCCCGGTGATGGTGTCCGGTCTACCGATCGCGAACGCCTTTTCCTTCGCCAGATCGATAGGGATGCCCCCACAATTGTCCCGGAGTTCAAAGCTGTCCGGTCCGATCGTAAACTCTGCAAAATAGCCCGAGAATGGGCGATCAGTTTCTAAGTCCGGATCTGTATTTCGTAGAATTCCATCGACACAATTATCGAGCAGATCGAGTAATGTATCTTTCAACTCGATGTCCCGAGTTAGCATATTCACGAAGAACGTTTTGCTCGGGGCTGCTTTTGCTTGGTTCGGGGGTGCGTCCTTCGCCATACTTATCCTCGTTGGGGTCGCTGCATGCAGACTTAATTAGAAATGGAGAATCTCTTCTGGACGACGTCTCGATTTCAGAGATTCATACGTTTGATCGAGACTCTGTAAGAATCCACTAATTGTGGAGAATCCTAGGTCCTTCGAGAGGAGGAATGTGATCTCGGCAACGGTGCGGCCTCCAATCAAGAGGATAGGGTACTCGTCCTCAAGAATCTCTCGTTGGACGGGTTCCGAAAAATAGGAGGTGGTAACAAAGACGCCGAACCATCCGCGTTTCAGGCGAGCGACCGTTCTTGCGATATCTTTCCCGTCAACGCCTGACTTGGGCGAGGTGCATTTTGCCTGCCCGTAGACAATTTGACGCACTGCTCCAAAACCATTGCCGATATCCAGCCTTCCGATGAAATCGGCGCCTCCGTCTCCACTGGCGGGTGTAATCCAGCCATCAACGAACTTGCCGCTAGTCTGTGAGAGGACGTGCCGTGTGATGGCAAAGGCAAGGGACTCAAACCCGTGCTTATTGGTGTGGTAGTGCCCATATATCTGGGCAAGGACCAACTCCGTCTTTGAGCCGGAGGCCGGAAGCTGATCGATTGGCTTCCATACATGTCGGCGGAACGTCTGCCGCCGGTTCCTCGGTATGGAAGTTACCCCCGCTTTCAGCCAATTCCTCCAAGCTTGAGGGGCGAGCTTGTTGCACGCAGCGTCGGTCAGCTGATTACTCCGACGAGCGTTTATCCAATCCCAACTGAAAGTTTCATGCTCGGCGCTCATGGAAAACACCGCAAAATCGTAGACAAAATTCGCAAAAGACTGGCTGGTGCGCGGATCGTACTGTGTCACGAGCTCGGCACGCTCAACTACGCCTACGCCCTGAAACAGTACGAAGCCTTTCCTTCGTCCGCCCACAGATGTTCGCTGAAAAAAAATCAATGGAACCGCAGCTTCACGCTCATGCGGCTCGACAGCGGCATGCGTGGCGAACGTGGCCAATAGAAGCTTATTTCCCGGCGTTTTTGCCGGATCGGCGCCGGGAGTTTTGGCGTCACCGAAATAGCGGATCCGGCCGTTGTCGACGTCAAAGACATCATGCCACGGCGTCTGAACAGAGCCCACTCTATCCGGGCTGCTGGAGATCAAGATCGCAGGCCGACGAGGTCCATCGGGCCCCGCAATGGGCCCTATCGGATTGATCCCTTTTTCAAGTTGAGCGCGATTGGCGCCAGACGAATGAGTGACGTGCCAAAAATTTGTGTGCTCGTCGACTACGGGCTCCGCCGGCTTCCAGTCCTTCGGATAACGGAGGATCTGACCGATCATCAAATTCGCCATAGCGAGCCCCTTCACGCATTAGCGGTGGTGCCAAACCCTTAAAGACATCGCAATGCTCGAGTTGAGCTACGTGAAATTCACCTCTACGCTCCCAATCTTCTTGCGTTCGCAAGTTGAGGCCGAGAAACGTATGATCGTTGTGAAACTCAGTGAGCGGGAGTTGGCGATTGCTGAGCGGATCGCACTGACGAGACAGCAGAAAAAAGAGACATTTGCCAGCACGAGAAACTTCAAATCAGGCGTCTTCGCTACTTCGCTAGGGGTCCATATAATTGGCGCAAAAGGTGAAGTTGCTGTTGCTCGCGCTTTGCACTGGGAGCTAAACGAAAGTGAAAGTGTTCGAGGCGACGGTGGAGCCGATTTTATCGTGGGACGCTTTAGGATCGATGTCCAGACAACATCCTATAAGCCGGCTCATCTAAAATTCGACATTTTGCACCCATTTCGTTCGCACATTGCTATCCTAGTCCAAGCAGAGGGCAAGCGGCAGATGAGGATCCTGGGATGGATCGGACGCAGAGCTTTCGAGCGATGCTCCACCGCGCGAAATTACGGTCATGGTGATCGTTTGACAGTTGATGCCGATGAACTGCGCCCGATCAGCACTCTTCAGGCGACTCTCGACGCCGCGGAGAAGCGGTATGGCGCCCAAATGGGGGCCGACTTGCCCTGATGGTTTTGTGAAGAGGGGCCAGCGTGGCAGACAATAGGAGTAAAGAGAGCAGAAGCGCTTTGATGGCGCGGGTAAAATCGAAAAATACCGCGCCGGAGCTGGCTGTGAGGCGCTTGCTTCATGGATTGGGCTATCGCTTCAGACTGCACAGGAAGGATCTCCCTGGCACCCCCGACATTGTCTTCCCGAAGTACCAAAAGGTTATCTTCGTAAATGGCTGCTTTTGGCATGGCCATGGATGCTCTCAAGGGAGAGCCCCGAAGTCCCGTGAAAATTATTGGGGGCCGAAACTGAGTATGAATCGCGAACGCGACGAACGAAAGATTGAAGCATTAGATCGCGCGGGATGGGCATCGCTTACGGTCTGGCAATGTGAAATTCAGGACGAAGAAAGCCTCGCCCGCCGGCTTCGTGAGTTTTTAGTTCGCCCGTAAAAACCCGATCGACATCCGGTGGCGCGCCTGCTACGACGAGAGATCGGACTAGCGCGAGACAGCTCACATGAGACCCATTGGAATTGATTTGTTCGCCGGGGCCGGCGGAATGAGCCTCGGATTCGAACAGGCCGGGTTCGATGTCGTAGCTGCGGTAGAAGTCGACCCCGTGCATTGCGCCGTGCACGAATATAATTTTCCACATACCAAAGTTATCTCTCGATCGGTCGCCGATCTGACTGGAGCGAATATCCGCCTGGCGGCCGGTATAGGCGCGCGACCTGTAGACTGCGTTTTCGGCGGGCCTCCTTGCCAGGGATTCTCAATGATAGGGCAACGGGCGCTTGACGATCCGCGCAATAGCTTGGTGCTTCATTTCGTTCGCCTTGTCTCGGAGCTTAATGCCCGCACTTTCGTCTTCGAGAATGTCAAAGGTCTCACAGTTGGCCGCCACAAGAAGTTTTTGAACGAAATCGTGGAAGCTTTCGAAGCGGCAGGATATGCCGTTCGGGAGCCTTGGAAGGTTCTTGACGCCGCCCATTTCGGCGTCCCTCAGCATCGAGAGCGACTAATTTTGATTGGGGCAAAAAAGGGAACCGAACTTCCGTCCTATCCAGCGCCCACAACTTCGCCAGCTGACGGGCGTCGAGCGGTCTCAGATTTGCCGACAGGGCCAAGCTGCCGAGACGCTTTGGACGACTTACCAAACGCAGACGCGTTCGAAAGCTTGAAGCAGAAGGACGCCGTTCGCACTTCCGCATTTAAGCAGCCCAGTCGATACGCCGCCGAACTGCGCATGCTAAACAATGATTCATGGCATTTCGGCTACGTGCGCAATTGGGATCCAGGGTTACTCACTTCGAGTGCTAGAACGAGTCATTCAGAAATTTCGCGGCGTCGATTTGGCGAGACGATTCCCGGTGCGGTCGAGCCCATCAGCCGGTTTTTCCGGCTTTCTCCTGACGGCCTTTCAAATACCTTGCGGGCCGGCACGGACGGTGCTCGAGGCGCCTTTACTAGCCCGCGGCCAATCCATTATGCGCATAAACGTTGCGTGACTGTCCGAGAGATGGCGCGTCTTCACGGCTTTCCGGACTGGTTCCGTTTGCATGGCACAAAGTGGCATGGTGCTCGACAAATCGGCAACGCGGTTGCCCCTCCCCTTGCTCGAGCAATTGCTGGTCAGGTTCTCACTGCACTGGGAATTTCCCCCTCAAGGCCGATCGAGCAACTCGAGCTTGGGAACGCAGATCTGCTGAGCATGGAAATGTCAGCGGCGGCTAAACACTTTGACGTCCCAGTTCCGAACTCGAGGCGCGACCGCAAGAGCGGAGCGAAGAAACGCAAACAAGCGGACATCGAAGCTGAAATAGAAGCGCTGAAAGTCTCGGCGCGTGGGTAGCAGCGTAACTTTAAATCGGTACGCGTCTCTAATCGAGAATATTTTCTTCGATCATTACGCGGCTGGCGTGACCGAGTTCGAGTTTGCCCGTTCAGAACTTGAAACGATGGCCGAACTCCAAGGAATCGTTCTCCCACGTAACTTGGGCGACGTAATCTATTCAATCCGCTACAGAACGCCACTTCCCGAGAGTGTGCTTGCTACGCAGCCGCCGGGCAGTGAATGGATCATCGAAGGTGCGGGGAGGTCGCGCTATAGATTCAAGCTTGTTCGGGTTAACCGGATCGAACCGAGGGCTGATCTCATCCGTACAGCTATACCGGACGCCACGCCCGAGATTATACGAGCCTATGCCCTCGATGACGAGCAAGCCCTTCTCGCTATTGTCAGATACAATAGGCTTATCGACACGTTCCTCGGGCTAACGACGTACAGCCTTCAGAACCATCTTCGGACGACAGTCCAAGGCCTCGGTCAAATCGAGATAGACGAACTTTACGTCGGTCTCGATAAACACGGCTGCCATTACGTGATCCCTGTGCAAGCAAAAGGGGGTCGTGATCAAATCGGCATAGTTCAAACTTCTCAAGATATTCGATGGGTCGAGCAGAAATTCCCAGGAATGCGCTGCAGGGCAATTGCGGCGCAATTTATGGATGGGGGCGTGATCGCTCTGTTTGAATTATCGTTACAGGACGACGAAATTCGGGTGGTCGACGAACGTCACTACAAACTCGTGCCCGCCACGACTTTAGACCGATTGTCGATACGGAATTATCGCGAAGATTGAATTTTGCTTCGCTCGCAATCGCAATCCTCGATTAAGTAATCTTACAGGGACGTTATCCAGCCGCGACCTGGCTCTCCTACGTTAAGCGCAGAGATGTGACCCACTCGAAACCCATGAGCATGGCCTCGTTTAGTAGGACGGGAATTGCTCGCCCTTGTCACCGGCAGTTGAAAAGGTGGTGCCGCTTACAGGACTCGAACCTGTGACCCCCTCATTACGAATGAGGTGCTCTACCAACTGAGCTAAAGCGGCCCGGCCCGCCTTGGGGCGGACGTGTGAGCGGCCCCCTAACAGCGCCCGATGCGGCCTGCAAGTGGGCGGGGTTGAGCGGATATGCTTAACGGTTTCGCAACCCCTCTTGGTCAATTTGCGGGAGAACTGGAGGAATGCGGGGGTTTTCGCACCTTGGACGGCCATTACAATCACGGCAGCGGTTTCGACGCGTCTGCGGCAAGCGACAGCATGCCCTCGTCGACCGCAGCTGAAGCACCGGCCCGGGCCGGTTCGCGCGCGGTCGAGATCGGCAGCGACGAGCGCCGCATGCACGTGCGCGCCTACAATTACTGGTGTTCGCTGCTCGACGGCCGCGATTTTCCGTCCATCCAGGATCTCGATTCGAAGGACATCGAGGATTTCGGCCCGCACAGCGTCATCGTCGACCTGACCGGCAAGCTGAACGATCCCGCCACGCCCTTCGTCGGCCAGGCGATCAAGGACGAGATCGGCGTCCAAGAGATCAATTCGATTTCGGACGTGCCCGGCCGCTCGCTGCTGTCGCGGCTGACCGACCATCACTTCCAGATCATCGCGACCCGCGCGCCGGTCGGATTCGAGGCCGAGTTCGTCAACCAGCGCGGCCACGAAATCAGCTATCGCGGCATCCTGATGCCGTTCAGCAGCGACGGCGACGTCATCGATTTCGTCTACGGTGTGATCAACTGGAAGGACAAGGGCGAGGCGAACGAGGCGCAAAAGACCATCGTTCCCGCGCTGCCGCGCCTGACCGCCGAGCGCGAGGACGAGCAGGAAGTGCTCGACAAGCTTTACGCCGAAGAGGCCGCGCAACAGGCCAGCCAGGAACGTCGCCAGAAGGCGATGCTGCTGACCCGCGCGCCAGGCGAGGAAGTCGCGCCGGATGACAATCCGGAAGAGGCCTGGGCCATCCAGGCCCTGGCCGACATGGGCGTGACGCTCGATCCCGAGGCCGGGACCGAAGCGCCGCTCGAACTCGACGACCCCGCGCCGGTCGAACTCGATGACGATGCCGGCCTTGCCGACCGCCTGTGGGCCGCGCGCGAGAGCGCCGAGGTCTGCAAGCAGGCCGACGGCCGCAGCCGGGCCGCGCTCTACCGCGCGCTGGCGATGGCCTACGATTTCTCAGTCGCCGCAAAGCGCGTGCCCGAAGACTATGCCGAGATCCTCGACGATGCAGGGGTCAAGGCGCAGGCCCGAGCGCCGATGACGCCGATCGTCAAGCTTGTCTTCGGCGCCGATTACGACAAGACCCGCCTGACCGAATTTGCCGCCGCATTGAGTTTCGCCGAGCGCGAGGCGGTCGATTTCGGTGGCTTCGCCGACTTCGTCGAGCAGGCCGAAGGTGGCTTGAAGGGCCTCGTTGCGGCGGAGCGCAAGGCGCGCCGTCCGGCTGGCGATCCGGCGGTCGACAAGGTCGAGGAAGGCCGTGCCGCACTTCGCCGTGCGCCGGGCATCGACTTGCGCCAGCTCGCCACCAACGAGGAATTCGCCATCGTGCTGACCCGCCGCAATGCCGACGGTGTCCACGAAGCGGTCCAGCTGGTCGCCGATTCGGCTCTGCTCGAGCGCCTCCTTCGCCGGGCTGCGGACTAAACCCGCCGTTCACCCTGTTGCCTTCGCTGCCCGAGAGGCCTAGGCCGCCCGCCGACTTCTCATGACCTCCTCGGAGCAATAATGACGGCCCATCAGCGCGTCTCGGCGGCGACCCTCGACTCTCTCGAGGACGCCCTCCTATCCAACGTCCTTCCCAAGGATCTCGAGGGGCTGGAAAAAGGGGAGCGGCGCGAAATCGCCGAATTCCTCGCCGACGTTGCGTCCGTCCGCAAGCCGGGCGAACTGGCGATCAAGCTGTTGTCGACCGGAGGCGAGGCCGGCCGGCGTCGCATGCGCCTTGCGCTGGTCAACGACGACATGCCGTTCCTGGTCGATTCGGTCGCCGGCGCTATCGCCGCGCGCGGCCTGACCATCCACCGCCTGCTGCACCCGATCGTCAAGGTCGACCGCGACGCCAAGGGCGCGCTCGAAAAGGCCGGCAAGGGCGACCTCGCCGAATCGCTGATCTACGTCGAGCTTGACCGCGCCGATGCGCGCACGCGCCAGGAAGTGGTCGCCGAGTTGGAAGAGGTCCTGGGTGACGTTCGCGCCGCCGTGCAGGACTGGCCCAAGATGGTCGAGGCAATGAAGGCCGACGCCGCCTCGCTGGCCGCCAAGGACGAGGAGGGCGCCGCGCTCCTCACCTGGCTCGCCGACGACAATTTCACCCTGCTCGGGCATCTCGAATGCGACCGTTCGGGCAAATGCGTGACGGGGATGGGCATCCTGCGCGACGACGGCCGCCCGCTGTGGAACGAAGACATGTTCGCCGCCGCCGCCGATTGGCTGGCGGAAGGCGAGCAGAAGGTCATCGCGCTGAAGGCCGACCGGGTGTCGCCGGTCCACCGCCGCGTCCCGCTCGACGTGTTCATCGTCGGCCGCGGCGACCGGCTGTCGGTCCATGCCGGCCTGTGGACCAGCGCCGCGATGCGCGCCGACGCCGAGGATGTGCCGGTACTTCGCCGCCGCCTCGCCGCGCTCGACCGCGAGCTGGGCTTCGCCCCGTCGAGCCATGGTGCCAAGGCCCTGGCCCACGCCATCTCGACCTTGCCGCACGACTTGCTGATTTCGTTCGGCACCGAGGAAGTGAAGGCGATCGCCACCACCGCGATGAGCCTCGCCGACCGTCCGCGGCCGACGCTGATGATGGTGCCGGGGGCGCTGAAGCGGAACCTCTACACCTTCGTCTGGCTGCCGCGCGAGGAACTGACCACCGCCCGCCGCCGGGCGATCATCGGCCTGCTCGAAAAGTCGACCCATTCGAAGGTCACCAGCTGGGCGGTCGAACTGGGTGACGGCGAGCTCGCGCTCCTGCGCTTCACCTCCAAGCAGCAGCCCGGCACCGCGCTTCCCGATGTCGCGCAGCTTGACCAGCGGATCGACGAGATGGTCCGCGGCTGGGAACCGGCGGTCGAAGCGGCGCTGGCCGCACGTGTCGGCTCGGCCCGCGCGACCCGCCTCGGCTTTACCTACCTGCGCGCGATTCCCGAAACCTACCGCTCGCTGATCCGCGGCGCCGAAGCGGCCGAAGACATCATCCGCCTGTCGACCATCAATGGCGACGAGCGCGGGGCGCGCCTGTACCTCGGCCGGTACGACAAGGGCGGCATGCTGCACCTCAACACCTACAGCCGCTCGGGCCTGATCCCGCTGTCGGACGCGGTGCCGGTGCTGGAGAATTTCGGCTTTCGCGTGATCGACGAAATGCCGACCGAACTCGACGGCGGCATCGGCTACATCCACGACTTCCAGCTCGCGCTGCCCGACGAGGCGACCGCCAAGGACGTCGTCGCCCGCGCCGAAATGGTCGAAAACTCGATCGCCGCGGTGATGGCGCGCGAAAGCGAGAACGACGAATTCAACCAGCTGGTGCTGTTCGCCGGGCTGGACCCGCGCTCGGTCGTCTGGCTGCGCGCCTGGTTCCGCTACCTGCGCCAGACCGGCGTCTCGTTCGGCCTGCTGACGGTGGTCGAGGCGCTGCGCCGCGCACCGGAAGCGACCAAGGCGCTGGTCGACTATTTCATCGCTGCCCACGACCCTCAGGCCGGCGGCAAGCGCGAGGCCGAAATGGCTCGCCACGCCAAGGCGTTCGACGAGGCGCTGGCCGATGTCCGCGGGATCGACGACGATCGGATCCTGCGCCTGATGCGCGCGGTGGTGTTCGCGACGCTGCGCACCAACGCCTTCGCCCCAGCGGCGCGTGAGGCGCTGGCGTTCAAGATCAATTCGAGCGCGGTGCCCTCGTTGCCCCGCCCGATCCCGTACCGCGAGATCTGGGTTTACAGCCCGCGCGTCGAAGGCATCCACCTGCGCGGCGGCCCGATCGCCCGCGGCGGCCTGCGCTGGTCCGACCGACGCGACGACTTCCGCACCGAAATCCTCGGCCTGATGAAGGCGCAGCTGGTCAAAAACGCGGTCATCGTGCCGACGGGCGCCAAGGGCGGCTTCTATCCCAAGTTCCTGCCGAACGCGGCGACCGACCGCGACGCGTGGCTGGCCGAGGGCACGGAAAGCTACCGCATCTTCATCCGCTCGCTGCTCAGCATCACCGACAACATCGTCAACGACACGGTGGTGCACCCCGACAGCGTGGTCGTCCACGACGGCGAGGATCCCTACTTCGTGGTCGCCGCCGACAAGGGGACGGCGACCTTCTCCGACGTCGCCAACGCGATCGCGCTGGAACGCGGCTTCTGGCTCGGCGATGCGTTCGCGAGCGGCGGCTCGAACGGCTACGACCACAAGGCGATGGGCATCACCGCCAAGGGCGCGTGGATCTCGGTCCAGCGTCACTTCCTGGAGATGGGCACCGACGTCCAGGTCGACCCGATCCGTGTCGTCGGCTGCGGCGACATGTCGGGCGACGTGTTCGGCAACGGCATGCTGTTGAGCCAGGCGATCGAGCTGGTCGCGGCCTTCGACCACCGGCACATTTTCATCGATCCGAATCCGGAACCGGCGCGTAGCTGGGCGGAGCGCAAGCGGCTGTTCGACCTGCCCCGGTCGAGCTGGGACGACTACGACCGCAAGGCGATGTCGAAGGGCGGAATGATCGTCCCGCGCAGCCAGAAATCGATCGAGCTGACGCCGGAAGCGATGGCCGCCCTCGGCATCCAGGAATCGACCATCGAGCCGACCGCGCTGATCAGCGCGATCCTCAAGGCGCCTGTCGACCTCGCCTGGTTCGGCGGCATCGGCACCTACATCAAGGCGTCGACCCAATCGAACGCCGAAGTCGGTGATCCGGCTAACGATTCGATCCGCATCAACGGCGCCGAGGTCGGAGCGAAAGTCATCGGCGAAGGCGCGAACCTGGCCATCACCCAGGCCGGCCGCATCGAATTCTCGGTCGCGGGCGGGCGGATCAACACCGACTTCATCGACAATTCGGCCGGCGTCGATTGCTCGGACAACGAGGTCAACATCAAGATCCCGCTGAACCGCGAAATGCGCGAAGGGGAACTGACCGAGGACAAGCGCAACATCCTGCTCGCCCGCATGACCGACGAGGTCAGCGAGCTGGTGCTCGAGGACAACCGGCTGCAGAGCCTGGCGCTGTCGATCGCCGAATCGCGCGGGCCGCAGGGCCTGCCCGGCTTCGTCCGCACGATCGAGATGCTCGAAGGCACCGGCCGCCTCGACCGCAAGGTCGAAGGGCTCGACAGCAGCGACGCGCTGCTGCGCCGCGCCAACGAAAGTCGCGGCCTGACCCGGCCCGAGCTCGCGGTCATCCTGTCGATGTCGAAGCTGACGCTCCAGGCGGCGGCGGAAGAGCTGCAGCTCGGTGACGACACGTCGATGGAAACCGAACTGTTCGAGGCCTTCCCCGAGCCGATGCGCAAGGGGCACGCCCATTCGATCCGGCACCACCGCCTGAAGAACCAGATTATCGCCACAAAAGTCGCCAACCGCCTGGTCAACCGCCTTGGGCCGAGCGTCGCGCTCGACATGACCGAGGAAGAGGGTGTTGGCCTGCCACATGTCGTGACGGCCTTCCTCGTCGCCGAACGGCTGCTCGACCTGCCGACCTTGTGGCGGCGCATCGAGTGCGCGGCGATCACCGAGCAGCAGCGGATCAAGCTGTTCGGCATTGCCGCCAAGTGGACCCGCTCGCACCTTGCCGACATCCTGCGCGGCGCCGGCGGTGAGACCAACGTTTCGGTGCTGACCGACATGCTCGGCTCGGGCCTCGACAAGGTCGCGGCGAAGGCCCGCACCCTGCTCCGGCCGGAAGTCCGCGAGGAAGCCGAGGCGCGCCGCGCCAAGCTGGTCGACATGGGCGCCAGCGACGACGTGGTCGACGCGCTGATCCGCCTGTTCGAACTCGACGGCGTGTTCGGCCTCGCCGCCCTGTCGGCGCGGCGCGAACAGGATGTGCTGGCCCTGACCCGCGCCTACACGCGGATCGGCGAAGTGCTCGGTATCGACTGGGCACAGCAGCAGATTTCGGCCTTCACCCCGACCGACCAGTGGGAACGCCTGCTGGTCGCCGGCCTGGCCCGCGACTTCGAGCAGCTCCGCCTCGACTTCCTCGCCCGCACCCGCGGCGACGACAGTGAGGAAAGCGTCGAGCGCTGGGTCAAGGCGAACCCGAAGCGCATTGCGCAGTTCCGTTCGCTGGTCGAACGGGCCCGGGTGTCGGGCGCGGTGACGCTGCCGATGCTGTCGCAGATTGCCAGCCAGGCCCGCGTCCTCCTCGCCCGCTAGGCCCGCGATGAAGGTCGCGCTGCTGACGCCTGCGCCCGGCTATCCGGAAGCGTGGGACTGGGCGTTCGACGTCGAGGCGCGCGCGCTGCGCGATGCCGGAATCGAGGTCGTTTCTCTGGCGTGGACCGATCTCGACAGCGACCATGGCTGCGACCTGGTGCTGCCGCTCGTCGCATGGGGCTACAACCTCGACTATCCGCGCTGGCTGGATCTCCTCGATCGCGCCGAAAGGAACGGCTGGCCGCTGCTCAACCCGCCGGCCCTGCTGCGCTGGAACGGCGACAAGGCCTACCTCGAAGAACTGTGCGCCAAGGGCATTCCCACCGTCGCGACCGTCGAGGTCGATGCGCTGGACGACGCAAGCCTCGCCGAGGCCGCACAACGACTGGGTGATCCGGACATGCTCGTCGTGAAACCCCCGATCTCGGGCGGGGCGGAAGGGACGTACCGGCTGGCCCAAGGCGACGCGATTCCCGCCGACGTCGCCGGGCGGCGGATGATGGTCCAGCCGTTCCAGCCGACGATTGCCGACGGCGAATGGTCGCTCATCCTTTTCGGCGGCCAACTCTCGCACTGCATCCTCAAGACGCCCAAGGCGGGGGACTTCCGGGTCCAGCCGCACGTCGGCGGCGTCGATACGCCGGCCGAGGCACCGGCGGGCGCGCTCGACCTCGCCCGCGCAGCCTTGGCCGCGGCGCCCGGCGACGCGCTCTACGCCCGAGTCGACGTCATCGCCGACGCGCAGGGCGAACTGAAGCTGATGGAGCTGGAGCTGATCGAGCCGGCGCTGTTCCTGCACCACGCGCCCGACGGCGGCGCGATGTTCGCCTCAGCGATCCTCGCCCACGGCGCGCGCTAGCAGCCACTGGCGTACCGCACTGGTCAGGTTGGGGGCGGGCCGCGCCTCGATCCGCGCCGAGTCGATGCGCGCGATCAGCGCGTTGAGCGGTACCGCCTCGTCCAAGGCGGCCCGCTCGAGCGCATCCCAATAAATCGGTTCAAGGCTGATGGACGTTTCGTGGCCCGCGATCGTCACGGAGCGCTTTCGCGGACCTGCCCATTTCATCAGTACATGTGCTGGCCACCGTTGATCGACAGGGTCGACCCGGTGACGAAGCCCGCATTCTCGTCGACGAGGAAAGCCACGCCGCGCGCGATCTCCTCCGCCTTGCCGAGGCGGTTGACCGGGATCTTGGCGATGATCTTGCCCAGCACCTCTTCAGGCACGGCGGCGACCATGTCGGTGTCGATATAACCCGGCGCGATGGCGTTGACGGTCACGTTGTTACGCGCGCCTTCCTGCGCCAGCGCCTTGGTGAAGCCGTGGATGCCCGACTTGGCGGCGGCGTAATTGACCTGGCCGTACTGCCCGGCCTGGCCGTTGATCGAGCCGATGTTGACGATCCGGCCGTAACCGCGGCCGCTCATGCCGTCGAACACCGCCTTGGCCATGTTGAAGCAACCGCCAAGGTTGGTGTCGATGACCTGCTGCCATTGGTCGCGGCTCTGGCGCTTCATGGTCGAATCGCGGGTGATACCGGCGTTGTTGACCAGCACGTCGACCGGCCCCAGCGCCTCCTCGACCTGTTTGACGCCTTCCTGGCAGGCGTCGAAATCGGCGACGTCCCACTTGAACGTCTTGATCCCGGTGCGGTCGGTGAATTCGCGGGCGCGCTCGTCGTTGCCGGCATAGTTCGCCGCCACGTCCATGCCCATGTTCTTCAGTGCTACCGAAATCGCCTCGCCGATTCCGCGAGTGCCGCCAGTCACGATCGCAACGCGCGCCATGTTTTTCTCCTGTTCCGTCTCCCCGGCGGCAAGCTAGGGGGCGTCCACCCATCCCGCAAGCTCGCGCCGGATCAGCGCGTCGAGCATTTCCATCCCCGCGTCGCCATCGTTGAGGCAATCGAGCCGCGCGAAGTCGGTCCCGCCCGAAGCCAGGAAGGTCTCGCGGCCGCGAATACCCAGCTCCTCGAGCGTCTCGAGGCAGTCGGCGGAAAATCCCGGCGCGGCGATGGCGAGGCGCTTCACACCTTCACCCGGCAACGCCTTCAGCCGGTCCTCGGTCGCCGGCTCGAGCCACTTGGCGCGGCCGAACCGTGACTGGAAACTGACTTCGACCGGGATCGACAGACGCTCGCCGAGCAGGCGCCCGGTCTTCTGGCAGTGGCAGTGGTAGGGATCGCCGAGATGGAGCGTCCTTTCCGGCATGCCGTGGAAGCTCAGGAGCAGCTTGTCAGGCGTGAAGTCGAACGCCGTCAGCTGCCGCTCGATGTCGGCCTTCAACGCTTCGATGTGCAGCGGGTCGTCGTAATAGGGCGGAAGGGTGCGGATCGCGGGCTGCCAGCGCATCCGTGCCAGCGCGGCAAAGGCGGCATCGTTCGCCGTCGCGGTCGTCGCGGCGCAATATTGCGGGTAGAGCGGGGCGAGCAGCAGGCGGGTGACGCCCTCCGCCTTCATCGTCTCGATCTTCCCCGCGATGCCCGGGTTGCCATAGCGCATCGCCCAATCGACCAAGAAGCCACCGCCAAGGCGCGCCTGAAGCGTCTCCGCCTGCCGGCGGGTGATCGCGGCCAGCGGCGATCCGTGCTCCGTCCACACCTGGCGATAGGCATGCGCGCTCTTGGCGGGCCGCGTGTTGAGGATGATCCCGCGCAGGATCGGCTGCCAGAACAGCGCCGGGATTTCGACCACGCGGGGATCGGACAGGAATTCGGCGAGGTAGCGTTTGACCGCCCCGCGCTCGGGCGCGTCAGGCGTGCCGAGGTTTACCAGCAGCACGCCGACCTTCTCGGCGGGGATCGACGGGTGATCGGCAGGGCGACTCATGCGGGCGTCATCGGGTCGAGCGGCAGCCGGCGCAAGCGTGTTCCGGTCGCCGCATGGATCGCATTGGCCAGCGCCGGGGCCAGCACGATCCCGCCGAGTCCGCTGACACCGCCCGGCGCCTCGCGGCTGGGAATGATGGCGACGTCGACCTCAGGCGCGCTGCCGAGGCGGCTGAGGCCCAGCGCCGCCAGCGGCCGTGCACGGGCGACGCCGGCGACGATTTCCGGCGCGGGGCCGGTGACGGTGGTCAGGGCGGACAGCAGGGCGCCCTCAACTTGCTGGCGGACCAGCCGCGGGTTGATCGCCCTCCCGCAGTCAATGGCCGCGACCAGCCGGCTGACCTTGACCCGCTGGTCCGGGCCGAGCGTCGCTTGGGCCAGAAGGCCGATGTGGCTGCCGAAGGCGCTGGCGCAGGCCAGGCCCATCGCGCTGCCCTTGCCGCCGCCGTCCCATCCGCCCAGCGTGGCGGCGGAAGCGAGCGCCTTGGCGAGCCGCGGATTGCCGGACAGCAGGCCGATGCGGAAGGCGAGCGGCTCGACCCCACGGGCGCGGGCCAGTTCGTCGACGAAGCTCTCGGTGGCGAAGGTCGCGAGCGCCTCTTCTGCGCCGCGCATATAGCCAAGGCGAAGGGCGGGAAGCGCGGCGTCAACCGCCTCGGCCCGCAGCGCCCCGAGGGCGTATGGCGGCACCAGTCCGGTAGGGGAGAATTCGGGCGCGTCCCTGCCGAGCCCAGCCGCCACCTGCCCGGCCAGCCCCGGTGCGCAGGCCATGCGGACATGCCAGGTGTCGATCCCACCGGCGGGATTGGGCAGGGCCGCCACCTTGGCCAGCATGGGCGGGCGAAGCGGGGCCTGGTTCTGGCTGGTTGCGGCGGGCAGGGTGAGCGACACCGGCGTGCCCGTTTCGCGGGCGATGGCGGCAGCGATGCCCGCCGCCAGTGGGTCGATCGACGCGCCTTCGGGTTCGCCCGCGCCGGTCGGGTAGAACAGGATGTCGCCCGCCGTCACGCCCGCTTCACGCGCCGCGGCGGCGATGGCGAGGTCGGGTGCGCGTCCCGCCGCCCATAATTCGAGCCGCCCGCCCTGCCATCGAGCGGCCGCGGCCGCCGGTTCGATCGACAGCGGCGAAGCCGGCTCCGCGCGATAGGTCGCGGCGAGAGGGAGGCGGTCTTCGGCCAGCGCGTCATAGTCGCCGCTTTCGGCGATGATGCTGTCCTTGCCCGTGCCCAGCGCCGTCTCGAGCGCGGCGGCAATGTCGGGCGTCGCCGCGTCGGAAGGCCCGGTGAAACGGACATTGGCGGCATCGAGCGCTTGGCTGGCCGCCCAGCCGGTCGGACCGACCGCGGCGATCCAGCCGTCGCGCACGACCAGCCGAACGCCCGGCGCCGAAGCGCCGCCCTTGTCGTATCCCGCGACCCGGCCGCCCGGCGGCGCGACGCGGGCGGAGGCGAACTGCATCCGCGGCAGGCGCACGTCGCCGGCGAAGCGCCAGCTTCCGCTCGCCTTCGCGGCGAGGTCGAGCCGGCCGAGGTCCTTGCCATGCAGCGGCCCGCTGCCAATCTCGCGGCGTACGCCTTTCGCGGAAAAGGTCGATGCGGCACTCGCCAGCTCGCCGAAGGACAATTTTTGGTTTCCGGACACGACGAAGCCGTCGCGGGTGTCGCACGTTGCCGGGTCGGCATCCCAGCGGTCTGCCGCCGCGCGGATGAGGCGCGCGCGCGCCTCGGCGGCGGCGTCGCGGACCGGCTCTTCGAACGCCCGCATCGACGTCGCGCCGGCGGTGATCCGCAGTGGCTTGCCGGCCAGCGATGCGAAAAAGGGGTTGGCGTAGGCGGAAGCGATCGGGGCCGGTTCGACCGCGACCATCGACCAGTCGGCGCCCAGCTCGTCGGCGGCGGCCTGCGCCAGGCCGGTCCAGATGCCCTGTCCCGTTTCCGCCTGCGGAATGGCCACGGTCACCCGCCCGTCCGGGGCGACGCGCAGGTAGCTTCCGGCGACCATCTCGCCGTCGCGAACCGGCACTAACGGCGATCCTTCGCGGCGCATCCAGGCGATGGCGACGACCAGTCCGCCAAGCGCCGCGCCGCCCGCCAGCAGGGTTCGCCGATCGAGCTCCATCCTGTCGTCGTCAGGCGGTCGCGAACTGCGACTTCAGGAGGACGCGGTCGATCTTGCCGGTGCCGAGGCGCGGCAGGGGCTGCGGCATGAAGGTGAAGCGCGCCGGCACCTTGAAGGCGGCCAGGCGCGGGGCGAGGAAGGCGCGCAACTGGTCTTCGTCGAGGTCGCTTTCGGGGCGTGCGTGAAGCACCGCGACCGGCACTTCGCCCAACCGGTCATCGGGCGCGCCGAACACGGCGGCTTCGGCGACGTCGGGACAGGCGTAGATCGCTGCCTCGACCTCGGCAGCGCTGATGTTCTCGCCGCCGCGGATTATGATGTCCTTCTTGCGGTCGACGATGAACAGGTAGCCGTCCTCGTCCTTGTAGCCGAGGTCGCCGGTGCGGAAGTAGCCGTCGGCGGTGAAACCGGCAGCGGTCGCTTCGGGGTTCTGCCAATAACCGCGGACGTTGGCGGCCGAACGGATACCGATCTCGCCCACCTCGCCGCTCGGCAGGTGCGCGTCGCCCGGCCCCAAAATCGCGATCTCCGTGAAGGGCATGGCGCGGCCGGTCGACGAGGGCTTGGCGGCATAGCTCGACCAGAAATTGCCGCACCCGACCGCGTTGGTTTCAGTCAGGCCGTAACCCAGCGCCGGCTGGGCGGCCGGGAATTCCTTCTGCAACCGCTCGACATGGCTGACCGGGCGGGGCGCGCCGCCGCCGGCGATGTCGGTCAGGCTCGACAGGTCGCGGGTCAGGTGGTCGGGATGGGTCATCAACTCGAGGCCCATGGTCGGCACGCCGACGAAATAGGTGATCTTTTCTTTCTCGATCAGCCGCAGCGCCTCTGCCGCGTCCCACTTGGGCATCAGCACCATGCCGCGGCCGATGACGAAGCTGTTCAGGAGAACCGGCACCTCGCCGGTGACGTGGAACAGGGGCACGTTGACCAGCGTGCGGGGCGGGTTGGGCGGCGGCGTACCGCGTGCTTCCAGCACGCCCTTCAGCACCATCAGACTGACGGCGTAGGTATAAATCCCGCTGGTGACCGCCCGGTGGGTCGACACCGCGCCCTTGGCCTCGCCGGTCGAGCCTGACGTGAACAGGATGGTCGCATCGTCGTCGGGCGAAACGTCAGGCAGCGGCGCACTGCCGCCGCCGAGCGGGGCCAGCGCCTCCTCGATCGGCGCATCGACGTCGAGCGCGACGACTTCACCCGCCCAGCCACACTGCCCGATGCGGTCGGCGCGCGGGCTGTCCGCGACCACCAGCGTCGGCGTGACAAGGTCCAGCGCATGGGCCAGCTCGGCGCTCTGCCACCAGCCGTTGAGCAGGGTCGACACACCACCGCATTTCAGCACCGCCATGTGGACGATGATCCAGCTGGCGCAATTCTTCATCGCGATGCCGACCCTCTCGCCCTTGCCGATGCCGCGCGCCGCCAGGGCGTGGGCCAGCGTCGTCGCGCGGGTGTTGAGATCGGCAAAGGTGAAGCGCTCGTCGCCTGCCACCAGCCCCTCGACCGCGCCGTTGAGGGTGCAGAAGGTGTCGAAGAAGGCCTGCATGGTGGCGGGGAAATTGGCCACGCGCTCGATCCCGTCGGCGTCGCGCTCGACGACGATCTGGCCGCCCGGGCCGGTCGCGGCGGCCAGCACCGCGTCGTACATCCGGTCCAGTTCGCTCGCCGCCATGCGCTCTCCTTTGCCTTTCGAGTAAGCCACCCTATGAGGCGTCTCATCAAGAGGAAAGAGCGATGCCGGATAATCACCTGACGTACACCGACCTGGGCCTCAACCCGGTCGCGCTCGACCTCGGCTTCTTTGAGCTTCGCTGGTACAGCCTCGCCTACCTCGCCGGCATCTTCCTCGGCTACTGGTACATGCTCAAGCTGTTGAAGAAGCCGGGAGCGCCGATGGCCCGCCGCCATGCCGACGACCTCGTCTTCTACGCCTCGCTCGGCATCATCCTCGGCGGCCGCCTCGGCTATGTGCTGTTCTACAACCTGTCCTATTACGCCGAGCATCCCGGCGACATCCTCAAGCTGTGGGACGGCGGGATGAGCTTCCACGGCGGGGTGATCGGCGTCAGCCTCGCCATCCTCTATTTGTCGTGGAAGGAGAAGCTGCAATGGCTTCGCGTCCACGACTATGTCGCCTGCTGCGTTCCCTTCGGGCTGTTCTTCGGCCGCCTCGCCAACTTCGTGAACGGTGAATTGTGGGGCGCCCCGAGCGAAGTGCCGTGGGCGATCCGCTTCCCCGAGATCACGTCGGCCGGCGTCAAGATGATGGGCCCGCCGCGCCATCCGAGCCAGCTGTACGAAGCGGGCCTCGAAGGGCTGGTGCTCGGCCTCATCCTCTGGTTCCTGTTCTGGAAAACCGACAGCCGCTACAAGCCCGGCTTCCTCGTCGGCGCCTTCATCTTCTTCTACGGCATCTTCCGCTTCGGGCTGGAATACATTCGCGAACCCGATGCCCAGCTGACCGAATTCGCGGCGCAGACCGGGCTCCACATGGGCCAATGGCTGACCGTGCCGATGATCCTCGGCGGCCTGTTCCTGATGTTCACCGCCAAGGGCCGCCGCGTGCGGGTCGAGCCGACCGTGGGCACCGCCAGCGTCGCATGACGTCGGACGAGCCCGCATGACGCCGTTCCAGAAGGCCCTTGCGGACGCCATCAAGGCCGACGGCCCTATGCCGCTCGACGCCTTCATGGAGGCGTGCAACGCCTATTATTACGCCACGCGCGATCCGTTCGGGGCGGCCGGCGATTTCACCACCGCGCCCGAAATCAGCCAGATGTACGGCGAGCTGGTCGGCGCCGCGCTGGCCGATGCCTGGGCGCGGGCAGGGCGGCCGGAAGGCGTTCGCTACGCCGAGCTCGGCCCGGGCCGCGGCACGCTGGCCGCCGACGCGCTGCGCGTGATGCGGAGCGCCGGTTGCAACCCTGCAAGCGTCGAATTCATCGAAACATCGCCGGTCCTGCGCGAGGCGCAACGCCAGGCAGTTCCCGGGGCGACCTTTCGCGATGATATCGCCGGATTAGGGGAGGGCGATGGTCCCCTGCTGCTGGTCGCTTCGGAATTCTTCGATGCGCTGCCCGTGGTGCAGTCAGTCGGCGGCTACGCGCGCCGGGTGGAATTCATTGGCGGCCACTTCGCCTTCGACCGCGACGGCGAGATCGTCGAAACGTCGCCCGCCCGTTCCGAGGCGATGGGCGCGCTGGCGCGATTGCTGGCCGACACGGGCGGCGTGGGGCTGATCATCGACTATGGTCATGGCGAGGCGAACGAGGCGGGAGACACGCTCCAGGCGCTCAGGGGCCACCGGTTCGCCAACCCGCTGGAGAATGCCGGCGAGCAGGACCTCACGTCCCACGTCGACTTCGCCGCCCTGGCCGAGGCCGCGACGGCGGGCGGCGCAGAGGTGTCGCGGCTTGCAGCGCAGGGAACGTGGCTCGAAACGCTCGGTATTGGCGGGCGGGCGATGGCGCTGGCGGCGCGAAACCCGGAGCGTACCGAGGAAATCGCGGCGGCACGCCGACGGCTATGCGACGAGGGCGAGATGGGACGATTGTTCAAGGTAATGGCGGTGGCGGGGAAGGGCTGGCCGATGCCGGCGGGACTGGAATGAGCGTCACCTACCGCGACGGCCGGCCGGGCGACGGCGAAGGATTGAGCAAGCTGTTCTGCGAGAGCTTCGCCGCGACGTTCGGCCATCTCTACGCCGAAAAGGATCTTGCCGCCTTCCTGTGCGACAAGGAAGCGGCCGTGTTCGAGGCGGAACTTGCGAGCGACGATTTCGGCTTCCGCCTGGCGGAGGAGGACGGCGTCCTGGCGGGCTATGCGAAGCTCGGCCCCAACGACTTGCCGGGCGAGGCGCCGCCGGCGACCCTCGAACTCTACCAGCTGTATGTGCTCGAGCCGTGGAAGGGCGAGGGCGTCGGCGCGGCGCTGATGGACTGGACGATGGACGAGGCGCGCCGCCGCGGTGCCACCCACCTGACGCTCAGCGTCTATGTCGACAATCACCGCGCCCGCCGCTTCTATGAAAAACGCGGGTTCGAGGAAGTCGGCAAATACACCTTCATGGTCGGCGAGCATGAGGACGACGACCGCATCATGCGGGTGAAGCTATGAGCGCGCCGCAACCCATCCGCTCGCGCCTGCTGGGCGACGTTCCGCACGGCTTCCTGACCCGGGCGGGGGGCGTTTCCGAGGGCGCGGTGGCAAGCCTCAACGCCGGTTTGGGCAGCGGTGACGACCCTTCGGCGGTGGCGGAAAACCGCCGGCGGGCCGCCGATTCGGTGATGGCCGGGGCGCGGATGGTCGGCCCCTGCCAGGTGCACAGCGCGACCTGCCTGACCGTCACCGAGCCGTGGGCCGACGACGCCCGGCCCAAAGCCGACGCGCTGGTCACCGACCAGCCGGGCCTCCTCCTTTCGGTCCTCACCGCCGACTGTGCGCCCTTGCTGCTGGCGGACGTCGAGGCGGGCGTGGTCGGCGCGGCGCACGCCGGCTGGCGGGGCGCGATCGGCGGCGTCATCGACGCGACGATCGCCGCCATGCTGGCGCTGGGGGCGAAGGTCGAGCGGATCGTCGCGGCCATCGGCCCGACCATCGCGCAGAAGAATTACGAAGTCGGCCATGCTTTTGCCGATCCCTTCCTGGCCGAGGACGAGGGCAACGCCCGCTTCTTTGCCGACGGGCCGTCGGGCCAGCCGCATTTCGATCTCGAAGCTTATGTCGCGGCGCGGCTGGCGGCGGCGGCGGTGCGCAAGGTCGAGGCGATGGGGCTGGACACCTATGCCGACGAAAGCCGATTCTACAGCTTTCGCCGTGCGACCCACCGCGGCGAGCCCGACTATGGCCGCCTGATCAGCATCATCGGTTTGCCAGGAGAATGACCATGCGCTCACTTGCCTTCCTCGCCCTCACCGCGCTGTCCCTCGCATCCTGCAAGCAACTGGCGGCAGCGCCCGGCATGCCTTCCCCGCAGGCCGCGATCGAGGCGGCGCTGGCGGACAGCGCGGCGGCCTGGAACGCGGGCGACAGCACCCGCTTCATGAACCTGTACTCGGCCGCGCCCGACACCAGCTTCGTGGTTCCCGAGGGCGTCATCCGGGGCAAGCAGGCGATCGCCGACCATTACGCCAAGACCTTCGCGCTGGGCGACGCGGCCAAGCGCGGCACGCTGTCGATCGAGACGGTGGATTTCCGGCCCCTCGGGACCGACCATGCGCTCCTCATCGGCCGCTACCACCTTCGCTATCCGGACGGGAAAGAGGCCAGCGGGATGACCAGCGTCGTCTTCCGCAAGGAAGCCGACGGCTGGAAGATGATCGCCGACCACAGCAGCTGAACGCCTCGCCCCGCCACCGGTTGAAATCGCGTTTGTCGGGCGGTAATCGGCGCGCATCCGGCGAGCCGGCGGCCATGCATCCTGCGGAGGTTAGGGTGCGCTACAACGCCCCGGCTTCCTCGCCATCGGCTCCCGCCTTCCTGGGAGCGGTAAGGTTTGAGGACGAGAAACATGACCCGTGCCCCGAAGAATCCCGAGCGCTACATCGGCAACCACCAGCTCGACCCCGCGACCCTGATGATGGGCCACGGCTTCGACCCTGCGCTGTCGGAGGGCAGCCTCAAGCCGCCGATCTTCCTCACCTCGACCTTCGTGTTCCAGAACGCGGCCGAAGGGAAGCGCTTCTTCGAGGGCATCACCGGCAAGAGCGACGGCTCGGGCAAGGCCGCCGGCCTGGTCTATTCGCGCTTCAACGGCCCGAACCAGGAAATCCTCGAGGACCGGCTCGCGATCTGGGAAGACGCCGAGGCGGCGCTGAGTTTCTCCAGCGGCATGACCGCCATTTCCTGCCTGGTGCTGGCGCTGGCCAGCCAGGGTGACGTGATCGTGCACTCCGGCCCGCTCTACGCGGCGACCGAAAGCGTGATCGACAAAATCATGGCCCGCTTCGGCGTCGGCTATGTCGACTTCCCGGCTGGCGCGTCGCGCGAGGAGCTGGACGCGGTGATGGCCAAGGCCAAGGCGATGGCCGCGGAAAAGGGCGGCAAGGTGGCGATGATCTACCTCGAAAGCCCGGCCAACCCGACCAACGCGCTGGTCGACGTCGAAGCAGTCCACGCCGCCCGCGGCGCGGCGTTTGACGGCGACCTCCCGCCGATCGCGATCGACAACACCTTCCTCGGCCCGCTGTGGGCCAAGCCGCTGAACCAGGGCGCCGACGTGTCGGTCTACAGCCTCACGAAATATGTCGGCGGCCACTCCGACCTCGTCGCCGGCGCGCTGGTCGGGTCGAAGGCGGTGCTCGACAAGGTCCGCCTGATCCGCAACCCGATGGGCGGCATCTGCGACCCCAACACCGCCTGGATGTTGATGCGCAGCCTCGAGACGCTGGAACTGCGTATGAGCCGCGCGGGCGAAAATGCGGAAAAGGTCTGCGCCTTCCTGCAGGGTCACCCGAAGGTCGAAAAGGTCGGCTACCTCGGCTTCCTCGAGGAAGGCTCGCGCCAGCGCGACATCTACGACCGCCACTGCCTCGGCGCCGGCTCGACCTTCTCGCTCTATCTGAAGGGCGGCGAGGCCGAGGCCTTCCGCTTCCTCGACGCGCTGAAGATCGCCAAGCTCGCGGTCAGCCTCGGCGGCACCGAGACGTTGGCCAGCGCCCCGGCGGCGATGACGCACCTGTCGGTCCCGCAGGAGCGCCGAGACGCACTCGGCATCAGCGACAACCTTGTCCGCATCTCGATCGGCGTTGAAAAGGCCGAAGACCTGATCGCAGATTTCGCAAACGCCCTCGACGCGGTTTAGGCGCTTAAGTTCGCAAAGTTCACGGGAAACGGCCCTCGAAGTGTGAACTTAGGGGGCCGGGCGATGACGCGCGTTCAACATGGTATCGACGCTGCCAAAGAGCCGCGCCGATGGTGGCATGGCCCGGACCATGTAGGACAGCGGAAAGTTGCGCGTCACGTCCGCAATGGGTGGAAAGCGGACATTGAGTCGCGCAATGAATCGAGGCACCATCTCGCCATGGAAACCCGCGTGATCCGAAAGCACCTGTTCTATGGCACGTTGCTGGTGTTTTTGTTCCTCGGCTCCCTTAGCAGCGTGTTCAGAGGGGACATGCCGGCAAAGGTCGTCTCAATAACGTGCGCTAGCATCTTGTTCTTCCTCGCGGCCCGTTACTACGCGCATCGCCACCGCGCTCTTCCATAAGAACGTTCCGCAAAGTCCGACGGAGGTCGGCTTCGGGTCGTTAGCGGACCTTCCGCTTTAACCCCAGTCCTCGACCGCCCACCGGCGCTGGGCGGCCAACCGCCTGAGCCTGTCGTGCGGGTTCACGGCGACCGCTTCGTCGGCCCATTCGAACACCGGCGCGTCGCTGGCGTGGTCGGAGTAAAAGCGGACGTGGGCGCGGGTGAGGCCTTCGGTGGCCAGCCATGCCTCGACCATTTCGAGCTTGGCGGGGCCGTAGCAATTCTTGCCGTCGATCTTGGCATGCACCCGCTCGTCGAGGCCGAGAATCGAGTTGGTGCCGATGCAGTCGTCGAAGCCCAAGGCATCGGCGATGGCGCGGGCGTAGAAGCGGTAGCTGGCGGTGGCCATGACGACGCGGCGCCCTTCCGCCTTGTCGCGGGCGATGGCGTCGCGGGCGCCGGGGCGGATGTTGGTGGCCAGCGTTTTAGCGGCGAAGCCGTCGATCAACGGCGCGAGCTCGCTGGGGTGGCGGTTGTGGCCGAGCAGCAGGCGATGATTGATTTCCTTGAGCCGACCGCGGTCGATGATTTTCGCGACATAGGCCAGCATCGAGCCGGCCACGAGCGGCAGGAACAGTAGCCGCCACGGCGCACGCTTCACGGCGCAATGCAGCAGGAATGGCGTGTAGGTGGCATGGCGGGTGACCGTGCGGTCCATGTCGTAGATGGCGAGGTCGGTGGTCATGCGCGTTCTTCCAGGAGGCGTTCGGCCAACACCAGGTCGGCCGGCTTGTCGACGTCGACCGCGGCGATCGGGTCGGCCAGTTCGACCGCTCGCAGGTTCAGGCCGAGGCGACGGCCGACGCTGTCGAGGGTTTGCTGGAGCGTGCGCAGCCGCAAGACCGACCCCATCAGCACCGCCGGTCCCAGCGCGGCGATCATCCGCCAGCCCTTCTTGCGGTCCTGCTCCACCGACCGCCACAGCGCGGCCGCCTTCGCGGCCTCAGGGCTGCCGAAGGCGAACAGGTTCGCGCCGGAATAGGCGCCGCCCCTGAACTTGAGCCAGGTGCGCCTGGTATCCGGCAGGCGGGCCATCAGCGGACGTTGCTCGACGAGCCCGATGGCAAGGTCGGCGCCGGCCGCCTTGGCGGTGAAGTCGGCGACCATCGCCGGGGTCAGCAGCGCATGGTCGGCGGTGGTGACGAGCAGCGGGAAACGGGTCGCGGGGTCGGCGAGGATCGAGTCCAGCGTCGCCGCGATGGTCGCGCCGGACACCGATTGTTCGACGCCGTCAGGGAGCGCTGCCGCCAGCCGCCCGGGCTGCTGCGACAGGACGGTGATGCGGCTGATCTCGGGCGATTCGAGCAGCGTCTCGGCCACCCGCCGCACCATCGGCATGCCGCCGACCGGGATGAGTGCTTTCAGGTCCGTGCCGTTAGCCTCGGCGAACGGATCGCGGCCGGGACGCGAACCGGCCAGCAGCAGCGCGGTCCAGCCGCTCATGCCTCGAGCCAGCTGACCACCGGACGCCCGCGCCGCGCGCGGTCGTTGGCCTGCGCCAGCTGGACCGCGTGGACGATCAGGCTGACGATCGTCCACAGCGCGACCAGCTGGATGCCGATCCAAGGATAGCCGGCGATCAGGCTGGCGAGCAGGATGATCATGTTCGGGTTGCGGCGCGCGGTGACGAGGCGGAAGTTGCTGTCGAACTTGCGCCAGACGTGGATGTCCATCTTGTAGCGCGCCAGGAAAATGCCCTCGATCACCCGCTGGGCGATGTAGCCGCCGACGATCGCCGTCATCATCGAGATCACGAACAGCCGGTCGAATCCATGGTCCATCGTCTTCAGGCCGTGGAACCACGCCCAGTACCAGAAGGGCGGGTGGACGAGGTCGATGCCATGGTCGAACACATTGCCCCATTTCGACGACTGGCCGGTGCAGCGCGCCAGCTTCCCGTCGACAGTATCGAGCACCATGAAGCCGAAACCGGTCGCCATGCCGGGCCAGTAATGGCCGCGCCACCATAGCCAGGCGGTCATGAAGCAGAGCAGGGCGCCGACCAGCGTCACATGGTTGGGCGACAGGCCCCAGCGCGCCGCCCAGCGCGTGAGGTAGAAGGCCGGCTTGCGCCACAGGTAGAGGGTCAGGGCGTCGGTAACGCCCTTGTAGCTGGCATCGTAGGCGGCGCGCTCCACCGTGTCGCAACTCTCGTCGGTCAGCGGCAGGACGAACGGCCGCTCGCGCTTGCGCAGCTTCTTGTTCGACACCTCGTGGACGTCGGCGTCGATCCGCTCCAGCGCGCCCTCATACGGTGTCCGCCCGCGCATCGCGGCGAGCAACGGCTCGCGGTCGGCGCCGGCGACATGGCCCATCACGGCGCGGCCGTCCTTGACCAGCACGGCGTCGGGACGGCCGGCCATCTCCTTGAGCCACGCCGGGTCCCAGGCGAAATCGAGGTCGGCGATCAGCGCATCGCCGGTCGCGGCCTCGGTGACGTCGACCGGGTCGAGCCCGGCGTTGCCGGCCAGGACGCGCGCCCGCCTTGCGGCATCCATCCCGAACGGGCGCGCCGGATTCTCGCCGACGAGGGCAAAGCGAAGCGGCGGCGGGGTCGGTTCGGCGTCGGCCATCGAGCGGGCTATAGCGCATCGTTCCGGCGAGGGAAGCAGGCTGCCGCTTCCCCTTGCCCCGACTGGCTTTTTCCGCTCTTACTCCAAGAGATATGGGGGAGGATGGATCGTCTCAGTCCGCCGACGGGCGAAACCGGTACGAATGTGCCGGCGCGCTGACGATCGTCCGCGCCGCCTCGACCCAGCGGGAAATCGATTCCCTCGAGGACCCGATCACGATCGATGTCAGTAAGGTCGGCCGGATCGATACGGTCGGCGCGTGGATCCTTTACCGGACGCTGCGCGACCGCGATGCGAAGCTGGAGGGCGAGAGCGACGACATCCGGACCCTCATCGAACAGGTCAAGGAAGCCGACCACCCGTCCAAGGTCCGGCCGGACCAGCGCGGCGCCCCGCTTCGCGCGGTGGAGGAGCTGGGCGACTATGTTGTCGATGCCGGCCACGCGCTGGTCGGCCTGGTCGGCTTCTTCGGCGCGACGCTGATCGCCTGCCTCGAAATCATCAAGCACCCGCGCCGTTTCCGCCTCAACGCCGTCGTCCAGCGCTTCGACGTGGTCGGTGTGCGCGCGCTGGGAATCATCGGGCTGATGACGTTCCTGATCGGCATCGTCATCGGCCAGCAGGGCGCAGTCCAGCTCCAGCAATTCGGCGCCGAGGTCTACACCATCAACCTGATCGGCCGCATTTCGGTGCGCGAACTGGCCACGCTGATGACCGCGATCATGGTTGCCGGCCGGTCGGGCAGTGCGTTCGCCGCGCAGATCGGCACGATGAAGATCACCGAGGAAGTCGACGCGATGAAGACGATCGGCGTGTCGCCGATCGAAGCGCTGGTGGTCCCGCGCATGCTGGCGTCGATCATCATGATGCCGCTGCTGTCGTTCTACGCGATGGTGATGTCGCTCTTGGGCGGCGGGATTTTCTGCTGGCTGAGCCTTGGCATCCCGCCGCTGACCTTCGTCCAGCGCCTTCAGGAAGTCATCCCGCTGACCGATCTGTGGGTCGGCCTGATCAAGGCGCCGGTGTTCGGCTTTATCATCGCGCTGGCCGGCTGCTTCAACGGCATGCTGGTCGAGGGCAATTCGGAAGAGGTCGGGACCAAGACCACCGCCGCGGTGGTGCAGTCGATCTTCCTCGTCATCGTGCTCGACGCCGTGTTCGCGGTGTTCTTCTCGTCGGTGGGCTGGATATGAGCCAGGGCGTCACCCAGGGCGAAGAGCGGCATATCGACCGCGACGGCGACGGCCGGAACGACGTCGTCATTCGCGTGCGCGGGCTCAAGAACAGCTTCGGCGACCAGCTGATCCACGAAGACCTCGACCTCGACGTCAAGCGCGGCGAGATCCTCGGCGTGGTCGGCGGGTCGGGCACCGGCAAGTCGGTGCTGATGCGCTCGATCATCGGCCTCCAGACGCCCGAGGCGGGCGAGGTCGAGGTGCTGGGCGAGAACATGATCGGTCGCGACGATGTCGAGGCCAAGAACATCCGCCGCCGCTGGGGCATCCTGTTCCAGAACGGCGCGCTGTTCTCGACGCTCACCGTGGCCGAGAACGTCGAGGTGCCGATCCGGGAATATTTCCCGTTCATCCAGCCGCCGCTGCTGGACGAGATCGCGAGCTACAAGATCGCCATGTCGGGCCTCGCCGACAATGCCGGCCCGAAGTATCCCAGCGAGCTGTCGGGCGGCATGCGCAAGCGCGCCGGCCTCGCCCGCGCGCTGGCGCTCGACCCGGAACTGCTGTTCCTCGACGAGCCGACCGCCGGCCTCGACCCGATCGGCGCGGCCGGCTTCGACGAGCTGATCAAGTCGCTCAAGGAACAGCTCAACCTGACCGTGTTCCTGATCACCCACGACCTCGACTCGCTCTACGCGATCTGCGACCGGGTGGCGGTGCTGAGCGACCATAAAGTCGTCGCGGTCGGAACCATTGATGAGTTGCTCGCGCTGGATCATCCTTGGATCCAGGAATATTTCAACGGTCCGCGGGGGCGCGCTGCCGCTCCCAGGGATGAGGGGCATCGGAAGAGCTGATGGAAACGCGTTCGAACCATGTGCTGGTGGGCACCGTCGTGCTGCTGCTGCTCGCGGGACTCCTCGTCTTCGTCGTCTGGCTGGCGGGCCTGTCGAACAAGGCGTCGCGCTGCTTCGACATTTATTTCAGCCAGGGGGTCGGCGGCCTCAACAAGGGCAGCGCGGTCAGCTTCTCCGGCGTGCCGGTGGGCGAGATCAAGGACATCAGCCTGCTTCCCGACCGCCCCGAATTCGTCTGGGTGCGGATCGAGGTCGATGCCGACACCCCGGTGCTGCAGGGCACGACGGCCCAGATCAAGGGCGTCGGCTTCACCGGCGTCAGCGAAATTCAGCTCGACGGCGCGGTCAAGGGCTCGGCCCCGATCACCCAGATGGGTCCGCAGGGCTGCCCGGTCATCCCGTCGACCTCGGGCGGGCTCGGCGCGCTGCTGAATAGCGCGCCGGAACTGCTCGACCGCATCCAGCGCCTGACCGAGCGGCTGACGGAGCTCTTGAGCGACAAGAACCAGAACGCGGTCGCCGACATCCTCGAGAATGTCGACGTCACCACCAAGGTGCTGGCCGAGCGCGCGCCCGAGCTGGCCGACGCGATCGGCGACGCCCGCATCGCCGCCCGCCAGGCCGGAATCGCGGCGGAACGCTGGGGCCAGGTCGCCGACACCACCAACGTCATCCTGAAGGACAATGCCCAGCCAGCGATGCAGGACCTGCAAAAGGCGATCGCCTCGGTCCAGTCGGCCGCCGACAACATGGACGCCGCGATCGCCGATGCGCGGCCGGGTATCCAGAACTTCTCCAAGTCGACGCTTCCCGAGGCCAACAAGCTGGTCCGCGACCTGCGCGAGCTGAGCGAAAGCCTCAAGGGCTTCAGCGACCGGTTGAACAACGATGGGATCAAGGGCGCGATCGGCCCCGAGAAGCTGCCCGACTACAAGCCCGGAAAGGCCCGCTGATGCGTATCACCCGCCTCGTCACGATTGCGCTCGGCGCGCTGGCCCTCACCGCCTGCCTCGGCGGCGGGAAGAAGGTGCCGCCGACGCTGCTAACCCTGACCTCGTCCGCCCCGCCCAGCGCGCAGACGGTGCGCAGCGCCGAGGCCGGGCAGGCGATCACCATCGACGTGCCGGTGGTGCCCAAGGAACTGGCGACGACCCGCGTCCCGGCCCAAGCCGGCCCGACCGCGATCGCCTACATCAAGGATTTGCAGTGGGTCGAAAGCCCCGACCGGCTGTTCCAAGACCTGGTCCAGGAAACAGTGATGCGAACCACCAACCGCGTCGTCCTCGATCCGAAGCAGGCGAGCCTCGATCCCGGCCTCAAGCTGACCGGCACGCTGAGCCGCTTCGGCTTCGATGCACAGGAACAGGCCGTGGTCGTGCGCTACGACGGCGCGCTGTCGACCGCCGGCGGCACCCGCGTCGAAACCCGCCGGTTCGAGGCGAAAGTCCGGGCCGACGGCACCGCCAACACGGTCGGCCCGGCACTCAACGCCGCCGCCAACCAGGTCGCGACCCAGGTCGCCGGCTGGATCGGCGGATAGGTCTGATTACGACCCAAGGCGGACACTGCGAAGCCTCAGCTTCTCGGTGACCTCGGACCGCGCCTGCTCAGAGCGCGACAACATTGTGAATGGCTAGACCGGCTTCCCGCGAACAATCCGGTCCCAGACTAAGAGACCAACATGTAGGGTGTACGCTAAGAGACCTAGGATGAATATTGTCAACAAGAGGTCAGATTGCGTTATCGAAGCTGCAACTAGCAGAATGCTCAAGCAGAAAAGCCACTTGTACCTTGCAGTGAAGGGACGCTGAGTCATGAGCTGTTTGAAGATGACCAGAAAGTCCGATTCCGACTCTTAGCTGGATCGATGAACCGCCATCCCCATCATAGCTTGCGCATCAAATATCGGCATACACACTGCGGCAAGCAAAATACCGATCGGATTTAAATTCACAGATCGCCTCCCGTACCGCAGTCCCAGCGCGCTGTGACCGACATCCTGCAATGCCAGTATAAGCTTACACGCGGAACATCCGCTTCCCACCCTTAGCTGACGATCAAGCAAGACTCTTCGACACCTGTTCGAATACGTCCTTGCTGAGGCCGGGGGTGGCGAGGATGCGTTCCAGTTCGGCCTTCATGCCCGACGCATAGGGCTCGACCAGCCGGCGCCAGCGGCCGAGTGGCGGGACCATGCGCGCCGCGACTTGCGGGTTGAGCCTGTCGGCCTCGGTGACCAGCTTGCCGAGCAGCCGGTAGCCGCGGCCGCCTTCCGAATGGAGGACGTAGGGGTTGCCGGCGAACGCCGCGACCGAGCGCAGGCGGTTGGGGTTGGTATAAGTGAAATCGGCATGGCCGAGCAGCGCCTCGACCCGGTCGAGCGTATCGTCGCGGGTCGCGGTCGCCTGCAGCGCGAACCACTTGTCGATCACCAGCGTGTCGCCCTGGAAGCGGTCGTAGAAGTCGGCGAAGGCCGCCTCGGCGTCCGCGCCGCCGATGATCGCCAGCGCGCCCAATGCCCCCTGCCGGTCGGTCATGTTGTCGGCGGCGTCGTACTGCGCCTTGGCCAGCGACGCCGCACGCGGCTTGTCGGCGGCGGCGAGCAGGCCGAGCGCGACCGTGCGCAGCTTGCGCCGCCCCTTCGCTTCGCTCGACAGGTCGTCGCCCGGCGTGACGTCGGCATGCGCCGCGACCAGCTCGTCGGCCAGCGCGGTCCCGGCGGCGGCCCGCAGCGCATCGCGCGCGGCGTGGATCGCCATGGGGTCGGCTTTCGGCAGCCGCTCGGCGATGATGCCTTCGCCCGGCACCATCAGCGCCTCGGCCTTGAACGCCGGGTCGAGCGCGTTGGAGCGCAGGGTCGCGCCCATCGCGGCGACGACGGGATCGAGGTCCATCGCCTCGCCCTTCGCGCCGGCCAGCAGCGCGCGCATCATCATGTCCTGGCCCGCCTCGAAACGGGCGAAGGGATCGTCGTCGATTTCGGCCAGTCGTTCGAGCTCGCCCGCGGCGCGCGCCGCCTCTACCACCACCGGGGCGGAAAAGCCGCGGTTGATCGAGAGCAGCGGGGCTTCGGTGACGTTGTCGAACGTCACGCTGTCCTCGGCCTTGTCGAAAAGGATCAGCCGCTCTTCGCTCAGCCGCTCGCCGCTGTCGCGGCCGAACAGGGCGGTGCGTAGCGGCAGGACCAGCGCCGGCTTGTTCGTCTGGCCCGGCGTGTCGGGCGTGTGCTGCCTGAGGTGCAGCGTCGCCGTTCCGCTCGCCCCGTCATGCTCCAGCCGCGCCTCCACGTGCGGCGTGCCCGCGGTTTCGTACCAGCGCTTGAAATCGGTCAGGTCGGTGCCGGTCGCGTCCTGCATCGCGGCGACGAAATCGTCGCAGGTCGCCGCTTCGCCGTCGTGCCGGTCGAAGTAGAGATCCGAACCCTTGCGGAAGCCGTCCGCGCCGAGGATCGCCTTCATCATGCGAATGACTTCGGCGCCCTTGTTGTAGACGGTCGCGGTGTAGAAGTTGGTGATCTCGATATAGCTGTCGGGGCGCACCGGGTGGGCCAGCGGGCCGCTGTCCTCCGGGAATTGCGCGGCGCGGAGCAGGCGGACATCGTCGATCCGCTTGACCGCCTCGCTGCCGATGTCGGCGGAAAAGCTCTGGTCGCGAAAGACGGTGAAGCCTTCCTTGAGGCTCAGCTGGAACCAGTCGCGGCAGGTGACGCGGTTGCCCGACCAGTTGTGGAAATATTCGTGCGCGACGACCCCGGCGATATTGTCGAAATCGGCGTCGGTCGCGGTCTCGGTGTCGGCCAGGATGTAGCGCGAGTTGAAAACGTTGAGGCCCTTGTTCTCCATCGCGCCGAAGTTGAAATCGTCGACCGCGACGATGTTGAACAGGTCGAGGTCATATTCGCGGCCGTAGGTCTGTTCGTCCCACGCCATCGCCTGCTTCAGGCTGGCCATCGCGTGCGCGGTGCGCGGCAGGTCTTTTTCACGCACCCAGATGCCCAGCTCGACCTCGCGGCCGCTCATGGTTGTGAACGTATCGCGGTTGCAGGCGAGGTCGCCGGCGACCATCGCGAACAGGTAGGACGGCTTGGGGAATGGGTCGTGCCATTCGGCCCAGTGGCTGCCGTCGTCATTGTCGCCGCTGGCCACGAGGTTGCCGTTGGCCAGCAGCACCGGATAGCGCGCCTTGTCCGCCTTCATCCGCACCTTGTAGGTGCCCAGCACGTCCGGCCGGTCGGGGTGGAAGGTGATGCGGCGAAAACCCTCGCTCTCGCACTGGGTGCACAGCAGGCCGCCCGAGGCGTAGAGCCCCATCAGGTGCGAATTATTCTCGGGCGAAATCTCGACCTCGGTCTCGATCGTGGCGGACGAAGCGGCCACCTCGATGAACAGGTCGCTGTTCTGCATCGCCCATGGCGCCTCCCCGCCGTCGACGCGGACGGCGAGAGGGGTCAGCCCGTCGCCGGCGAGCCGCACCGGCCGGTCATGGTCGCCATTGCGCTCGACCTTCAGCGCGGCGCGGACGCGGGTCTTTGCCGGATCGAGGTCGACGTCGAGCGCCACCTCGCGCACCCACCAGTCGGGGGCGCGGTAGTCCTTGCGGTGGATGGCGACATGTTCGGGGGAAGGCGGGGCTTCGGGGTTGGTGCGTGCGTCCATGGCCACCGACCTAGGCAGCGTCGGGCCCCGCTACAAGTTCAGGCTCGCCCTTCTTCCGCCGTCCGCCGAGCGCCAGCATCATTCCGCCGATGGCTAGCACCCCGCCGGCGATCGCCACCGGGTTCCAGCGATAGCCTTCGAACAGGGTCGACAGGGTCATGGCGATGAACGGGACGATGACGCTGGAATAGGCGGCGCGGCCCGGCCCGATCTTGCGGACCACCGGGAAATAGAGGCTGAAGCACAGCACCGAGGCGGCGAGCGCAAGGTAGAGCAGGCCGAGCCAATAGCCCGGGCGCGGGTCGAACGTCGGTGCACCCGCGACGCCGAGTGCCAGCACGACATCGACCGCTGCGCCGAGGGCCATCGACCAGGTCAGCAGGACGGGCAGGGGGTGGGCCTTGGACCGCTCGCCGGCCTGGTAGACGTTGGCGATCGACGCGCCCATCAGCCCGGTGAAGGTGAAGAACAGGCCGGTCAGGACGCCGCGCGTGTCGGCCGGCGGCGCGGCGCGCAGTTCGTGGACGAACAGCAGGGCGATCCCGCTGGCGGCAACCAGCGCGGCGATGAAGAAACGGCGGTTCGGCTTCTGGCCGAGGAAGGCCCAGGCCATCAGGCTGTTGGGGATCAGCAGCAGCGCGAACACCGTCGCCACCACGCCCGAGGTGATGAACCGCTCGGCGAGGTAGACACTGTTGAAGTTCATCGAGAACTGGCTGAGCCCGATCACCGCGGCAGGGATGAGCAGCGCGCGCGTCGGCCGCAGCGAATGGCCCTGCAACTTCGCGACGACTGCCATGCCCGCGGCGGCGAGGAGGAAGCGGTAGGCGACCGACCATTGCGGGGCGACCACGCCCAGCTGGTCGCGGATGACGATCCAGGTCGAACTCCACACGATGGTGAAGATGGTGAAGGGGACGAGGACCGACGCGTCGATCGGCGCTTCGTGCGCCGTGCGGCTCATAGCGCGCGGATCGCGGCGGCCAGCTTGTCGACCGCCGCCATGTCCTGATCCCAGCTTGTGACCAGCCTCACTTCGCCCGGCGACCAGTCGTAGAAGTCGAAGCCCTGCGCGCGGATCGCGGCCGCCTCTTCGGCGGTCATGCGCACGAACAGCTCGTTGGCCTCGACCGGCAGCACCAGCCGTTCCGGACCGCAGGCGTCGGCCAGCGCGGCCGCGGCGCGGTTGGCGGCGGCGCCGTTGGCCCGCCACAGGTCGCCGTCTAGCATCGCGAGGATCTGAGCGGCGAGGTAACGGCCCTTGCTGAGCAAATGGCCGGCCCGCTTGCGGCGGCGGGCGACCTGGTCGCGCAGGCCTTGACGGAAGAACACCAGCGCTTCCGCACTCATCCCGCCGTTCTTGACGAATCCGAACGACAGCGCGTCGACCCCGGCGCGCCAGGTCAGGTCGGCAACGTCGGCGCCGGTGAAAGCGACGGCGTTGGCGAAGCGCGCGCCGTCGACGTGGAAACCGAGCCCGCGGCGCTTCGCCTCGTCGCCCAGCGCGGCGAGTTCGTCCGGCGTGTAGCTCAGGCCATATTCGGTGGCGTTGGTGATGCTGAGCGCGCTCGGCTGAACCTGGTGGACGTCGAGGCGGACCCGGTCGCAGGCGGCGGCCAGCGCGGCGGGCGACACCTTGGCACCGACGCCGTCGACCAGCATCAGCTTGGCGCCGTGGGTGAAGAAGCCCGGCGCGCCCGCCTCGTCATTCTCGATATGCGCGTCCTTATGGCAGACGATGGCACCGTCGGGCGCGCACAGCGCGGCGAGCGCAAGGCAGTTGGCGGCGGTGCCGGTGGTCACCCACAGCGTTTCGACCGGGCGGCCGAACAGGTCGGAAAAAGCGCCGTCCAGCCGCTTCGACCATTCGTCGCCGTCATAGGCGGTGTCGAGCCGGTTGGCCTTGACGAGGGCGTCCATCACCTGCGGGCAGGCGGGCGCGGCATTGTCGGAGAAAAAGCGCATCGCCAAGCTGTTGGGACGAGGGCGCGCGGGGTGCAAGGATTATCGGATGAAGGGGCAAGAGCGCCGCGGCTGACTTTCACCCCATCCGGGGGACCCTCTCGCCAGACCATGCCCCGCATGGTCTCGCTGAGAGGGTGGTGCTGCCGGTGAGGATTGAACTCACGACCTCAGCCTTACCAAGGATGCGCTCTACCACTGAGCTACGGCAGCATGATGTCGGAAAGACGGGCGGGCCTATGGCTGACCCCCGCGGCCCCGTCAAGGCGCTTGGCGTGGCGACATGCAAAGTTTAGCGGGGAGGCATGGCCAAGACTCCCACCAAGGAAGAGCGGCTCGCCGCCGCGCTGCGCGACAACCTCAGGCGCCGCAAGGCGCAGGGCCGCGAGCCGGCGGTCGCCCCCGAAAAGGAATCGCCCCGCGACGCCGAGTGATTCTCGTCAGCGGCGCGCGGGTCAGCCCTCCGGCGCGTCCATCTTGTGGATGTTGAGCTTGTTGCCGTCGGGATCGCGGAAATAGGCGGCATAGAAACCGGGGAAGCGCTCCCCCGGCTTGCCCTCGCAGGTGCCGCCGTTGGCCAGCGCCACCTCGTACACCCTGTCCACCTGGGCATGGTCCTTCGCTTCGAGCGCGACCATGGTGCCGTTACCGACGCTCGCTGCCTGCTCGTCGAACGGGCGGGTGATGCCGATGCCGGTCCCGCCGCCGGGCTCGCCCCAGGCGATGAACTGCTCGTTCTCCATCATCCGCCCGACGCCGAGTTCGGACAGGACGGCATCGTAGAATTTCGCCGACTTCTCGCGGTCGTTGGTGCCGAGCGTCACATAGCCGATCATCGATTCATCCTCTTCAAAGCGGCGCGCACTGCGCCTCGAGCCAGGCGAGGTCGTCGCCCTCGAGCTGGCCGCCGATCTTGCGCAGCACGTCCTGATGGTAATCGTCGACCCAGCGCCGTTCCTTGTCGCTGAGCATCGCGACATCGATCAGCCGCCGGTCGATCGGCACGAAGGTCAGCGTCTCGAAGCCGAGCGTGCCCTTGTCGCCGCCCGGGATCGGGTGATCGACGACCAGCACCAGGTTCTCGATCCGGATGCCGTAGTCGTTGTCCTTGTAGTAGCCCGGCTCGTTGGACAGGATCATGCCTGCCTGCAGCGGCTCGTCGCCGCCCGACTGGCTCGACCCGGCCGGCGAGATGCGCTGCGGCCCTTCGTGGACCGCGAGGAAGGCACCGACGCCATGGCCGGTCCCGTGGGCATAGTCGCATCCGGCCTCCCACAGCGGGCGGCGGGCGAAGCTGTCGAGCTGGGTGCCGCGCGTGCCCTTGGGGAAGATGGCCGTGGCGATGGCGATATGGCCCTGCAGCACGCGGGTGAAGCGGTCGATCATCTCGGCCGTCGGCTTGCCGATCGGCACGGTGCGGGTGATGTCGGTCGTTCCGTCCTCATACTGCCCGCCCGAATCGACCAGGTAGAGCGTGCCGGGCTTGAACTTGAGGTTCGATTCCGCCGTCCCCTTGTAGTGCGGCAAGGCACCGTTGGGGCCATAGGCGGAGATGGTGTCGAACGAGAGGTCCTTGAGGTCGCCATGCTCACGGCGGAGCGATTCCAGCTTGTCGGCGGCAATCATCTCGTCGAGCTCGCCGGCCGGCGCGGTGTCGTCGACCCATTTGAGGAACCGCGACACGGCCGCGCCGTCGCGCGCCTGCGCGGCGCGGTGGCCGGCGACTTCGGCGCCGTTCTTGATCGCCTTGGGCAAAACGGCGGGATCGCGCACGGCCCACACCCGCGCGCCAGCCCGCTCCAGCGCGCGGGGGATAGCGGCGACCGATCGTTCCGGGTCGACCGCGACCAGCTTGTCCTTAAATTCCGACAGCGCGCCCTCGAATGCGTCGCGGTCGTGCAGCCGCACGCCGTTGCCGAGGAACTTGCGGACCTCGTCCCCGACCTTGTCCGGATCGACGAACAGGTCGGCGGTGCCGTCGCTGCGCACCAGCGCATAGGCCAGCGCGACCGGCGTATGGTCGACGTCAGCGCCGCGCAGGTTGAAGGTCCAGGCGATCGAGTCGAGCGCCGCCAGCACCGCCGCGTCGGCCCCGTTCTGGGTCAGCCACTCGGCCATCGCCTGCCGCTTGTCCGCCGACGACTGGCCCGCGAGCTTCTCGCCTTGCACCACGAGGTGCGCCTTCGACGGCTGCGGCCGGTCGGCCCACACCTTGTCGATCGGGTTTTCGCCCACCGCCACCAGTTCGGCGCCCTTGGCCGCCAGCTGCTTGGTCGCAACCTTGACCCATTCGGCGGTGTGCAGCCACGGGTCGAAACCGATCTTCGCCCCCTTCGGCGCGTGTTCGCGCAGCCACTGAGCGGCGCTGGTGTCCGGCACCGACTGGTAGCTCCACGTCTTGCCGTCTACCTGCTGGCGAACCTGAATGGTGTAACGCCCGTCGGTGAAGATCGCCGCCTCTTCGGGCAGCACGACCGCGCTGCCGGCCGAGCCCTTGAACCCGGTCAGCCAGGCCAGCCGCTGGGCATAGGCGCCGACATATTCGCTCATATGCTCGTCGGTCAGCGGCACGACGAACCCGTCGAGGGCGTCGCGCTTCAGCTGTTCGCGAAGGGCGTTGAGGCGGTCGGCATAGCTGGACATGAAAGACTCCGTGGGTGTGGGCTTGGCGCCCCTTTAACGCGCTTTGGCACTGGACGGAAACCGCCGCCCTTGCTTGAAGCGGGTCCGATGACGAAAGCCCGCGACCTTCCCGCCCCGCCCATCGCGGCGACCAAGCCCCATTCGTTCGAGCGTCACGGCGTCACCGTCGAGGATCCGTGGGCGTGGCTGCGCGATCCCGGTTACCCGAACGTCACCGACAGCGAGGTCCTCGACTATTTGAAGGCCGAGAACGCCTATTTCGATGCGGCGATGAAGCCGCACGAGCGTGAGACTGAGGCGCTGTTCGAAGAAATGAAGGGCCGCATCAAGGAAGACGAAAGCACCGTTCCCTTGCCCCGCGGCGACTTCACCTACTGGTCGGCGTTCAAGGAAGGGACGCAGTACCGCGACTGGTACCGGCGCCCGCTCGCCGGCGGCGAGGACAAGCTGTTCTACTCCGAAAACGCGGCCGCCGAGGGCCACGACTATTACCGCCTCGGTGCGCTGGCGATCAGCCCCGACGCGACGAAATTCGCGGTGCTGGTCGACGACGACGGGTCGGAACGCTTCAAGCTGACCATCCACGACTTCGCCACTGGCGACGCGATCGAGACGGTGACCGAGGTCGGCATCGGCGCGCTGATCTTTTCGGCCGACAGCGGCGGCGTCGTGTTCACCGAGGTCAACGACCAGTGGCGCAGCTATCGCGCGTGCTATCACCGGATCGGTGACGACCCGGCCCAGGCGCACACCATCTACGAGGAGAAGGACGACCTCGCTTTCTCCGTCTCGGTCAGCAAGTCGACCGACCAGCAGTGGATTATCGTCAACACCGGCGAGAACAGCTCGAACGAGATCCGCCTGGTCCCGACCGCCGATCCGTCCGCCGCGCCGGCGCTGGTGCGCGGCCGCGTTCCGGACCAGCAGTACGGCATCGACAGTGCGCACGGGTCGCTGTGGGTCCTGACCAATGAGGACCATGTCAATTTCGCGGTCAAGAAGGCCGATCCCGCCGCGCCGGGCGACTGGGACACGGTCATCCCGGGCAGCGACGACACCTACATCACCGACCTCACCACCCACCGCGACCATATGCTGGTGACGTGCCGGGTCGACGGCCTCGACCAGCTCGTCCTTCGCGATTACTCAACCGGTGCCGAAACGCGCGTGCCGTTCGAGGAGGCGAGCTATTCCACGGCCTTCGCCGGCAACCCCGAATATGCGCCGGCCGCCTACCGCATCGGCTATGCCTCCATGGTCACGCCGACCACGGTCTACGACTATCACCCGGCCGAGCAGCGGCTGGAGGTGCTCAAGGTCCAGGAAATCCCGTCGGGCTACGACGCGTCGCAGTACGTGACCGAGCGCCTCATGATCGAGGCGCGCGACGGCAAGCGGGTGCCGGTCAGCATCATGCGCCGCAAGGACTTCACCAAGGACGGGTCGGGCAAGCTGTTCGTCTATGCCTATGGCGCCTACGGACACGCCATACCGCCGGCCTTTTCCACCTCGCGGCTCAGCCTGGTCGACCGCGGCTATGCCTACGCCATCGCCCACATCCGTGGCGGCGACGACCTTGGTTACCAGTGGTTCCTCGACGGCAAGCTGAAGGCCCGCACCAACACGTTCAACGATTTCGTCGACGTGACGCGCGGTTTGATTGACGCCGGCTATGCCAAGGCGGGCAGGGTGGCCGCGCAGGGCGGTTCGGCGGGCGGCGAGCTGATGGGCGCGATCGTCAACCAGGCGCCGGAGCTGTATGGCGCGGTCGTCGCCGACGTGCCGTTCGTCGACGTGCTCAGCACCATGCTCGACGACACCCTGCCGCTCACCCCGGGCGAATGGAACGAATGGGGCAACCCGATCACGGATCCCGAAGCCTTCGCGCTCATCAAGAGCTACAGCCCTTACGACAATGTGAAGGCTCAGGCCTATCCGCCGATGCTGATCACCGGCGGCCTGACCGACCCGCGCGTGACTTACTGGGAGCCTGCCAAGTGGGCCGCCAAACTGCGCGCGACCAAGACCGACGACAATCTGCTGCTCCTCAAGATCAACATGGGTGCCGGCCACGGGGGCAAGTCGGGTCGCTGGAATTCGCTGTTCGAAGTCGCAGAGGCTTACAGCTTCGTCATCAGCCAGATCGGCGAATGAGCGCCGACCGTCCCGTCTTCGAAATGCGCCTCACGGCGAGTGAGGACGACATCGACGAGTTGGGCCATGTCAACAATGCGGTGTGGGTGCAGTGGATCCAGACGGTGGCGGTGGCGCACTGGCATGCGGTCGCGCGGCCCGGGGATCATGATCGCTACGTCTGGGTCGTGGTGCGGCACGAGATCGACTATCTGCGCGCGGTGCTGCCGGGCGAAACGGTCACCGGCCGGACGTGGGTCGGCGAGGCGCCGCGCGGTGCGCGGTTCGACCGGCACATGGAATTCATCGGCGAGGACGGACGCCCGCGCGTTCGGGCGGTCACCCAATGGGCCATCCTCGACCGGCAGACCGGACGGCCGCTGAGGGTGCCCCCGGACGTGGTGGCACCCTTCATGACGGCTTGAGGCGCGCTCAGGCGCCTTCGTCTTCCTCTTCCTCGAACGTCACGGCGACGTCGGCATTGGCCGACAGGCGCACCTTGTCGCCCTCGATGTCGGCGACCAGCCCGCGGCTGATGTAGTGGTGATGGCCCTCATGGCTCCCTTCGCCGCTGTCCTTCTTGGTCAGCTTGATGCGGTCGCCGTCGATATGGTCGACGGTGCCGACATGGACGCCGTCGGCGCCGATCACTTCCATATGTTCGCGGATGTTCTCGAACGTGCTCATCGCTCTCTTCTCCTTTTGTCGACACCGCCTCCAACGCCCGAAAAGCCATTTCGGTCGCAGGACGATTGACGGCGCGCGCGTCGCGGCGCTTAGTCGGCCGCGATGAGCAAGCCGATCCTCTACGATTATTACCGGTCGTCCGCCGCCTACCGTGTGCGGATCGCGCTGGGGCTCAAGGGGATCGCCTACGAATCGCGGCCGGTGAACCTGGCCCAGGCGGAGCAAAAGCAGGCGGACTATCGCGCGCTCGCGCCACAGGGCCTGATCCCCATGCTGGAGATCGACGGCCACCGCCTGGTGCAGAGCCTGGCGATCTGCGACTACCTCGACGCCAAGGTGGAGGAGCCGCGGTTCGTCCCGTCCGACCCGGCCGACCGCTCCCACGTGTTGGCGCTGGCGTTGGCGGTGGCCTGCGACATCCACCCGCTCAACAATTTGCGTGTGCTGAAATATCTCACCGGGCCGCTCGGCCAGGACGAGGATGCCAAGGACGCCTGGTACCGGCACTGGATCACCGAAGGGCTGGGTGCGCTCGAAGCGATGGCCGCGCCGCGCGCCGGGGCCTTCCTGTTCGGCGATGCGCCGACGCTCGCCGACATCTGCCTCGTTCCGCAGCTTTACAACGCGCGCCGATTTTCGGTGCCGATCGCCCAGTTCCCGACCCTCAGGCGCGCCGACGAAACGGCCAGCGCCCACCCGGCGTTCGCCGCCGCCCACCCCGACCGCCAGGAGCAACCCGCATGAACCGCGCCGAATCGATGAACAGAGGCATGGAGAATGTCGAGGCGCTGTCCTCGCTCGACATCCCGTCGATGAAGGGCAAGGTCAGCGATGAAGAGTGGAAAATCCGCGTCGACCTCGCTGCCGCCTACCGCCTGGTCGCGCATTACGGCTGGGACGACCTCATCTTCACCCATCTTTCGGCCCGAATCCCCGGTCCGGAGCATCACTTCCTGCTGAACCCCTACCAGCTGATGTTCGAGGAAGTGACGGCAAGCTCGCTGGTCAAGGTCGACGTGCAGGGCAACCCGGTCGACCCCACGCCGTTCATCACCAACCCCGCCGGTTTCACCATCCACTCGGCGATCCACATGGCGCGCGACGATGCGCAGGCGGTGATGCACCTCCACACGCCGGCGGGGCAGGCGGTCAGCGCGCACGAGGACGGGCTGCTGCCGCTGACCCAGACGGCGATGCTGGTCCGCTCCGACCTCGCGTTTCATGATTATGAAGGCGTCGCCACCGACCTCGAGGAGCGCGAGAGGCTGGTCGAGGACCTGGGCGACAAGGGCGGCATGATCTTGCGCAATCACGGCACGCTGGCGGTCGGCGAAAGCGTCGGCGAATGCTTCGTGAAACTCTATTTCATCGAGCGCGCCTGCCAGGCGCAGATCATGGCGCTGTCGGCCGGCGACAAGTGCAACAACCCGCCGCAGGGCACGCCCGAGATCGCGGCGGAGCAAGGCGCGGCGGGACTGAAAGTCGGCGCGCGCCTGCTGGCGTGGCCGGCGTTGCTGCGCAAGGCCTACCGGATGGATCCCGGCTTCGCGACCTGAGTCGCGCTCGGACAGCTTCCGCTCGTCGATGCAGCGCGCCCGTCCGGCCACGAAAACCCCGATTCGTCGATTCCGTGCCCTGTTACACGTCTAACGCCGCGTGACGATCGCCGGCCGGGGGAGGAAAGTGCGCCTGTCCCGATTTCTCCCCATCCTCGGGACGGAAAAGGAGACGATCATGACACATGCGTTCGTCCGCTTGCCGCTGGCCCTTTGCGCGGCATCGCTGTTGGCCCTTTCCCCTGCGACCGCCGCCGGCCCGCTGGTCACCGTCGTCGCTCCTGCCCCGCATTCGATCCGGGTGCCGTTCAGCGACCTTAACCTGCGCGATGACAATGGCCGCGCCGTGCTCCAAGCGCGGGTCGACGAGGCCAGCCTGAAGGTGTGCAAGGCGCAGGATTTCTCGCCGGTGCTCGACATGACTGACCGGTCGACCTGCATCTATAACGCCCGCATCAACGCGCGGCCGCAAATCGCCTCAGCGATTGCCCGTGCCGAGAATGGCCAGTCGATCGCGCTTAACACCGCGATCCGCGTCGCCGCGGCGTTCTAAAGCTCCCCGCCCGGCCCCCGCCACGACCGCGCGGGCCGCAGGGCGCTCCCCTTACGATTTCGGAATGTGGCATCGCCCGTCGAGCGTCGGGTACTGGTCCAGCCAGGTGAAGGGCAGGACATGCAATTCCGACAGGTGCCGCCCGCCCTCGTCAAATTCCACCACCACGACCTGCCGCGCCTGGAGCGGGTCTATGCAACCGATGCGCGCCGTTTCCGGATAGGCGACATAGCGTACCGAGCCCTTGGGCAGGTCGCGCGGCTGCGGCGCGTCGCGGCGGAAGCGACCCGACCCGCCGAACCCGCGATCGTCATAGACCAGCCGCACCTCCATCTCCCGAAGCTGCGCCGACGGGCGAACCGGCGTCAGCGTGACCTTCGCGGTCGCCGCGCCGTCGGTTCGCTTGGCCGGTGGTTCGATCTCGAGGTCGGTGACGGTGAAGGCGAACGGGCGCGGCTCGCCGCCCGGGACGCGCAGGCCCTTGGGCGCGGCCAACGCCGTCGCGGCACAGCACAGGAGAATGGTGGCAACGGCGGCGGTCTTCATGGCGGAGCTCCCCTGACGCGAACGGGCCGGAAGATGCGCGCGGGCTGGCCGAGCGTCAATGCGCCGCTAGATGCCGTCGATCGCCTGTTGAAGTTCGCGCATGTCGGCGTTGGTGACCTCGGCGCCGGTGGCGTCGGTGGCCACGGCGGCGCCGTTCCCGTCGGCCGGCGCGGTGCCGGCCATATCGTAGGCGAACCACAGGATGCCGGCGGCCCACAGCAGGGCGAACCAGCGGCTCCTGAAGACCGCGCTGTGCTTCATCGGGACCATGAGGCGACCTTAGGAGCTAGCGGTTATCAGTGGCTTAAAGCCCCGAAAACAAGGCCCTGGTCCGACTCCACGCCCGTTCCGCCTGGACCGCGTCGTAGACCTGGCTGTCGAGTGTGGTCCAGCCGTGGCGGGCGGGATAGACCTCGACCTCCGCCGGCCGCCCGGCCTTGGCCGCGGTGTCCTTGAGCACGGTCTTGGCCTCCGGCTGCTTCTCGTCGTCGTTCTGGGCGATCGCGAACAGGAAGGCGGCGCGGGTGGCCGGAATGAGGAGGTGCGGGCTGTCCGGCTTGTCGCTGACCAGCCCGCCGCCGTGGAACGAGGCGGCGGCGCGCACCCGGGCCGGCACCGCGGCGGCGGCGCGGATCGTCGCGCTGCCGGTCATGCAATGGCCGACGCTGCCGATCCCGCGGCGGGTGTCGACGCCGGCCTGCCGGTCGAGCCAGGCGACATAGTCACGGGCATCGGCGGCGTAGGCTTCGGGGGTCAGCAGCTTGCCCATCGGCTCGATCAGCTTGCGCCCCTCGGGGCTGCCCCAGGTGACGCCTTCGGGCAGCACCGGCGCCATGGCCGAGCGGTAGTAATGGTTGACCGCCAGCACGGCATAGCCCGCCGCCGCCAGGCGGCGCGAGGCCTCACGGAACGCCTCGCGAAGGCCGGCGATGTCGGGCCACAACAGGATCGCCGGATGGCGGCCCGATGCCGGGCGTACGAAGAAGCCGTCTGCGGTCCTGCCGCCGGCCATCGGGATCGATACCGCGCGTTCGATGAGGCCGGCAGGCGCGGCGCCGGACGCGATGGGCGCGCAGGCGGCGAGCGAGGCGGCGGCCACCGCACCCCCGGCCAGCGTCACTTCACGCCGCGTCATCCGGCCCTTCGCCTTGAGCCAGGCGGCGTCTTCCTCGGGCGTGAATTCGTCACACATGGCCGCGGTCTCCTGAAATCCTGCCTAAGGGAACGAGCGGAACAGCCCGCGGGTCCATGTGCGCGCGGCGCGATAACCCTCTGCTAACCTTGGCGCGGCTAGGGTCGGCGCCATGGCCGCCCCGCTGAACACCGCCAAGGCAACCGTCGACCTTTCCGCCCCGGGCGTGAAGGGAAGCCGGATCCGCCGCAACCCGCCGCCGGCGGTCAAGCAACTGAGCCTCGCCGAAGTGCGCGAGCGCCAGCTGCGCCACGCGATCGTCGGCATCGTCGCGCTGACCGTCGCGCTGGCGATCATCACCTGGGGCGTGATGAGCGTCGCCGGCTGGACCCCGCGGGACTACGTCTGGAAGGTCTGACGGGCGCGCTCGGGACTGCTGGAAGGTTACAAAGGTTACACCATGCTTGTCGCCCATTTGAGGGCGGAGACGGTGCGGCGAGAGCGGCGTGCACGTCGGTCGGAAGATCACCCGTTCCATCCGCAAACCCTGCGCTGACGAGGCGGCTGTAGGACAGCGAAATTTCTATCGTCAGTAGCTTGAGCGGATCGGCTCGCAGGCGAGGCCGTCGCCGTCGCCATCCATGTCGGTGCGGTATCCAGGCTCGCCCCGATGGAGCGGTGCCTTGCCGATTGCGCGAACTTCGTTGCAGCCGGAGTAAGTGACGCTCTCCTCGACCGCCGCAATTTCTTCCGGAGATCGCAGGTCCGGAGGCGGTAGCTGGGTCCAAGCATACGCCCCTGCCACGAGGACCACGATTGCCGCCGGCCAGCCAGACGATCTTTGGCGAGGATGATGGCGATGGCGGTTATTGCGATGGCGGCTCATGTAGCGAGTCTAGCTTCGCATGATTGCGAACCGGTTAGCGCCGGATTGCCGCGCTTCGTTCGTGATGACAGGGTGCGCAGAATGACCCACCGCATCTTCACCACCAGCGTTGCCAGCGTTTACCCGCACTATGTCGCGAAGGTGGAACGGAAGGGGCGGAGCAGGGAAGAGGTGGATGCGGTGATCCGGTGGTTGACCGGCTATTCGCAAGTCCAGCTGGAGGCGGCGCTGGCCGCCGGCACCGACTTCGAGCACTTCTTCGCCGAGGCCCCGGCGCTGAACCCGGCGCGGGACCAGGTCACGGGGAGCGTGTGCGAGGTCAAGGTGCAGGAAGTCGAAGACCCCCTCATGCGCCTCATCCGCATCCTCGACAAACTGGTCGACGAGTTGGCGAAAGGGCGAGCGCTAGAGCGCGTCTGCCGAGCCTAAGGGAGCGGTTGCGAAAGCAACCGGGAGCTTAGGCGTAGAGCCAGATCGCCCCGGCCGGCGGGTCGGCGTCAGCCGAGCCCGTTCGACGTCACGGATTTACTCCGTGACGGCCCTCATCATCTTCCAGGCTTGGGGTCGTCAAAAAGGCCAGGCTGCGGAGCAACGGCTGTGTCCCCCGATTGAGGTTGATCTGGCAAACTCTTTTTTCGCCAAGCGGTTGCACGGCCTCTAGTTCCAGGGACAATCTCGATCATGTCCCGATTTCGAAGGGAAACTAGAACGTCCTTCATTTGAACATCTCGGCGGATCCCCGTGATTTCTCGTCCGATGACATTCGTGACGGTCTCATGCGTCTCAAGATATTCCATGACGATCTGAGCTGGGGAAGCGAGGCGAGCGTGGCGTATAACCACAAGTACCGAATTATCCTTCTCTAGGACTTCTGGGTCTTTAAGTCGAATACGGCGCATAGCATCGAAGGCGGTGTTGAACCCTTCGCCAACGTCCTTATTGGGCGGAGACGGGAATTTATTGATTAACCGAACAAGCTTTGGATTTCGCGCGAACTGTTCATGTAAGAAGTTATCAATCGACACGTGCCCAGGAAAGCGTCCGGGGCTTTCGATTTCTACCCTATCATCGTAAATCCTGATTTGTGTATCGGTGACGATACTGTAGTCTCGATGTAAGATGGCGTTGGTAATAATTTCGTGCAGGGTTTCCTCTGGGTAAACCACCTCCTCAAGACCATCTTCAGTCATGCGCTTAATCGACTCAATGATGTCTTTTACTGCAGCAACAGACTCGAATATGACGTCATATACGGGACCTTCGATGGTAATCGGGTCGCTAGCGAGCATTTCACGGCTGAGAGTTTCTTCTGACGTGGTATAACGATATATTTTTACGGCCGAGCGCTTCGGCAATGCTGCCTGCGGAAGGTCGGAGAATAGCAACACGCCAGCGACCGTGGGCTTATGATCGATGAGTACTTGTTGCGATGATAGCCAACTTTCGGGCTCTCCAGACGGTACTTGAGAGACCATAAACTCAATGACTTCGACTGAGTTTGTTACAGTCTTTTCGTCAACATTGACCAATTCGTCTTCGAACGAAACGATGCCCTTCTCGTATTTCAGTCGATCAAGGGCGTCGCCTTCAACACGGAGATTCTGGGCATTCCTGCGAATCCGAGGAATACTATCAGTCGCCGGTACGATTTCAGGCGATTTCGCAACCAAGAGGTGAAGGACCAGCCCCTGTCGACTGGGCGACTCGATGAATTCTGCATTGCAGAGTCGCCGACCTGGCACGAGTTTTTCGATAGCCTGAAAGATGCCGTTTGCATCTTCTTCGGTGGGGAATCCCTGCCAGCGATCTCCAGCAGTTCCGTGGTCTTCAATGCCAACGAAAACCTCACCGCCTGAGGTGTTTGCGAACGCAGAAATCGATTTGGAAAGTGATGCGGCCGAGATCCTGGCACTCTTGAAGTCAAGAAAATGACTCTCATGACCGTTGAGAAGGTCAAGAGCTTCATCTTCAGTGATTTGGATACGGTTCATTCTGCTCAAGCCTTAAGAAGTTGTGGCCAGAGAGTAATGCCCATTTGCTAGTCGCTTCAAGGCGTTATCATTGATGCCTACGGATGACCGCTGCGAGCGTGCTACTCCGCCGCGACCCCAGCATCTCCAAACAGCCCGCCATCCGCTTCGGCCTCTTCCACCGGCGCATCGTTCGCGGCGCCCCTGGCTTTCTGCCTCCGGTCGAAGTTGTCCCAGACTTCGTTCCAGTTCCCCTTGGTCGCGGCCTTGGAATATTCGGTCGCGCGGGTTTCGAAGAAGTTGGCGTGCTCGACGCCGTTGAGGAGCGGGGTGAGCCAGGGGAGGGGGTGTTCGTCGACCATGTAGATCGGCTTGAAGCCCAGCTGCCCCAGCCGCCAGTCGGCGATGTAGCGGATGTACTTCTTGATCGCCTTGGGCGTCATGCCCTCGACCGGGCCCATTTCGAAGGCGAGGTCGATGAAGTTGTCCTCCAGCCGCACCGTCTTCTGGCAGGCGTCGATGATCTCGTCCTTGACGTTCTTGGTCAGGCAGTCGCGTTCCTTGACGAAGGCGTGGAACAGGCGGGTGATGCCTTCGCAGTGCAGGCTCTCGTCGCGGACCGACCAGCTGACGATCTGGCCCATGCCCTTCATCTTGTTGAAGCGCGGGAAGTTCATCAGCATGGCGAAGCTGGCGAACAGCTGCAGCCCTTCGGTGAAGCCGCCGAACATGGCCAGCGTCTTGGCGATGTCCTCGTCGGTGTCGACGCCGAACTGCTGCAGGTAGTCGTGCTTGTCCTTCATCTCCTTGTACTGGAGGAAGGCGCCATATTCGCTCTCGGGCATGCCGATGGTGTCGAGCAGGTGGCTGTAGGCGGCGATGTGCACCGTCTCCATGTTGGAGAAGGCGGCGAGCATCATCTTGATCTCGGTCGGCTTGAACACGCGGCCGTATTTTTCGTGGTAGCAGTCCTGCACCTCGACGTCGGCCTGGGTGAAGAAGCGGAAGATCTGCGTCAGCAGGTTGCGCTCATGGTCCGACAGCTTCTGCGCCCAGTCGCGGCAGTCCTCGCCCAGCGGCACTTCCTCCGGCATCCAGTGGATCTGCTGCTGCCGCTTCCAGAATTCGAACGCCCAGGGGTATTCGAACGGCTTGTACTGCTTGCGGGCTTCGAGGAGCGACATCTTTACTCTCCCTGGCCGTCGCGCTCTTCGCGACGGGTTTCGATGGTGGTGACGCGCGGGCCGGAGCGGCGCGAGGCGAGGACGACGATCAGGGCAAGGGCGACGACGCCGATGCCGGCGAGGATGGGCAGGCTCACCAGAAAATCCTTTTCGGATGGCTCTTCCGGTGGCTGCGGCGGGCGTACATCTGGATGTACATCCACAGGCCGGAGAAGGCGAAGAACAGGAGCGCGAGGCCGGACAGGGTCGAGATGACCACGCCGAGGGGTCCGAACTCTTCCCCCGAATGGAGGTGGTGGAGGTAGCCGACGTTCCACTCGCCCGGCTTGGGCGTGCGCTTGGGCCGGCAGGTCATGTCGGCCGGGCAGGTGAAGGCCGGGTGCTCGGCGGCGGCGAGCTTGTTGTCGGCCGGGGTCGCCTCGTTCTCGTGCTCGCCCTCGTGCGCCTTGGCGGCGGGGATCACGGCCTGGGCGATCGCCCTGGCCTGCGCGGCGCCTTTCTCGCGCGATTCCTCCTCGAAGCCGCCGTTGTTGACCAGGCTGCCGACCTGGCTGAGGACGCCGGTCGCGCTGATCCACAGCAGGAAAATCCCGAAGATCACGGCCAGCCAGCGGTGCACCTTGCGCATCATCGTCCTTAATTCTCCAGCGGGCCGGCGAGGCCGATCGCGAACAGCGACAGGCAGGCGCCCAGCGCCATCAGCATGATGCCGCCCAGGCGGCGGGCGTAACGCTCGGTCTCGCTTTGGCTGCGCACGGCCAGCACGTTGCCGCCGACCAGCAGCGCCGCGAGGCCGAAGCCGAACATGAGCTTCTGGGCGACGGTCATCGGCTTACTGGCAGGCCAAGCATTCGTCGTAATCGGTGGTCGAGGCGAGCTCGAACTTGGGCGCTTCGGCGGTGTTGTCGGCCTCGACCCCGCCCGCGAAGCCGGCGCGCTGCACCGACTTGGAGCGCAGGTAATAGAGCGACTTGATGCCCAGCTCCCACGCGCGGAAGTGGAGCATCAGGAGATCCCACTTGTCGACGTCGGCCGGGATGAACAGGTTCAGCGACTGGGCCTGGTCGATGTAGGGCGTGCGGTCGCCGGCCAGTTCGAGCAGCCAGCGCTGGTCGATTTCGAAGCTGGTCTTGAAGCAGTCCTTTTCCTCAGGGCTGAGAAAGTCGAGGTGCTGGACCGAACCGCCGCGCTCGAGGATCGAGTTCCACACGGTGTCCGAGTTCTTCGACTTCTCCGCGAGGATCGATTCGAGGTAGGGGTTCTTCACCGCCCACGAACCCGACAGCGTCTTGTGGGTGTAGATGTTGGCCGGGATCGGCTCGATGCAGGCCGAGGTGCCGCCGCAGATGATCGAGATCGACGCGGTCGGCGCGATCGCCATCTTGCAGCTAAAGCGCTCCATCACGCCCATGTCGGCGGCGTCGGGGCACGGGCCGCGCTCCTGCGCCAGCATCATCGACGCTTCGTCGACCTGGGCGCGGATGTGCTTGAAGATCTTCATGTTCCACGACTTGGCCATGGCGCCTTCGAACGGCAGGCCGCGCGCCTGGAGGAAGCTGTGGAAGCCCATCACCCCGAGCCCGACCGAACGCTCGCGCTCGGCGCTGTACTTGGCGCGCGCCATCTCGTCCGGCGCGCGGGCGATGTAGTCCGACAGCACGTTGTCGAGGAAGCGCATGACGTCCTCGATGAACTGCTTGTCGCCGTTCCATTCGTCCCAGGTTTCCAGGTTCAAGGAGGACAGGCAGCACACCGCGGTGCGCATCGCGCCGAGATGGTCCTTGCCGGTCGGCAGGGTGATTTCCGAGCACAGGTTGGACGTCGACACCTTGAGGCCGAGGTCGCGGTGATGCTTGGGCATGGTGCGGTTCACCGTGTCGGCGAACACGATGTAGGGCTCGCCGGTGGCGAGGCGGGTCTCGACCAGCTTCTGGAACAGGGCACGGGCGTTGACCTTGCCGCGTTCGCTGCCGTCCTTGGGCGAGCGCAGGGTGAAGTCGGCGCCGTCGCGGACCGCTTCCATGAATTCGTCGGTGATCAGCACGCCGTGGTGCAGGTTGAGCGCCTTGCGGTTGAAGTCGCCGCTGGGCTTGCGGATCTCGAGGAACTCCTCGATCTCGGGGTGCGAGACGTCGAGGTAGCAGGCAGCCGACCCGCGGCGCAGCGAGCCCTGCGAGATGGCGAGCGTCAGCGAGTCCATGACGCGCACGAACGGGATGATGCCGCTGGTCTTGCCGTTGAGGCCGACCGGTTCACCGATGCCGCGCACGCTGCCCCAATAGGTGCCGATGCCGCCGCCCTTCGACGCCAGCCAGACATTCTCGTTCCAGGTGTTGACGATGCCGTCGAGGCTGTCGTCGACGCTGTTGAGGTAGCACGAGATCGGCAGGCCGCGGCCGGTGCCGCCGTTCGACAGCACAGGCGTCGCCGGCATGAACCACAGCTTGGAGATATAGTCGTAGATACGCTGCGCGTGGTCCTGGTCGTCGGAATAGGCCGAGGCGACGCGGGCGAACAGGTCCTGGAAATTCTCGCCGGGCAGCAGGTAACGGTCCTTCAGCGTTTCCTTGCCGAATTCGGTCAGCTTCGAATCGCGCGATTCGTCGGTCGTCACGTCGAACGCGCGGGCATCGATCGTCTTCGAATCGCGCTTGGTTTCGGTGACCGCAACGTCGTCCGAATTGACTTCGCTCTGGCTCGAAAAATCCATGGCCGTTCCCCGTATACCGGCCGCTTGCGCGGCACTTTGTTCCTCAAATGTTCGACTCGGTGGCATTGCGCCGACCCTAGCCGAATTTCAACGTCCAAGGGGGGTTTTCTGCGGCATGTCCCCGATATCCACAGGGCACGCAGAAGTCCGCCGACTGAAGATAGGTATCTTCAGCCCAATCACAATAGATTGAGAGCGGCCCCCACCGGAACGCTATATATAGTGTCCAAAGCCGGAATCGGACGCAAGCGGTAAAATTACGGAAACCCTAAAAAAGTTGACCCGTAGAGGGACCTGTGGCGGCCAGGACACGAACCGTTTCGGGGACGGCGTTCGCGTCGCCCTTACGGCGCGACGACGGTCAACGCGCCGCGCCGGATGCGGTAGTCGAGGGGCGGCTTGAAGCGGCAGGTTTCGCCGTCGAGGCTGACGGTCAGGTGGGCGCGCGAACTCATCACCTCGAGGCGCTCGACATCGTCGAGGTGGATCATGTCGTCTTCGCGGGTGATTCCCAGCAGCGCGCGGAAAGTGGCGGCAATCAGGCCGAAGGCTCCCTTCTTGCGCATCACCAGCACGCACAGCTTGCCGTCGTCGAGCGATTCGCGCTGGCCGGCGGCGGGGAAGGCGAGGCGATAATCGTTGTTGCCGACGAACAGCAGCGGCGTGTCGAGCCGGCCTTCCTTGTCGTCGTTGACCCGCAGCCGCAGCCGCTCGTCGTGGAAGTTGGCCAGCGTGCGGAGCGAGGCGACCAGCATCGCCAGCCGCTTCGACCGGCCCAGCCGTTTGGTCTGCGTATCGCGGTCGACCACCATCAGGGGGTAGAGGCCGATCGCGCTGTTGTTGACGAAGGTCCGGCCGTTCAGTTCGGCGAGGTCGATCGCCCGGGTCTTGCCCGCGGCCAGCACCTTGGCCGCCTCGTCAAGGTCGAACGGAATGCCGAGGTCGCGGGCGAGGTGGTTGAGCGTACCCATCGGCATGACGCCCATCGCGGTGTCGGTGCCCGCCAGCGCCCCGGCCACCGCGCTCATCGTCCCGTCGCCGCCGGCCGCGACCAGCAGCTTGTCACCGCGCTTCGCCACCTTGGCGGCATGGTCGGCAAGGTCCTCGCCCTCGACCTCGACCAGCTTGGCGTCGATCCCGGCGGCAGACAGCGCGGCACAAAGCGCTTCGCGGCGCTTCTCGTCCGCGCTGCCCCCACCGGGATTGACCAGGACCTCGACTGTCATGCGCGCCGCAACGCGCCGCCAGTGGGTTCGGGCCCGCCGATCAGCCGGCGGCCGGCGCGGCGGTGCAGTCGCCGGTGCGCTTGGCGACGATGTGACGGGTCACCTGGTAGTCGCCGGTGCCCGAGAACTGGCTGGCGGAATTGGCCATCACCTCGAACCCGTCGGCGGTGTAGTTGCCGTCGGCGTTGGGGTAGAGGCCGCCCTTGCCGGCGCGGTTGCACTGGTACTGGACCGAGATCCGGCCGGAGCGGATGAAGCTCGCCGTCTCGGAGCATTTGTCGCCCTTTTCGGTGAACAGCGCGGCGTCGAGCTTGCCGTCGGCGCCGACGCACGTCTTGCCCTCTTCCTTCGCGCCCATCTTCAGCGCGGTCGACGGAGTCGACTTGTCGGTCGAGGTGAGCTTGGTCACCTCGCTAGTGAAGCTGTACTCACCCGCCGCGACGGTCGCCGGCACTTCCGGGGCCGCTTCCTGCTTGGGCGCTTCGCCGCTGTCGCAAGCGGCCAGCGCCAGCACGGCACTCGCGGCGATGATCTGAAAATGACGCATGTTCTTCCCCTCGTTGGTAAAGTCGTGTTAGGCCTTGGACGGGGCCTGGTATTCGTTGCCCTGGCATTCGCCGACCCGTTGCGAGCGGACTTTCATCCGCATCGTCATCGGCTGCTTGGCGCCCAGGCCGGCCATCTGCGACGCCATTTCCATGTCGTAATGGTCGGACGAATAGGTGCCTGCCATCGTCGTGGTGACCGATCCGCCGCCCGGCGGCGCGCAGCGCATCTTCGCATCGATCGAGCCGCTGTCCATCCGGTAATGGTCGAAGCGGCAATCCTTGCTGGTCTGGCCAAAGAAGCCGGCATTGGGCTTTTCGACGTCTTCCTGGCGAAGGCAGACGGCCACGCGGCTGGCGTTGGCAGTCATCTGCTTCTTCATCATCTCCTGTGCCTGGGGCGGCATGCCGGGGGCGTCGAGCTCGACGATCTCGCCGCTGGTTTCCCAACGGCCCGGCTGCAGGCGGACCGCCGGCCCGGCCGCGGCCACCGCATTTTCGACCTCCTCGATCGAGGCGTTGGTCTCGTTGACGGTGCCCTTGTCGCAGCCGGCGAGCGCCAGCAGGCTGAGCGAAAGCGCGGCGATGGTGCGCATCGTGTCTCCCCTGTTGGCGTGCAGCTTATCGACTGCACAAGGAAGCGAAACCCCCAAACGCTTGCCGGCGGCGCGAAACGCCCCATGTTGCGAGCATGGTGTGGGACCTGCGCGGCGCGCTCCTCAAGAAGGGCGAATTCGAATCCGCCCGGCTGGCGACGTTCGAGTTCCGCCAGCGCGTGCGCGCGTTCCGGCTGTTGGCCGAAGCCATCGGCGAGGATGCCGACGAGCTGGCCCGGCGCACCGTGCGCACCCCCGACGATGAATTGCTTGCGACGCTCGAGGCGGACAGGCCGGACCGGGCGGGAACGCTCGCTGCCCTGCTAGCCCAGTGCCAGGCGGAGGCCCGCGTCCAACTGGTCGCCGAGTTGGGCGATCCGACCCCGACCCGCCTGCTTTAGGTGTCAGCGGCCCTTATGGGTCGGCGCGTGGAAGTCGGGGTCCTTGTTGGCGATGAAGGCGAGGAAGCGGATCATCTCGGGTTTGGAGATGATCGCCTGCCGGTCCTCGCCCAGCCGCTCGAGCGCCTTGTTGTCGAAGGTGGCGTGGAGCGTGCGGTGGCAGATCGGGTGCAGCGGCACCGTCTCGCGCCCGCCTTTCGATTTGGGGACGGGGTGATGCCATTCGACCGCCGTTCCGAGCGGGCGATGGCACAGCCAGCAGGGGCTTTGCGTTGCCTCCATTCCGACACCATATGGAATGGCGATGAGCATTCAAATCCGAACTTCGCTGGCAGAGCCCGAGACGGGCGAGAACTTCGTCCCCCATCGTCCCGCCCGTCCGCCCAAGGCGGAAGGGGGCAAGAGGTTCGAGCTGGTCAGCGAGTTCGAGCCGTCGGGTGACCAGCCGACCGCGATCAGGGAACTGGTCGAGGGCATCAAGGACAATGGCGAGCAGAGCCAGGTGCTGCTCGGCGTTACCGGGTCGGGCAAGACCTACACGATGGCGCAGGTCATCCAGGCGACGCAGCGGCCAGCGCTGGTGCTGGCGCCGAACAAGATCCTCGCCGCGCAGCTGTACGGGGAGTTCAAGAGCTTCTTCCCCAACAACGCGGTCGAATATTTCGTCAGCTACTACGACTATTACCAGCCCGAAGCCTACGTGCCGCGGACCGACACCTACATCGAGAAGGAAAGCTCGGTGAACGAGGCGATCGACCGGATGCGCCACTCGGCCACGCGTTCGCTGCTCGAACGCGACGACGTCATCATCGTCGCCTCGGTGTCGTGCCTGTACGGTATCGGCTCGGTCGAAACCTATTCGGCGATGATCTTCGATCTGAAAAAGGGCATGCACGCCGACCAGCGCGAGATCATCAGGAAGCTCGTCGCGCTGCAGTACAAGCGGAACGACGCGGCGTTCGAGCGCGGCAATTTCCGGGTGCGCGGCGACAGCCTCGAAATCTTCCCCTCGCACTATGAGGACAGCGCCTGGCGGATTTCGTTCTTCGGCGACGAGATCGAGGAGATCGTCGAGTTCGACCCGCTGACCGGCAAGAAATCCGCGACCCTCGACAGCGTCCGCGTCTACGCCAATTCGCACTATGTGACGCCCGGGCCGACGCTGAAGCAGGCGAGCGAGGCGATCCGCCACGAGTTGGCCGAGCGGTTGAAGGAGTTGGAGGCGGAAGGGAAGCTGATCGAGCACCAGCGGCTCGAGCAGCGGACCAACTTCGACCTCGAGATGATCGCCGCGACGGGCTCGTGCGCCGGCATCGAGAACTACAGCCGCTTCCTGACCGGTCGCCTGCCGGGCGAGCCGCCGCCGACGCTGTTCGAATATCTCCCCGACAACGCGCTGCTGTTCGTCGATGAAAGCCACCAGACGGTGCCGCAGATCGGCGCGATGGCGCGCGGCGACCACCGGCGCAAGATCACGCTGGCCGAGTTCGGCTTCCGCCTGCCGAGCTGTATCGATAACCGGCCGCTGCGCTTCAACGAATGGGACGCGATGCGCCCGCAGTCGGTGTTCGTCTCGGCGACGCCGGGCGGCTGGGAGATGGAGGAGACCGGCGGCGTCTTTAGCGAACAGGTCATCCGCCCCACCGGCCTGATCGACCCGCCGGTCGAGATCAAGCCGGTCGAGGACCAGGTCGACGACCTTGTCCACGAGGCCAAGGAGACGGCGCGCAAGGGCTACCGCACGCTGGTCACGACGCTGACCAAGCGGATGGCGGAGGACCTCACCGAATACTTGCACGAGGCCGGGCTGAAGGTCCGTTACATGCACTCCGACGTCGAGACGCTGGAGCGCATCGAGCTGATCCGCGACCTGAGGCTTGGGGTCTACGACGTACTGGTCGGCATCAACCTGCTGCGCGAAGGCCTCGACATCCCCGAGTGCGGGCTGGTCGCGATCCTCGACGCCGACAAGGAAGGGTTCCTGCGTTCGGAAACCTCGCTGATCCAGACCATCGGCCGTGCGGCGCGCAACGTCGACGGCAAGGTCATCCTCTATGCCGATCGCATGACGGGCAGCATGGAGCGCGCGCTTAACGAGACGAGCCGCCGCCGCGAAAAGCAGGAGGCGTACAACCTCGAGCATGGCATCACGCCGGCGACGATCAAGCGCAACATCAGCGACATCATCGCCCATGTCTCGACCAAGGACGGGGTGACGGTCGACACCGGCGACGAGGAAACGCCGCACCTCGTCGGCCACAATTTGCGCGCCTACATCGGCGAGCTGGAAGAGCGGATGCGCAAGAGCGCCGCCGACCTGGAATTCGAGGAGGCCGCCCGGTTGCGCGACGAGATCCGCCGGCTGGAAGAGGGCGAGCTCGGCATCCGCGAGCCGATGGAGCGGGTGCGGCCGGTCGGCAACGCCACGCAGGGCAAGCCCGGCACCCGCCGCGACCGGTTCGGCAAGACCCGCTACAAGAAGATGGGTGGCAGGCCGTAAATTTGCGGCGTTAGCGGGCCTTAACGGCAGGTCGGGGCAAAGCGGCGGCAGGCCGAAGCAGCGTTCAGCGCGGCGCAACCGCCGTTCTGGCAAAGAGTTGGGACATCAACGTCCTCAGGGGAACGCGGCACGCGCCGCGTCTTTTTATGCGCAAGACATTCCTCCTTTCACTTGGCCTCGCCGCGATGCTCGCCACCTCGCCGCTCGGCGCGCAGTCGCTGCCGGGGCCCAAGGGCGACGAACCGGTCGCCGTTCCGCGCTCGATCAAGCAGGGCATCGACTTCGTCTACGTCGATCCGAAGATGTCGAGCTTCGCCAACAAGCGGCAGAAGCCGCGCAACTGGCTCGGCCGCCTGTTCAACCGCAGCGCCCAGCAGCGCGGCTCGCCCAATCCGCTGTTCCTCGAGCTGGCCGACGGCCTGCAGCGCTACCATGCCAGCTGGGGCGCTTTGCCGCAGAACAACATTCCGGCCGGCCCGGTGCTGAAGCGCGGATCGAAGGGCGCGCGCGTCGAGGCGCTACGTACCCGCCTCGGCCTGCCGGCGCAGGGCGGCTACGACGACATGCTGATCCAGCGCGTGTCGGCCTACCAGCAGGCCCACGCCCTCGGGAAGCCGGACGGTATCGCCGGCAAGATGACGATCGGTTCGCTCAACCAGGGGTCGAACCATTACGAGCGGCTGATCGCCATCAACATGGAACGCGCATGGCGCCTGCCGCAGATGCGCGCGTTCGACCGTTATGTCGTGATCGATAGCGGGTCGGCCGAGGCCTACCTCTACGACCACGACCGCAAGGCGGACGAGATGCGCGTCATTGTCGGGTCGAAGGAAACCAAGACCCCGATGATGGCGGTGCTGCTGCGCGATGCGAAGGCCAATCCCTACTGGCACGTGCCGCCCGAACTGGTCCGCTCGCTGACCGCGCAGAAGGTCAAAGAAATGGGCGTCGGCTATTTCGACGCCTTCCATTACGACGTGCTGTCCGACTGGAGCGGGCGCGGCACGCCGGTCGATCCGAAGACGATCAACTGGGCCGCGATCCGCACCGGTAAGGAGGAGCCGTCGATCCTCGTCCGGCAGAAGCCGGGACCGTGGAATTCGATGGGCGAGATGAAGTTCGAGATGCCCAACGATTTCGGCATCTACCTCCACGACACGCCGCACCGCGAGAAGTTCGCGCTCGACGACCGCTGGATCAGCAACGGCTGTGTGCGCCTTCAGGACTATCGGCGCTTCGCCAGCTGGGTCTTCCCCGACCCGCCGGCCCCGACGTCGGTGCCGGAGCAGGTGTTCGAGCTGCCGCGGCCGATCCCGGTCTACATGACCTACCTGACGGTCGACGCGAGCGGCGGCAACGTGGTCTTCCGGCCCGATCCGTACGGGTTCGACGCCTTGGCCGAGCCGCAGATGTTCGGCCGGGGCGTGGCGCTCGACGACGCGGCCTGACCTTGCTCGGCAGGCCCGTCGTTAACCATTGATTCGGATGCCCGGCGCACGCTTGGCGCCTGGGAGGACGAGTCGATGAAGATGATGGGCCTGTTGCTTGCCGCGTTCGTCATGGCCTCGGGCGCCGCCGCGTTGGCGACGCCCAAGGAACCGCCGCTGCTGATCGATTAGGCCAGCAGGCCGCGCTTCGCCTGCGCACGGGCGTAAAGCCACAGCGCGAGGGCGATGACGATCACGACATAGGGAATGACCGCATTCCCGCCCGCCGACATTTCCGGAATGTCGACCGGGTTGGCGATCTGCCAGCCGATGCCCAGCACGGCGCCGACGAACGACACCAACAGCACCGGTACGGCGATCGCCTTGCGCATCAGCAGGAGCACGACCCCCAGCACGCCGCCCCATACGCCGAGGCCCCAGGCGATGCTGACCCACAGCGGGAAGCTGTCGATATAGGCCATGTACCTGGCGCCATCGACGCCGGGCATCATCTGGTCGATCCACGCCGCGCCCTTGGTGCGGGTCATGAAATAGTCGAAGGCGCCGAACGCGTTCCACAGCAATCCCAGGATACCCACGATCCACAAATGTGCCGGCGCCCTGCGCCCGGTGTCGATGATCACGTCGTCCATCGCGTCCCCCTCATTTTTCGTTGCCCGAAGTGGACAGAAGGGGGTCAAGTCGACCGAGCTGTCAATCGTTTCGGTTGCAAAAGGAAAGGCGGCATCCCGCAAGGGACACCGCCTTTCATCGGTAGAAGGTGACGTCTTAGAAGGCGATGCGCGCCGCCAGGTTACCCGACGTCTCGTTGCCACCGTCCTTGCCGACGGTGCCCTCGATCGACGCATCGACGCGAACGCTATTGGTGATCCCGGCGGCAAGGCCACCCTTGAGGCGCCCGTACATGCTCTTGGAATCGCCCGCGACGGTCCAGCGGTTGACGATCGTCGGGGCCGCTTCCTCGCTGAAGTAGACGGTGCGGTCGCCGTCGGCGAACTGCTTCTCCAGCGCGGCGCTGACGAACGGGCGCAGCGAGGTGCCGCCGGCATCGAAGTCGCCGCGCGCTTCGAGGCCGAGGTTGCCGCGGAGCGACTTGGCCTTGACCGACCCGACGCCGAGGTTGAGCGCGGCATCGCCGTCTTCCGAATAGCTCTTCACATAGGCGTGGGCCCAGTCGACGCCGACCACCGGGCCGACGCGCAGGCCGGCGACCGGCATCAGGTAACCGGCCTTGAGGCCGGCCAGCGAGTGGTGACCCTTGGGCGAGCCTTCGACTTCACGCACCACGCCGGTGCGGGTGGTGTCAAAATTGTCGCGGCCGAGGCCGGCATAGCCCTGGACGAAGCCGCCGGCGACGCCGAACCCGCCATAGACGCCGAGTTCGATCGCGTGGCCGTTGGCCTTGCCCGGATCGCCGTAATAATGGGCGTTCTGGCGGCTGGCGCGGACGGCGACGCCGACCTGGCCCGAGCCGAAGCCGAAATCGAGGCTGCCCATTACGCCCACGCCGGACGAGCGGAACGCGTCGCTGGTGTCGTTGGCGTTATAGCGGCTGTGGTAACCGTCGCCCTCGATGTTGAGGTGCATGCCTTCGGGCATCTCGCCATCACGCGGCGCGCTGGCGTCGAGGCGCTGGGTCATCGAGCGGCCGAACTGGCGCGCGTTGTCGAGGCCGATGGTGCTCGTGCCGCCGATCATCAGCGGTGCTTCCAGCTGGGCCGCGACGTAGCGGCCGAGGATGCGGAAGCCGTCCGAGGTCAGGTGCAGCTGGTCGCCGTAGAACAGGTAGCCCGACGAGCTGAAGGCGCAGGTCTGGTTCGGAAACGCCGGACAGACCAGGGTCTTGATGCCGTAGGCGGCAGGGTCGCCCTGGATGTTGGTCGCGACCGCGGTGAGGTCGAGGTAGTGGACCATCACGCCGTCGGCGGCATAGCCGGCCAGCGTGTTCTGGATCCCGCTGTTGTAGGCATTGGCAAAGGCGGTGCGGACGGCGGCGGCGCCCGCCGGGTTGGGCAGGAAGTTCACTTCCGGTGCCAGCGCGGTGTCATAGGCGAGGAAGCTGATGGTCGGCGCGCCGGCCGCGACCAGGCGGTCCAGCTGCGTCGTCGCGGCGGCGGCCGAGGCGGCGGCGGAGGTCGCTGCACCGGCCAGCGTTCCGCCCGCCAGCTGGTAGAAGCGGCCGTCGTTGCCGCCGATCGTCACCGTGACAAGATCACCGCTGTTAAACGAGCCGCTGACCGCCGGATAGGTGGCGACGCCCGGGCCGGTCGTCCCGCCGCCAGCGAGGAAGGCGTTCACTTCGTAGGTGAAGCCCTTGTTGCAGCTGATCGCATAGGTCGTGCAGTTGACGTTCGAGACGCCGCCCGGGAAGGTCTGGGCCATCGCTCCGCCGACCGCGAAGTTGACCACCGGCGCGCCGGTGATCTGCGACAGCGTGTCGATATAGTTGGTGCCGCCCGAGAAGCGGCCCGTGCTGTACACGGTAGTGGTGTTCGGGTTGACCCCGAGGATTTCGAAGAAGTTGCCGTCGTCGGCGTAGCTGTCGCCGAACGCGACGATGCGGTCGACCTGTTGGGCCGAGGCCGGCGTGGTAAAGGCTGCAACGGCGCTGGCGGCGGCAAAAAGGCGCGCGGCGTGACGAATCTTGGTCATGATGGTCTCCCCTCAACCGCCCTCGACATACGCGGCGGCCCTGCGACGGTTTTGCCAACAGCGGGAGAGCCGCACAAGTGACGCGCGCGCAACAGTGGGCAAGAAAAAACGGGGAAAATCACGGCTGTATCGCTGCTCGCGCATCACAATAGCACACCGTATCCGAATAAAATCGCTGTCCTACAACGAACCCATATGGCTCAAGCAGAATGCAACCGAGTCGGGAGGGATTGGACATGGACGTTACGGAAATGGTGGAAGAACTGATCGATCGGGAAGGCGACTATGTGGCGCATCCGGCCGACCGCGGCGGGCCAACCCGGTTCGGCGTGACCGAGGCGGTGGCCCGGGCGCACGGCTACGCCGGCCCGATGCGCGAATTGCCGCGGGAGGAAGCGGCGGCGATCTACACGCGCCTCTACTGGCTCCGCCCGCGCTTCGACGCGGTCGCGCAGCGCAGCGCGCGGATCGCCGCCGAACTGTTCGAAACCGGCGTCAACATGGGCCCGGCCGTGGCCTCGACCTTCCTCCAGCGCGCGCTGACCGCGCTCAACCGCAACGGGAAGGATTTCGTCGACCTGGTGCCCGACGGCAAGGTGGGGCCGATGACGCTCCACGCGCTCGATGGCCTGTTCGCCGCGCGCGGCAAGGGCGCGGAGGAGGTGCTGATGCGCGCGCTCGAGGCGCTGCAGGGCGAACGTTACATCCGCCTGGCCGAGCGCAGGCCAGCCAACGAGGCCTTTCTTTACGGCTGGCTGGCGAACCGTATCGGCACGTTCGGCGCCGCTTAAGTTCACATTTCGAGGCCCGTTTCCCGTGAACCTTGGGAATGCACGGGGCCGCCGCAACAGGAGACAAGATGATGGCAATCATGGACGCAATCGTCGGGCCGGTGGCCAAGCTGCTCGACAAGATCATTCCCGATCCGGAAGCGCGCGACCGGGCGAAGTTGGAACTCATCAAGCTGCAGGGCGACCAAGAAATGGCGGTCATCGGCGTACAGATGCAGGGCATCCTCGCCGAGGCGCAATCGAACGACCCGTGGACCAGCCGGGCGCGGCCGAGCTTCCTCTACGTGATGTACGCGCTGATCCTGTGGGCGGTACCGATGGGGCTGATCGCGTCGGTCAACCCGAAGATGGCGATCGACATCGGCAATGGCATGACCGCCTACCTTCGCGGCATCCCCGAAGAACTCTATGCGTTGTTCGGTACCGGTTATCTTGGCTACACGGCGGCCAGGACCTGGGGAAAAGCCAAGGGAATCGAGAAATAGCGACCGTCCAGCAACCGAACCAGACCAACCGCCGGCCCCGCGGCAAATGGGGCCGGCGGTTTCGCCTTGCCGGCGCGGCGGCGCTGACCGGGCTGGGCGCGATCGGCTGCAGCCCGGCCGGCCTGCTCAACGGGGTCAGCCGCCTGGCCCCGAGCGGCGACGACGCCAGGAAGGCGGGCGAGGGCATCGCCTACGGCACCGAGGCGCGCCAGATGCTCGACGTGTGGACGCCGGCCGGCGGCGGGCGGAACCTGCCCGTGATTGTCTTCTTCTATGGCGGGGCGTGGAATAGCGGCGCGCGCGGCGAATATGGCTTCGCCGGCCGCGCCTTCGCCGCGCGCGGGTTTGTCGTGGTGGTCGCCGACTACCGCCTCTACCCCGACGTCCGCTTCCCGGCCTTCGTCGACGATGCCGCGCTGGCGGTGAAATGGGCGCGCGACCATGCCGCCCAATATGGCGGCGACCCCGACAAGATCGCGCTCGCCGGTCATTCCGCCGGCGCCCATATCGCCGCGCTGGTCGCGCTCGACCCGCATTATCTCACGGATCTCGGTGTTGAACCCGGCGTGGTGAAGGCGGCGGCGCTCCTGTCGGGGCCGTACGACTTCCTGCCCTTCACCAACGGGGCGGCGCGCGACGCGCTGGGACAGTGGCCGCGCCCGGTCGAGACCCAGCCTGTCCACTTCGCGCGAAAGGATGCACCGCCGATGCTGCTGGTGTCCGGCACCGCCGACACCACCGTCCGCGCCCGCAACAGCCAGGCGCTGGCCAAGGCGTTGCGGCAGGCCGGCGCCGAGGTCGAGCTCAAGCTCTACAAGGGCCAGACCCACACCGACACGATCAAGTCCCTGTCGCCGCTGTTCCGCGGCAACAATCCCGCGCTGGCCGACAGCGTCGCCTTTCTCAAGGCGCATCTGAAATGAAGCCCGAACGCGTCAACGCCCTCACCGACGGGGTGCTGGCGATCGTCATCACTATCATGGTGCTCGAACTGCCGGTACCTAAGGGCGAAGAGGGCTTTCGCGAGCTCGGCACATTGCTCGGCGCCTACGTCCTCAGCTTCGTCAACATCGGCGTGTTCTGGAATAATCACCATCACCTGATGACCCTGGCAAAGCGGGTCGATGGCCGGGTGATGTGGACCAATCTGGCCTTGCTCTTCTGGCTGAGTTTGGTGCCGTTTGTCATTCGCTGGATCGGCGAGGACGGGCTCGGTGCGCTGCCGGTCGCCGCCTACGGGGCGGTGCTGTCGATGGCGGCGCTCGCCTACATGCTGCTCGAACTGGCCATCAACGCCGCCGACCAGGACCACCGTGCGCAGCATGCGCTGGGCGGGCGGGGCAAGGAATGGCTCAGTTTCGCGCTTTACGCCTCGGCGATCCTGCTGGCCTTCGTCAGCGTGTGGGCGGCGATCGCGATCTACGTGCTCGTCTCGGCGCTGTGGGTAGCGCCCGACAAAAGGGTCGAGCGCGAGCTGGAACAGGGGCGGTGAACGCCATCCCGACGGTCGGGCTGTTGCTCGTCTCCAACCTGTTCATGACCATTGCCTGGTACGGGCACCTCAAATTCCCCGACGCCAGGCTGTGGGTGGCGATCGTCGCCAGCTGGGGCATCGCCTTCATCGAATATTGCTTCGCCGTGCCCGCCAACCGCTTCGGCTATGCCTCGGGCCTGACCGGCGGCCAGCTCAAGATCATCCAGGAGGTGGTGACGCTGACCGTGTTCGCCGGCTTCGCCGCGGTGGTGCTGAAGGAGCCGCTCGGCTGGCGCTACATCGGCGCCTTCGCCTGCATGCTGGGCGCGGTCGGCTTCATGTTCGCCGGCCGGACTTGAAGCGAGGGGGCCGCGGCCCCCACATGGCCGGCATGGAGCAATATCACGGAACCACGATCCTCGGCGTCAAGGCGGGCGGCAAGACGGTCATCGCCGGCGACGGCCAGGTCAGCCTTGGCAACACGGTCATCAAGCCCAACGCCAAGAAGGTGCGGCGGCTGGGTGACGGTAACGTCATCGCCGGGTTCGCTGGGGCGACGGCCGATGCCTTCACCCTGTTCGAGCGGCTGGAGAAAAAGCTGGAAGCGCATCGCGGGCAATTGCTGCGGGCCGCAGTCGAGCTGGCCAAGGACTGGCGGACCGACAAATATCTACGCAACCTCGAGGCGATGATGATCGTCGCCGATGCCGAGACGATGCTGGTCATCACCGGTAACGGCGACGTGCTGGAGCCCGAGGGCGGGATCGCCGCGATCGGGTCGGGCGGCAATTATGCGCTGGCCGCCGCCCGCGCGCTGCAGGACTATGAGGCCGACCCCGACAAGCTGGCCCGCCGCGCAATGGCCATCGCCGCCGAGGTCTGCGTGTTCACCAACGACCGGCTGACGGTCGAAGCGGTTGAAGCCTGACGCCCCGCCGATAAGGTAGGGCGGTGCTGCTCGACCGCCGCCTGTTCGTCGGATCCACCACCGCGCTGCTGACCGGCTGCGCGACAACCGGCGTGAAGCGGCCCGGCGTGACCGGCTGTTCGCCGCTCGTCCCGGTCAAGGTCGACCCGGCGCGCATCATCCGCACCACCGCCGGTCTTCGCCCCGTCCGCCGCAAGGGGTTCGTGGTCCGGGCCGAACCGCTCGGCGACAAAAGGCTGGTCCACAACTACGGCCATGGCGGCGGCGGGATTACGCTCAGCTGGGGAAGCAGCAAGCTGGCGACCGAGCTCGGCCTGCCCGGCCACTCGGGCCCCGTCGCTGTCATCGGCAGCGGCGTGCTCGGCCTGTCGACCGCGCGGCTCGTGCAGGAGGCGGGGTACGACGTCACCATCTACGCCGCCGCGCTGCCGCCCGAGACGACGTCGAATGTGTCCGGCGGCCAGTTCCACCCGTTCAAGGTGTTCAACGACAGCGAGGTCGACGATGCCTTCCGCGCCCAGTTCGCCCGCGCGCTCGACTATAGCTTCCGCCGGTTCCAGATCATGGTCGGCGACGATTATGGCGTGCGCTGGCTGCCGACCTACGTCGAATCGGACGAGCCCGAGACGCCGGTCGTGCCGCACTTCCCGCCGAATAACCGGCTGCTGTCGCGGTCCGAGCATCCCTTCCCGCTCGACAATGTCGTCCGGTTCGACACGATGTACATCGAGGTCGGCCGCTACCTTCGCCAGATGATGCGCGATGTGCAGGGGGCCGGCGGCAAGATCCGGGTGCGCAAGTTCGCGACGCCCGTCGACATTGCCACGATCCCCGAGCGGCTGGTGTTCAACTGCACCGGCATCGGCGCGCGCGACCTGTTCGGCGATACCGACCTCCACCCGGTCCGTGGGCAACTCGCCTTCCTCGAGCCGCAGCCCGAGGTGCAATATGCCTTCCAGGGCAGCGCCGGATACATGTTCCCGCGGCCCGACGGCATCCTGCTCGGCGGCACCTACGAGCGGGACGTTTGGGACACGACGCCCGACCCCAAGGCCATCGCCGGCATCGTCGAATCGCAGCGCGCCTTCTTCGCCGGCTTCCGCTGCACCGCTTGAAGCGGCCCCGCCAACGCCCAATCTAACCGGGCATGAGCGACCAGACGACCATCGAACGTCCCACCACTGCCAACCGCACCGACAAGGGCCTGACCCCCAAGGCGATCGTCGCCGCATTGGACGAGCATATCGTCGGCCAGGCGGAGGCGAAGAAGGCGGTCGCGGTGGCGCTGCGCAACCGCTGGCGGCGGCAGCGGCTGAAGCCGGAACTGCGCGACGAAGTGACGCCGAAGAACATCCTGATGATCGGGCCGACCGGGTGCGGCAAGACCGAGATTTCGCGCCGGCTGGCGAGGCTCGCCGACGCGCCGTTCGTCAAGGTCGAGGCGACCAAGTTCACCGAGGTCGGTTATGTCGGCCGCGACGTCGAGCAGATCGCGCGCGACCTGGTCGAGGAAGCGGTGCGGCTGGAAAAGGAACGCCGCCGCGAGAAAGTCCGCGCCGCCGCCGAAGAAGCGGCGATGGAGCGGCTGCTCGACGCGCTGACCGGCAAGGGCGCGAGCGAGGCGACGAGGGAAAGCTTCAAGGACCGCTTCCGCGACCATGCGCTCGACGAGGCCGAGGTCGAGGTCGAGGTGACCGAGGCGCCGTCGATGCCGTTCGACATGCCGGGCAACGGCGTCGGTATGATCAACCTGTCCGAGATGATGTCGAAGATGAGCGGTGGCCCGCCCAAGAAGCGGCGCAAGCTCAAGGTGCCGGCAGCTTTCGCCAAGCTGGTCGAGGAAGAGGCCGACAAGCGCGTCGACCAGGACGATGTGTCGCGCGTCGCGCTGGAGGATGCGCAGGCCAACGGCATCGTCTTCCTCGACGAGATCGACAAGATCGCGGTCAGCGACGTGCGTGGCGGATCGGTCAGCCGTGAGGGCGTGCAGCGCGATTTGCTGCCGCTGATCGAAGGCACGACGGTCGCCACCAAGTACGGGCCGATCAAGACCGACCACATCCTGTTCATCGCTTCGGGCGCATTTCACGTCGCCAAGCCGGCCGACCTCTTGCCCGAACTACAGGGCCGCCTGCCGATCCGGGTCGAATTGAGTGCGCTGACCGAGGAAGACTTCGTCCGCATCCTCAAGGACACTCGCGCCAGCCTGACCGAGCAATACCGTGCGCTGCTCGAAACCGAGAAGGTCACCGTCACTTTCACCGACGAGGGCATTGCCGCGCTGGCGCGGATCGCCGCCGACGTCAACGAGGCGGTCGAGAACATCGGCGCGCGGCGACTGCAGACGGTGATGGAAAAGCTTCTCGAAGAGGTCAGCTTCACCGCCGAGGACAAGGCCGGCACCACCGTGACGGTCGATGCCGCCTTCGTCGACAGCCAGCTTTCGGGCATCGCCAAGAACGCCGACCTGTCGCGTTACGTGCTGTAACTTATCGCGCGGCCCCACCGGTTCGACCGGAGTCGCTGCCCAAGGTGCATCCTTTCGCCGTTCCGGTCGGTTGGCCTCTGGCTTTTCACCAATCGGAGACGATTTCCATGCGCAACACGACGATCCTATTGGCCGGTGCGGCCGGTCTCAGTCTGGCCCTTTCGGCGTGCGAAACCACCGACAGCAAGGCCGTGTCGACCACGACGACCGAGAAATCGGCCACGTCGGCTGATGGCGACACGGCGACCACGACGACGACCACAACGACCAGCAACGGCACCGATTCGTCGGGCGCCGACGCGACCACCACGTCGACGACCGAGAGCACGACGACCACTGACGCCGCGGCGACCGGTTCCGACACCGCTGTCGAGACCACGACAACGACCACCACGACCGGTGCCGTCCGCGCCGCGACGCAGGCCGACGTCAAGGTCGGCGCTTCGGTCAGCGATTCGGCCGGCGTGTCGTTCGGCAAGGTCGAGGCGGTCGACGCCGCCGGTGTGACTATCAGTTCGGGGTCGACCCGGGCGAAGCTGCCGCTGTCGAGCGTCGGCGTCGGGCCCAAGGGCCTGATGATCTCGATCACCAAGGCCGAATTCGACGCGGCGGTTAAGGCCGCCGGCTAACGTCCCTCGACCGGGCGATACCGCCGGGTCAGCGCGGTCGGGAACGGGCTCCACAGCGGGGCCCGAACCCCGGCCAGCCGAAGCCGCGAGGCGACCCACTGGTTGCAGGTCCAGAACGCCGAGGTGTGGCCGGCGCTTTCGTAGAAGGCGTCGGTCTCGCCGTATCCGCGGCCGGGAATCAGGCGCGGCCGGCCGTTGAAGCTTTCCCGCACGGCCTGGAACAGGCGCCGGTATTCGGCCGGGCGCAGGCGCAGTTCGCGATAGGCGAAGCTGTCGTCGGCCATCCAGTCGACGTGCATGATGCGGCGGCCATGCGCGAGGGCGACGATGGCGGTCGTCGGCTTGAGGTCGGCCCAAGTTGGCGTCTCGAGATAGACCGCGCGCTCCCCCGACCCGAAGGCGACGAAGGCCGGCGTGTCGGGCGGCCGGCGGGCGTCGCGCGGGCGCAGCACGTCACGCCAGTCCAGCCCCTCGGCGCGGACCGGCAGGATGAGGTCGGCGTGGATCCCGTTATCGGCGAGATAAACGGTGATGCCTTCGTCGGGTTCGACCCATTGGCGATTGACCGAGGCGAGGCCACCGACCAGCGCAGCGAGCAGGTAAAGCGCGGGGATGGCGGCAAGGACGAGCAGCGCGCGGCGGAGAATCAGATGTTTGCGGCGACGTCGGCGGGGCATTTCGCAATGGTGGCAGGATAGGTCGCGCTTGTCTCCGCACGACATCCGTCGGCTACCCTTTTCCGGTCTTGCCCCCGGCATGGCCGGTCATCGCACGCAAACATCCCCCGGATGTTTGCTCAAGTGCGATGATGGTCGGGGCGACAGGATTCGAACCTGCGACCCCCACACCCCCAGTGTGATGCGCTACCAGGCTGCGCTACGCCCCGACCGTGGCTGTCCCTTCGCGGAACGGAGGCGCATCTAGAGGGGTGCGGGGCCGAGCGCAAGGCGGCTCGTCTTGCCCATCACGCGCGATGCGTGATAGGCGGCCCGCCGACTGCTCGCTGGGCCTCCCGCCCCGCGCGGGCCATAATGACGGAAATGTAGCCTCCCATCATGAGCACGAACCTCCTTCTCGCCGCTGCCGCCGGACAGCCGACCGGCACGGCCGCCTTCCTGTTCCAGACCTTTCCGCTCGTCCTCGTCTTCATCATTTTCTACTTCCTGATGATCCGCCCGCAGCAGCGGCAGATGAAGGCGCACCAGGCGCGCATCGCCGCGGTCCGCAAGGGCGACAAGGTGGTGACCGGCGGCGGCCTGATCGGCCGGGTGACCAAGGTCGGCGACAGCGAGGTCGAGGTCGACCTGGGCGGCGGCCTCAAGGTCAATGCGGTCAAGTCGACGCTGAGCCAGGTGATCGACCCGTCGGCCAAGCCGGCCAACGACTGAGGACGGCCGACAGATGCTCGATTTTCCCAAATGGAAGGTGTGGTCGGTCAGCCTGATCATCCTCCTCGGTGTCCTCCTCGCGATTCCCAGCCTGATCCCGCCCGGTAACCCGGCGCTGCGCTACCTGCCGGGTGCGCGGATCAACATGGGCCTCGACCTTGCCGGCGGCAGCCAGCTGCTGCTCGAGGCGGACCAGAAGGACAGCCTGAAGCAGCGCCTCGCGGCGATGGAAGACCAGGCGACGACCGAGCTTCGCCGCACCGACCCGAAGATCGAGGTCGGCAACGTCTCGACCTCCGGCGGGCGCGTCGCCTTCACTGTGCGCGAGCCGACCCAGGTCGATTCGGCGGTCGAGCGGATGCGCGCGCTGACCCAGCCGGTCGGCATGACCGGCAAGCGCGACTGGGATGTCGCGGTCGTCGACGGCACGACCGTCACCCTGACCCCGACCGAAGAGGGCAACCGCACTTCGCTGGCCGACGCGATGACCGTCGCGCGCGACGTCGTGCGCCGCCGTATCGACCCGTCGGGCACCAAGGAAATCACCGTCATCAACCAAGGCGCCGACCGTATCCTGGTGCAGGTCCCGGGCGTCGAGGATCCCGAAGCGCTCAAATCGCTGATCGGCCAGACCGCCCGGCTCGAGTTCAAGCTGGTCGATCTTCAGGCCGACCAGGCCCAGCTGGCGCGCGGCATCGCGCCGGCCGGCAGCGAGGTTCTGCCGATGGTCGAAGGCGGCGGCGCGATCGCGGTCAAGCGCCGCGTGATGGTGTCGGGCGACCAGCTGGTCGATGCCAAGCAGGCGTTCGACCAGGACGGCCGCCCGGTCGTCAGCATCAAGTTCAACGCCGCCGGCGCGCGCCGTTTCGGCCGCACGACCCAGGAAAATGTCGGCAAGCCGTTCGCCATCATCCTCGACGACAAGGTGCTGTCGGCGCCGAACATCAACGAGCCGATCCTGGGCGGGCAGGCGCAGATCATGGGCAACTTCACCACCGAAAGCGCCAATGCGCTGGCGGTCAGCCTCGCCTCGGGCAAGCTGCCGGTGAAATTGAACGTGATCGAGGAACGCACCGTGTCGGCCGAACTCGGCCAGGATTCGATCAAGTCGGGCGCCATCGCCTCGATCGTCGCGACGCTGGCGGTCGTGCTCTTCGTGCTGGTCACCTACGGCCGGTTCGGCGTCTACGCGACCTTCGCGCTGATCGTGAACGCCTTCCTGATCCTCGGCATCATGGCGCTGTTCGGCGCCAGCCTGACGCTGCCCGGCATCGCCGGCTTCGTCCTGACGATCGGTGCCGCGGTCGACGCCAACGTGTTGATCAACGAACGCATCCGCGAGGAGCAGAAACGCGGGCGCAAGGTCCGCGATGCGATCGAGACCGGCTATAAGGAAGCCTCGACCGCCATCTTCGATGCCAACATCACCAACGTCATCGCGGCGGTGCTGATGTGGTGGTTCGGCTCCGGCCCGATCCGCGGCTTCGCGGTGGTGCTGATGATCGGCATCATCACCTCGGTCTTTACCGCGGTGTTCTTCACCCGGATGCTGGCCGCCCTGTGGGTCCGCCGCGCGCGGCCGAAAACGCTGACGATCTGACGGGACGATACCCATGAAACTGCTGAAACTCGTTCCCGAGAACACCAACATCCAGTTCATGCGCTGGCGCAACGTCGCGCTGGTGCTGTCGATCATCGTGACTGTCGTGTCGATCGTCTACACCGCCTACCGCGGCCTCAACCTCGGCATCGACTTCGTCGGCGGCCAGGTGGTGCGCGTGACCTTCGCCCAGCCGGTCGACATCGAGAACCTGCGCGCCAAGGTCGACGGCCTCAACGTCGGCGATGCCTCGATCCAGGATTTCGGCGACGGCAAGACCTACCAGATCCGCCTGCCCAAGCCGCCGGGCGCCGACACCGCCGCCAACGAGGTGGTGTCGAAGGTCCGCGCCTTCCTTCCGCAGGCCTTCCCGGGCGCCAAGGTCGGCGCCGGCGAATCGGTCAGCGGCAAGGTCAGCCAGGAACTGGCGCGCGACGGCGCGCTGGCCATCGCGCTGTCGATGCTGGGGATCGCGATCTACATCTGGTTCCGCTTCGAATGGCAGTTCGGGGTGGGCGCGCTGCTGACGCTGTTCCACGACGTGGCGATGGTGCTGGGTTTCTTCGCCTTCACCCGCCTGCCGGTCGACCTCAACGTGGTCGCGGCGCTGCTGACGATCGTGGGCTACTCGCTCAACGATACCGTCGTCATCTACGACCGGATCCGCGAGAACCTGCGCAAATACCGCAAGATGGCGATCGTCCCGCTGCTCGATTTCTCGCTCAACGAGACGCTGAGCCGCACTATTGTCACCTCGTTGTCGATCCTGATCGCACTCGGGGCCTTGCTGCTGCTCGGTCCGGAAGTCATTTTCGGACTGACGATTGCCGTCTTCCTCGGCATTTTCATCGGCACCTATTCGTCGATCTACATCTCGGCGACGGTGCTGGTGTGGCTCGGGGTCACGTCAGACAGCTTCGTTCGTGGGGCCGACGAGGACAAGACGGCGGCGGCCCGCCCCGCCTAGGCGCCGGAATCGCTTGTGGGATGGTGAACAGGGCGGCTAAGGAACTGCATATGTCGACCCCCTTCCGGACCGCGGCGCTGTTCGCCGCCGCCTGCGCCATCATCCTTCCGACCGCGGCTTGCGCGGGCAAGAAGGCCAAGACCGACACGGCCTACATCGCCCGTGACGTCAACACGCTCTACAGCCTCGCCAAGGAGCGTCTCGACGACAAGGATTACCAGGACGCGGCCAAGCTGTTCGATGAGGTCGAGCGCCAGCACCCCTATTCGGTGTGGGCGCGCCGCGCACAGCTGATGAGCGCCTATTCCTATTACATGGCGCGCAAGTTCCCGGACGCGATCGGGTCGGCGCAGCGCTTCCTGACGATCCACCCGGGCAACAAGGATGCACCCTACGCCAGCTACCTGGTGGCGATGAGCTATTACCAGCAGATCACCGACGTGACGCGCGACCAGTCGTCGACCCAACAGGCGCAGGACGCCTTCAACGAACTGATCCGCCGCTATCCCAACACGCGCTACGCGACCGACGCCAAGTTCAAGCTCGACCTCATCGCCGACCACCTGGCCGGCAAGGACATGGAAGTCGGCCGCTATTACCAGCGCGCCGGCAACTGGCTGGCCGCGACCTACCGCTTCCGCAACGTGGTCGACACCTACCAGACCTCGACCCACACGCCCGAGGCGCTGGAGCGACTGGTGGAGTGCTACCTCAACCTCGGCCTTCGCGGCGAGGCGATGAAGGCGGCCGCCGTGCTGGGCAAGAATTACCCGGGAACCGAGTGGTATCAGCGCAGCTATGAGCTGATGCAGAAATACCCGCCGACGGCCTAAGGGCGCGGGCGTGCTCCGCCAGCTGTCCATCCGCAACATCGTCCTGATCGACGCGCTCGACCTCGACTTCGAGGCCGGGCTCGGCGTGCTGACCGGCGAAACCGGGGCCGGCAAGTCGATCCTGCTCGACGCGCTCGGCCTGGCGCTGGGCGCGCGGGGCGACGCCGGGCTGGTGCGCGCCGGCTCCGATCAGGGCGCGGTGACCGCGGCGTTCGAGCTCGATGTCGACCATGGCGCGCTGGCCGCGCTGGCCGAGCAGGGGATCGAGCCCGAGCCTGGCGAGCCGCTGCTGCTGCGCCGGACGATCAAGGCCGACGGCGGCAGCCGCGCCTTTGCCGCGGGCGAGGGCGTGCCGGCCGGCACGCTGCGCGAGGTTGGTGGCGGCCTCGTCGAAATCCACGGCCAGCACGACGAACGCGGTTTCCTCAACCCGCGCGGCCACCGGGCGCTGCTCGACCTCTACGGCGGGCTCGACCGCTCGGGCGTCGAGGCGGCGTGGGCGACGATGAGCCAGCTGGAGGCAGACCTCGTCGAGGCCCGGGCAGCGAGCGAGGCCGCGGCGAGGGATCGCGACTACCTCGAACATGCTTCCCAGGAGATTGCCGCGCTGGCACCCGAGGCAGGGGAGGAAACGACGCTGGCGGAAGAGCGGGCGACGATCCAAGCCGGGGCGCGGGCAGGGGAATCGCTCGACGGCCTCGACGCGCTGCTTGGCGGCTCGGACGGCGCGCTCGCCCAGCTGCGGCTGGCGGCGCGCAAGATCGAGCGCGGCGCGGCCGACCACCCGCTGCTGGCCGAAGCGCTGGCCAGTCTCGACCGCGCCCTGATCGAGGGTCATGAGGCCGAGGACAAGCTGGCCCGCGCCGCCGAAGCGCTGGCCCACGATCCCGGCCGCCTGGACGCGGTCGAGGCGCGGCTGTTCGACATCCGCGGGCTGGCGCGCAAGCACCGGGTCGAGCCGGATGCGCTCGCCGCGCTGGGCGAGGACATGCGCAGCAAGCTGGCCGACCTCGACGCCGGCGGGGCGCGGATCGCGGCGCTGGAGAAGGGACTGGACGCGGCCCGCGAAGCCTATGGCGAGGCGGCGAAAGCGCTTTCGGCCCGGCGCCATGCGGCGGCGAAGAAGCTCGATGCGGCGGTCGCCGGCGAACTGGCCCCGCTCAAGCTGGAAGCGGCGCGCTTCCGCACCGCGATGGCGGAGGCCGAAGCCGGACCCCACGGCACCGACCGGGTCGAGTTCGAGATCTCGACCAACCCGGGATCGCCGTTCGCGCCGTTGGCCAAGATTGCGAGCGGCGGCGAATTGTCGCGCTTCATGTTGGCGCTGAAGGTCGCGCTGGCCGAGGCAGGGCGCGCCGGCACGATGATCTTCGACGAAATCGACCGCGGCGTCGGCGGCGCGGTGGCCAGCGCGATCGGCGAGCGGCTGGCGCGGCTGGCCGACACCAGCCAGGTGCTCGTCGTCACGCACAGCCCGCAGGTCGCGGCGCGCGCGTCGAGCCACTACCGGATCGAAAAATCGGACGAGGGCGAGGGCACCCGGACCCGAGTCCGCCGCCTGACCGACGCCGAGCGGCGGGAGGAAATCGCCCGCATGCTGTCGGGCAGCGCGATCACCGACGAGGCCCGCGCGCAGGCGGCCAAACTGCTGGAGGCGGCATGAGCGAGGAAGCGATCACCCAGGACCATGGCGGCGTCGCGCTGAGCCATGTGATAGTGCGCGCCACGGGCAAGCGGCGCGAGGCGGGCGTCATCCTGTTCCCGACCGTGATGGGCGTGTCGCCGCTGGAAATTGGCTTCGCGCACGACCTTGCGGCACTCGGCTACGACGCGCTGGTCGCCGACTTCTACGGCCGTCGTTTCACGCCCGACGAACGGGCCGATGCGGTGCAGGCGATGAACGGGCTGAAGGAAGACCGCGCAGCGCTTCGTGACCGGCTGCTCGCCATTCTCGGCGCGGCGGTCGATGCGACGGGGCTGGGCGAGGCACGGCTGGCCTCCACCGGTTACTGCTTCGGCGGGATGTGCTGCCTCGATCTCGCCCGCACCGGCGTCGGCATCGCGGGTGTCGCGGCCTTCCACGGCCTGTTCGACCCTCCGGGGCTCGCGCCAAAGCCGATCGCCGCCAAGGTCATTGCCTATCATGGCTGGGACGACCCGCTGGCCCCGCCCGACAAGGTCGTGGCGTTCGCGCAGGAAATGACCGACGCGGGCGCCGACTGGCAGCTCCACGCCTTTGGCCACACCGGCCACGGCTTCACCAACCCGCACGCCACCGGCGCGATTGCCGGGGTGAAGTACCAGCCCGACGCGGCGGCGCGCAGCTGGCGCGGCCTCACCGATTTCCTCGCCGAACTGTTCGGATGACCGCTTTCGTGGCGATGCTGCGGGCGGTGAACGTCGGCGGGACCGCCAAGCTTAGCAGTGCCGACCTCAAGAAACTGGGCGAGGACTGCGGCTTCGACAACGTCCGGACCTTCATCGCCAGCGGCAACCTGCTGTTCACGACCGGACTCGGCGAGAAGGCGGTGCAGGAAAAGGTCGCCGACGCGATCGGGGCCTATTTCGGCAAGCCCGTCGCTGTGCACGTGCGCAGCGCGAAGGAGATGGCCGAAGCGGTCGCGAAGAACGCCTTCCCCCAGCGCCCCGGTAACCGGGTCATTGCCTTGTTCGTCGAGGACAAGCCTGCCCAGGCGATGATCGACGCCGCCACGCATGTGGCGGAAGAGGAAATGGCGCTCGGCCCGCGCTGCCTCTACATCGCCTATGACGAGGGCATGGGCAGCTCGAAGCTGCGGCTGCCCACGCAAAAGGATGGCACTGGGCGCAACATGAACAGCGTGGCGAAAATGGCGGCGTTGCTGGCGGAGATGGAATGAGCGAGTTGCCGGGATTGATGGGCGAAGCGGACGCGGCCAACCGGTTGATGCGGCTGGCAAAGGACATCGCGCGCCACGACCGGCTCTACCACGACCGCGACGCGCCCGAGATTTCGGACGCCGAATACGACGCGCTGGTGCGCGAAAACCGGGCGCTAGAGGAGGCCTATCCGCACCTCGTCCGCGCGGATTCCCCGTCGAAGCGACTGGGGGCCGCGCCGACGTCGAGCCTTGCCAAGGTCACGCATGCGCGGCCGATGCTCAGCCTCGAAAACGCCTTTTCGGATGACGAAGTGGCCGAGTTCGTGGCGCGGGTGCGGCGGTTCCTGTCGTTACCGGCCGATGCGGGCGTGGCGCTGACCGCCGAGCCGAAGATCGACGGGCTGAGCTGCTCGCTGCGCTACGAGGACGGGCAGCTGGTGCTGGCCGCGACGCGCGGCGACGGCACGGTGGGCGAGGACGTCACGGCCAACGTGCGGACGATTTCCGACATTCCGCCCTCAATCGCCGGCGCGCCGGCGGTGCTGGAGGTGCGCGGCGAGGTCTACATGGCCAAGGCCGATTTCGCCGCCCTGAACGAACGGCAGGAAGCGAGCGGCGGCAAGATCTTCGCCAACCCGCGCAACGCCGCCGCCGGGTCGCTGCGGCAGAAAGACGCCAGCGTGACGGCCGCGCGCCCGCTGCGCTTCCTCGCGCATGGCTGGGGTGAGCTGAGCGAACCGCTCTGCGCGACGCAGGATGAGGCGATGAAGCGGATCGCGGGGTTCGGCATCCCGGTCAGCGACCTGCTGGTCCGGGTCGAGACGGTCAACGCCGCGCTGGCGCACTATGCCGCGATCGAGGCGGCGCGCGCCGATCTGCCGTTCGATATCGATGGCGTGGTCTACAAGGTCGACCGGCTGGACTGGCAGGAGCGGCTGGGGCAGGTCGCCCGCGCGCCGCGCTGGGGCCTGGCGCACAAGTTCCCGGCGGAAAAGGCGGAGACCGAGCTGGTGGCGATCGACATCCAGGTCGGGCGCACCGGCAAGCTGACCCCGGTCGGACGCTTGAAGCCGGTCGGCGTCGGCGGGGTGATCGTGTCCAACGTCACGCTCCACAACCGCGACGAGATCGCGCGGCTCGGCCTCAGGGTCGGCGACCGGGTGCGCATCCAGCGCGCCGGCGACGTCATCCCGCAGGTGGTGGAGAACCTGACCCCCGACGTGAATCGCGCGGCGTTCGTCTTTCCCGACCATTGCCCGGAGTGCCAGTCGGAGGCCGTTGCCGAAGAAGGCGAGGTCGACGTCCGCTGCACCGGGGGGCTGATCTGCCCGGCCCAACGGCTGGAGCGGCTGAAGCACTTCGTCGCCCGCGGGGCGATGGACATCGACGGCCTGGGCGAAAAGAGTTTGGTCGAATTCGTCTCGCTCGGCTGGCTGACCGGCCCGGCCGACATCTGGCGGCTCGAGGACCATCGCGAAGAACTCGTCGGCCGCGAGGGGTGGCAGGCGGTCAGTGTCGACAAGCTGCTGGGCGCGATCGAGGCGCGCAAGGGATTCGATCCGGCGCGGTTCCTGTTCGGCCTCGGCATCCGCCATGTCGGGGCGGTCACCGCCAAGGACTTGATGAAGGCGTTCGGCACGATCGCGGAACTCGAACGCGTGGCGCGCAGCGACGAGGCGGTCGCCGAGCTGTCGAACGTCGAAGGCGTGGGCGGCGTGGTCGCCGAGGCGATCGTCGACTTCTTCCACGAAGCGCACAACCGGGAGGAGGTCGCCGAGCTGCTGGCGCTGGCCCGGCCCGCCGCCTTCGTGTCGACCGCGCGCGAAACCGAGTGGAGCGGCAAGACGATCGTCTTCACCGGGAGCCTCGAAACGATGAGCCGCGACGAGGCCAAGGCGCAGGCCGAGCGGCTCGGCGCGCGGGCGGCGGGCTCGGTCAGCGCCAAGACCGACCTCGTCGTCGCCGGTCCCGGTGCGGGCTCGAAACTCAAGAAAGCCGAGGAGCTTGGCATCCGCGTTGCGACCGAAGCCGAATGGGCGGCGATCGTCGCCAGCGCCTGAAAAGGCGGCGAACGTTGGCAGCGGATGGCCGAAGCGGCTAGGGTGGCGGCGTCATGATGAAGGCCGCGCCCTTTCCGTTGATGCTGCTGGCGCTGTTGAGCCTGGCGGGGAACCTGTGGCTCGCCGGCGTGCCGCAGTGGAGCTGGATCCCGGCCGCGCTGGCCGCCTGGTACCTTGCCGACCTGGTTTCCGGCCTGACCCACATGGTGATGGACTATAAGCCGTGCCGGCCGGGCATCGGGCTGGCCGAGGTCTTCCATTACGAAGGCTCGCGGGAAAGCGACGACTACCAGTCCAAATTCCGCGCGGTGATGGCCAAGTGCGGGCCGCTCGAGAAACTGGTCTATGATTTCAAGAACCATCACCCGCGCCCCGGCGCGCTCGGGCGCCGGCCGCTCCCGATGCAGATCGGATCGACCATCATGGTCGGCACGCTGCCCGCTTCGCTGCTGCTCAATGTCGCGGCGCTGGCTTTGCCGCTGCCGGGCTGGCTGCTGTTCGGCGCGGTGGTCGGCCTGGTCGCGATGACCTTCGCGCAATATTTCCACGGCACGCTGCACCGCGAGCAGAACCCGCCGCTGGTGCTGGCGATGCGGCGCTGCGGCCTGCTGATGACGCCCGAGGCGCACCAGCTCCACCACGACACGCTGACCCGCGACTTCGCGACCAACAGCGGCTGGTCCAACCCGCTGGTCAACCGCCTGTTCGCCCTGTCGATGCGGCGCGGCTGGCTGACGGAAGACGGCCTCGTCCCGAAGTGACGCTCAGGTTGGCGGCATAAAGGAAACGGGCGCCCGCGAGGCGGACGCCCGATCTTTCCTTGGCAGGCCGCTTACTGGTTGACGGTGCCGAGCTTCTCCTGGACCGCCTTCTGCAGGGCCGAACTGTTGTTCTTCGCTGTGCAGGTGGGCGCGCCCATCTTCTTCTGGGCGGCGAGAACGTTGGCGTTCACGTCGCACACCGCCGCCGCGAGCCCGATCGGGATCGAGACGTTGTTGAGCGCGGAAATGTCGCTGACATTCACCTTGAGGTTCTGGGCCAGGTTGTTGAGGACGTCGGCGTTGCTGAGGTCGACAACGACCAGGCCGTTGTTGTTCTGGGCCAGCGCCGGGGCTGCGCCCAGGGCAAGGGCCATCGATGCCATCACGGCAGTCATTTTACGCATTCTACTCTCCTCTCGGGGGAACCGTCGGGAAACGGAACAGCGCAACAACGCCTTGATCGAGGTTAATCTCCGCGGTGCATCCCACGGAAGGTTCGACTCAGCCCAGGCGTCACGGAGCCTGGAGGACCAAGACGCACCATTCGCCGTCGCCCCGCTCGACCACCGTGCAGCCTTGCGCCACGTAAGCCGCGACGACCGCGTCCGCCTGGGTGTCGAGCAGGCCGGCCAGCACGATGCTCGCGCCTGGGGCGCAGGCCTTGGCGAACGCCGGGGCTAGCTCGACCAGCGGGCCGGCAAGGATGTTGGCGATCAGGAGGTCGAACGGCGCGCGGGCAGTCAGCAACGGATGCTCCATGCCGTCGGCGACCGCCAAAAGCACTTCGCCCGCGCCGTGCCCGACCCTGATCCCGTTGATGACCGCATTCTCCTCGGTCACGTCAATCGAGACGGGGTCGATGTCGGTCGCGATGGCCTTCGCGCCGGGCCACAGCGCCAGCGCGGCGAAGGCGAGCAGGCCGGTGCCGGTGCCGATGTCGGCGATGTTGGCGAACCGCTTGCCGGACGTTTCCAGCCGGTCGAGCGCGGCGAGGCAGCCGGCGGTGGTGTCGTGCTGGCCGGTGCCGAAGGCCAGCCCGGCATCGATCTCGAAATTGACCGTGTCGGCCAGCCGTTCGCTGAAATGCATCGGTGTGTGGACGAAGAAGCGACCCGCGCGGATCGGCTCCAGCCCCTGCTGGCTGTGCGTCACCCAGTCGGTCGAATCCTCGAGATGCTCGACCTCCGGTTCGGCCCCCACGGCGAGGCGGCGCAGCAGCACCAGTTCCTGGGTCGTCGGCTGGTCCTCGAAATAGGCGTGGATGCGCCAGTCGTCCGGGGCGTGGGGGTCGGGCTCGTCGGCGACGATCACCGGCGGGGCGTCGGAAAAGGCGAACAGGTCCTCGCTCTCGGGCAAGGCCTCGGCCTCGGCGCGGGTGCAGTGGAGGGTGACGCGCCAGCTCATTTCGCCGGCTCCACCCTGGCCGGCGAGGCTTCCTTGGCCAGCCGCTCGTCGAGCCCCTTGGTCTTGGCCGCGGCAAACGCCTTGCACGCGTTCTCGTCGCGCATCGGCGCCTTGCCGGCGAGGCGGTCGGCCATGTTGCTGGCGCCCGGGTGCGGGGTGAGCAGCAGGTCGCACGGCTGGGCCGAGACCTTGGCGATGCTGGCGCGGAAGGTGGCGACCAGCGCCGGGTGGTCGGTGAAACGGTAATCGTCACTGCTAACCGGCGACAGGCTGTCGGCGTAGACGAAGTTGGGACAAACCCCGCCGTCGCACGACACCCAGCGGTAACTCATCGCGCCCGCCGTATGACCGGGCGTGGCGATGGCGGTGACCATGATGTTGCCGAGCCGGACCTGCTGGCCGTCGAGGATGGTGCGGTCGACCCGGGCGGGCGGGAACGGCTTGAGGATCTTGGCCTGCGGGTCGTCCGCGGCCGCCTTGCCGGTGTTGATGACCGTCTTCGCCGCCGGCGAGACATAGAGGCTGGCGCCGCTCAGTTGCTGGAGGCGGGCAACCCCGCCGACATGGTCGAAATGTTCGTGGCTGACGAGGATGATGCGGATGTCGGTAAGCTTGAAGCCGAGCGACTTGATGTTGGACGCGACCGCGTCCGCGCTCTGTTCGGTGCCGCTGTCGACCAGGATCGCGCCCTCGTCGCCGGTGATCAGCACCGACGAAATGCCGCAGGTGCCGACGAGGTAGGTGTGGCCGCCGACACGGACCGGCGGGGCGGGCTTGTTCCAGTCGTCGGAACCGGCGCAGACCGACGCCCACAGCGGCCCGTTCTCCTTGAGCGGCGCGGGCAGGCGCTCGACCTGCGGCGGGTTGCCGAACGGGACGACGATTTGCTGCGCGGCGAGCAGGAAAGCGAGACTAACGGACATAGCTGGCTCCATTGGCGTCGATCACCGCGCCGGTGGCGCTGGCCGGGGCGTCGCACGTCAGCCAGCGAATGACTTCGGCGATCTCGGCGGTCGTCGCGGGGCGGCCGAGCGGGATGTCGGCCAGCAGGGACGGGCCGCCGCGGCTGGCGAGATAGTCGTCGACCATCTCGCTGGCGGTGAAGCCGGGGCAGACGGCGAAGGCGAGGATGCCCTCGCCCGCATAGCCGCGGGCAATGGTCTTGGTCATGGCGATCATCCCCGCCTTGGACGCGGCATAGTGCCAGTGCTGGGGACTGTCGCCGCGATAGCCGGCACGGCTGGCGACATTGACGATGCGCCCGCCGCTACCCGCGCCGCGCCAGGTCGCGATGGCGAGGCGCGACAGGTCGGCCGCCGCCTGCAGGTTGATCTGCATCGTGCGGCCCCAGGCGGCGTGCCATTCCTCGTCCGAGGCGTTGTCGGCGACCGCTTCGAACACGCCGGCGTTGTTGACGAGGACGTCGATCCGCCCGTCGAGCGCTTGGAAGGCGTCGGCCCACAGGCGGGACGGCGCGTCGGGATCGGCGAGGTCGGCGGCGATCAGGCCGCCGCCGCCGGTCGAGCTGTGGCCGGCGACGCGGTGACCGGCATCGCGAAGCGCGGCCAGCGTCGCGGCGCCGATGCCGCGGCTGGCGCCGGTGAGGAGGATGTTCATGACCCCGGCCTAGCCCAGCCGGGGGAAGCGCAAAAGCTTAAGCGGCGAATTGGGCCGCGAATTCGGCAGACGCGCTGCTGAAGCCGTCGATCTGGCCGGTGAACTCGTTGAAGTCCCGCTCCACCGTGTCGATCGAATCGGCCACCGCTTCGGTGTCGTGGCGAATGGCGGCGATCGTAGTGCTCATCGAATCCGCGGCGAGCGCGGTTTCGTCGACCGCAGCGGTGATCATCGTCACTGTCTGCGCCTGCAGCTCCATTGCCTGGCGGATGCGGTCGGCCGAGGTCTGGACCTCCTCGACCGTCTTCGAGATCGAGCCGTTGGCCTCGACCGTCTGCCTGGTCGCGGCGGTGATGGCGGAAATCTTGTTGGTGATGTCGTCGGTCGCGCGGGCGGTCTGGCTGGCGAGCGACTTCACTTCCTGCGCGACGACCGCGAAGCCGCGGCCGGCATCGCCCGCGCGCGCCGCCTCGATGGTGGCGTTCAAGGCGAGGAGGTTGGTCTGGCCGGCGATGTCGCGGATCAGGCCGAGGATCGATTCGATCGCTTCGACATGGTCGGAAAGCGCCTGGCTGACGCGCACCGCCTGATCGGCCTGAGCACCGGCGCGGGTGGCGACGTCGGCGGCAACCTCGACTTCCGACCGTGCGTCCTCGATCGCGCGGATCAGGCCGGCGGCGGTCTGCGCCGCCTCGCGCATCGCGACCGCCGACTGTTCGGCGGCAGCGGCGACTTCGCTGGTCTTGCCCAACATGCCGCGCGCTGCCGACGAGGTCTCGTTGGCTCGGGTCAGCAGGTTTCGGGCACGGGCGGCGGCGTCGGTGGCGATCGCCTTGACCTTGCCCTGGAACTGCTTGCCCTGCGTGGTGCGCGACGCGGCGGCGACCTGCGCTTCGCAGCTCGCGACCTGGCACAGCAGGATTTCGATCGAATAGGTCGAGAATTTCATCGCCGTGGCGACAAGGTTGGCGCGCTTGTCCGGTTCGTCCTGGAATTTGAGGTCGACCTGGCGGGTCGCTTCAGCCAGCATCGCAGTCCGCATCGCGACATACATCGAGATGTCGACGCCGTTGGCGAACAGTTCGAGCCCGCGCTCGGCGATCCCGCGCACCCAGCCGGCATCGAACCTGCCGCCGAAATGGGCGCGGGCGAAAGTCACCGCGTCGTCGCCGAAGAACTGTCGCGTGGTGTCCTCGATGATGTCGCTGGCTTCCCCCCACAGCATCTGCATGCCGGCCTCGAACGCGCCGTTCTCGCCGTAGGTGGCGAGACGCCGGGCGACCTGTTCGTCGCTGAGGCGCTGGAGGGTGTTGATGTCGTGCGGCATGGGTCTGCTCCGAGAAGACTTAGGCGGCGAAGGTGCTCAGGAAGGTGTTGGTCGCCGAGCGGAAGTTTTCGACCTGCTCCGAGAAGCGGTCGAAGCCCTGCTCGACATTGTCGATGTCGCGCGCGACGTTTTCGGTGTCGTGGCGAATGGCGGCGATCGTGGTCGACATGGAGTCGGCGGCCAGCGCGGTCTCGTCGACCGCGGCGGTGATCATCGTCACCGTCTGCGCCTGCAGCTCCATCGCCTGGCGAATGCGGTCGGCCGAGGTCTGGACCTCCTCGACCGTCTTGGAGATCGAGCCGTTGGCCTCGACCGTCTGCCTGGTCGCGGCGGTGATGGCGGAGATCTTGTTGGTGATGTCGTCGGTCGCGCGCGCGGTCTGGCTGGCCAGCGACTTCACTTCCTGCGCGACGACCGCGAAACCGCGGCCGGCATCGCCCGCGCGCGCCGCCTCGATGGTGGCGTTCAAGGCGAGGAGGTTGGTCTGGCCGGCGATATCGCGGATCAGGCCGAGGATCGATTCGATCGCTTCGACATGGTCGGAAAGCGCCTGGCTGACGCGGACGGCCTGGTCGGCCTGCGCACCGGCGCGGGTCGCGACGTCGGCGGCGACTTCGACCTCGGACCGGGCGTCCTCGATGGCACGAATGAGGCCGGCAGCGGTCTGCGCCGCCTCGCGCATCGCGACCGCCGACTGTTCGGCGGCGGCGGCGACTTCGCCGGTCTTGCCCATCATGCCGCGCGCGGCGTTGCTGGTCGAACTGGCCTGGGTGCGCAAATCGAGGCTGTCGCGGGTCACGGTCTCGACCACGCCCATCACCTTGCGGTTGAATTCCTCGGCCTGGACGGCGGTGCGGCCCTCGCTCTCTGCGCGGGTGAAGGCGATCGCGTGGTGGATGTGCGCGTCCACCTCGATCGATTCGACTTCCGACAGGGTGCGGGCCAGCCAGATCTGCTGGTCGCCATCCTCGCAGTGGGTGCGGATGGAAATGAAGGCGCGCTCGGTCTCGGCCTTGATCGAGGCGAGCAGGGTCGACAGCGACAGGCCGTCGCGCAGCGCCTCGGCGATGAACTGCCGCGTCGCCTCGGTCCAGCCCGGCTGGTCGATGCCGGTGAACTTGGAATGGATGTAGGCGACGCCCTTCTGCGCCCGACGCTCGAGCACGACGTCGTCGATCGTCTCGCGCACTTCGGGCGACAGGCGGTAGCGCCGCCAATATTCGCGGCTGATGTCGAGCAGGTCGGGCTCGATGACGCGGAACAGCTGCTTGGCGCGATCGGGCAGGTCGCCCGTCACGTCGTAGAGCTTCATGCCCCGACCAATGTCATATCGTTCGGAGATGCCCTGCTGAATCACGCTCGCCATCGAATCCTTGCCGTTTCACGTCGGAATGTCTTGTTCAGGAGCGCTTGTGGCCCACGAATGGTTAAAGCCGGGTTAGTCAGGCAGCGCGCACCCGCCGCCAATCTTGCGCCCGTGGCGATGGAACCCTAGGGGGTGGGGCAACCGTCGTTTCGCGCGCTTTTTGAAGAGCCAAGAGGACCCATGAGCCCAATCCACCCCCGGCCGCTGTCGCCGCACCTGTCCATCTGGAAATGGGGGTGGGGAATGACCGTCTCCATCCTGCACCGCATCACCGGCGGCGCGCTGGCCACCGTTGGCCTGGCCCTCCTGACGTGGTGGCTGATGGCGCTGGCAGGCGATACCGCGGGATACGAGAAGTTCCAGGCGGCGGTCGCGTATCGCCCGCTCGGCTTCCCGCTGGTGATCTTCATCCTGGTCGGGCTGACCTGGGCGTTCTGGCAGCACCTTTTCTCCGGAATGCGCCACCTCGTGCTCGACACCGGCGCGGGTTACGAACTGCGGGTCAACCGCTTCTGGTCGATCATGACGATCGCCGCCTCGGTGCTGGCGACCGCGACGACCTGGTTTTTGCTGATGGGAGTCGGTCGATGAGCAAGGGTCAAAGCGCCACCCCGCTGGGCAAGGTTCGCGGCCTCGGTTCGGCCCACCATGGCGGCACGCACTGGCTGGCCGAACGCTTTTCCAGCGTCTCGCTGCTGCTGCTCGGCCTGTGGTTCCTCGCCTCGCTCTTGATGCTGCCCGACCTTTCGCGTGCCACGGTGACCGAGTGGCTGCGCCAGCCGATCCCGGCCGTGCTGATGGGGCTGACCATCGTCAGCGCCTTCGCCCACGGTCTCGACGGCCTCAAGGTCGTGGTCGACGACTATGTCCATGACGAGGGCACGCGCATCGGCGTCGGTTTCGCGCTGACCATGGCCGCCATCTTCGGCGCCGCCCTCGCGCTCTTCTCGCTCGCCAAAATCGCTTTCGGAGCCTGACGCACCCATGACTGCCTACAAGATCATCGACCATGTCTATGACGTCGTCGTCGTCGGCGCCGGCGGCGCGGGCCTTCGCGCCACGATGGGCGCGGCCGAAAAGGGGCTGAAGACGGCCTGCGTGACCAAGGTATTCCCGACCCGCAGCCACACCGTCGCGGCGCAAGGCGGCATCGCCGCTAGCCTCGGCAACATGGGCCCGGACCATTGGACCTGGCACATGTACGACACCGTCAAGGGCTCCGACTGGCTCGGCGACCAGGACGCGATCGAATACCTCTGCCGCGAAGCGCCGGCGGCGGTCTACGAGCTCGAGCATGCCGGCATGCCGTTCAGCCGCACCGACGAGGGCAAGATCTACCAGCGCGCCTTCGGCGGGATGACGCAGAACATGGGCGAAGGCCCGGCCGCGCAGCGCACCTGCGCCGCCGCCGACCGCACCGGCCACGCCATGCTTCACACGCTCTACCAGCAGAGCCTGAAGTATGACGCGGACTTCTTCATCGAATATTTCGCGCTCGACCTGATCATGGAAGATGGCCCGGACGGCGAAAAGGTTTGCCGCGGCCTGGTCGCGCTGTGCCTCGACGACGGCAGCATTCATCGCTTCCGCGCGCAGGCTGTGGTGCTGGCGACCGGCGGCTACGGCCGCACCTATTTCTCGGCGACCTCGGCCCACACCTGCACCGGCGACGGCAACGCCATGGTGCTGCGCGCCGGCCTGCCGCTGCAGGACATGGAATTCGTCCAGTTCCACCCGACCGGCATCTACGGCGCCGGCGTCCTCATCACCGAGGGCGCGCGCGGCGAGGGCGGCTACCTCACCAATTCCGAGGGCGAGCGCTTCATGGAGCGCTATGCCCCGTCGGCCAAGGACCTCGCCAGCCGCGACGTCGTGTCGCGCTCGATGGCGATGGAAATCCGCGAGGGCCGCGGCGTGGGCGAGCACAAGGACCACATCTTCCTTCACCTCGACCATATCCCGGCCGACATCCTGGCCGAGCGCCTGCCGGGCATCACCGAGACGGCAAAGATCTTCGCCGGCGTCGATTTGACCCGCCAGCCGATCCCGGTCACGCCAACCGTCCACTACAACATGGGCGGCATCCCGACGAACTATCACGGCGAAGTCGTGACGTTGAAGGACGGCAACCCGGACAGCGTCGTCCCCGGCCTGTTCGCGGTCGGCGAAGCGGCCTGCGTGTCGGTCCACGGTGCCAACCGCCTCGGCTCCAACTCGCTGATCGACCTCGTGGTGTTCGGCCGCGCAGCGGGCCTTCGCCTCGCCGAAGTGATCAAGCCGGGTGCGCCGCAGCCGGCGCTCAAGGACGGCGCGACCGACCTCGCGCTCGCCCGCCTCGACAAGTTCCGCCACGCCGAAGGCTCGACCCCGACCGCCGAGATCCGCGAGAAGATGCAGCGCACGATGCAGGCCGACTGCGCCGTGTTCCGCACCGAACGCACGCTCGACGAAGGCGTCGAGCGGATCGACGCGATCTACCGGTCGATGAAGGACGTGAAGGTCTCGGACCGCTCGCTGATCTGGAACAGCGACCTGATTGAGACGCTCGAACTCGACAACCTGCTGTGCCTTGCCGCGGTCACCATGCATTGCGCCGCCAACCGCAAGGAAAGCCGCGGTGCGCACATGCATGAGGATTATCCGGAGCGCGACGACGCCAACTGGATGAAGCACACCATCGCCTGGTTCGACGGCTGGGGCGGCAACGGCGGGTCGGTCAAGATCGACTACCGCCCGGTCCACAGCTACACGCTGACCGACGACATCGACTACATCAAGCCGAAGAAGCGGGTGTACTGATCGACTTTTCAGGGGCGGCCTTCGGGTCGCCCCTTTTGCTTTGGGCGGTTCACGGCTAAGCCGCGCCGCTTATGACCGATCCCAAGCCCCCGAAACGCGTCTTCCCGTCCTCCAAGGTCGACGCCGCCGCCGCCAAGCATGTCCCGTCGAGCCCGCAGACCGAGAGCGATGCCTACAAGCTCGCCTTCCAGGACACCGAGTTCCTGCTGCGCGAGGATTTGCGGCCGGTGCGTTTCCAGCTCGAGCTGCTGAAGCCCGAACTTCTGATGCAGGAGGCGAAGATCGCGTCGACCTTCGTGGTCTACGGCTCGGCCCGCGTGCCGGAGCCGTCGAAGGCGAAGGAGTTGCTCGCCAAGGCCCGGACGGACGAGGAAAAGCTGGTCGCCGAGCGGCTGCTGGCCAAGAGCCACCTCTACGACGAGGCGCGCAAATTGGCGCGGATCGCCAGCCAGTTCCCGGTCGACGATGATGGCGAGCGCCACTTCGTCGTTACTTCGGGCGGCGGCCCGTCGTTCATGGAAGCCGCCAACCGCGGCGCGATCGACGAGGGGAAGGAGACCATCGGCCTCAACATCGTGCTGCCGCACGAGCAGCTGCCCAACACCTTCGTCACCCCGGACCTGTCATTCCAGTTCCACTATTTCGCGCTGCGCAAGATGCACTTCCTGCTGCGCGCCCGCGCGGTCGCCGTCTTCCCGGGCGGGTTCGGCACGTTCGACGAGATGTTCGAGCTCCTGACCCTGATCCAGACCGGCAAGATGCGGCCGCTGCCGATCCTGGTGTTCGGCAAGGAGGAATTCTGGGACCGCGTCGTCAACCTCGACGCGCTGGCCGACGAAGGCGTCATCAGCCGCCACGACATCGACCTCATCACCTGGGTGAACACCGCCGAGGAAGCCTGGGAGGCGGTGCGCAAGCACTACGAAGTCTAGCAGCCGCCGCGGCGGCTTCGTCCTTCTTCGTAGAGGCGGATGAAGTCGGCCGGCGGGATGGTCGCGATTTCCTCGGCGATCAGCTCGAGCGGCAGGTCGTCGGCGCGTTTGAAGCGGATGCAGCTCTTGCCCATGTCGAGCTTTTTGCCCGCCGCCGCGGCGCGCTCGACGAAGCGCGCGCGCCGCTCGGCCGAGGCGTAGACACAGGTCAGGTAGAGCGAGTTGTAATTCTTCTGAGCGGCGAGGCCCGCGTAGGCCAGCGGCTGCTTGTTGTAGGTGTCGGGATAATCCTCGAGCGGGATGACCCATCCGATCATGCCGTAGCCGATGCCTTCGCGGTAGCCGGCCGGCATGGCGGAGTTGACCGCGTCACGGACGATATCGATCTCGCGCCGCCGCTCGGGCGGCAGCTCGTCAAGGTAGGCGGCGACGGTCGTAGCCTTCGATACGACCATCACACGGGTCCCTTCCCTACTTTTTGCCTTCCGGCGCGCCTTCGCCGTGGACGGCCGGCGGGTTGGCCTGGCCGGCCTTGGCCGGATCCGGGTGGCCGGTGTCCGGCGCCTTCTGGGCATCGGCACCGACGCCGTTTTCGGCAGCGGCCTTGTCGCCGGCAGCGGCGGCGGCATCGGCCGGCGCCGCGGCGTCCGCCGCCGGGGCGGCCGGCAGCGGCAGGTTGGAGCCGTGCGAATTGAGGAAGGCGATGACGTCGGCGCGGTCCTGCGGGTTGGACAGGCCGGCGAAAGTCATCTTGGTGCCCGGCGCGAACGCCTTCGGGCTCTTCAGCCACTGGTTGAGGCTTTCCCAATCCCAGTTGCCGCCCTTGGACGCCAGCGCATCGGAGAAGGCGAAGCCGTTGGCGCCCTTGCCGATCGGCTCGCCCAGCACGCCCCACAGGTTCGGGCCGAGCGCGTTGGCACCGCCCTGGTCCGCGTTGTGGCAGGCGGTGCACTTCTTGAACGTAGCTTCGCCCTTCGCGACGTCGGCCGATGCGAGGTAGACCGCGATCGGCTTGTCGGCTTCGGCGCCCGCGCCGCCCTCTTCGGCCGCGCCTTCGATCGGCAGGCCGCCCTTTTCCGGGGCTTCGCTATGGAAGACCTCGCCGGTGACGATCGAGGCGCCCAGCGCGATGATTCCGGCGCCAAGGACCCAGCCGGCGATGGTGTTGTTGCGGTCGTTCATGAAACCCCGTTCGGCGTTGCAAAGGTAAGATTTTCGGCTTGCCCTTTAGGGCGCGGTGGCGCGCACATCAAGCGGCGTGGAGCCACCAGTCGAGCAGGCTTCGGGCGATGGCGAAGCGCGGCGGGGGCTGGAAGGGCGCGCCCTCGACGCCGGCCAGCGCCGCGGCCACCTCGTCGCGGGTGAACCAGCGGGCATCGTCGAGCTCGTCGCGGTCGATGGTCAGCGCCTCGCCGGTGGCGCGGGCGAAGGCACCGACCATCAGCGAGGAGGGGAAGGGCCAGGGCTGGCTGGCGAGGTAGGTGACATCGGTGACGTCGATCCCCGCTTCCTCCTTGAGCTCGCGCGCCACCGCGCCTTCCAGCGATTCGCCGGGCTCGACGAACCCGGCGAGCGCCGAATAGCGCCCTTCCGGATATTGCGGCTGGCGGCCGAGCAGCAGCTTGCCGTCATGTTCGGCCAGCATGATGACCACGGGGTCGACGCGCGGATAATGCTCCGCCCCGCAGTTCGGGCAGGATCGGGACCAGCCGCCGCGGTTGGGCGCGGTCTCGTGGCCGCAGTTCGAGCAGAAGCGATGCCGGCGGTGCCAGTTGGCCAGGCTCAGCGCGGCGGCGAACAGCGGCGCATCGGCGTCGCCCAATTGGCCCAGCAGCTGGAAACGCGCTGCGCCGGTGGTTTCGACCTGGCCTTCGGGAAGCGTCGAAAAGCAGGGCGCGCGCGCCTCGTCGAAGCCGAGGAACAGCGGTTCACGGCCCAGTGCCGGGCCCCAGCGCAGCCGGCCGGCATCGTCGAGCGCGGGCGCGCCGTCGGTCCACGCCAGCGCCTTGGCGCGCGGATCGCTGGCGAGGCGGGCGATGGCTTCGGGCCGGGCGCGCAGCGGGTCGGCGCGGTCGAGGCCGGGGCCAACGAAAAAGGGCGGGCGCATCATCGTTGCTCAAGCTCCAGCACGGCCTCGACGGCCCGTCGGTAAAGGGTCGGGAGCCCGGCACCGCCGATCGAATCGAGCGGTTCCCACCAGCCCTCGTTGGGGGGTGGGCCATCGGCCTTCACGACATGGAGGTCGAGCGAAAAGTGGGTGAAGACGTGGTGCACGGTGGCCAGCGCGCGAACCTCGGGCGGTTCGTCGGTCCATGCCGGGCCCGGCAGCGCCGGCATGCCGCCGAGCATGCCTTTGGATTCCCGCCGCACCAGCCGCACCGCGCCGTCCGCCTCGTGCCAGTAGGCGACGCCATGCCGATGTGGCCGCTCACGCTTTGCCTTGGGGGCGGGGAAGGCGTCGGGCGTGCCGCTGGCGAAGGCGGCGCAATCGGGGCGCAGCGGGCATTCGCCGCAGCGGGGCGCCTTGGGCCGGCAGACGGTCGCGCCAAGGTCCATCATCGCCTGCGCGAAGTCGCCCGGACGGTCGGCGGGAAGCATGGCCGCCGCCAGCCGGCGCAAGTCGGGCCGCACCTCGGCGACGGGGCGGGCGATGCCGTTCAGCCGCGCGACGACCCGTTCGACGTTGGTGTCGACCGCGGCCACCGGCTCGCCGAACGCAATCGCGGCGATGGCGGCGGCGGTATAGTCGCCGATCCCCGGAAGGTCGCGCAGCGCGGCGGCGGTGGCCGGAAAGCCGCCGCGCGCCGCGACCGCGCGGGCGCAAGCGTGGAGGTTGCGGGCACGGGCGTAATAGCCGAGGCCGGCCCATTCCTTCAGCACTTCCTCCTCCGGCGCGGCGGCGAGCGCGTCGACCGTCGGCCAGCGTTCGAGGAAACGGGTGAAACGCGGGATGACGGTCGCCACCGTGGTCTGCTGCAGCATGACCTCGCTCAGCCACACGCGATACGGCTCCGGCGGCGGCGCCCCGGGCGGCGAGCGCCACGGCAGCGTGCGGTGCGTGCGGTCATAATGTGCGAGCAGCCGACGCGCGGCACTGGAAGGCATGCAAAGCCTATGGCATGAACCCGTCGTCATGGCGAAATCCCCGCGTCCTTCCCCCAGCGAACCGGCCCCGCGCGCGATGCGCGCACGGGCGGCGGGCGAGTTGGTGGCCGACATCAGCGGCGTCGCTTTCAAGAAATTCGGCTTCATCCAGGGCGCGGTGGTCAGCCGGTGGGCGGAAATCGTCGGCGAGCGCTACGCCGCAGTTTCTTCGCCCGAATCGATCCGCTTCCCCGCCGGCAAGAAGAGCGGCGGCACGCTTCACCTCGTCGTCGAGGGCGCGCATGCCCCGCTGATCCAGCACCTCGCGCCGATGATCATCGAGCGGGTCAACGCCTTCTTCGGCTACGCCGCGGTCGACGCCGTCGCCTTCCGCCAGGGCCGCGCGGCGCCCAAGCCGGCGCCCATTGCGCGCACGCCGGACGCCGAAATCCCCGCTGAAATGGGCGAGAATTTGCGCGAAGTGGCCGATCCCGAATTGCGCGCCGTGCTCGAATCGCTCGCCGGCAAGATTGCCGCGACCACCGGTGCGCCGGTGCTCGACAAGCCCCAACCCCTGTTTCCTCCGCTGAAAGGCCTGCCCAAGATATGTTGAACCGTTCGCTGCTCATCGCCGCCGCCGTCGTCGCGCTCGCCGCATGCGACAAGAAGGACGAGGCCACCGCCAACGTCGACGTCAACGCGCCGCTGGCGACGGCCCCGGTGGCCGCCCCCAACAACGGCGACTGGACGACCATCGTCACCGAAACGCCGGATGGCGGTTTCCTGATGGGCAACCCCGCGGCCAAGGCCAAGCTGGTCGAATTCGGGTCGATGACCTGCCCGCACTGCCGCGAGTTCGAGGAAGAATCGAACCAGGCGCTGATGGCCAAATATGTGAAGACCGGCCTAGCCAGCTTCGAATTCCGCAACTTCGTGCGCGACCCGTTCGACATGACGGCGTCGATCATCGCCCGCTGCGGCGGCAAGGACAGTTTCTTCCCGCTGACCCACGCGATGTACGAGGACCAGGTCAACTGGGTGACCAAGATCCAGAACGCCGATCCGGCGAAGCTGACCCAGATCCAGTCGATGCCGGCCAACGCCCAGTTCGCCGAAATGGCCAAGATCACCGGCCTCGACGCGTTCGCGGCCCAGCGCGGCGTGCCGCGCGGGACGATCGACCAGTGCCTGGCCGACCAGAACGCGGCGACCAAGCTGGTCGGCATGAACAGCGACGCGGCCAATCGCTACGAGATCAATTCGACGCCGAGCTTCCTGCTCAACGGCGAAGTAGTCGAGCTCGACAACAGCACCACGGTATGGAAGCAGCTCGAGCCGAAAATCCGCGCCGCCATCGGCGGCTAAGCGGAGCGGGCGGGCCGGCCGGTGCAGTTCAAGCGGCTCAAGCTTAGCGGTTTCAAGAGCTTCGTCGAACCGGCCGAGCTTCGCATCGCGCCGGGCCTGACCGGAGTGGTCGGACCCAACGGCTGCGGCAAGTCCAACCTGCTCGAGGCGATCCGCTGGGTGATGGGCGAATCCAGCGCCAAGTCGCTTCGCGGCGGCGGGATGGAGGACGTCATCTTCGCCGGCACCTCGTCGCGCCCGGCGCGCGACTTCGCCGAAGTCTCGCTGCTGGTCGAGCGCGCTGGCGAGGATGCCCGCGACAACGAAAGCGAGGTCACGCGGCGGATCGAGCGCGGGGCCGGCTCCGCCTACCGCATCGACGGCCGCGACGTGCGGGCCAAGGACGTGTCGCTGCTGTTCGCCGACGCGGCGACCGGCGCCCATTCGCCGGCGCTGGTCAGCCAGGGCCGGATCGGCGCGGTGATCGCCGCCAAGCCGGTGGAGCGGCGCCAGATGCTGGAGGAAGCGGCGGGGATCGCAGGCCTCCACGCCCGCCGCAAGGATGCCGAGTCCAAGCTGCGCGCGGCCGAGGCGAACCTCACCAAGCTCGACGAATTGATGAGCGAGCAGGAAGCGCGGGCCGCGGCGCTGCGCCGGCAGGCTCGCGCGGCGGAGCGCTACCGCTCGCTGACCGAGCGCATCCGCACCCACGAGGCCAAGCTGCTTCACGCGCGCTGGGCCGAGGCTGACCGATCGGCGGTCTCTGCGCGGGCCGAGGCGGAACGGGCGGGAACCGAGGTTGCGCGCCTGTCGGCGGCGATGACCGAGGCGCAGGAATTGCAGGCGCGCGCGGCGGCGGCCCTGACCGAGCGGCGGGAGGCGAGCGCCGACGCGCGCGACAAGGGGCGGGCGCTGGCGCACGAACTGGCTAGCGCACGGGCGCGGCGCGATACGGTCGTCCGGCGGCTGGCAGAACTCGACCGGTTGATCGACGCGGTCGGGGCGGAAACGGCGCGCGAGCGTGCGTTGCAGGACGACGCAGCTCGGGCGGTGACGACACTGGAGGCCGAGCGGTCCGAGATCGAGCGGCGGCTGGCGGATGCGGAAACCATCGCGGCGCGGATCGCGGCCGAATTGACCGCGGCCGAAGCCGCGAGCCGCGAGGCGGAGGCGGCGCTGGCCGGCCTGCTGGCCAAGGAAGCCGCGATGCGGGCGGAACGTCGGGTGGCGGAAGCGGCACTCGACGCGGCGCGGGCGCAGGTCGCGCGGACCGAGACGGATCGGGTGCGGCTCCAGCAGCAGCTCGCGACGATCGACGATGGGAGCGCGGCGCGGGCCCAGCTCGAGCAGGCGCGGGCCACGCAGGAGGCGGCGGCCAAGGCGCTGGCCAAGGCGGAGGCCGATCTCGCCGAGGCAGAAGCCAGGCGAGGAACGGCGGCCGAGGCGCGCGATGCGGCGGAGAGCCAGATGGCGGCGGCCCGCGCGGCGCTGAGCGCGGCGGAGGCGGAGCGCTCGGCATTGGCCCGGGCGCTGGAGC
>JAEWBB010000006.1 GCA_023391375.1 Pseudomonadota bacterium | reverse complement strand
CGATTCGGCGGCGGCGGTGGCGGCTACGGCGGCGGCGGTGATCGCTTCGGCGGCGGCGGCGGCGGCGGTGGCTATCGCGGCGGCGGCGGATTCCGCAGTGGCGGTGGTGGCGGCGGCTTCGGCGGCGGCGGCGGTGGCGGCATGCCCCCGCAGGTCGTTGGCGAAGGCAAGGGCGTCGTCAAGTTCTTCAACCCGCAGAAGGGCTTCGGCTTCATCGTCCGCGACGACGGCGGTGAGGACGTGTTCGTCCACATCTCGGCGGTCGAGCAGGCCGGCATGACCGACCTGGCCGACGGCCAGCCGCTCGAGTTCACCCTGGTGGACCGTGGCGGCCGCGTGTCGGCGACCAACCTGAAGATCGAGGGCGAACCCCTGCAGGTCGAGCGCGCTCCGCGCGAAACCGGCCCGCAGCGCCAGCTGACCGGAGAGAAGGCGACGGGCACCGTCAAGTTCTTCAACGCCATGAAGGGCTTCGGCTTCATCGCCCGCGATGACGGCCAGCCGGATGCGTTCGTGCACATCTCGGCGGTCGAGCGTGCCGGCCTTCCGACCGTGAACGAAGGCGACAAGTTCGAGTTCGACATCGAAGTCGATCGCCGTGGCAAGTATGCCGCGGTGAACCTGACGCCGATCCAGTAAGCTTCCCCGAGCGGGAGGGAATTGGGCCCGGTGGCTTTCGCCGCCGGGCCTTTTTTCTGCCCTGCGAATCGGGCAAGCGCGGGCGATGCACCTCGATCCCGCGACCGCCGACGACATCCCCGCGCTGCACGCCCTGGTCGAAAGCGCCTACCGCGGCGACAGCGCACGCGCCGGCTGGAGCCATGAGGCGGACCTGCTGGGCGGCCAGCGGATCGACGGCGAGGGCCTCGCCGCGATCATCGCCGATCCCTCACAGCACTTGCTGGTGCTTCACGACGGCGAATCGATCCGCGCGTGCGTCAACCTCACCGACAAGGGGAGCGGCCTGGCCTATCTCGGGCTGCTGACGGTCGATCCGCGCTTCCAGGCGTCGGGCCTCGGCCGCTCGCTCCTCGCCGCCGCGGAAGACCATGCGCGCGTTTCCATCGGCGCGTCGCGGCTGGAGATGACCGTCATCGTCCAGCGCACCGAACTGATCGAGTGGTACGAAAGGCGCGGATACGCGCTGACCGGCGAACATCGCCCGTTCCCGATGCACGACGAGCGATTCGGCATGCCCAAGCGCGACGACCTCGACTTCGTCGTCTTGGAAAAACGCCTCTAGGTCACCAGTGTCCGCAGGCCGTCGATCGTGTCGGCCTCGTGCGCCGGCTTGTCGTCGCGGATCCGGGCGATTCGCGGGAAGCGCATGGCGAGCCCCGACTTGTGGCGGCGCGATTCGTGAATCGAATCAAACGCCACCTCGAGCACGAGGGTTTTTTCCACCTCGCGCACCGGGCCGAAGCGGTTGACCGTGTTCTTGCGGACGAAGCGGTCGAGCCATTTCAACTCTTCGTCGGTGAAGCCGAAATAGGCCTTGCCGACCGGCAGCAATTCGCCGTCCCCGGTCCAGGCGCCAAAAGTGTAGTCGGAGTAGAAACTGGAGCGCTTCCCCGACCCCCTTTGGGCGTACATCATGACGCAATCGGCCGTCAGCGGGTCTCGCTTCCACTTGTACCAGTAACCGACCTTGCGACCGGGGATGTAAGGACTGTCGCGGCGCTTGAGCATCATGCCCTCGATGCCCTCGTCGCGGCTGGCGGAGCGAATTTCCTCCAGTGCTTCGAAGTCCGGTGCCTCGATCACCGCGCTGAGGTCGAACCTTTCCGGGTCGAGCCGCTCCACGAACGCCTCGAGCCGCTGGCGACGGTCGGACCAGGGCAGGGCGCGCAGATCCTCCTCGCCGTCGAACAGCATATCGTAGAGGCGGACGAACGCCGGATATTGCCCCTGGACCTTGGGGCTGACGTTTTTGCGCCCGAGCCGCTGCTGCAGCGCGTTGAAGCTTGCCGCCGCGCCGCCATGCTTGTCCGCCCCTTGCGCCTCGCCGCGAACCAACAGTTCGCCGTCGAGCACGGCGGGAACCGCGAAATGATCGCGCACGTCGGGGAAGCTGGCGGAAATGTCGTCGCCGGTCCGGCTGTAGAGCCGCGTGTCGCCGCCGGCGTGGACCAACTGGATGCGGATGCCGTCCCATTTCCATTCGGCGGCATAGTCGGCGAGATCGACTTTCGCGTCCTCCAGCGGGTGTGCCAGCATGAAGGGGCGAAAGACTGGGATGTCCCTCGCGGTCGGCTGCTCGGCCCGCCCTTCGCCCCAGGCGAACAATTCGGCATAGGGCGGCTTCAGACCGTGCCACACCTCCTCGACTCCCTCGACGTCGAGGCCGTATGCGTCGGCCAGCGCCTGCTTGGCGAGCCGCGCGGAAATGCCGACGCGAAGCCCGCCGGTCGCCAGTTTGAGGAGTGCGAACCGCCCCGACGCGTCGAGATGGTCGAGCATGCCGGCCAGGATGCGCGGCGCGTCGCCCTTGGTCGCCAGTTTCAGCCGCTCAACCGCTTCGGACAGGCGGATAGTGCCGTCGTCGATTTCGGGCTCGCCTTCCGGTGTCGGCCACAGCAGTGAGATGGTCTCGGCCCCGTCGCCCACGTAATCGCGGCTCATCCGCAGCAGGACGGGGTCGATCCGTTCCTCGGCCAGCCCGCGAATCGCGGCCGGTTTGACGTGGGGGATGTCGAGTGTGCCGGTCAGGGCGGCCAGCGCCAGCCCGCGGTCGGGATCGGGCGTCGCCTTCAGATAATCGCCGATCAGCCGCAGCTTGGTGTTGCGCGAGCGGGTGTAGACGAGGTCGTCCAGCAGCTGGGAAAAGGCGCGCATGGCGCCTCAATGCTCAAGGCGGGGGGTTGGTGCCTTAGTGGAGGCGGACGGCCAGCGCGGCGAGGATCGCCTCGCGGTCGTGCGCGGCGTCGGCGCTGTCGAGAGCTTCACCCATATGTTCGAGACAGGCGCGGGTCGCGCTCTGGCAGCCGGGCATCATCGCGTGGTGGGCGCCATAGTCGGCCAGTCCCTCGAGTGCGAACAGACCATGTTCGGCCGCCATCGTGCGGATGGCGTCCATCTTCTGCGAGATAGCGAGCGGCGCGAGGCGCGGCATGCGCTGTTCGATCTCGGCGATTCGCTCGCCAATCCGATTGCGCACCATGTTCAGCGACTCGCTCATGCTCATTCTCCGTTGACCACGACAAAGTCGCCCGAATTGGTTAACAGTGAGTCAAAGGGGCAGGGGGAATCGCATGGTGATCGCCCGCGTTCGCGACCATGTCGCGAACCACAACTGGTTCGCGGTTTTGGTCGACGTCGCCATCGTCGTGCTCGGCGTTTTCTTCGGCACCCAGGTCAACGACTGGAACCAGCGGCGGATTGAGGGCCAGCAGGCGCGGGATTATCGCGCCCGGCTGGCGGAGGAGGTCGATTACAACGCCCGCCAGTTCGCCGCGCAGACCGCCTATTACCGGCGGGCGCGGGCGTACGGCCAGCAAGCGCTGGCGGCGCTCGAAGGGCGGGCATCGCTGTCCGACCGGGACTTCCTCATCGCCACCTACCAGTTGAGCCAGACCGACACGACGCCGGCCAAGACCGGGATCTACGACGAGATGAAGTCGACCGGCCTGGTCACCCGGCTGGGCGACCCCGCGCTCCAGCAGATGGTCAGCGACTATTACCTAGGTCTCGACGCCAGCAACCGCGTCCTCACCGAAACCTACCCGTACCGCACCTTGATCCGCGAGGTCATGCCCTACGACCTCCAAAAGGCGATCCGCGACACCTGCGGCGACCGCGAGGTTCACTACAAGGGGCGGCTGGTCGGCGTACGGGTCGTCGTGCCGTGCCCGGTCGTGCTCGACGCCGACGAATCCCGTGCCGCGGTCCGGCTGATTCGCGCCACGCCGCGGCTGCGCAAGGAAATGACCCGCTACATCGCCTCGATCGACGAAAAGCTCGACCAGCTGATCCCCGGGATCCGCTTTTCCGGCCGAGTCCAGGGCGCCGTCAGGCAAGCGGAAAGCACGGAGTCGCCTTGACTTTGTCGCTCCCGCCCGTCATGGGGCGCGGGTTCGGGCGGCGTTTGTGCGCCGCCTTCACCATTTTAGACTTTGGGATTCTCGTGATGGCCAAGCCGGCAACCGTCAAGATCAAGCTCGTCAGCACTGCCGACACGGGCTTCTTCTATGTGACCAAGAAGAACCCGCGCAACCAGACCGAGAAGATGTCGTTCCGCAAGTACGACCCGGTCGCGCGTAAGCACGTCGATTTCAAGGAAGCCAAGATCAAGTAAGCCCTCCTTCGGGCTTCTTGTCAGCTTTCCAAGTGGGCGGTGCCGGAAGCGGTGCCGCCCGTTGGCGTTTTGGCGCTCTCCAGCAACTGGTCGACCGTCTCGGCGAACTTGGCGACCGAGATCGGCTTCGACACATAGGCCTGCGCGCCCGCTTCGCGGATGCGTTCGTCGTCGCCTGCGGCCGCGTAGGCGGTCACCGCCATGATCGGCACGTCGGCCAGTTCTTCGTCGGCACGGATCTGGGCCATCAGTTCAAGACCGCTGACGTGCGGCAGCTGGATGTCGGTGATGACGAGGTCGGGTTTGAACGAGCGCGCGGTTTCCAGCGCCTCGCGGCTGTCGGTGACGGCCTCGGTCTCGTGGCCGTGCGCGGCGAGGAGGTCGCAGAACAGCTTGATGTTCAGCGCATTGTCCTCAACAACCATGATCCGGGCCAAGCAATTCCCCCTACACCACACGCGTTGAACAGCTGATAGGCGATGCCGAGCATTACGACAAACGACCCCGAGGCGCTGCTGCTGGGCGCACTCGCCGAGACCCTCTCCGACGAACGGCGGGCGATCCGGTTCCTCGACATGACCGGGATCGACGCGGCGACGCTGCGCGACCGCGCTGGCGATCCGACGACGCTCGGCGCACTGCTCGACTTCCTCGAGGCGTATGAGCCCGACCTTTTGGCCGTGGCCGCGGCGCTGAACGTGAAGCCGGAGGCGCTGGTCGGCGCGCGCGCGGGCCTTTCGGCATGAGTCGTCCACTGCTGATCAGCGACTGCGACGAGGTGCTGCTGCACATGGTCGCGCATTTCGACGCCTGGCTGATCGAGGATCATGGTATCGACTTCGCCTTCGAAACGGGCAGCTTCGGCGGCGCGATGACCCGCCGCGCCGACGGCAGCCAGGTCGACGAGGCCGAGGTATGGCCGCTGCTCGACCAGTTCTTCCGCGAAGAAATGCACCGCCAGACGCCGGTGCCTCATGCCATCGAATCGCTGGGCAAGATCGGCGAAGTGGCGGACATCGTCATCCTCACCAACCTTGGTGACCATGCCCACCCGTGGCGGGTCGACCAGCTGGCGCGGCACGGCATCCGTCACGAGGTCGTCTGCAACCGCGGCGGCAAGGGCGAGCCGGCCCGCGCGATCGCCGAGCGCTACAGTGCGGACAAGGTGGTGTTCGTCGACGACCTTCCCGTCCACCACGCCTCGGTCGCCAAGCACGCACCACACTTCAACCGCCTGCACATGGTTGCCGAACCGCGCCTTGCGCCCGCCGTCCCGACGGCACCCGAAGCGCATGCCCGGATCGATCGCTGGAGCGATGCGCTGCCCTGGATCCTCGAAAGGTTCGACGCATGACCAAGACCGTCCTCATCACCGGTGCGACGGCCGGCATCGGGCAGGCCTGCGCCCGCCGCTTTGCGCGCGAGGGATGGAAAGTCATCGGCACGGGCCGGCGGGCCGACCGGCTCGACGCGCTGAAGGCGGAACTGGGGGATGCCTTCGAGGCCCGGATCATGGACGTCCGCGATTCGGACTTCGATGCGCTGGCCCGCGACGCGGGCCCGGTCGACTGCCTCCTCAACAATGCCGGTCTCGCCCCGCCGATGACGACCATGCAGGACGCCGACCAGTCGCCGCTCGACAACGCCATCGACACCAACATCTCGGCGCTGGTCGACCTCACCCGCGCGATGCTGCCGGGCCTGATCGAAAGGAAGGGCGCGGTGATCAACCTGGCCTCGGTCGCGGCGACCTACCCCTACAAGGGCGGCGCGGTCTACGCCGGGTCGAAGGCGTTCGTCCGCCAGTTCAGCCTCGGCCTTCGCTGCGACCTGGCCGGCACCGGCGTTCGCGTGACCTCGATCGAACCGGGGATGGTGGAGACCGAATTCACGCTGGTGCGCAACGGCGGCGACCAGGCGGCGTCCGACGCGCTCTACGCCGACATGGGCGTGCTGACCGCCGACGATCTCGCGGACACCATTTTCTGGGTCGCCTCGCTGCCACCGCACATGAACATCAACGCGCTGGAACTGATGCCGGTCAGCCAGAGCTGGGCGGGGTTTGCGGTGGAGCGCGAGGGAGCTTAAGAGCCGGCGCCATGAGCATCGAAACCCGCCTTGCCGACCTCGGCATCACCCTGCCCGCCGCCGCCGCGCCGGTGGCGAGCTATGTCCCCTTCGTCGAGGCGAACGGCCTCCTCCACATCTCGGGCCAGATCAGCTTTGCCGAGGACGGCAGCCTGATCACCGGCCGACTGGGCGAGGACATGGACCTCGAGGCGGGGCAGGCCGCGGCACGCCGCTGCGGCATCATGCTGCTGGCGCAGATGAAAAACGCGCTCGGCTCGCTCGACCGGGTCGAGCGGATCGTGAAGCTCGGGGTGTTCGTCAATTCGGCCGGATCGTTCACCGACCAGCCCAAGGTCGCCAACGGCGCCAGCGAGTTGATGCAGGACGTGTTCGGCGAAGCCGGCCGTCATGCCCGCTCGGCCGTCGGCGTCCCCGTTCTCCCGCTCGGTGTCGCGGTCGAGGTGGATGCGATCGTCCAGGTCCGCTGACCCCTTATCTCCGGGCCCGGCCGGCTTCGCGCACCGCGGCCGGCACGGGCCCTTTCCTTTTGTCGAAAACAGCCTGACCGCCTTCGCCGCGTCCCTCGAGATCGGCGCCGGGATCGAATGCGACGTGCGACTTACCGCCGACAACCGGATCGTGGTGTTCCATGATTCGGACACCTTCCGCCTGACCGGCCAATCGCTGTGCGTCGAGACGGCGACGCTGGACGAGGTGCAGGCACTCCCATTTGCCGACCATCCCATCCCGACGCTGGCGCAGTTGCTCAAGCTGGTCGACGGGCGCGCGCCGATGCTGATCGAGGTGAAATGCGACGGCCGGCGGGCCGACTGGGTTCGCGCGCTCGGGGAGGCGCTCTCCGACTATCGCGGCCGCTACGGGGTGATGAGCTTCGACCCGCTCATGATGCACTGGATTTGCGCCAAGCTGCCCCGGGTCCGGCGCGGCCTCGTGATCGGCGACCGCCTAGGGCCGATCAAGCGATGGCTCGCGATCCGCCACGCACGGCCCGAATTCGTCGCGGTCGAAACGCACGCGGCGCCGAAGCGGTGGGCGCAGAGATTGCGAGCGCGCATTCCGCTCTATTGCTGGACCGTCAAAACCTCGGTCGAGCGCAAGACGCTTGAACCGCTGGCCGACGCCCTCATCTGGGAAGGCGATGGCCGAGGCTGACCTGGAACTGACGGCGCGAATTGCGCGCGGCTTCGCGGATGTCGACGCTAGCGATTGGCAGCGGCTGGCCGGCACCGGCGATCCGTTCCTCGACAGGCGATTCCTGGCGCACCTCGAAGCGAGCGGCAGCGTCGGCGAGGGCACGGGATGGCAGCCCCTGCCCCTGCTGGTCGACCGCGGGGCGCACGCGGTCAGCGGGGTTCCCGCCTATCTCAAGTTCCACAGCCAGGGCGAATATGTCTTCGACCATGGCTGGGCCGAGGCGTGGGAACGGGCGGGGGGTCAATATTACCCCAAGCTGCAAGTCTCGGTGCCGTTCAGCCCGGTCGTCGGGCGGCGGTTGCTCGGCGAATTCGATCCGGCGCTCGCGGTGGCGGAGACGATCGTCCGTTCGAACGACATCAGTTCTGCTCACGTCACCTTTTGCACCGAAGCCGAAGCCGATGCGGGTGCGAGGCGCGGCTGGATTCCGCGCATCGGGCTGCAGTTCCACTGGTTCAATCGCGGCTATGCGAGCTTCGAGGATTTTCTCGGGGCGCTATCGAGCCGCAAGCGCAAGGCCATCCGCAAGGAGCGGGAGAAAGCGTGCGAGGAGGTCGAGATCGTCGCCAAGCGCGGGGCGGAGATCACTGTCCCCGACATGGATGCCATGTGGGCGTTCTACCAGGACACCGGCAGCCGCAAGTGGGGCCGGCCCTACCTGACCAAGGCGTTCTTCGACGGCCTTGTCGAGACGATGGGCGACGCCGTGCTCCTGTTCCTTGCAAATCGAGACGGGCATCCGGTCGCCGGCGCGCTCAACTTCGTCGGCGCGGACACGCTGTACGGGCGCTATTGGGGCTGCGTCGCGGACGTGCCCTTCCTCCACTTCGAACTCAGCTATTACCGCGCGATCGAATGGGCGATCGACCATGGCCGCGCCACCGTGCAGGCGGGTGCGCAGGGCGAGCACAAGCTGGCGCGCGGCTATGAGCCGGTGTTCACCCATTCGCTCCATTTCATTCCGGACAAGGGTTTTCGCGAAGCGGTGCGGGAGGCGGTCAATCGCGAGATGGCCGCCGTCGTCGAAGAGTGCGAATGGGCCCGTGCGGCCTTGCCCTATCGCGAGTCCGGCTCGCCGTAAATCGCGACACAGCGCTCGATGTCACTGCCCGCGCGCCCTCGATACATGCCGGGCGTGGTGAAGCCCCAGGCGATCTTGCCATCCGGTGCGACGGCGATGAGGCCGCCGGTCCCGCCGAGCGTGCCGACGTCGGCCAACACCGCATCGAGCGCGGTCTGCAGCGCCTCGCCGCCAAACACCATCCGCATCGCCAACTGGTGCGCGCCGACCGCCTTGATGAAGGCTTCGCCGAGCCCCGTTGCGCTGACCGCGCAGGCGCGATCGTCGGCATAGGTGCCGGCGCCGATCAGCGGCGAATCGCCGATCCGGCCCCAGCGCTTGGCGGTGAGCCCGCCGGTCGAGGTGGCCGCGGCGACATGGCCGTCCGAATCGACCGCGACCGCGCCAATCGTCCCGAACTTGATGTCGGTGTCGAACTTGCCGCCCGCCGCCATGATCTTGTCGAGTTGCGCCTGGCGCTCGGAAATGACGAAATAATTGTTGGCGACCTGCTCCAACCCCTGCTCGATCGCGAAGGTGTCGGCGCCTTCGTAAGTCAGCAGGACGTGAGGCGTTTCGGCCATCGCCCGCCGCGCGGCCCGGATCGGGTTCTTGGTGGTCTTCATGCCCGCCACCGCGCCGGCGTTGCGCGTCGCGCCGTCCATGATCGCCGCGTCGCATTCGACATGGCCGTCGGCGGTCAGCACGCTGCCCCGCCCGGCATTGAAGGCGGGATCGTCCTCCAGCACCCGCGCCGCCGCCTCCACCGCGTCGAGCGCGCTGCCGCCGGCGGCGAGGATTGCCTCACCGGCGTCGAGCGCGGCCTCGAGGCCGGCCCGCGCCGCTTCTTCGACGTCGGCGGGAACGGTCTCGGGGCGCATTGCCCCGCAGCCGCCATGGATCAGCAACGACCAACTCATGCCCTTGGCGATAGCGGGGCACGGGGCGCCTTTCCAGTTTCGCTTGACGCACAAATCACATCGATATTAAAGTGATATCAGAAAAGGGAGACTTTCGATGGTCGATTCGGTTGCACCCATCTCGTTGAACGCCAGCCGCGAACGGCCGGCGGCCACGGCCAGCGGCTACGCCATGCTGGCGATCCTGTTCGTCCTCATCCTGGTCCAGATTTTCGGCATTGTCCGGCTGGCCAACGACGACACCTCGGTCCTGTCGATCCTCGCCGTGATTGTCGGTCCGCTCGGTATCGTGCTGATCGCGCCGGGCTTCTACATGCTGCAGCCCAACCAGGCGGCGGCGATCACCCTGTTCGGCGACTACAAGGGCACCGACCGGGCGACCGGCCTGCGCTGGGTGCTGCCGTGGCTGATGCGCAAGAAGGTGTCGGTCCGCGCCAACAACTTCATTTCCGAGCGGATCAAGGTGAACGACCTGCGCGGCAACCCGATCGAAATGGCGGCGCAGATCGTGTGGCGCGTGGTCGATACCGCGCAGGCGCTGTTCGACGTCGACGATTACAAGGAATATGTCCGCGTCCAGGTCGAGGCCGCGATCCGCGCGATAGGCGCGCGTTATCCCTACGACGACTTCACCCACACCGACATCACGCTTCGCGGCCATCATGACGAAGTTGGCGAAGAGCTGAAAAAGGAATTGCGCGCACGCCTGATCGGCGCCGGCATCACGGTCGACGAGTGCGGCTTTACCCACCTCGCCTATGCGCAAGAAATCGCTGGCGCGATGCTCCGCCGCCAGCAGGCGCAGGCCGTCGTCGCCGCCCGCCAGACGCTGGTCGAAGGCGCGGTCGGGATGGTCGAGATGGCGCTAGCCCAGCTGTCGGAAAAGGGCGTCGTCGAACTCGACGACGAACGCCGTGCGGCGATGGTGTCGAATCTCATGGTCGTCCTGTGCGGCGAGCGCGACACCCAGCCCGTCGTCAACGCCGGCAGCCTCTACCAGTAAGCCAAGATGGCCGAGCGGAAAGCCTTTCCCTTGCGGATCGACCCGGCCCTCTGGGCCGCGGTCGAGCGGCTCGCCGCGACCGAACTCCGCTCGGCCAATGCCCAGATCGAATGCCTGCTGCGCGAGGCGATGAAGGAACGGGGCGTCAAGCTCGCCGATCCCAAGCCGGTCAAGCGCGGCCGCCCGCCCAAGGAGGACTGACATGGCCACCGACAAGGACGACGGCGCCTGGTTCGCGCCTAAGCGCTACGGCCTCGGTGCCGGCCTGCCGATTACCTGGCAGGGGTGGGCGGTGTTCGCCGCGACCATCGCCATCGTGGTCGCCGTCGGAATCCTGCTGGCGGACAAGCCGTTGCTGCAGGCTGCCATCATTTTCCCGCTGATCGTGCTCCTCCTGATCGTCACCGCCCGCAAGACGCGCGGCGGATGGCGGTGGCGTTGGGGCGAGGAGGACTGACATGAAGAAGCTTTTGCCCCTGACCGCACTTTCCCTCGCCAGCTGTGCGACCGCACCGACTCTCACGGCGGCGAGCCCGCCGACACCGCTCGGACCGCAAGAGGTGTCGGTCTCCGGACCCGATGGCCCGCTTGGCGGGACGCTGATCGAAACGGGCGCGCGCCACCCCGCGCTGTTGCTGCTGCCCGGATCAGGCCCGACCGATCGCGACGGCAACAATGCGCTGGGCGTGAAGGGAAGTGTCTACCGGCAACTGGCGGAGGGGCTGGCGACGCACGGCATCTCCTCGCTGCGGGTCGACAAGCGCGGCATCGGCGGCTCCGCCAAGGCCGTCGCAAATCCCAACGCGGTCACCATCGCCGATTACGTCGCCGACACCGAAAAGTGGATCTCATTGCTCAAGCAGCGCGGCCATTCGTGCGTCTGGCTCGCTGGGCATAGCGAGGGCGGACTGATCGCCCTGGCTGCCGCGCAGGAGGCGGACATCTGCGGCCTGGTGCTGATCGCCTCGCCGGGCCGCCGGCTCGACGCGATCCTCAAGGAACAGCTCAGCGCCGGCCTCCCGCCCACCATGCTGGCGGCGAGCGACCGGGCAGTCGACGCGCTCGCGGCGGGCCGGACGGTCGATCCGAAGACGTTGCCCGCGCCGGTCCAGCCGCTGTTCGCCCCGGCTACCCAGGCGTTCCTCGCGGACATGATGCGCTACGACCCGCCGGCGATGATCGCCCGCGTCGGCGTGCCGGTCCTGATCGTACAGGGCACCGAAGACGTGCAAATCAAGTTGTCCGACGCCGCCGCACTGTCGCGGGCACAACCGAAGGCGACCCTGGTCCCGGTCGAGGGCATGAATCACGTTTTCAAGATCGTGCCGAAAGGGAACCGGACGGCAAACCTGACCAGTTACACGGTCGACGGGCCGATTGCGCCGGCGCTGGTCGAGACGATCGCCGGCTTCGTCAACGGCGCGCGCTAGTCCCGCTTCTTCTGGCCCGGCGCCTTGTGCTCCGGGCCGAGTGCGTCGTCGAGCAGGTGGGCAAGGCGGATACCGCCTTCCTGCAGGTCGGTGCGCACGTCGGGGATGAGTTTCTGGACCTGCGCTTCCGAAAGGGTCGGTCGGCTGGCCGGAACGTCGCTGCACGGGTCGCCCTGAAGCGTGGTGTAGGCCAGCGCCTTTGCCTTGCCCCACATCTCGCGGCTCCAGTCCTCAACGTTGCCCTTCTTCATCTCGGCCTTTTGCGCCGGTGACAGCGTCTTCCACAGGGAATCCGGCCCGGCCGGCGGGGTCGTGGCGGCGCGCTCGGCCAGCCAGCCGTCCCAGATGCTGTGCAGGTTGGTTCGGCCACCGATCACGCCGTAGTTGGCGGCGACCTTGTTGCCGCCAAGGTCGCCATGGTCGCCAGCGTGCATCGGCTGGTGAAGGTCGCCGACAAAATGGACGAGGAAGGCCAGCGCCATGACCTTTTCATGGTCGGGCACCTTGGGGTCGGCGAGCAGCCGGGCGTTGCGCTCGATCTGCGCCGAGACGCAATTGCCGTCCTTGCACGGGCCCTTGAGATCGAACGGCTTGCACACGTCGACGTTCTGGTAGTGCCAGCTGTAGGCGTAGCTGAATCGCTCGTTCAGCGGCTTCACGCAGTCCGGCCAGACGCTCGCCTGTTCGATGGTCGCCGCCGGGCAGGTCGGCGTGTCGAGCGAACCCGACTGACGCAGAAGGCGGGCGACCTCGGCCCGCGTCTGCGGCTTCATTTCCAGCCAGGCGATGCGGGCGACGGCCTCGTGGCCATATTCCCAATAGGCGTTGGCGGGCGCCGCGGTGGCAAGCAGGAGGGCGCCGGCGACGGCGAAGAGGCGATTCGACATATTCGCCCCCTAGCGGAATTTCCCTTTGCGATTGAAGCGCCTATATCGCGCGCCATGTCGGACATTCGCCCTTGGCGCACCATTCATCGCCGCCCGTCCCGCCAGATCATGGTCGGGCGCGTGCCCGTGGGCGGCGATGCGCCGATTTCGGTCCAGACGATGACCAACACGCCGACGGCGGACGCCAAGGCGACGATCGACCAGATTCGCCGCTGCGAAGACGCCGGGGTCGACATCGTTCGCGTGTCCTGCCCCGATGTCGAAAGCACGGCGGCGCTGAAGGAGATTGTCCGCGCGGCGGACGTGCCGATCATCGCCGACATCCACTTCCACTACAAGCGCGCGCTGGAAGCCGCCGACGCCGGCGCGGCGTGCCTGCGCATCAACCCGGGCAATATCGGGTCGAGCGAACGGGTCGCCGAAGTCGTCCGCGCGGCCAAGGCCAACGGCTGCGCGATCCGCATCGGCGTCAACGCCGGCAGCCTCGAGCGCGACTTGCTCGAAAAATATGGCGAACCTTGTCCCGAAGCGCTGGTCGAAAGCGCGCTCGACCATATCAAGCTGCTCCAGGACCACGACTTCCACGAATATAAGGTCGCGGTGAAGGCCAGCGACGTGTTCCTCGCGGTCGCCGCCTACATGCAGTTGGCCGAAGCGGTCGACTGCCCGCTGCACCTCGGAATCACCGAGGCCGGCGGCCTGATCGGCGGCACGGTCAAGTCCTCGATCGGCATCGGCAACCTGCTGTGGGCCGGGATCGGCGACACGATCCGCGTGTCGCTCAGCGCCGAGCCGGAGCAGGAAGTCCGCGTTGGCTTCGAAATCCTCAAGGCCCTGGGCCTGCGCAGCCGCGGCGTGCGCGTCGTCAGCTGCCCGTCCTGCGCGCGGCAGGGGTTCGACGTGATCCGCACGGTCGAGAAGCTCGAGGAGCGGCTACAGCACATCAAGACGCCGATGAGCCTTTCGGTGCTGGGCTGCGTCGTCAACGGCCCGGGCGAAGCGCGCGAGACCGACATCGGCATTACCGGCGGCGGCAACGGGCGGCATATGGTCTACCTGTCGGGCGTCACCGACCACCATGTCCAGGACGCCGACATGATCGAGCACATCGTCAAGCTGGTCGAGGCCAAGGCGGCCGAGATTGAGGCCGCCGGCCGCGCGGCGCTGGAAGCCGCCGAATAGGGCAATTCCTTAACCGCGGTTCGCCTACAGCATCGGGATGCTGAGGATCGCCCTCTTCCTGATCGTCGCCGCGACCGTGGTCGGCGCCATCATGCCCTCGCACAGGGCCGACCCTTCGGCGGTCACCGTCGGCGAGGACGGGGTGACCTACACGCCGCAGACGTCGGGCTCGTCCTATCGCGTGGTCGATGGATCGTCGGGACGAAGCGCGTCGACCTCGTCCGACGGCACGCTTCGGCTCGACCGCGAGGACGACGGTCATTTCTACCTCGATGCGCAGGTCAACGGGCGGACCGTCCATTTCCTGGTCGACACCGGCGCGAGCGGCGTTGCCTTGTCGCGTGACGACGCCCAGGCCGTGGGCCTCGCGCTCGACCGCGGCGCGATGAAGGTCGGCGAGGGCGCGTCGGGCGACGTCATGGGCCAGTGGGTCGAGCTCGACTCGGTCGAGGTCGGCCACCGGACCGTGTCGGACGTCCCGGCCGTCGTGATGGAAGGCGGCCTGCAGTCGCTCCTCGGCCAGAACGTGCTGCGTGAATTCGACATCGAGGTCCACGGCGACGAGATGCTGTTGCGCTAGTCCGCCCGCTGGGCCACGCCCGGCGCCATGACCGCGCGCGCCGCCAACCCGCTTACCGCTTTCGCGATTGCCGTCGCCGGTGTCGGCGCCCTGTCGGCGATGGACGCGGTGATGAAGGGGCTGACCATCGCGCTCGGTGCCTTCCCCACCATGGCTTGGCGCGCGGTGCTGGCGACGGCGCTGATGGCCGTCATCTACCTGCCGCTGCGCAAAGGCTGGCCGGCCCGGGCGACGATGCGCATCCACTTGGTCCGCGGCGCGATCATGGTGCCGATGAGCCTGACCTTTTTCTGGGGCCTGGCCCGGGTGCCGATGGCGCAAGCGATCGCGCTGGCCTTCATCGCGCCGTTGCTGTCGCTGTTCCTCGCGGCGATGCTGATCGGCGAGAAAATCGGAAAGCGAACCGCGGCCGGATCGCTGGTCGCGTTCGTCGGCGTCGTGGTCATCTTCATCGGGCAGGCGCAGGCGGACCTCGGGCACGACGCCCTGATGGGCTCGGCGTCGATCCTCGTGTCCGCCACCTTGTACGCCTTCAATATCGTGCTGATGCGGCAGCAGGCACTGGCCGCCGGGCCGATCGAGATCGGCTTCTTCCAGTTCCTGCTGACCGGGGCCGGTTTCTGGATGCTGACGCCGTTCATGGGCATTCCGCCGCTTCCGTCAGGACAGTTCGGGCCGATGCTGCTCGCGACCTTGCTGGCGATCGTCGGAATGCTCCTGCTCGCGATCGCCTACGCCCGGGCCGGCGCCGCCTATCTGTCGAGCAGCGAATATTCGGGATTCCTCTGGGCGGCGATTTTCGGCTGGCTGGTGTTCGGTGAAGGTGTTTCGGCGTTCACTGCGGCCGGCGCGGCGTTGATCGTCGGCGGCTGCTGGATCGCGGCGCGATCGGTCGAGCATCCGGCGATCGAGGTCAGTGCCTAGCTGCTGCCGAGCACGTTGATGGTCAACGCCAGCACGCCGAGGTTGAAGAAGAAGCCGGCAACGCAGTGCGCCGTCACCACCTTACGGATGTGCGGGCTGGTCACGCACACGTCGCTGGTCTGCACTGCCACGCCCAGCGTGAAGCTGAAATAGGCGAAGTCGCTCATCAGGGGCTCCTTCGTGCCCGGAAAATCGAGGCCCGCGCAGTCCTTGCCCTTGTCGTCGCTGGTGTAGAAGAGGTGGCAGTAGTGAAGCATGTAGACGGCGTTGGCGAACGTCCAGACCAGCACCAGGCTGGCGGCGATCAGCAGCTTGGCGGGGATCGTCAGTTTGTCCGCCTCGGCCAATTCTACCGTCATCGCCGCCAGGATGATGACCGTGACGGCGAAGCTCAAGACCAGCAGGACGATGCGGTTGGCATCATTGTCCTCGGCCACCTTGCGCATGGTCTTCGGATCGTCGTCGAAGGTCCAATAGCAGCTGACGAGGAAGGCGAGCGCGGCGAGGTCGAATCCGACCAGCGCGCCGCGCGTCCAGCCCAGCGGCCCGACCGAGATCGCGACGCCGGCGACCAGCAGGACAAGGAACATGACGAAGCGCCAAGGCGCGACGCGGTTGAACAAGGGAGTCTTCGCGGCCATGGCCGCATAACATCGAGCGATGCGATTGGTTGCGGAAGGGAAACGAGATGGCGTGGGTCTGGCTGGTGCTTGGCGGGCTGTTCGAAGTCGGGTTCACGACCTCGCTCCGGTTCGTTGACGGGTTTCGCAACCTGCCATGGACGCTCGCCTTCCTGGTGGCGGTGACGCTCAGTATGGGACTGCTCGAATATGCGTCGCGCACGATCCCGATGGGCACGGCCTATGCCGTGTGGGGCGGGATCGGCGCGGTCGGCACGGTGCTGGTGGGGATCGCCTTCTTCGGGGAACCCTCCTCGGCCATTCGCCTGGCGCTGATCGCGCTCATCGTCGGCGCGATCGTGGCGCTGAAGGTTACCGCTTGACGGGATCGAGGAGCGGCGCGAGTTCGGGCGCAGCATCGACCGACGGGAGGAATCGCGGTGCCGGGAAGGGCCCGCGCGCGGCTTCGAACGCCGCGCCCATCGCCAGCATCTTCGCGTCCGACCATCTGGGTCCGATGAAACTCAGGCCGACGGGAAGGCCTTTGACGAGGCCCATCGGCACCGTGAGGTGCGGATAGCCGGCGATCGCGGCGAGGCTGCCGCCGCCGCTGCCCGGCACCTGGTCGCCGTGGACCGGGTCGATTAGCCATGCCGCGGGGTAGGTCGGCCCGATCAGCGCATCGAGCTTGTGCTCGCGCACCATGCGGTCGATGCCTTCGGCGCCGGCCTTGCGGAGGGACAGCGCGCGGGCCTTTTTATAGGCGGGATCGTCGAGGCCCTTGGTCTTCTCGGCCTGCTCGAACAATTCCTGCCCGAACAGTCCCATCTCTTCGGCCGCGCGCGCCTTGTTGAAGGCGATGAGGTCGGCCAGCGTTCGCGTCTGCACCGTCGCGGGGGTGGTGGCGAGGTACGCGTTCATGCCCGCTTTGAGCTCTGTCAGCAGGACCGCCAGTTCCGCCTCGCCCATGCCCTTGTCGTCGAAGTCCTTGATTCCGACGATGGTCGCGCCCTCGCGCTTCAGCAGTGCAATCGCCTGCTCAAGCAGCGGATCGGTGCCGAAGCCGGAGGCAAAGCGCATCACGCCCAGCCGCTTGCCCTTGAGGCTCGCGCCTTGGAGCGCGGCGACATAGTCGACCTTGCGCGCGTCGGCTTCCTTCGTCGCCGGATCGGCCGGGTCGCTGCCGGCAATGGCATTCAGCAGTTCGGCGGCCTGCAGCACCGTGCGGGTCATCGGACCGGCCGTATCCTGGCTGGCGCTGATCGGGACGATGCGGGTACGGCTGACGAGGCCGACGGTGGGCTTGAGGCCGACGATCCCGTTCATGCTGGCCGGACACGTCACCGACCCGTCCGTCTCGGTGCCAATCGCATAGTCGACGATGCCCGCCGCGACCGCCGCGCCGCTCCCGGACGAGCTGCCGCAGGTGTTGCGGTCGAGGGCGTAGGGGTTGCGCGTCTGCCCGCCGATCGCGCTCCAGCCACTGATTGATTTCGTCGAGCGGATGTTGGCCCACTCGCTGAGATTGGCCTTGCCGAGGATGACCGCGCCGGCGGCCCGCAGCTTGGCGACAAGGGGCGCGTCTCGGCCGGTGACATTGTCCTTCAGCGCAAGGCTCCCTGCCGTGGTCGGCAGGGCGCCGGCGGCTTCGATGTTGTCCTTGAGCAGGACCGGCTTGCCATGAAGCGAACCACTGCCCGACGCGGTGTCGAGCGTGGCCGCCTGCGCCTCGGCAGACGGATCGAAAGCGATGATCGCATGGAGCGGCCCGTCGACCTGGGCTGCACGCGCTTGGGCATTCCGGACCGCGGCCAACGCCGGCCCGGCGGGCGCTTGTCCCGCAGACCAGTGCGGCGCGGAATCCACACCGTGGGGCGAAATGCCGGCGCAGCCGCCGAGCAGGAGGAACAGGGCCAGTGACTTGCCGTTCATCAACTCCAGTCTCCCGTTTGTCGAAGGGCTCTAAACTTGTTCATGACAGCTTCAATTGGGACAGACCAGCCGCGTTGAAACCCGTTCTTGCAAGGTTCGACTTATGCCCTTTCGCCTCTCGCTTCTCGCCGGTGTCGCACTGATCGCGACCGGCCCGTTGTACGCCCAGGAAACGGCCGCGCCCGCCGCGACGCCGGAGCCGCAGCAGCAGGCCGCGCCGCCGGCGAGCGCCATGCCCGCTCCGGCGCCGGCGGCGGAAGACACCTATGACGGCGACGAGAGCGAAGACACGATCGTGGTCACTGGCGCCAAGCCGCGCGGGTCGGTGATCGGCGATATCCCGCCCGAGAACGTCCTCACCACCCGCGACATTCGCGCGACAGGGGCGACCAGCATTTCCGAGCTGCTCGATGCGGTGTCGGCCCAGACCGGCAGCGCGCGCGGCCGGTCGAGCGGGCCGCCGGTCGTGCTCCTCAACGGCCAGCGCATTTCCGGTTTCCGCGAATTGCGCGACCTGCCGCCCGAGGCGATCGAGCGGATGGAAATCCTGCCTGAGGAAGTGGCGCTGAAATACGGCTATTCGGCCGACCAGCGCGTGGTGAACATCGTCCTCCGCCGACGCTTCGATTCGACGACGGTCGAGGCGCGCGGAACGCTGGCCACCGACGGCGGCTATGCAGCGGCCAGCGCCGAAGCCGGCAAGCTGCTCATCCGGAACGGCAACCGTACGTCGGTCGACCTCAAGGTCGGCGGCAACAACTCGCTCTACGAAAGCGAGCGCGACATCTACTACGACCCGGCGACCGGCCCCGATCCGCGCGGAGCCCGGACACTCACCGGGGCGGCGCAGAATTTCGACCTCACCGGAGTCATCAACCGGCCGGTCGGCGCGTCCAGCCTGACTGTCACCGGCGAAGTCGGGCGCGACCAGGGCCGCAGCCGCTTCGGCCTGTCCCCGTTCGACGGATCGACGCTGACCCGCGACACGCGCAGCAATTCGGCCGCGCTTGGCGCCGCGCTCAACGCGTCGAAGGGCGAGTGGCGCCTGTCGTCGACCGCCAACCTGACCTACGATCATTCGACCTCCGACAGCGACCGCAGCATCCTCGGCGCGCTGACCGATGACCGCGGCGTTTCGACCCGCCGCACGGCATCGATCGACGGCACCGCCAACGGCAACCTCTTCTCGTTGCCCGCCGGCAAGGTCAGCCTGACGGCCAAGGTCGGCCTGTCGCACAGCGACATCGACAGCGAGGCGCGCCGCCGCGACCTGGTGACCAACACCGACCTTGCGCGCAACATCGCCGAAGGGTCCGTCAGCCTCGACCTGCCGGTGACCGACCGGGATTCGGCCATCGGGCGACTGGGTTTCAACGTGAATGCGGGCCTCAAGGAACTGAGCGATTTCGGCTCGCTCACCAGTGTCGGCGCCGGCCTCCACTGGCAGCCGGCCCAGCGGCTCACCTTCGTGTCGTCCTGGACGCGCGAGGAAGGCGCGCCGTCGCTCCAGCAGCTCGGCGACCCGGTGCTCGAAACCACCGCCGTGCCGTTCTTCGACGCCGTGAACGGCGAAACCGTCAACGTGACGACGGTCAGCGGCGGCAACCCCAACCTGCTGGCCGACCGCCGCTCGGTGTGGAAGCTGGGCGGTAATTGGCAGCCGTCGGAAAAGCTCGACCTGCGCCTGCGCGCGGACTTCGTGCACGAGACGATCGACAATCCGCAGATCGGCTTCCCGGCGGTGACGCCGGCGCTCGAGTCCGCCTTCCCCGGCCGCTTCACCCGCGATCCGCTGACCAACCAGCTGACCCGCGTCGACCTGCGTCCGGTCAACGCCGCACAGTCGCAGCGCGACACGCTCCGGATCGGCTTCAACTTCTCGAAGCCCTTGAAGTCGTCGCCGCCGAGCGCGGCGCAGATCCAGGCCCTTCGCGAACGCTTCCAGCGCAACGCGCCGCAGGTTGCCACGCCAACGACGGGTGGCGCGGGACAGGCCGCCGCGGGCGCTCCGCAACAGGGCGCCGGCCCGCGTGCCGGTGGCGGCGGTCGCTTCGGTGGCGGCGGTCCGGGCGGCGGCAATCGTAACGGCGGCCGCCTGACTTTCTCGCTGACCGATACGGTGACCCTGAAGGACGAGCTGACGATCGCCGACGGCCTGCCCAAGCTGGATTATTTGCACGGAGAGGCGGCGGGCTCCAACGGCGGCCGGCCGCGGCACCAGGTCGAGGGCGAGGCGGGCTATTACAACAATGGCCTGGGCGCGCGGCTGAGCGCCAACTGGCGGAGCGCGACGCGGGTCGATACCGACAGCGGGGACTTGCGGTTCGGGGATTATTCGACCTTCGACCTGCGCCTGTTCGCCAACCTTGGCGAGCGGTTCGACCTGGTGTCGAAGAGCCCGTTCTTCCTCGGCAGCTCGGTAAGGTTCGAGGTGAAGAACATCTTCAATGCGCGGCCCGAGGTGACCGGCCCGGACGGAACGACGCCGCCGGTCTACTTCCCCGACCGGCTCGAACCGATCGGCCGGACGGTGGGCATTTCGTTCCGCAAGCTGTTCCTGCCGACGCGCCTGTTCCGCATCGGCGGCGGGGGTGGCGGCGGGTTCGGCGGGCGCAGCGGCGGCGGTGGCCCGCCCCCGCCGCCTCCGCCCGGCGGCTAAGCCTTTTTAGCGTTTGCCTTGACGATCGAATCCTCGATCACCTTGCGCGCCGCGGCGGCATCGCCCCAAGTTCCGATCCGCACCCACTTCTCGGCCTCGAGGTCCTTGTAGTGGGTGAAGAAGTGCTCGATCTGCTCGACCACGATCGGCGGCAGGTCGGTATATTCGTGGACGTCCTTGTAATAGGGCGAGACCTTGGTGATCGGCACCGCCAGGATCTTCTCGTCCCCGCCGGCTTCATCCTCGAGATAGAGCACGCCGAGCGGGCGGCAGGCGATCACCGAACCCGGCTGGAGCGCCCAGCGGGTCATCACCAGGCAGTCGAGCGGATCGCCGTCGTCGCATAGCGTCTGCGGGATGAAGCCGTAATTGGTCGGGTAGCGCATCGGCGTGTGAAGGATGCGGTCGACGAAGATGGCGCCTGACGCCTTGTCGAACTCATATTTCACCGGCTCGCCCCCGATCGGGACTTCGATGAGCACGTTGACGCTGTTCGGGACATCGGTCCCGGCGGGAATCAGATCGATATTCATGATGGCGCGCCGTTTAGACGCGTGGGCCGCGAGGACAAGCCCCGCGGCCCGATAAAATCAGCGTGCGGTCAACAACTTGTCGAGGCTGCCGGTGCCCTTGCCGATCTTCGCCATCGACGGGTAGCGAAGCCCGCCGCTGTAGTTGATCGTGTACGGCAGCACCGTGTCGCCGCGCTTGATCGTCAGGCGGACCGGGGTTTTTCCGTCCTTGGCGGCGGTGATCGCCTCCTTCAGCGCGTCGTTCGAATAGGTACGGTTGCCCACCGCGACGATCTCGTCGCCTTGGCGAAGCGCGGCGTTGTAGCCGGGCGAACCCCAGTAGATGGCGCCGACCTTGGCTTCCTTCGACACGCTGAAACCGAGCGAATAGAGGAAGTCGTCGCTGCCGCGCAGTTTGGTCAGTTCCGAATAGGTGCTGCTCGGCTTGTCGCTCCACTTGAGCTCGTATCCGGCCTTGCGCAGCCCCTCGAGCGGCGGGTGCTGGGTCGGCACGTCGACGCGATCGTGGAGGAAGGTCTTCCAGTCGTAGGCGTAGACCTGGTTCAGCGTCGCGATCACGTCGTCGCGGGTGTACTGGACCTCGCCCCAGTCGCCCGGACGGATGCCAAAGAAGGCGTGGGCGAAATCGTCCATGCCCTTCTTGCCGCCGGTGCCGGCGTGGATGATGGCGTCGGCCTCGATCCAGATCAGCATGCCCTCATTGTAGTAATCCTCATTGCGCATGAGGGTGTTCCACGGCTCGGGCCGGCGGTTCTGGACGATCGGGTCGTTGGTCGTGTCGACCAGCGGGCGCCAGTCGCGGCCGCGCTGGTTGTCGAGGAAGGCGGCCGCCTGCGCGATCTTGTTGAGCACGTCTTCCTTGCTGCTCATGCCCGATCGCGCTTCGACGACCGTGCCCCAGAACTGCGTCTGGCCTTCGTAGACCCACAGCAGGCTGTTGCGCATCGGGGTGCGGAAGTCGGGCGTCCACAGGTCCGCGCCGCGGCGGAACTTGCCGTCCCAGCTGTGGGTGAACTCGTGCGGGAAGACGTTCCGGTCGTAGAGGTGGTTGGCGTAGTCGGTGTAGTAGCCCGGGTCGGTCGAGATTTCGGTCGAGCGGTGGTGCTCTAGGCCGATGCCGCCGAGCTCGTCGCTGACCGCGTTGAGGAAGGTGTAATGGTCGAAGTGCTTCGCCCCGAAAACCTTGATCTCCTGGTCGGCCATCGCGCGGTGCTTGGCCAGCACGTCGGCCGGGATTTCCAGGTCCTTGGCCTTGTCGGCGACGCTGAACAGGCTGACGTCGTTCCCGAGGTCGTCCATCCGGGTGTACTGGCCAGCCATCAGCGGGCTGTCCTGCAGGATTTCGTAATTGGTCTGTTCGAAGGTTACGTCGTTACCGCTGACGGTCTGCTTCAGCGCCGACCCGGCCTTCCAGCCGGCCGGGAGGGTGACGGTGGCGACGACCGGGATCTGGCGGACGTAATAGCCGGCCGGATAGAGAGACACCGCGCCCCACTGCACGTTGACCATCTTGGGCGTCATGACGACGCGGCCCTGGCTGCCGGTGATGGCGGTCAGGTAGTTGAAGCGCGCCTCGACTTCCTTGGCGCCCGCCGGAACGTCGACGTGGAAGCCGTAGACGTCGACCGGATCGCGGGTCCACGCCAGCTTCTGGCCATTGGCGAAGAATTCGACCGCGGCGATCTTGTCGATTTCGCCGTCGGGACCGTGCGCGCCGGGCAGCCACTCGGGCAGCAGGAGCGTCATCCGGCCGGCTTGCGCCACGGGAATCGTCTCGCGCACCTTCATTACCGAGCGCGCGGTGTCGGTGGCATCGACATGGACGCGGATCACGCCCGGATAGGGCACGTCGCGCGCCGCCGGGATCGTGTCGGCCGGCAGCACCGCGGTGGGCGCGCTGTTGGTGGCGGGGACCTGGGCGACGAGCGCGGCCGGGCTGACGAAGGCGAGCAATGCCGCGGTTTTTAACAGATGTTTCATGGCCCAACGGCTAGCGCGCGCTTGTTCCCTTCGCTAGTGCGCCTCCCGCCATATGTCGAAAATCACGACCCCTTTGCCCATTCGCGGCATGCAGAGCCTGCTCGGATCCGAGGCCGACCGCTTCCATGCGGTGGTGTCGGCGTTCGACCGGGTGCGCCGGCTGTTCGGGTTCAAGCGGATCGAAATGCCGATCCTCGAGCCGACCGCAGTGTTCGCCCGCTCGCTGGGCGAGACGACTGATGTCGTTTCGAAGGAAATGTATTCGTTCGAAGACAAGGGCGGCGAGAACGTCACGATGCGGCCGGAATTCACCGCCGGGATCGTGCGCGCCTATTTGTCCGAAGGCTGGCAGCAATATGCGCCCTTGAAGGTCGTCACCCACGGCCCGGCGTTCCGCTACGAGCGACCGCAAAAGGGACGCTTCCGCCAGTTCCACCAGGTCGATGCCGAAATCATCGGCGCCGCCGAGCCGCAGGCCGATGTCGAGGCGATCTGCTTCGCCGCGCAGCTGCTCGAAGAGCTGGGGCTGGCGTCGCGCTCGACGCTGAACCTCAACACGCTGGGCGATCCGGAAACGCGCAAGGCCTGGCGCGACGCGCTGCACGCGCACTTCACCGAGCACCTCAACGCGCTTTCGCCCGAAAGCCGCGACCGGCTCGACCGCAACCCGCTGCGCATCCTCGATTCGAAGGCGCACCAGGACTGGCCGATCGTCGATTCGGCGCCTGGGATCGACGAGTTCCTGACGGCAGAAGCAGGCGCCTTCTTCGAAACGGTGGCCAAGGGCCTCGACGCCGCGGGCATCGTCTGGAAGCGCGAGCCGACGCTGGTCCGCGGGCTCGATTATTACCGCCACACCGCGTTCGAGTATGTCACCGAAGAACTCGGTGCGCAGTCCCAGCTGGTCGGTGGCGGCCGTTACGACGGGCTTGTCGAAGCGCTCGGTGGATCGCCGACGCCGGCGGTCGGCTGGGCGGCGGGCATCGAGCGGCTGGCGATGATGATCGACGAGCCGGCGGCCGAACGTCCCGATGCGTCGATCATTCCTTTGGGCGAAGCGGCCGAGGCGCAGGCCAACGCCATCGCCACCCGGCTGCGCGGCGTAGCACTGGCGGTCGAACTCGGCCTTCGCGGCAACATGAAGAAGCGGCTCCAGCGCGCCAACGCGGCGGGCTCGCGCTTCGCGATCATCCTCGGCGAGGACGAGCTGGCGAAGGGCGAGGCGCAGCTCAAGAACCTCGAGAGCGGCGAGCAGTCGTCGGTCGCGTTCGACCGTCTGGCGGAGGCGCTTCGCCGGTGACGGGCATTTCGCTGGACCGGATCGTCTCGATCGAGGCGAAGAAGCACGACATCGGCGAGGCGATGGCCGCGCCCGGCCTGGCGCCGGACGAGTTCGTGCGGCTGTCCAAGGAATATGCGCAGATCGAACCGGTCGCTGCGGCCGCCCGCGAGGTGCGCCGCCTGCGCGCCGAGCTCGAAGTACTGACCGGGCTGTCTGCGGATTCGACTGCCGAGGCCGAGCTTCGCGAAATGGCGGAGATCGAGGCCGAGGACATCAAGGTCCGACTTCCCGAGGCCGAGCGCGCGCTGGCCATCCAGCTGCTGCCCAAGGATGCGGCCGACGAACGTGCGGCGATGCTCGAAGTGCGCGCCGGCACCGGCGGGGACGAGGCGGCGCTGTTCGCCGGCGACCTATTGCGCATGTACCAGCGCTTCGCCGAGGAACAGGGTTGGAAGTTCGAGCTGATCAACGGCTCGGCTTCGGACGTCGGGGGTTACAAGGAAGCGGTCGCCTCGGTGCAGGGCGCCGGCGTGTTCGCCAAGTTGAAATTTGAAAGCGGCGTACACCGCGTCCAGCGCGTCCCTGCGACGGAAAGCGGCGGGCGGATCCATACCTCGGCCGCGACGGTCGCGGTGCTGCCGGAGGCGGAGGACGTCGACGTGCAGATCGACGACAAGGACCTGCGCATCGACGTCTATCGCTCGTCGGGACCTGGCGGCCAGTCGGTTAACACCACCGACAGCGCGGTTCGCATCACCCACCTTCCGACCGGGCTCGTGGTGATCCAGCAGGACGAAAAGTCGCAGCACAAGAACAAGGCCAAGGCGCTCAAGGTCTTGCGCACGCGCCTGTTCGAACTGGAGCGCGAGCGGCTGGCCAGCGAACGGGCCGGTGCGCGCAAGTCGATGGTCGGCTCGGGCGACCGGTCGGAGCGGATCCGCACTTACAACTTCCCGCAGGGGCGGGTGACCGATCACCGCATCAACCTGACACTCCACAAGCTCGACGCGATTCTCGAAGGTCCAGGCCTTGGCGAACTGGTCGACGCGCTGGTCGCGGAGGATGAGTCGCAGCGCCTGTCGGGACTCGACGAACAGTGACTTCCGTGGCGCGGGCGCTGAGCCGCGCCACCCAAGCGCTTTCCGCCACCAGCGATACGCCGAGGCTCGACGCCGAACTGCTGATGGCCGCCGCGCTCGGTATCGGCCGCGACACGCTCATCCTGCGTCCCCCGGCCGGCGACGTCCCGGACAGCTTCGCGGCGATGATCGCCCGGCGGGCGGAAGGTGAACCGATCGCCTACATCACCGGCCAGCGCGCCTTCTGGACGATCGACCTCGAGGTCGGGCCGGGTGTGCTGATTCCGCGGCCCGACAGCGAAACGTTGCTGGTCGCGGCGATCGACCATTTCGGAAGTGCCGGTCCGGCGCGCATCCTCGACCTCGGCACAGGGCCGGGCACGTTGCTGCTGGCCGCGCTCGACGAATGGCCGGACGCGACGGGGATCGGGATCGACCAGTCTGACGAGGCCCTCCATTATGCGCGGCGAAACGCGGTGCGGCTCGGCCTCGCCCCGCGGTCCGACTTCCGGACCGGTGACTGGGGTAAGGGCATCGACGAGCGATTCGACCTCATCCTGTGCAACCCGCCTTACGTCGCCGAGGACGCCGACCTCGGCGCGGGAGTGCGCGAGCACGAACCGGCCGAAGCGCTCTTTGCTGGGCCGGAGGGCCTGGACGACTATCGACGGCTCCTGCCCGACTTGCCGCGCCTGCTGGCGGATGGCGGTCTGGCCGCAGTCGAAATCGGCTTCGACCAGGCCGGATCGGTCGGTTCGCTAGCTCGCGATGTAGGGTTCGAGGTCGCCGTGGCGCATGACCTGGGCGGCCGGTCCCGCGCGCTTCTGCTCACGCTTCGTCGATAAATCCCTTGGAATATTGCGGCCCAGCCGCTACATCGGGGTCAGGAACGGGTCTGCCGACAAACTGAGCCGCCCCGATCCAACCCCCGAGGACGATGGCCGACATGCAGCGCCGATGAGGCGCATGTGCGGAGGTAAGAGGGAGGGGCACGAGGACCGGGAACGGTCCGGCCCGGCTTCATCGCCAACCGGGACAGGGCTTCCGTTTGTAAGGAAGGAAAGGCGCCATTTTGTCGCGCCAGTGCGAGGGAACACACTCTTGATCAACAATCGTCAGGGCGGCCGCCGTCGCGGCCGCGGTGGACAGCGTCCCCAAGGCATGCCGGGTAACAGCGGTGGCAACCGAGACAATCGCAACCGCGGCAACGCCGCGCAGCTGCTCGAGAAGTACAAGGGCCTGGCGCGCGACGCGCAGCTGGCCGGCGACCGCGTCCAGACCGAATATTACCTCCAGTTCGCGGACCATTATTTCCGCGTGCTGGAAGAGAACCGTTCGCGTTTCGAGGAGCAGAACCAGCGCCGCCGCCGCGACGACGACGAGGATGACGATGGCGACGACGAGATGACGATCGACGGCAACGATGACGAGGTCGAAGAGCGTCCCCGCCGCCGCGAACGCGCCGAGCGTCCGGAGCGCAGCGAGCGTCGTCCGTCCCGTTCGAACGGCGCGCCCCGCAACGGCGCCGACAGCGACGAGGACAGCGATTCGCTCCCGGCCTCGATGCTTCCGCCGGCGATCGGCCCCGTGGGCGACGACGATGCGGACGAGGAGGCGCCCAAGCCGCGCCGCCGTGCCCGCAAGCCGCGCAACGAGGATGAGGGTCCCAGCGCCGACGCGGCCTGATCGACCTTCCTTTCCACTCAAGAAGGCCCTGCCATCCGGCGGGGCCTTTTTTTGTCCGTCGTTCCGGCGCCGTCACCGAACTGTCACCCGGCCTACATCAATCCGTCTCCCCCCTTTCCTAGGGCGAGCCTCGACGGCGGGCGCTGGGGCCCCGCCCAAGGGGATCAGACATGTCGAATCGAATTTCGCGCGATGTCGCGCACCTCAACGCCAACCGCCTCGCCCTCCGGACGGCCACCCTCGGCCTCTTGCTGTGCGGCGTTTCGACGCCGGCGATGGCGCAGGTCGCCGGCTCGACCAACCCGAGCCAGAAGGAAGCGACCGCTTCCGGAGCGCCGGTGACGAATTCGCCGCTTCCCGATTCGCCCGACGCCGGCGACGTGACCAACCCGGCCAGCGGCGCGCAGGTCGTCGAGAATGGCGCTCGGTCGCCGCAGCAGGACGGCCTCCAGGACATCGTCGTCACGGCCACCAAGCGCGAAACAAACCTCCAGCGGACGCCGATCGCGATCAACGTCGCCAATACCCAGGCGCTGACCGATCGCCACGCGCAAAGCCTGATCGATCTTGGTGACGGGTCGATCCCGTCGCTTCGCGTCGCCACGTTCGAAGCCCGTCACTCGGCGCTGACCGTCGGCGTCCGCGGCATCGTTCCGTTCGACGCCAACCAGACCGCGCGCGACCAGGGCGTGGGCGTCTATGTCGACGGCATCTACATGGGCCGCCAGCAGGGCCTCAATGCGGCGCTGCTCGATATCGACCGGATCGAAGTGCTCAAGGGTCCGCAAGGCACCCTGTTCGGCCGCAACACCGAGGGCGGTGCGGTCAATATCATCACTAAGGCGCCGACGGGCGTCTGGGGCATCCGTGCCAAGGTCGGCGCCGGCAACTACGGCAGTTACAACGGCGAAGCGCACATCGACCTGCCCGCCTTCTCGAATCTCGCGCTGAAGTTCGACGGCATCGTCCAGCACCAGGACGCGACCGTGAAGAACCCGCTCGAGGGTCAGACCGGCTGGAATTACCATCACACCGTCGGTGGCCGCGCCGCCGCGCGCTGGTCGCCGAGCGACGCGCTGACCGTCGACCTGGCGTATGACAACACCAAGGACGAGAACACGCCGAACTACAGCCAGCTGATCAACTACAACCCGAACAACTATCCGGTCGGCCGCTACGTCGGCACGACCCTGGTCTGCCCGACCGGTGCGACCTTCTGCGTCCGCCCCCTCTCGCCGATCGTCGAAGTCAGCGGCGGCGAGCGCATGGACGAAGCCGATGTCGGCGTGCCGCAGCAGCCCAGCGTCGATCGCACGCAGGGTTTTACGGGCACGATCAAGTTCGAGGTCGCGCCGCAGCTCGAGCTTCGCTCAATTACCGGTTGGCGCAAGGTCAGCACGCACCAGTGGGACAATTCGGGCGGTGCCCACCGTTCGACCTACATCCCCAACGCGACGTTCAGCCGCTACTCGCTGTCGGAGCTGTTCCAGCACCAGTGGAGCCAGGAGTTCCAGGCGGTCGGCAGCATGGGCGGCCTCGATTATGTCGTCGGCGCCTACTACTTCACCGAACAGGTGCGCGAAGCCGCGGCCACGCCCAGCACCAACAAGTGGAATGCGGACGGCACTGGCTACACCATCAACAGCCCGGACGTGACCGGCACGATCACCTCGGGCAACCAGGGCTGGCAGCGCGAAGACTGGTTCGTCGCCCGTGACAGCGCCGCCAAGGCCAAGAGCTATGCGGTGTTCGGCCAGGGCACCTTCACGCCGCCGAGCTTCGACGCGTTCCACCTGACGGTCGGCGCGCGCTACACGAAGGATAAGCGCGACGGTGCGTTGACCATCTTCAACGGCGCGGCCGTCAACTTCCCTTTCCACTACAACAAGGGCCGGGTCGACCCGCTGGTGGTCGCGGCGTTCGACCTGTCGAACAGCGCGCACCTCTACGCCAAATACTCGACCGGCTACCGCGCCGGCGGTGCCAACAGCCGCTCGCAGACCTTTAGCCCGTTCGGCCCGGAAACCGTCCGCGCCTATGAAGTCGGTGCCAAGACCGACCTGCTGAACCATCACGTCCGCTTCAACATCGCGGCCTACATGATGGACCGGAAGGGGACGCAGACGGACTTCGATTTCGTCGACACGCGCCGCTACCTCGACGCGGCCGAGACGATTCCCAACCCGAACTACAACCGCCACTACGAGGAAACGGCGAATGCGCCGGGCACCTCGAAGATCCGCGGAATCGAGGCCGACCTCACCGTCCGTCCGTTCTGGAACGTGGAGATGGGCGCTTCCTACGCCTTTACCCACATCAAGGTGCCGCCGACGGCCAACCCGTTCCTGCCGGGCAACCCGCTGTTCCAGGTCTACACAGTGTTCACGCCCAAGCATGCGCTATCGGGCTATGTCGATTACGAGATCCCGGTCGACATCGCCGGCGGCAAGCTGCGCGCCCACCTCGATGCCAATTATGCGGGCCGCCAGTACAGCTTCCAGTCGGAACCGGTGAAGACGGACTCCAGCTTCATCGTCAACGGCCGCCTGGCGCTTGCCGACCTGGAGGTGGCCGACGGCTCGCTGGTCACCATCGCCGCCTGGTCGCGCAACCTGCTCAACGAAACCCACATCTACCGCCGCTCGGCCGCGAACTCGGTGCCGGTGATCGATTCGATTACGGGTGCGGCCAACTATGGCGGCGTGCTGGGCGACTACGGCAACTTCAACCCGCCGCGGACCTGGGGCCTCGAACTGTCGGCCAAGATCGGCGCGCCGCGCAGGCTCGCGCCCTACGTCGCGCCGCCGGTGGTGGCGGAGTCCGCGCCGGCTCCCGCCACACAGGCCTGCTACGACGGGTCGATCATCCTGGCGACGGACACGTGCCCGCTGCCGCCGGCACCGCCGACCCCGGCGGTGACGCCGGAACGCGGCTGATCAGGATCGAATGCCGCCGTTCGTCCAAGGAACGGTCGGAAAGGAAGGGGCCGCGCCGGATGACGGCGTGGCCCTTCGCTTTGGGGTTCAGGCCGCGTCGACCGCGCGGGGGCGGGCCTGTTCGTCGATCGCGACGAAGGTGAAGACGCCCTCGGTCACCTTGACCTCGGTCTCGCCGCCGTCCCGGCTGGCGATGACCTCGATCCGAATCGCCATCGACGTGCGGCCGACCCGCTCGACCTCGGCATAGACGCTGATCAGGTCGCGCAGGTGGATCGGGGCGATGAATTCCATCTTGTCGATCGCCACGGTCGCGACCGCGCCCTTGGCTCGGCGGGAGGCGACGATGCCCGCCGCGATGTCCATCTGCGACAGGACCCAGCCGCCGAAGATATGGCCGTTCGAATTGATGTCGGTCGGGCCGGGGACGACGCGGAGGACGGGAATGCGGTGATCCTGGGTCATGAAGGGTCCTACTGCCGGCGCGCGCGCCGCGATTGAAGGAAGAATGCGGCCGCCGTTAGCAGGGCCGCACCGCCCAACGGAACCGCAATCTGCAGGGCGTCGCGCGCGCTGGCCGAATCGCCCGTGAACGCGAGGACGATCGCCGTGATCGCGGCGATGACCGACAACGCCCCGGCGATCCGGAGCAGGCGGGCGATCCGGACATAGCGCTGAAGGGGGACGGCCATGACTTCCTTTGACGCGCGCGCGCGAAGGGTTCAACCTTGCGCCCACCAGACTCGAACAAGGAGCCGGCCATGAGCATTGCCGCGATTCTCTCCACCAAGGGCGCCGACGTCTGGGCGCTTCCCGCGGGCGCACGCGTACGCGACGCGGTAGAATTGCTTGCCGCCCACCGAATCGGCGCGGCGCCCGTCATCGCGAACGACGGGATTGCCGGCATCTTCTCCGAACGGGACCTGGTGCACTGTCTCGCGGACCATGGGGAGCAGGCGTTGGACTGGCCGATCGAACGCCTGATGAGCTCGCCCGCCCTGACCGTCGACTTCGATACCCCGGTGCTGACGGCTCTCGCACTCATGACCAAGCGCAGGATTCGGCATCTCCCGGTCGTTGAATCGGGTCAGATTCGGGGAATCGTGTCTATCGGCGACCTCGTAAAGCACCGGATCGAGCGGATTGAGGCCGAGGCGGAGGCCATGCGGACGTACATTCAGTCTGCCTAAGCAACTGGAAAATCGCCGATTTCCGCGGATGCGGGGACAATCCGCAAAAAGGTTCCGGAAAAAACGCAAAAAGCCGTTGACGGGTGAAATCCTCACCCATATATGCCCTCTCACAGCAGCGGCGGCGGCCACTTCGGACCGCCTCCGTTTCGCGCCTCTCTTAGTCGAACCATCGACGCCCGGAACCAACGAACCGGGGGAGAAAGCGCGTCGGCTCTTTGACATTGTCGGTTAGAATGAAGGGACATGCGGGCGGCGGCCTGGCACCTGGGGCCTCTGGGCTCAGGGTAGTCAGTCAAATTTATGCCGTTCCAATGTCCTCAAACGCAAACACACCAGTTTGTATTTTTGTGCAGGAACGGCTCCCAGAGATGTCGGCCTCGCCCTGGCTATTCCGCCGGGACTTGGCCGCTCTTCAACTTGAGAGTTTGATTCTGGCTCAGAACGAACGCTGGCGGCATGCTTAACACATGCAAGTCGAACGAGACCTTCGGGTCTAGTGGCGCACGGGTGCGTAACGCGTGGGAATCTGCCCTTGGGTTCGGAATAACAGTTAGAAATGACTGCTAATACCGGATGATGTCTTCGGACCAAAGATTTATCGCCCAAGGATGAGCCCGCGTCGGATTAGCTAGTTGGTAAGGTAAAAGCTTACCAAGGCGACGATCCGTAGCTGGTCTGAGAGGATGATCAGCCACACTGGGACTGAGACACGGCCCAGACTCCTACGGGAGGCAGCAGTGGGGAATATTGGACAATGGGCGAAAGCCTGATCCAGC
>JAEWBB010000001.1 GCA_023391375.1 Pseudomonadota bacterium | reverse complement strand
CTAACTGTTTCCCCGGGTGCTCGCCTATAGCGGCGTGCAGCCGGTGCCAATCAACGACATCTCCGCCGCCCCCGGCGATTGGCATTCGTACCAGCACGCCGTCGAGAAGTACGTCGGCCCAAGCGGATTCATGTTGTTCGCGGTCCTCGACCACGGCGTGTGGATCAGCAAGGCCGGCATCGAGCGCACGGTGTTGCGGGTGATCCTCGGCAACCCGTTGATCGCGATCACGATGATTCGCCACGACGTGACCGCGGGCCTGTTCGCCCCGGTCGAGCTGTTGATCCTCGACGAGGGAACCGGCAGCAGCCTGACCTACGTCAAACCGTCGTCGTTGATGGTCGTCGAGCCGAACCCGCCGCTGCTCGAGGCCGCCGAGGCGCTCGACGCGAAGCTGGCAGCGCTGGCCGCCAAGGTGGTCTGACAGGTCGGCGCGCGAGCGTCACATCGCGTAGCGGCGGACGGTCTCCGGTTCGATGATGACCCGCAGCCAGTCCTCGTCGCACATCTGGGCCAGATCCTGCGCCCGGATCGGATCGTCGAGATCCCAGTAGCGCGCCGCCAAGCGCTCGACGAGTTCCCAGGCTCCGTCGGAGGCCAGGGTTGTCCGGCCGGCCACCGACACCCAGCGTTCACGCTCGCCGACCGGCGCGGCCACGACCAGAGATGCGCGTGGATCGCGGCGGAGCTGACGCACCTTCGGGGTGTCGGACCCCGTGAAGAGCTGGATGTGACCGTTGCTGGTGACCTCGAACCACACTGGGCGAGGCTGTGGCGGCGATGCGCCGGCGGCGGTCGAGAAGAATCCGTAGAGCGGACGTGCGAGAAACGAAAGGTCTTGCGGGCTCAACGTTTCGGCGGTCATCGGCCTCAGGCGCGGGTCAGCTCGAACAGTGGGATGACCCGGCTGGTCTTGGCCTGGTACTCACCGAACCCGGACGCCGCGTCGACGACTTTGGAGTAGAGCTCGTCGCGCTCGTCGCCGGGTAGCTCGCGGGCGATCACGTCGTAGGCGTCGGTGCCGACCTCGATGTGCGCCCGCGGGTTGGCGCGCAGATTGTGCACCCAGTCCGGGTTGGTGTCGGCGCCGGCCTTCGACCCGACGATCAGCATCTTGCCGTCGATCGTGAGGTAGGCCAGCGGGGCGAGGCGCTGCTTACCGGACTTGGCACCGGTGGTGTGCAGCAGCAGCAGCGTCGCACCCTCGAAGGGTCCCCTGACCACGCCGCCGTTGGCCCGGAACTCCTCGACGATGTTGTTGTTGAACGCGTCCAGCGACGCCTTGTCTGGGAAGGTCATGGCTTGTCCAGCTTCTCGGGCTTGAAATCTATTCCGGATTCCTTGCGCTGCTGCGGCGTGATCGGGGCAGGCGCATCGGTCAGCGGGTCGACACCGCCGCCAGACTTCGGGAACGCGATCACCTCGCGGATCGAGTCCACCCCGGCCAGCAGCGCCACGATACGGTCCCAGCCGAACGCGATGCCACCGTGCGGCGGTGCACCAAAGGTGAACGCGTCCAACAGGAATCCGAACTTGTCGCGGGCCTCCTCGTGGCCGATGCCCATCATCGCGAACACCCGCTCCTGGACATCGCTGCGATGGATACGAATCGACCCGCCGCCGATCTCGTTGCCGTTGCAGACGATGTCGTAGGCGTTGGACAGCGCGCTCCCGGGATCGCTGTCGAAGGTCGCTTCGGACTCCGGCGCCGGCGAGGTGAACGCGTGGTGCATCGCGGTCCAGGCCCCGGAGCCGACCGCGACGTCGCCCGACGCCGTCGCCTCCGCGGCGGACTCGAACATCGGCCAGTCCACCACCCAGGTGAACGCCCACGCGTTCGGGTCGATCAGGTCGAGTCGCTTGGCGATCTCGATACGGGTGGCACCGAGCAGGGCCCGGGCGCCCTTGGGCGTGCCGGCCGCGAAGAACACGCAGTCCCCCGGGCTGGCCCCGACATGAGCCGCCAGTCCGTCACGCTCGGCGTCGGACAGGTTCTTGGCGACCGGGCCGCTCAGTTCGCCGTCCTCGCCGATCAGCACATAGGCCAGTCCCTTATGCCCGCGCTGCTTGGCGAATTCCTGCCAGCCGTCCAGTGTCCGGCGCGGCTGCGACGCCCCACCGGCCATGACGACGGCGCCGACGTAGGGCGCCTGGAACACCCGGAACGGTGTGTCCTTGAAATACTCGGTGCACTCGACGAGTTCGACGGCGAAGCGCAGATCCGGCTTGTCCGAGCCGAACCGGCGCATCGCGTCGGCGTAGCTGATCCGCGGGATCGGGGTCGGCAGGTCGTAGCCGATCGTGGACCATACCGCCCGCAACACCTCTTCGGAGACCGCGATGACATCGTCGGCGTCGACGAAGCTCATCTCCATGTCCAACTGGGTGAACTCGGGCTGGCGGTCGGCGCGGAAATCCTCGTCGCGGTAGCAGCGCGCGATCTGGTAGTAGCGCTCGATGCCACCGACCATCAGCAGCTGTTTGAACAGCTGCGGGCTCTGCGGCAGCGCGTAGAAGCTACCCGGCTGCAGGCGTGCGGGCACGAGGAAGTCACGCGCACCCTCCGGCGTCGAGCGGGTGAGGGTCGGGGTCTCGACCTCGACGAACTCGTGGTGGGCCAGCACGGCCCGCGCAGCGGCGTTGGCCTTCGAACGCAGCCGGATCGCGCGGCCCGGGCCCTCCCGGCGCAGATCCAGGTAGCGGTACTTCAGGCGGGCTTCCTCGCCCGCCTGGTCGTCGAGCTGGAACGGCAGCGGGGCGCTCTCGTTCAGCACCTCGAGCTCCGTCGCGTTGACCTCGATGGCACCGGTGGGGATCTCGAAGTTCTGGTTGCCCTCGGGACGCACCTCGACCTTGCCGGTGACCTTGACGCAGTACTCGGCGCGCAGTCGATGCGCCTGCTCGAGTACGTCGCCGGCACGGAACACCACCTGGGAAACGCCCGACGCATCACGGAGATCGATGAAGATCACTCCGCCGTGATCGCGCCGCCGGGCCACCCAGCCGGTGAGGGTGACGGTCTGCTCAGCGTGCTCGGGTCGTAGCGAGCCTGCCAGGTGGGTGCGCAGCACGGGATTCCTTTCACAAACATCCAGCACAGTGGTCGATCCGTGCGTACGGCACGGTGTTCTGTTGCTGCGATCCTACGGAGGCACCTCGTGTTACCGGAAACGCACGCCCGGATTGCTGGAATGCTGTTACGACCGGCACACACGGATTCGGACAGGGAGCCAACGCGATGACGTTCAACGACGACGTCCCGATCAACGCCGACCGAGTTTCCGTCGGAGGTGGCGGAGGCGGTCGACACGGCGGGAAGTACGTGCTCGGCGGTGGCGCGGGTGGCCTGATAGTCCTCGTCCTCGCGCTGCTCCTCGGCGGCGATCCGGGGTCGCTTCTCGGCGCGACGGACGGGTCGTACGACGCCGGCACGAGCGCGGTCGGCGGCTCCGGTCTGGAGAACTGTGAGTTCGGCGTCGACGCGAACCGGGACGTCGGCTGCCGAGTGGCCGGGACCGCGGAGAGTCTCGACGCCGTCTGGGGCGCACAGCTGCCCACCCAGACCGGCGTCAGGTACGAGGCGCCGAAGGTTCGGCTCTTCTCCGGCGCGATCGACACCGGGTGCGGTTACGCCACGAGCGACGTCGGCCCGTTCTACTGCCCCGCCGATTCGACGGCCTACTTCGACACCAGCTTCTTCCAGTTGCTCGTCGACCGGTACGGCGCGAATGCCGGCCCGCTCGCGCAGGAGTACGTCGTTGCGCACGAGTTCGGGCATCACATCCAGAACCAGCTCGGCGACATCGGCCGGGCACAACAGGATCCGCGCGGTGCGGCGTCGCTGGCGGTGCGCACCGAACTGCAGGCCGACTGCTACGCCGGACTGTGGGCGCACTACGCGTCGAACCAACCCGGCCCCGACAGCTCGCGGCCGTTCCTGGAGCCGTTGACCGACGCCGATGTCCGCGACGCGCTGTCGGCCGCCTCCGCAGTCGGCGACGACCGGATCCAGCGGTCGGCCGGTGCCCGGGTCAACCCCGAGGGGTGGACGCACGGGTCGTCGGAGCAGCGGCAGAAGTGGTTCGCCGCAGGCTTGGACTCCGGCAAGGTCGCGGCGTGCGACACCTACGCGGCCCGGGACCTGAACAGTCCGCCCGCGCTGCGCTGACCCGCGCCGCCTAGCCTGTGCGGGACCGACATTCGACGACAGTTCCCGGAGGCTTCCCTTGGCGATCGTGCATCGTGAGCGCGCACTCGAGGCCCCCGGCGAGGTGGCGCTGCGTGACGACCGCGTCGAGCTGTCCTGGCGGGACGTCGACCGCACGGTGAACAGGATCGCGAACGCACTGCGCGACACCGGGTCGGGCCCGGAGCGACGGGTGGCGGTATTCGCCCGCAACTCGGCCGAGACCGTCCTCGCCCATGCCGGGATCATCCATGCGGGCTGCTCCCCCGTTCCTGCGAGTTTCCATCTGACGGCGCCGGAACTGGCATACATCCTCGAGGATTCGCATGCAACGGTTCTGTTCGTCGGCCCGGAGACCGCTGCGATCGGGGCCGAGGCGGCGCGCCTCGCGGGAGTGCCGCTGGTGGTCGGCTGGCGCTGCGACACGGGCGCGGTGACACCGTGGACGGGGTGGCTCGCGGCGGCGTCGGACGACGACCCGCCGTCGGACGTCCCGGCTCTGCCCTTCCTGTCCTACACGTCGGGCACCACCGGGATCCCGAAGGGCGTCAACGCGCTTGCGGGCAGCCCGGTCCCGGGTACGACGGTGGACGCGTACGTGCGCTCGATGCGGTCCCTGCCGCTCGCCCAGTGGCCGGGTCACCTCGTGGTGGGCCCGCTGCACCACACCGGCCCGCTCGCCGGCGTGCGTCTCGTCGCGTGCGGCATGCCGGTCACCGTGCTGGAACGGTTCGACGCCGAGTCGGTCCTCGCGGCCGTCGACCGGTACCGCATCGCGACGTCACTCATGGTGCCGACACACTTCCACCGGCTGTTGTCGCTGCCCGACGAGGTCCGCGACCGCTACGACGTCGGCTCGCTGAAGCTCGTCACCCACACCGGTGCCGCATGCCCTCGTGATGTCAAGCAGGCGATGATCGACTGGTTCGGACCCGTCCTGTTCGATTCGTACGGCGGTAGCGAATCCGGCCCACTGTGCGGGATCTCGTCGGCCGACTGGCTTCGACGTCCGGGCAGCGTCGGGCAGGTCCGCCCGCCGTTCGTCCGGGCCGTCGCGGTGGACGCCGACGGCAACGAGCTCCCGGCCGGCGTCGAGGGCAGGCTCGCATTCGAGGAGCGCGACGGGCGGTCCGTCGCGTATCTCAACGCCGCGCAGAAGACGTCGGACGCGCTCGTCCGGCCGGGGCTGTTCACTCTGGGCGACGTCGGTTACGTCGACGACGAGGGCTTCGTGTTCATCACCGATCGCGAGACCGACATGATCATCTCCGGCGGAGTCAACATCTATCCCGCCGAGATCGAGAACGTGCTGGTCACTCACCCGGGTGTCGCGGATGCCGCGGTGATCGGGGTGCCCGACGCCGACATGGGCGAGTCGGTGCACGCGTTGGTCGTTCCCCGCGAGCGGACGCCGGATGTCGCAGATCTCGTCGAGCACTGCCGTGCCTCGCTGGCGGGCTACAAGGTTCCGCGCAGTATCGAATTCCGGGACGACCTCGGCCGCTCGACGATGGGCAAACTCACCAAGCGGGTGTTGCGAGCGCCCTACTGGCCGCAGCGCTGAGGATCACTTCCCGTCCCGGTTCACGTCGTCGTCATCCGACCCGGCGGCCCGGTCCGGCCCACCGTCGACTTCCTGGACGAGTTCGTATCGGTGGCCGTAGGTTTCGACGATCGCCTGGATGACCGCGACCACCGGCACCGACACCAGCGCACCGATGGCGCCGAAGAGCGAGGCGCCGACGATCACCGACCCGAACGCCACCGCGGGATGGATCGACACGGTGCGCGAGGTGATCCGGGGGTGGAGGATGTAGTTCTCGATCTGCTGGTAGGCGGTGCCGAACAGGATCACCCACACCGCGTCCAGGGGCTGCGCGGCGGCAGCGATGACGGCCGGCAGCCCGATCGCCAGGTACGTGCCGAGCGTCGGAATGAACTGCGAGACGACGCCCGTCCAGATCGCCAGCGGAAGCCAGTACGGGACACCGATGATCAGGAAGAAGATGCCGGTGGCGACCGCACTGAACGCCGCGAGGATGACGCGCGACACCACGTAACCGCCGGCCTTGTCGACGGAGATCTCCCAGACCGAAGCGATCACCTTCTGCTGACGGGCCGGGAACCAACTGGAGATGGTGCGGCGCAACTGCGGGCCCTGCGCGGACATGTAGAAGACGAACAGCAGCACCGTCGCGGCCTGGAAGATCACCCCGACGAGCGTCGAGACGACGCCCAGCACACCGGGCGTGTACTTCTCGGCGAGATCCCGGACCGTCTCCGGCGTGATGTTGATGAGGTCCTTGCCGGTGGCGAAGTCGGTGCCGAACTTGCGGTTGGCCCAGTCGGTCACGCGGGTCAGGGCGTCGGGTAGGGCTCCGAGCAGCTGCGCGAGCTGTTCGGCCAGGAGCGCCCCGAAGATCGCGATGAATCCGATCGCGAACACGATCGTCCCGAACAGCACGAGGCCGGTTCCGAGTCCGCGGCGCATACCGGTGCGTTCGAGCCGGTCGACGACGGGCTCGATGGTGACGCTGGCCAGCCACGCGAGGAACAGCATGCCGAGGAAGTCCCGGATGTGGTGGAACAGCCAACCCGAGACCTGGTAGGCGGCGACCGCGAGCAGGATGTAGACGATCGCCACCCGCAGTGAACGCAGGTCGGCTCGTCGGCTGCCGCGACCGGTCGCGGCCCCGCCCTCGGCGTCGGCCCGCGGCTCCTCCCCACCCATCGCGCCCTCCGCCCCGTCTCGGTTGCCGGTCTACCGCGGAACCTACCCGTCGCAGCGAGATCGGGCGGGGAGGTTGCGACAGCCGAGTCGAGGCTGGACGTGCCCCACCACCTCCTGTATAGATTAATTATCTACCTGATTGACGGCGAGGAGCTTCCCATGACCGAGGCGTACATCATCGATGCCGTTCGCACCCCGACCGGGAGAAGGAACGGAGCGCTCGCGGCCGTCCACCCGATCGATCTGGGCGCCGACGTCATCCGGGCCGCGATGAACCGAACTTCCGTCGACCCCGCAGCCGTCGACGACGTCGTCTTCGGGTGCGTCGATGCGATCGGCGGGCAGGCCGGGAACATCGCCCGCACGTCCTGGCTGGCCGCCGGACTCCCGGAGGAGGTGCCGGGCACGACGGTCGACCGGCAGTGCGGATCGAGCCAGCAAGCGCTGCACTTCGCCGCGCAGGCGGTGATGAGCGGGACGCAGGACATGGTGATCGCCTGCGGTGTCGAAAGCATGACTCGCGTGCCGATGGGCGCCCCGGTGATCCTCGCCGCCCAGGCCGGTATGGGAGAGGGGCCCTGGCCCCAGTCGGTCAAGCAGCGTTTCGGCGTCGAACAGTTCAGCCAGTTCACCGGCGCCGAGATGATTGCGAAAGAGCGTGGCTACACGCGCCAAATGCTCGATGCGTTCGCGCTCGGCAGCCATCGCAGGGCCGCTGCGGCGACGACGACGGGCGCCTTTGTGAACGAGATCGTGCCGCTGCACGTCGTCGGCGCCGAGGGCGAGGAACATGTCCACGACCGTGACGAGGGCATCCGCGCCGACGCGTCGATGGAGGGGCTGGCGGCCCTCAAGACCATCGCGCCGGACGGTGTCATTACGGCGGGCAATGCCAGTCAGATTTGCGACGGCGCGTCCGGCGTACTGGTCGTAGGCGAAGCGGCCCTCAAGGCGCACGGCCTGACCCCGCTGGCGCGGATCGATGCGCTGGCGGTGACGGCTGGCGATCCCGTGGTCATGCTCGCCGAACCCTGGCCAGCGACCCGCCGCGCGCTGGAAAGGGCGGGACGGTCGGAAGGGGACATTGACTTGTTCGAGGTCAACGAGGCGTTCGCGCCGGTGCCGATGGCCTGGCTCGACGAGATTGGCGCGGATCCGGCGCGCCTCAACGTCAATGGCGGGGCGATCGCGCTCGGCCACCCGCTGGGCGCCAGCGGGACCAAGCTGATGGCGACGCTGGTGCACGCATTGAGGGCTCGCGGGCTGCGCTACGGCCTGCAGACCATGTGCGAAGGCGGCGGAATCGCGAACGCGACGATCGTCGAAGCGCTCTAGGCTTTTTGCCAAGCGAAGCGGCCCCGTAACGAAACCGGGGGGCGGTGGCGGCGTTGATGGCGCAATGTATACGCCCAGGACCTCGCCGGCCGGTCGCGCCGGGACCATCGCGCTCGTCGCGCTGATCCACGTCGGCCTGCTCTACGCCTTCCTCACCCTGTCGAGCACGGGTCGAGAGCTCGCGCACCAGGCGAATCTGCAGATCTTCGACGTCGTCGTGCCCCCGCCGCCACCGGAGGAAGATCCGCCGGTCGTCCAGCAGCCCAAGCCAAAGCCCAAGGAGGACGAAGGGGCCGCCTCGGCGGCCAACATCAAGAGCAAGGCGACGCCGGTGGTCGCGCCCAAGCCGCGGGTCTCGCTTCCAGTACCGGTGCCCATGCCGGTCGCGGAAAAGCCGTCCACCGGAAGCGACAGCACCTCGGGCAACAGCAACGTCGTCGGCTCCGGGACGGGGTCGGGCGGAACCGGGAATGGGACCGGTAGCGGCGGGTCGGGCACTGGTTCCGGCGGTGGCGGAGAAAGCGGTGTGAAGCTCGTTCGCGGAATCACCACGCGCGATTATCCCCGCGCCGTCAGCCGAGGCTGGCCGCCAGGCGGCGCGGTCTTCGTCCGGGTCCGGGTCGAGGCGACGGGCCGGATCAGCCAATGCGACGTAATGCGATCGTTCAACAACGCCGCGATCGACCAGTGGACCTGCAGCTTGCTCACCCAGCGCGGGCAGTTCAAACCCGCGACGAATGCCGCGGGCCAGCCGATCGCCGCCTGGTTCGGCTATATCCAGCGCGAGACGGGACGCTTCGAACGATAGGATTCCGCTCGTCGAGAGCGTATGATGGCTCCGCTTTCAAGGAGGACGCCATGCGCATGATCCCGACCCTTGTTTGCGTAGCCGCCCTGACCGCTGCCTGCTCGCAAAAGCCGGCCGAGCAGAATTCCGACAACGAAACGGCGCAGGCTCAGGCCGCCGCACCCGCTATCGCCAACGACCCGGTCGCCAGCGCGCTGTCCGCGGCGCCCGCCGCCATCGCGGCCGGTGCGGCGGTCATGGGCGGGGACGGCAAGATGCTGAAGGAAGGGAGCAACGGCTGGACCTGCATGCCGGACCTTCCGCACACGCCCGGCAACGACCCGATGTGCCTCGACAAGGCCGGGCTGGCGTGGGCCACGGCCTGGATCGGCAAGAAGGCGCCGGACCCCGATGCGGTCGGCCTCGCCTACATGCTCAAGGGCGGGAGCGACGCCAGCAACACCGATCCCTTTGCAACGAAGCCCGACGGCGAATGGGTCGACAGCGGGCCGCACGTCATGATCCTCAATGCCCGTGCAGCCGAAGCGTCGGGCTATCCGAGCGGCGCCAGGCCGGACGTGACCCGGCCGTTCGTGATGTTCGGCGGGACGCCCTACGCGCACATCATGATGCCGGTGAACTGAGGTTCGCCTTTCGCCGTCCTTTGTCCTAAAGGGCCCACCCACGGACAAGGAGCGATTGGATGATTGAAGCCGAATGGTGGGATTATGACTCGGTGGGCGAGATGGCGGATGCCGTCGCCGGGGACATCGGCTTTATCATCGAAAGCGCGATCGATGCGCGCGGCGAGGCGCTGGTGGCCTTTCCCGGCGGGTCGACCCCACTGCCCGTGTTCGAAAGGCTCGTCGCGGCCAAGCTGCCGTGGAAGCGGGTGACGATCATCCCGACCGACGAGCGGCTGGTTCCGCTGACCGACGAACGGTCGAACGCACGGCTGCTCGCCCAGACCTTCCTTCCGGCCGGCGCACGGGTGTTCCCCTACACCAGCGACATCACCGATCCGAAGCTGGCCGGCAATTCGGCCAACGCCAAGCTGCAGGACCTCAAATTCCCGCTCGATCTCGCCTGGCTCGGCATGGGCAAGGACGGGCACACCGCGTCCATTTTCGCCGGCCCCGACCTGCAGGAAGCGCTGGATGCGCCGAAGGGCCGTCATGCGATCGGCGTGACACCGGACCCGATGCCCGATCCCGCCGTCGCGCGCGTGACGCTGACCCGCTCGGCGATCCTGTCGGCACGCACGGTGCTGATCACCATCACGGGCGAGGACAAGAAGGCGCTGCTGGAAGGGGCGATCGATGACGGCCAGTCGTCGAAGCTGCCCATCGGCCGGCTGCTGGCCGAAGCCGAGCAGCCGATCGACATTCACTGGGCCGCCTAGCCCGTTAGAAATTCCCGCGGATGTCGAGGCGGAAGATCGGTCCGATCTTTTCCGCTTCGCGCTGCGTGTAGAGCAGCGGCGCGACGTTGCGGCGACCGTCGTAGACGTCGCGCCAGAAATAGTGGCGCCCGCCGGTGACGTTCACCACGTCGAACCGCACCTTCATGCCCAGCACGTCCTTGTGCTCGATGAAGCCGCCGACGAACGGGCCTTCCCAGCCGTTTCCGATTTCCGTCAGGAAGTAGGTGTCGTAGCTCTTGTACTTCTCGAAGAAGCCGCCCCAGGCGATCTGCGTGCCCGGGATGTCGTGGCGCAGCGAGGCTTCGATCCCGTAACGGCTGGCGCCCGAAATCGGGCGGGTTTCGCCGGTGAGCGGGTCTTCTACCGAGCTATGCTCCTTGGACAGGGTCAGGTCGAGTTTGGCGCCCTTCCAGCCCAACGGATCGAACTGGATCGTGCTGGTCGATTCCAGCCCCCAGAGTTTCGCCCGCGGCAGGTTGCCGACCGATTCCCCGTCGTCGCCGATCGGCACGATATCGACGATATCGTCGATCCGGTGGACGTAGGCTCGAAGCTTGGTCTTGCCCCATACGCCGAGATCCTTGTTGACCTCGGTCTCCAGCTCCCAGCTTTGCGGCGGGACGAGATCGTTGTTCCCCGCATTCTCGCGGTCCTGGTTAAGGTTGGGCTGGGCGAGGAAGTCGTAGAAGCTGATCTGGCCGACGCGGCGCTTCAGCGACAGCGAGGTGTCCCAGCCCTTGGCCGGACGCCAGCCGAGCACGATGCTGCCCTTGGGGCGGAAGAACTTGCGCGGCTCCAGGTCGCCGTCGACGCGGGTCAGCTTCGAAATTTCGCCGCCGCCCGACAGCTGCAGGTCGAGCTTCGACGTCAGCGGACGGCTGAACGAGGCGATGCCTTCGTAGCGCACCTCATTGACTTCGCCGCTGCGCGCACCGTCCGGGATGTTGATATAATCGCCGCTGTCGGGGTCGAGCGAGAGCAGCTGCCCGTCCTGCCGCAGGCTGTTGTAGGCCCGCTCGAACGAGACCTGCCAATCATTCTTGCCGGTCTTCCACTTGTATTCGGCCCGGCCGACGGTTTCCCCGATGAAGGCGTCACGCGTGAAGCGAATGCCGTCGGTCGGCGCGTCGCTCAGATAGTCGAACGTCAGGGTTGTGATCGTCGGCTCATGCTCGAAGTGCCTGAGGCCGATCAGCTTGAGACGGCCCGGTCCGGCCGCGAACTCCACGTCGCCGTTGAAATCGATGATGAAGCCGACCTGCTTCTGCAACAGGTCCCGGTCGTAGTCATTGCCGTCGGACAAGGTGACACGGGCGGGATTGCGCTGCTTGTACCAGTACGGGGCGTAGTTGACCGATGCGTTGGCCACTGCGCTGCCGGGAAGGTCGATCTTGGTCCGGGCGATGAACCGTGGCTGGAAGAATTTCGATTTGAAGACGCTATCGCGGTTCTCGACCAGCCCGTTGCTGTTGCGGATGACGAACTCGCCTTCGCCGAAGGCGCCGTTGCCGGAGCTGCTGCTGTCCATCGTCAGCGTGTAGTCGAACGGGCCGGCGACATCGTTCCAGCTGATCTTGCCGCGGCCATAGATGGGGTAAGAATAATGGGCGCGCGCCTCCGGCCGGTACTGGAAGCTGCCGGTGCCCTTTTTCACGACCTTGGTGATGACGTTCGCGACCGAACCGGTCAGGCCCGCAATCCCGAGGGTGGAGGCGTCGACGATCTCGATCCGCTCGACATTGCCCGCCGGCGTGTTCTGCAGCTGCGACACCGCGCTGGCCGACTTGTCGGTGATGCGCTGGCCGTTGATCAGCACGTTCTCCGACGCCTGGCCGAGGCCACGTTCGTTATCCGCACTGCGGATAGTGAAGCCGGGGACCTGCGAAAGCATGTCGAACGCTGACTTGGGCGCGAAGCGGGTGAAGTCCGCCGGCATGTAAACCCGGCGGTTGCCGGCGGCGGCGGCCTGCGGCGGCGGAGCCACGGCGGGATCCGAATTGCCGGTCTCCTGCGCCGCGAGATGGGCGGGAAACAGGGCGGCGACGCCGGCCAGCAGAGCGATGCGATGAACGCGCGAAAACATGTGAAAACCCCCTTCGTAACGAGTCACCCATTGACCCGTTGCGCTAATGAAAACGAGCGGACTTCGATGGCAGGGCGACTGCGGTCGTTGAGCCGACCAACGGTCGCCCTGCCTCGACGATCGGCCTATCGGCGGCTGTCGACCAGACTGCGCGCGGCGGCGCGCTGCGGCAGCGACAGGGCCGAACGGTCGCGCTCGACCGCCTGGACCATCGCCGGCGTAATGCCGAGCGCCTTCAGTTCGACCAGCTTGTCCGGATCGAGGTTCGGGTAGCCGATCCGCGCGAAACTGGAAACGAATTCGGGCGTGATGCCGAGCGCGCGCATGGCGACGACGGTCTCGCCGTCGCTGGTCTTCACGCCTGCGCGGGTCAGTCCGTCGACATAGTCGCCGGTCACGCCGACCGCCTTGAAGGCGACCAGGTCGTCGATCTTCGACGGGCGGTAGCCGCGGCTGGCCAGTTCGCGGATGTAGGCAGGCGTGACGCCGACCGCGGCCATCGCCGTCAGGTCGTCGGGTGTGGCCGGGCCGAACTTCGAATCGCGCACCGCGTCGACCATCGCGCGGGTCACGCCGAGGATGGTCATGCCGTAGCTGTCCTCGAGGTCGGGTCGCGCGACGCCGGTCTGAGCAAGCAAGGCATTGAAGCCGGTGTCGGCGGCGAACCGGCAATTGCCTTCGGCGCGGCCGCCACGGACGGTGCCGTTACAGTCGATCCGCCCGGCATCGCGGACCATGGCGATGACTATCGAGCCGTCGCGGTCGAGCGCCGTCGGCGCGAGGCCGAGGTCGGCCAGGCGGGTGTCGTTGCTCATGTTGATCCGGTCATGGTCGCGGCCCTGGGTCAGGTGGAAATTCGCCATGCCCCGTGCCGCGTCCTTGTCGGTCAGGGTGAAATGAAGGTCATCGGCGCGAAAGGGCCGGTCCGAGTTGCGCACCTCCGCAAGGCAGGCGCTGGTCACGGCGGCGGCAGCGGTGGCCATCGCGGCGAGGAAGATCAGGGGACGGTTCATATCGGCTACTCCTTCAGGCATGGCTTCGCCGGTCGTGCCGGGCGGCACGTCAGGAAGCGGTCGTTTCAGTTCAATCGGGTGGTCGGAACGCTACTCGTCGATGTCGCGCCGGGTCGGTGATGGGTGGCCCGGATCGATGCCGAGCACCTGCAGGCTGGTCAGGCGGTCGGTGTCGTTGGGATTGACGCCGGCCCGCTTGGCCCGGGCCACGAACTCGGGCGTGACGCCGACCGCGCGCAGTTCGGCGAGGTTGTCGAGGTCGCCTTTCACCCCGACGCTCCGCATCTGGCGGATATAGGCACCGCTCATGCCCAGCGCGCGGGCCTGGACAACGTCGTCCACGGTCAGCTTGGGGAAGCCGGACGAGGCGATTTCCCGCAGGTATTCGGGAGTCACGCCCACGGCGCGCATTTCAACGATCTCGTCGTGATCGATCTGGCCCATCTGGGGCGGCGCGGCCATCCGGATGCTGCGGGCATATTCCGGGGTCAGGCCGAGCGCGCGCATTTCGATCGCTTCGTCCATCGCATTGCTGGCGCCCCTTTCAGCCTTGCGCTGGGCGGCGGCGGCGGCGTTGGCCGCGATGTGGGCGATCTGTTCGCCGTCCATGCTGCGGACGAGGATGCCGTCGGGGCCGACGCTGACCAGCGGGCTCAGCGGTGCAATTGGCGCAGTCGGAGCCGTCGGTGCGGCGGGCGCGACTGCCGCTTGCGGCGAGAGCGGGGCGGTCGGGGCCAACGGCGAGCGTTCGGCCAGTTTGACCTCACGGTCGCTCATCTTGTCGTCGGGCGCGGCGCGGAAGGTAACCGCGGCCAGCGGCGCAGCCATCACCAGCATGCCGGCGGCGAAGCCGGTGACCCAGCCTTTGGCGGCCGGCCCGCGCGGCAGGGTGCCGTCGAGCACGCGGGTCACGCGGCGGCGGAGCGATCCCTTTCCCGGCGCGACGCCATGCGCGCCCAGCAGCAGGCCCTTGCACTCGTGGCGGGCGACACCGACCAGCAGCTGCGCATAGTCCGCACCGTCGACGTTGGCGGCGAGCACCGCGTCGTCGGCCGCTTCTTCGCGAAGCTGGTGCGCTTCGCGGGCCAGGACCCACGCCAGCGGGTTGAACCAGAAGACGGCAGTGGCGACGCGCGCCAGCATCAGCTTGGCCCAGTCGAGGCGGGCGACGTGCGCCAGTTCGTGGGCGATGATCGCTTCCGCCTCGCGGGTCGCCGATAGCGCGTCCTTGTTGAGCAGGATCACCGGGCGCACCAGGCCCCAGCTGATCGGCGAGGCCAGTTCGTCCGACACCAGCAGCGCCGTACCGTTCTTGAAGTTCATGCGGCGCTGGGCGTGGGCGAGGGCGCTCAGCCATTGCGGTTCGACCAGGATGTCGGCGCGCGAGCGCAGCGCGACGAGGCGCAGCAGGGCGACCAGCGTCAGCAGGAGGAGCGCGATGGCCGGCGCGGCGTAGAGCCACGGCGCGACATCGGCGGGAATGGTGAAGCCCGACGTCGCCGCCTCGGGGAGGGGAGCGGTCGACGCGGGCAAGCTGGCGATGTCGGTGGTAAGCGGTACGGTGACGGAGGGTGCCTGGACGGCGACCTTCGCGACGGACGGCGACAGGAAGGCCGGCGCTTCGAGGCGCATCGCGGGCAGGTAAAGGCTGGCGAAGGGCAGGGCGACCATCGCCACCAGTCCGACATGGGCAATGAACGAGCGTTCGGATGCCGAGCGGGCGCGCGTCAGGCGCAGCAGTACCAGCGTCGCGCCGGCGACCAGCAAGGATTTTAGCGCTAGTTCGAGGAGCGTCGCGATCATCTTACTTCCCCTTGTTCGCGCGGGCCTGGGCGATCATTGCCTCCAGCGCGTCGAGTTCGTCCGTGGCGAGCCTTTCGGACATGCCGAGCAACGCCGAGGCGGCGGTGACCGCCGAGCCGTTGAAGAAGGTGCGCACGACATGGCCGAGCGCGGTTTCGCTGGCCTTGTCGTCGGGCACGGTCGGCGAGAACACGAATCCCTTGTCGCTCGCCTGCCGGGCCACGAACCCTTTGTCCTCGAGCCGCTTGAGCATCGCCCGCACGGCCGAGCCGCTCAGGCGGTCGGGCAGGGCATCGACGATGTCGTTCACGCCCATCGCGCCCCGCTGGTACAGCAGGTCGACGATCTGGCGTTCACGGGGCGGCAACTGGTTCAACATCGGATTCGAGTCCTCACACTACATTTGTAGCGCAATGCTACATTTGTAGCGCGGACGCAATCCCCCGTTTCGACGAACGGCGGAAAATGCCGTTCGTCGATCCGCTCACACCTCGTGGAGCGGCGTGCCGTGGGTTTCCCTGAGGAGGAAGAAGGCGGTCAGCACCGAGATGGCGGTGAAGATCACCGAGTACCAAAGCCCGGCGTAGATATTGCCGGTCATCGCCACGATGGCGAAGCTTGTGACCGGCAGGAAGCCGCCGACCCAGCCTGTGCCGAAGTGGTAGGGCAGGCTCATTGCCGAATAGCGGATGCGCGTCGGGAACATCTCGACCAGCGCCGCCGCCTGCGGCCCGTACAGGGCGGTCGCGGCGACCACGAACAGCAGCAGGACGGTCAGCAGCAGCGGCCAGTGCATCGCCGCGGGGTCTGCACTCTTGGGATAGCCGGCCGCCGCCAGCGCAGCGTTGATCCGCTCGGCCGTGGCCGCCTTGAACGCCTTGAGGTCGGCCTGTCCTTCGCCGCCGGCCACCGTGACGTCCTGCGCGCCGGCGTGGACGCTGGTCGCGCCGTCCGCCGACGCCTTTGTGGTGTAGCCGATACCCCGCGCGACCAGCGCCGCCTTGGCGATGTCGCAGGCGGACACGAACTTGGCCGTGCCGGTCGGATCGAACTGGGACGAGCAGGTGGCCGGATCGGTCTCGACCACCACCGGCGTGCGCTGCTGCGCCTCGACCAGCGCCGGGTTGGCGGCCTGGGCGATCAAATGCGAACCCGGGAAGTAAAGGACGAGCGCCAGCAGCATCCCCGCCAACATGACAGGCTTGCGGCCCACGCGGTCGCTCAGCCAGCCGAAAAAGACGTAGAGCGGGGCCGAGGCCAGCGTCATGATGATCAGCAGCAGGTCCTTGGTCGCGCCGGGCACGCCGAGCGATTTTTCGAGAAAGACCTGAAGGTAGAAGAAGGTGAAATACCAGACCGCCCCTTGCGCGCACATGATGGCGAAGAAGGCGATGCCGACACGCTTCAGGCTGGCCGGATCGGCGAACGCTTCCTTCAACGGCGCCTTGCTGACCGCGCCCTCTTCCTTGAGTTTGGCGAAGGCGGGGCTTTCCGAAAGCTTGGCCCGCATCCACACCGAGATGGCGAGCAGCACGACCGAGACGAGGAACGGGATTCGCCAGCCCCAGGCGTTGAACGCCTCTTCGCCCAGTGCACTGCGCGTCGCGAAGATGACCAGCAACGCCGCCAGCAGGCCGAACGAGGCGGACGACTGGATCCAGCCCGTCGCTGCGCCTCGCTTGTCATCCGGCGCATGTTCGGCGACGTAAATCGCCGCGCCGCCATATTCGCCGCCCAGCGCCGTGCCCTGGCAGATGCGCAGGATGATCAGCAGGATCGGCGCGAGGATGCCAGCTTGCGCATAGGTCGGTAGCAGGCCGATGCCGAACGTCGCGCCGCCCATCAGGCTGACCGTGACGAGGAAGGTCGCCTTGCGGCCGATCCGGTCGCCCATCGCGCCGAACAGGATGGCGCCCAGCGGACGAAAGGCGAAGCCGACCGCGAACAGCGCCAGCGCCGCGACCAGTGCCGCCGTCGGGTCGAGGCCGGCGAGGAACACCTTGGCGATGATCGGGGTGAGCGAACCGAAGATGAAGAAGTCGTACCACTCGAACGCGGTGCCGGCGGACGACGCCGTCACGACGCGCGCCATCGACCAGCTTTGGGCCGTGTCACTCATCTTGAAATCCCCTCACTCTTCCCCGCGACCCTAGCGCGGCGGGCAGGGAGGGCAAGGCATCAGCGCTTGGCGATTTTCTCGTCGAGGCGGGCAACGACGATCCCGAACTTGCGGATCCGCATCTCGTTGTCGACCGTCTTCCAGCCCGGGCGCGGGATCAGGACCTGCTCGACTTTCATCCCGCCGTCCATCTTGTAGCGGATGCGGATGCCTTCGCCCTCGCGCGCCGCGGTGACGGCGCCCTTCGCGTCGGTCAATGTTCCGGCCCATCCATCGCGCGTTGGGCGCAATTGCCACCGGCGATGCTTCACCGGATCGCCCGCAATGCGGACGGTCTGGTCGAGCGTGAGCATGCCGCCACGTCCGACCTTGCCCATGCTGTCGACGACTACGCGCCGGTCGCCCTTGAACAATTCGTGGAGCGTGCCCTCTCCGTGACTGCGCCCTTCGAAGAAATCGACGGGGTCGAATTCGTCGGCCGGCATCGACCAGGCGGCGACCGCCCCGGCCACCGCCAACCCGCCAACGGCAAGGACAGCCTTCAAAGCCCTTTGCTCATGTCGACCACGAAACGATAGCGGACGTCGTTCTTCAAGAGGCGCTCATAGGCCTCGTTGATGCCGCTCATTTCGATCATCTCGACCTCGGGATAGATGCCTTCCTTCGCGCACAGGTCGAGCATTTCCTGGGTTTCCGGAATGCCGCCGATCGCCGATCCGCCGACCGCGCGGTTGTACCAGATGATATTCATGCCGACGAAGCCGGGCATCGGCGTCAGCGCACCGACGATCACCATCCGGCCCGACCGGCCGAGGAGGTTGAGGTAACCGTCGATCTCGTGGCTGACCGGTACCGTGTTGAGGATGAAGTCGAAGCTGGCGAGGTGCTTCTTCATCTGCTCGGGGTCGGTCGAGACGATGACGTCGTCGGCACCCAGCTTCCTCGCATCCTCGCCCTTTTCGGGCGTGGTGGTGATGATGGTGACGTGCGCACCAAGCGCGGCGCCGAACTTGACACCCATGTGGCCAAGGCCGCCGAGTCCGATGACCCCCATCTTGGTACCCGGGCCGACATCATACTGGCGCAACGGCGAGTAGGTGGTGATGCCGGCACACAGCAGCGGCGCGACCTTCGCTTCGTCCATGCCGTCCGGCACTTTCAGCACGAAGTGGTCGCGGACGACGATATGATCGGTGTAGCCGCCCTTGGTGATTTCGCCGGTGTGACGGTCGGGGCTGTTATACGTCTGGGTGCAGCCCTGGCGGCAGAAGACTTCCCATCCCTCGAGGCACTGGTCGCACTCCATGCAGCTGTCGACCATGCAGCCGACCGCCACCAGGTCGCCGACGGCGTGGCGCGTGACGTTATTGCCGACGGCGGTGACGCGGCCGACGATCTCGTGGCCAGGAATGTTGGGGTATTTCGTCCCGCCCCAGTCGTTGCGGGCGGTGTGGAGGTCGGAATGACAAATGCCGGCGTAGGTGATGTCGATGGCGACGTCATCGTCGCGCAGGTCGCGCCGTTCGAACTCCATCGGCCGTAGCGGCTGGTCGGCCGCGTCCGTTCCCCAACCCTTGGCTTTCGTCGGCATCGTCTTTCCCTCCGCTTGGATTATGGTGTCCGAACGCGTCCCAACAGATTTCGTGCCTGCACCAGGTGGGGGCGATCGACCATTTTTCCGCCGACCAGCAGCACACCGGCGGACGGATCCGCGGCGAAGGCGTCGACGATGGCCTGCGCATGCGCCACGTCGCCGTCGCTGGGCGTGAAGGCAGCGTTGATCGCCGCGACCTGGCCGGGGTGGATCGCAAGCTTGCCGGTAAAGCCCTCGCGCGCGGCGGCGCGGGCCTCGGCGATCAGGCCGTGCTCATCGCGGACGTCGGCGAACACGCCATCGACCGGCTGCACCCCCGCCGCGACGGCGCCGGCCAGCGTCAGCGAGCGGGCCATGCGGTAGGTGAAGCTGAGCGCGCCGTCCTCGTCGGTCTTGCTCGCCGCGCCCAGCGCCGCCGACAGGTCCTCCGCTCCCCAGCACATCGCCACCAGCGGCGACTTGACGTCGCGGTAGGACAGCAGGCCGAACAGCGAGGCCGCCGTCTCGGTGACAATCGCGTGGATCGGCAGGTTGCCGGTGCGGTGGGCGCATTCGATCACGTCCGCGCCGCTCTCGGTCTTGGGAAGCATCAGCCCATCGATATCGCCGCGCTTGATCAGCTTGAGATCGAGCTTGTGGTCCTCGCTGCGGACCGGGTTGACCCGAAGCCACCATCGTGGGCCGCCTGTGCGCTCGGGGAGGTTCTCGATGATCTTGCGGGCTTCGGCCTTGCGGTCGGGCGCAACGCTGTCCTCGAGGTCGAAGATGATCGCGTCCGCGTCGCCTTCGATCGCCCTGGCAATCTTTTTCTCGCTATCCGCCGGGACGAACAGCCAGCTACGCGGCGCGGGGGTCATTTCGATTTTTGGATCAGCGCAGAGCGCTTGAACGTGCAAACGGTCTCGCCGCGCTGGTTGATGGCGCGATGTTCCCAAGTGACGATGCCGGCGTTGGGACGGCTACCGCTCTCGCGAAGTCCCACGACCTCGCTCTCGATGTGGAGCGTATCGCCGACGAACACCGGCTTGGGGAACTTCACCTCGTCGTAGCCGAGGTTGGTGACCAATGTGCCGAGCGTCGTTTCCGCCACCGACACGCCGACGGCGAGGGAGAAGGTGAAGCAGCTGTTGACGAGCGGCTTGCCGAATTCGGTCTCCTTGGCCGACTCATGGTCGAGGTGGAGCGGTTGCGGATTGTGGGTCAACGTCGAGATCAGGAGGTTGTCGGTCTCGGTGACGGTGCGGGTGATCGGGTGGCGGATGGTGTCGCCGACCTGCCACTCCTCGAAAAAGCGTCCTGCCATGGCCCCGGTCTAGGGGGCGAAGGCGCAAGCCTCAAGCGGCTTTGCTGAGCTTGGCCTTGAGGTCGCACATGCCGATGCGGTCAACGGCGGCGGGCCGGTCGGCGGCGCGAACGACGTTGGCGATGTGGCCCAGCATCTGGCCGACGATGTCGACCGCCTGGAGCGCGAGTCCGTGACGCGAAACGACGGCGAAGTCGCCGGCCAATTCGTCGCCCATCATCACCAGCATGTCGCGGGCGTGGTCTAGCTCGGCGGCGAGCAGGTCTTCGAGGTCGCGGTCGGGACGGTCCATCCGGCCTTTGTGGAGCGGGCGCGGTTAAGGAGTCGTAAGCAGGATCTCCGCCGCCGCCTCGGCGATCGCCGACCCATCGAGGCGGTAGGCGGCGTAGAGGTCGACGAGGTTACCCGTCTGGCCGAACCGCTCGACGCCGAGCGGCGCGACCCGCTGGCCGAGGACACCGCCCATCCAGCTGAGCGACGCGGGCGCGGCGTCGCACAAGGTGACGAGACCGGCGTTGCGGCCGAGCGGGGCGAGGAGGGTTTCGATGTGGCTAGGCGTATTCTCGCCTTGCCAGCGGCGGGCCTGTGCGGCGGTCCAGCCGCGGTGGAGCAGGTCGGGCGAGGTGACGGCGAGAAGGCCGAGGCCAGGCACGTCCTCCTTCAATTCTTCCCACGCGGCGATGGCTTCGGGCATGATCGCGCCCATCGCGACGATCGCCGCTTCCGCGCCGGGGCCGGGGGCCTTGAGCCAATAGCCGCCCTGCAGCGCGCCGTCCTTCCAGCTGTCATCGCTGCGCTCGACCTGTTCGATGCTGCGGGTCGAAAGGCGGAGGTAGGTGCTTTCGCCGGCCGGATCGTCGATCAGCTGGAACGCATGCTCCATCATCGCCGCCAGTTCGTCGGCGAAGGCGGGCTCGTAATGGCGGAGGCCCGGCTGGCCGAGCGCGATGAGGGGCGGGTTGATCGACTGGTGCGCGCCGCCTTCCGGCCCGAGGGTCAGGCCCGACGGGGTCGCGACCAGCAGGAAGCGCGCGTCCTGGTAGCAGGCGTAGTTGAGGCTATCGAGGCCGCGGGCGATGAACGGGTCGTAGAGCGTCCCAATCGGGAGCAACCGTTGACCGAACAGGTCGCCCGAAAGGCCCAGCGCGGCGAGCACCAGGAACAGGTTGGATTCGGCGATGCCCAGCTCGATGTGCTGGCCGTTGTTATCACCTGCCCACTTTTGCGCCGACGGAATCTTTGCCGCTGCAAAAACATCCTTCATCGCCCGCCGCTTAAACAGGCCGCGCTGGTTCACGAAGGCGCCGAGGTTGGTCGACACGGTGACGTCGGGCGAGGTGGTGACGATCCGGTCGGCCATCGGCGCGCCCGACTTGGCGAGGTCGAGCAGGATTCGCCCGAACGCCGCCTGGGTCGACTGCTCCTCGCCCTGCGGCGCGGGGATGGCGGGAATGGCGATCCGCCCGAAATCGCGCGGGCGCTTTTCGCGCAGGATGCGGGCGTCTTCGAGCAATTGCTCGATGCCCTTGCGCGCATTGTCGCCGAGGCCGGACAGCGGCGCCCATTCCTGACCCTCGGCGATGCCGAGCGAGTCGCGGAAGGCGTGCATCTGGGTCGGGTTCATCAGGCCGGCGTGGTTGTCCTTGTGTCCGGCGAAGGGAAGGCCGTAGCCCTTGATCGTCCAGACGACGAACAGGGTCGGGATATCGTCCTGCGCGGCGTCGAACGCTTCGGTCAGGCTGTCGAGGCAATGGCCGCCGAGGTCGCCCATCAGCGCCGCCAATGCGTCGTCGTCGAGGTCCTTGAGGAAGCCCGCCGCCTTCTTGCCGAGGTCGGCCTCGATCCGCGCCCGCCACGCCGCGCCGCCCTGGTAGGTCAGGGCCGAATGGTCGGCGTTGGGCAGCGCCTCCAGCCAATCCTTGACCGCCGGATTCTTGTCGAGCGCGGCCTGCAATTTCTTGCCGTGGCGGACCTCGACCGTGCGCCAGCCGCAGGACGCGAAAATCTCGTCGAACCGCTCGAACATCCGGTCGGCCGAGGTCGCGTCGAGGCTCTGACGGTTATAGTCGACGATCCACCAGCAGTTGCGGATGTCGTGCTTATATGCCTCGATCAGCGCTTCGTAGATGTTGCCCTCGTCGAGCTCCGCATCGCCGATCAGCGCCACAAACCGCCCGCGCTCCTCCTCCGACATCATGCCGTGCGCGGTGAGATAATCCTGCACCAGCGACGCGAAGGCGGTGATGGCGACGCCGAGGCCGACCGAGCCGGTCGAGAAGTCGACCGGGATCCGGTCCTTGGTGCGGCTGGGATAGCTCTGCATCCCGCCGAAGCCGCGAAAGTTCTGCAGCTGCTCAAGGCTTTGCGAGCCAAGCAGGTAATGGATGGCGTGCAGCACCGGCCCGGCGTGCGGCTTCACCGCGACGCGGTCGTTGGGGCCGAGCGCATGGAAAAAGAGCGCGGTCATGATCGCGTTGATCGACGCGCTGCTGGCCTGGTGCCCGCCGACCTTCAGCCCGTCGACGCTGTCGCGGACATGGTTGGCGTGGTGGATGGTCCAGCTGGACAGGAAGCGCAGCCGCTCGTCGAGCGCGGTCAGGGCGGCAATGTCGGGCGTCGTCATGGGTAGCGCCCTAGCCGGTTGAAGGGCGCGGGCAAAGACCGGCCGTCGGCGCGGAAGGTTACAAAAGTTACACTATGCGTCGCTTGCCGTTTGGCGCGAAAACGGCCGCCCGCGCGGGAACCGAACGTGAGCGATGGCGACCGGATCTTCACGATCGCCGTCATGCCGACAGCGCAGTCTGTAGGACAGGAAAATCGCCAATGTCCGCTTTGGGTGGAAAGCGGACGTCGCTGCGTTATGATCGACTGCGATGTTCTACCGCGTTCTCCTCGACTGCCGACCGGGACGAGGTTCTACGTGTCAGCCGTTCATCGCGACGAAGGCCACCAAGAGCGGGAAGCTATTGCGATGGTCAGTCGATCTGCCAAAAGGTCAATTCATAGTCGATTAGATCGAGGTCTGGCTCATCGTTGAACACGACCTCAAACGCCCTCTCCGGGAAGTCCTGCTTTAGCTTTGCTCCGATCGTCTCTCGCAGAACTCGGCCTAAATAGCGGAGTTGCGCTTCGGTCGGTTCTGCCTCGGGATCGCCGTGAATGTCGATGAGGTGTATGTGGTTGATGACCGCCTCGATGGCTCGTCGATCGTTGTTTGTGGCTCTCTCCCATTCCCGGACGGTTTCTTCGGAGAAATGTCCCTCCCGCAGGATATATCGGCTAAACTCGACAATGCGCGGCCAAAAAATGAGACTGTATCCCGCCGCCAACTCGTAGTTGCCCACGCAGGCTATCCAGCTTCTCGCGTCTATGCCCCTGCCGTTATTCCACTTCGGAAGCTCGGGAATGAGAACAGAAAAGGTATCGTCGATCATAGCTGCTAGCTGCCTGACGATCCTTATGTCCGCAATGGGTCGATAGCTGCCGTAGGGCTAGAATGACGACTAAGGGTGGAAAGCGGTCAATTCACTGACGGGTTACCAGTCGGAAGACCAAGAATTTCGCGAAACGCGTTATTTTCCTCCAAGGGCCGCGCAAGCGCTCGCGTATAAAGCTCGGCGAGTTGCTTTCGATATTCGGGCCTCTCAGCCCAAATGTCCTCGTCGGCTCGCAGGAGGTTCGCGAGGACGTCACCAGGATAATACCCGCCGTCGAAAAGTGGGTCTTGCTCCAGCTTTGGCATGACAAGATCGAGAAGGTAGGGAAATCCGTAGAGCTGGACGACAAGCCGACCGATTTCGTGAGACGTCAACTGCGATAGCGGCTTTCTCCACGCGCGCTGAATCATCGCGACCATGGGCGTCGGAGCCTCGGCAGGGTCACCCTCGACCAAGCCGGTCAACTCTTCGAGCGACAGCGAAAAGTCAGTTTCAGCTAGCGGCATATCTGCTTTTCTAGCCCCTACTCGAATGTCCGCAATGGGTCGTTAGCGGACAGTCTGCTCTCGCGCTTAGCGGACGTCCAGCCGTCTAGCCCTCGCCCTCTGCGACTACAAGTCAGCGCCATCCGTGGCGGTATCGAAGCGTTCCTGCGCGGCGCGGATGCAGTCGATGTGGGCGACGGCCCAGGCGCCGAGGCCCTGCACCGGCTCGCGCAGCGAGATGCCGAGTTCGGTCAGTTCGTAGTCGACGCGCGGCGGGATGGTGGGGGTGACGGTGCGGTTGACCAGCCCGTCGCGTTCGAGGTTGCGCAAGCTGAGCGTCAGCATGCGCTGCGAGATGCCGTCGATCGCGCGCTTCAGCTCCATGAAGCGTTTCGGGCCGTCGGAAAGCAGCATGACGATCAGCATGCTCCACTTGTCGCCGACGCGGTTCAGCACCGGCGCGACGGAGCGGCACACGGGGCCGTGGATCGCGGCCTGCTCGGCCGTAGTGGGGGCGGTCACATCGCTGTGACTTGGTGACAAATTTTTGCGTTCTTGTGCGGCGTCCATGGGTGGTCATTTACAGTGTCCCGGTAACAAATCAATACCAAGGACCAAATCATGACCATCCTCCAGATCGACAGCAGCATCACCGGCGAGGGCAGTGTCTCGCGCCAGCTTTCGGGCAAGATCGTCGAGCAGTTGCTTGCGGCCCAGCCGGACGCGCGCTTCATCCGGCGCGACCTGGTCGCGTCGCCGCTGTCGCACCTGACGCTGGGCGGCACGGGCGACGAGGATGTGCTCGACGAATTCCTCAATGCCGATACGGTCGTGATCGGGGCGCCGATGTATAATTTCGGCGTGCCGAGCCAATTGAAGGCGTGGATCGACCGCATCGCCGTCAACGGCCGCACCTTCCGCTACACCGAGAACGGGCCGGAAGGCCTGGCCGGCGGCAAGCGGGTGATCGTCGCCGTGTCGCGCGGCGGCTATTACGACCCGGACAACGCGTTCGAGCATGTCGAAAGCTATTTGAAGCCGTTCTTCAACTTCATCGGCATCGAGCCGGAATTTGTCCGCGCCAACGGCGTCAACGTCGCGCGTGACGAGGGCATCGCCGGCGGGCTGGCCGAAGTCGAGGCGCTGGCCGCCTAACGGTTACCGGGCCGCGCGGGCGTCCCCCTCCCTAGTTCCCGCGCGGTCATCCGGCGCGGCCTTCGGACCAAGAGAGCATCCGGGGGCCGCGCCCTTGCGTTGTGCAGGGTGAAAGGAGGTCTCCAATGACCGAACTCACCGCCGACAAGCGCGATCACCTCAAGGACAGCCAGTTCGCCTTTCCCGACCAGCGCAAGGAGCCGCTGGAGGACGCGAGCCACGTCCGCAACGCGATCAGCCGCTTCAACCAGGTCGAGGGCGTCAGCGACGCCGACCGCGACGCGGCGTGGAAGCGGATCAAGGCCGCGGCGAAGAAGTATGACGTCGAGGTCAGCGAAGGGAGCTGGCGCGAGATCGGGAAGAAATAGGCCTTAGCCGATCGTCTTTTCGACCGGCCTGATGGTGGCGCAGGCGGGTGTTCCGTCCTTGGCCGTGCCGTCAACGGTGAAGGTGAGCACGCCTTCGCCCGCCATCGCGCGGTCGAGGAGCGACTGCGGCGTGTCGTGGATGTCGATCTTCATCCGCCGGTTCCATTCGCTGCCGTGCTGGCCGGCGGACTGGCCGACGCGGACGTAAACGAAACGGCGCTCCTTTCCTTCCGGGCGCACCTGCTCGCCGTAGAATTTGGGGCCGGGGCCGATGCGAAGCGGAAAGTCGAACGACAATGGTTCGCCGTTTGCCGATGTCTTCGGATCGAGCGGCGTGTTGTCCTTCGATTGCAGGCTGTGCGCAACGCCCGGGACGGGGTTGCGGATGATGATGCGCGCCGGAACCTCGACCTGGTCGCGGCGCGCGGTCATCGCGTCAGGCGCTCAGCAGGCGGATCGGGTTTTCGATGTAGGCCTTCATCGTCTGCAGGAAGCTGGCCGCGTCCCAGCCGTCGACCACGCGGTGGTCGCACGACAGCGACAGGTTCATCAGCTTGCGCGCTTCAAGCTCGCCATCGACGATCACCGGCATCTCGCGCACCTTGTTGACCGCGATGATCGCGACTTCGGGGCGGTTGATGACCGGTGTCGAGGTGACGCCGCCCATCGGGCCGAGGCTCGACAGGGTGATGGTCGAGCCCATCAGCTCGTCGCGGGTCGCCTTGCCGCTGCGCGCGGCATCGGCGAGGCGCTTGATCTCGCGGGCGAGGGTCCACACCGATTTCGTGCCGGCATCGCGGATCACCGGGACCATCAGGCCGCCGTCGGTCTGCGTCGCCATGCCGAGATCCATCGCGCCGTGGCGGGTGAGGACCATGTTGTCGTCGTCGAAGGTGGCATTGAGCATCGGCCATTCCGCGACCGCGCGCGCCATGGCGGTGATCAGGAACGGCAGCACCGTCAGCTTCGGATTGTCGCCGCGGTCCCGATTCATCATCGCGCGCGTGTCTTCGAGGTCGGTGACGTCGAATTCCTCGACCAGCGTGAAGTGCGGGATGCGGCGCTTGGCCTCCTGCATATTCTCCGCGATCTTGCGGCGAAGGCCGACGACCTTGACCGTTTCGTCGGCCCGCTTGGCGCCGCCGCCGTGGCTGACGCTGCCGCCGTTGTAGAGCAGGTAGGCGTCAAGGTCGGCGTGGCGGACGCGGTCGGCCGTCGTTTTCACCGCGCCGAGGTCGATGCCGAGGTCGCGGGCGCGCTGGCGGACAGCCGGGCTGGCCAGCACCTTGGCATGGCTCGCGGCCGGGGCGGGGGCCTCTTCCTTCTTCGGCGCGGGCGCCGGCTTGGGCGCCTCGGTGGCCGTTGCGGTGACCGGCAATTCGTGCGCTTGCTCCTCGGTCGGCTCGGCGAGGCCGTCGGCCAGCGGTTGCTCGTCATGCGCGCTGGCAGCGGCGGCAGGCGCCTCTTCCTTCGCGGCAGGCGCGTCGCCCTCGGTCTCGATCTCGACCAGCACGCTACCGATCGCGATCATGTCGCCGACTTCGCCGGCCAGCTTGGTCACCTTGCCGGCGACCGGGCTTTCCATCTCGACCGTCGCCTTGTCGGTCATCATGTCGGCCAGCTGCTGGTCCTCGCTGACCGTATCGCCGACCTTGACGTGCCAGGCGACGATCTCGGCCTCGGCAATGCCTTCGCCGATGTCCGGGAGCTTGAAGTTGAAGGTGCCCATTAGTCAGCCATCACTTTCTTCAATGCAGCCGCGAGCCGCTTCGGGCCCGGGAAGTACGCCCATTCGTAGGCGTGGGGGTAAGGGGTGTCGGGGCCGGCCACGCGCACGACCGGCGCTTCGAGGTGATAGAAGCAGCGCTCCTGCACCAGCGCGGCGAGCTCTGCGCCATAGCCGCAGGTGCGGGGCGCCTCCTGGACGACGAGGCAGCGGCCGGTCTTCTTCACCGACGCCTCGATCGTCTCGATGTCGAGCGGGAGCAGGGTCCTGAGGTCGATGACCTCGGCGTCGACGCCATTTTCCTCGACCGCGGCGCGGGCGACGTGGACCATCGTGCCATAGGCCAGCACGGTCAGCGCTTCGCCCTCGCGAACGACAGCGGCTTTGCCGAGTGGCACGGTGTAGTGACCGTCGGGCACCTCGGCGGTCTCGCCCGCCTTGCTCCACGGCGTCACCGGCCGGTCGTGATGACCGTCGAAGGTGCCATTGTAGATGCGCTTCGGCTCGAAGAAGACGACCGGATCCGGATCCTCGATCGCGGCGATCAGCAGGCCCTTGGCGTCGTAGGGGTTCGACGGGATGACCGTCTTGATCCCGGCGATGTGGGTGAACAGCGCCTCGGGCGACTGGCTGTGCGTCTGGCCGCCGAAAATGCCGCCGCCGTAAGGGCTGCGAATGACCATCGGCATCGTCCATTCGCCGGCGGTGCGATAACGCATCTTGGCGACTTCGCTGACGATCTGGTCGTAGCCCGGGTAGATATAGTCGGCGAACTGGATCTCGATCACCGGTTTGAGGCCATAGGCAGCCATGCCGACCGCGGTGCCGACGATGCCGCCTTCCGAAATCGGGGCGTCGAACGTCCGGTTCTTGCCGAATTCCTTTTGCAGGCCGGCGGTGGCACGGAACACGCCGCCGAAATAGCCGACGTCCTCCCCGAAAACGACGATATTGTCGTCCTTGGCCATCATCACGCGGTGGGCGTCGTTGATCGCCTCGATCATGTTACGCGTGGCCATCAGCGCTTCGCCTCCTCGAGGACTTCGTCGCGCTGTTCGCGGATGTGCCACGGCATGTCGGCATAGACGTCCTCGAACATGCTCTCGATATTCTCGTTGCCCTGGTCGGGAAGCACGCCGAGCTTTTCCGATTCCTTTTGCGCGGCGCGGACGGTGGCGTTGATTTCTTCATCAAGCGCGGCGTCGCGTTCGTCATCCCACTCGCCGAGCGACACGAGGTGCGCCTTCAGCCGCGCGATCGGATCGCCCAGCGGCCATTCTTCCGCCTCGCCCTTGGCCCGGTAACCGGTCGGATCGTCCGAGGTCGAATGGCCCTCGGCGCGGTAGGAGAAGAACTCCACCATCGTCGGCCCGCCGTTGGAGCGCGCACGCTCGGCCGACCACTTGACCGCCGCATAGACCGCCAATGCGTCGTTGCCGTCGACCCGCAGCGTGGCGATGCCGTAGCCGACACCGCGCTGGGCGAAGGTCGCGCGCTCACCGCCCGCGATGCCGGAGAAACTCGAAATCGCCCACTGGTTGTTGACCACGGCGAGGATCACCGGCGCCTGGTAGACCGCGGCGAAGGTCAGCGCCGAGTGGAAGTCGCCTTCCGCCGTTGCGCCGTCGCCGATCCAGCCCATCGCGATCCGGCTGTCGCCCTTGATCGCCGATGCCATGGCCCAGCCGACGGCCTGCGGATATTGCGTACCGAGGTTGCCGGAGATGGAGAAGAAGCCCTTTTCCTTGTCCGAATACATGATCGGCAGCTGGCGGCCCTTCATATGGTCGCCGGCGTTCGAATAGATCTGGTTCATCATCTTCACCAACGGATAGCCGCGGCTGACGAGCAGGCCTTGCTGGCGATAGGTCGGGAAGTGGATGTCGTCGGCGTCGGTCGCGGCCGCGGCGGCAACGGCGATCGCCTCCTCGCCGGTGCACTTCATGTAGAAGCTGGTCTTGCCCTGCCGTTGGGCGCGATACATGCGGTCGTCGAAGACGCGGACGGTCTTCATGTCCTTCAGCATCTTACGCAGCGTGTCGGCGTCGAGCTTCGGGTCCCACGGGCCAACCGCCTGGCCATTGTCATCCAGAACGCGGACGAGGTGGCGGGCAAGGCCATGAGTCTCGATCGCGGGGGCGGTCACGTCGGGACGCGGCGCCTCGCCCGCTGCGGGCACGCTGATCGACGAGAAATCGGGGGTGTCGCCCGGCCGGAACGGCGGCTCGGGGACATGGAGGGAAAGCGCGGGCCGGTTGGCGCGCAGGGGCGTTTCCTTGTTCATCGGTTGTGGCGCTTAGAGCGCCCGGCGCCACGGGGCAAGTTGGCAAGCCTGCCGCTACGGCTGGGCGGTCTCGTCGTGCGCCAGCAGGTCGCCGGGCTGGCACTCCAACACGCGGCACAAGGCGTCGAGGGTCGAGAAGCGGATCGCGCGCGCCTTGCCGGTCTTGAGGATCGACAGGTTGGCCAGCGTGATGTCGATTTCCTCGGCCAGCTGGGTCAGCGTCATGCCGCGTTCCTGCAACCGCTCGTCGAGCGTCACCAGGACCGCCATCAGACGGTGCCTTCCAGGTCGTCGCGCATCGACGCGCCCTGGTGGAAGACGCGGGCAAGGATGAACAGGAGAAGGACGACGGCGATACCGCCGGGCGAGAGCCTCGCTCCGATATCGAACCCGTTGATGTCGCCGCCGATCGGCGCGCCGATCCAGCCGGAAACAAGGCCGAGGATCTGGAGGCCGAGTACATTCCCGGCGATCTTCTCGAGCCGCACAGCGTTGGCAGTGGTGAAGGCGCTTTCCTCGCCGACCGAACGAATGATCGCCAGCGTGGCGAGGACCGCGTTGAAGATCATGCTGAGGGCGCCAAGCCCGAGCAGCAGGCTACTGACCGGTTTCCACGTCTCGAAGCTAGGCGGGCGCAGCAGCTCGGCACCATGCGCCGCGATCGTCGTCAGCAGGCCGACCATGGTCATGACCATCGCCAGGATGACCCCGGCAAGAAGGACATAGAGAAGGACTTGCGCCGCGGTGAGTAGCGGGTCGAGCGATCGACGGCCACCCGAAAAGTCGGCGCGAAGCTGGCGGACGAAGGCGAACATGCGGAACACTCCCAAATCGTGATATCGACAATCGATAAATCGATTCGAATTTATCGTCAATCGATAATATCGAAATTCGATATACGTGGGTTTGCCGGTTTGACCGTGAGGCAGGGCGCGGCTAGGCGGCGCGCATGACCGAAGAGACCAAGAAGCCGCTTCCCGACCGCCTGTCGCTCAATCCCAAGAGCGAGTTTTTCGACATGGACGTGCTGCGCCAGGGCGTCGGCATCCGCTTCAACGGGGTCGAGAAGACCAACGTCGAGGAATATAGCGTGTCGGAAGGCTGGATTCGCGTCGCCGCCGGCCGCAGCCTCGACCGCCACGGCAACCCGATGACGGTGAAGCTCAACGGTACGGTCGAACCTTATTACGAATCGACCGACGCGGCCGACGACGACGCGGAATAGGCCTTAGGCGGTGGCGTCCGGCGCCGTCGGGTGCCGGCGCTGGTAACGGCCGTAAGCCTTCTTCGCCAGCCAGCCCGCGCCGAGCGCGAGGCCGAGCGGGCCGAGCCCGCGACGGGCGATGACGGGGATGGCCGCGCCGATCAGCGCGCCCGAGGCCTTGTTGTTCTGTCCAGCAATCTTTTCGCCCGCGAGGGCCCCCAGAATCTTGGCAAGCATGAACCGTCCTTTCGGATGAGTGATGATTTGCGTTCCCAACGCGGCGAGGGCCGCGCGGTTTCCCAATTCGATGTGGTGAAATTTCCCAATCCGGCATGGCGAATTGCGCCATTCGGTTCATCTGCGCGCAAGGAAATGGCGGAAATCCGCAATTGGCACGCCGCTTGAATATCTCCCGGTGTGGCCGATCCGGACAATTCGGACGGCCCGCCAAAAGGGAGAATGAAAATGTTTGGTCCGAATTTCCAGCGCAACCTTCTCGCAGCGTTCGCTTCGCTGCTGGTGAGTTCGGTCGCGGTTGGTTCGGCGGTGCTGCCGAGCCAGGTCGCGGCGGCCCCGATCAATGCGGAGATTGTCACCTATGCCTAACCTTGAGCCGATCGAGGCCAAGATGCCCGTGCGTATTCCCCGTGAGGACGTGCCCCAGGAAGCCAACGTCGAAGTCCGCTTCGCCCCGCTGGCTTTCCTGAGCGGCCCGATCTTCACCCGCGCCCGGGACATCATGGCCGCCAATGTCTCCGACATGCTCGACCGGGCGGAAGATCCGGCCCGAATGATCCGCATGATCATCGTCGAGATGGAAGAGACGCTGGTGGAGGTGCGCGCCACGGCCGCCCGCTCGATCGCCGACATCAAGGAAATGCGCCGCGCCGTCGGCCGGCTCGACAATATGCAGCATGGCTGGGCCGAACGGGCCGAGCTGGCGCTGGAGAAGGGCCGGGAAGACCTCGCCCGAGGCGCGCTGGCCGAAAAGCGCAAGGCGGCGGACATGGCCGAAAGCCTTCACGCCGAGATCGCGCAGATCGAACAGGTGCTCAAGGGCTACGAGGCGGACATCGCCAAGCTGCAGGCCAAGCTGGCCGAGGCCCGCGCCCGCCAACAGTCGGTCGCGATGCGGATGGAAGGTGCGCTCAACCGCGCCCGGGCCAACGAGATGGTCCACGGCAACCGCACCGCCGAAGCCTTCGCGCGCTTCGAACTGCTCGAGCGCCGCGCCGACATGGCCGAGGGCATGGCCGACGCGCTCGCGCTCAGCGGGCCGAAGGACCTCGAAGAAGAAATTGCGAGCCTGAAGGCGGCCGAAGCGGTCGACGCGGAGCTCGAGGCGATGAAGGCGGCAATGGCCGCGCGTCGCTGAACAAAGGAAAAAGGGAGAGAATTTGATGCAACGTTTTTCGCAGCGCTATTCGCTCAACCGTCGCGACAAGAAGATTGCCGGCGTGGCGTCGACCTTCGGCGAGATTTTCGCCATTGACCCCACCTTCATCCGTATCGGCCTGGTCGCGGTCGCGATCATGGTCAGCTGGCAGGTGGCGGTGCTCGCCTACATCGCCGGCGGTATCTACCTCCATGCGGCCAAGCGCCAAGCGGCCAAGCGCCACCTCGGCTGGAGCGACGCCGAATACGACCGGGTGAGCCGCCCGCGCCGCACCTCGGTCAAGGAGATGCGCGAGGATTTCGACCGGAACGACCGCCGCATGATGGCGATCGATCACCACCTCAACAGCGCCAAGAACGACGAACTGGCGCGCGAGATCGAAGCGCTCCGGGGAGGTCAGTGATGATCGACCCGACCTCGGTGGCCCTGATCGGCGCGACGGTGGTGCTCACCGTCCTCGCCGCAGCCCACGCCGCGCTGAAAGGATGGCAGGCATTCATCGACCTGAAGCGGCTCGAACTGGTCGGCCATGTCGGCGGCGACGTCACGCTGCCGCCGGCCGGCGGCCGGATCGAGATCGCGGACCTGAAGGAGCGAGTCCGCAAGCTGGAGGCGATCGCGGCGGGCATCGACCTTTAGGCGACAAGTCCCCGGACGGTGCGTTTCCTGCCGCGCCGTCCACCACAAGAAGCGGTCCGGCTCTCCCTCTCCAGAGCCGGGCCGCTTTTGCGGTCTAGGCCCATCAAGGAATCCTGGGCCGCTTTCGGAGTCAGTATTTGAAGCGGGCCGAAAGGCGGATGTCGCGGCCGGCGGCGGGGGCAAAGTCCTTGAGCAGGCTGGTCGACCGCCGCACCGTCGCATCGAAGATGTTTTCGGCGTTGAGCGACAACGTCAGTTCCGGCCGGTCCTCGAGCGGGCTCCAGTCCAGGCCAGCGTTGACGATGGTGTAGCCCGGTGTGCGGGTTTCCAGCGGGGCGAGGCGGTTCTGGGCGAAGGCGTGCTCGAGCCCGAGCTTGGCCGAGATCGGCCCACTCTTGGCGTTGACCGTGCCCTGCAAGCGCAGCGGCGGCATCAGCGGCGCGGGGCCGTATCCGTCGATCCGGGCACGGGTCGCATCGGCGATGCCGCTGACATTCCAGTCGATCCCCGCGGCGCGACCGAGATCGGCGTCGGCCTCGACCTCGAACCCCTTGTAGGTCGCCTTGCCCTGGCGCGTCGCATAGACCGGCAGGCCGTCCTCGATCGCGCCGGTCGGCGCCTGGTAGATGAAGTTCGAGAAGCGCGTGGCGAAGGCGCTGATCGTCAGGTGCAGTGCGCCCTGGTGCTGCTTGACGCTGACTTCGGCCCCGTTGCCGATTTCCGGGTCGAGGTCGGGGTTACCGACCTCGAACGCCTGCGTGCCGGCGTGCGGGCCGTTGGCGTAGAGTTCGTCGAGCGCGGGCGCACGGGCGCTGCGCGACAGGTTGAGGCCGAGCTTCCACCCACCGGCGAGGCCATATTGCCCGCCAAGGCTGCCCGACACGGTGGTGAAGCGGCGGCGCAGGTCGGGCGTGCCCAGCGTAGTGTCGGCATCGGCGTCAAGGTGGCTGGTCTCGACCCGTAAGCCGCCCTCGACCCGCCACGGCCCGGTCTCGAGGCTTTGCAGGGTGAACAGGCCGAGCTGGCGCTGGCGCGCGTCGGGCAGGTATTTCTCCTCGCCGCGGACGGCGACGTTCTTAACCAGGTATTGTGCCCCGCTGACACCGCTCCAGCCGCCGCGGTCGGTCTGGGTGAGGTCGGCGCGGACTTCACCGCCATGGGTGCGGAAAATGGTGTCGATCGCGCCGTCGTCGGCCAGTTCAAAGTGGCGGTAGCGGCCCATGCCGCCGCGGACTTCGGCCCGCGATAGGAAGCCGGACAGCGGAATGGCGATGCGCGCATCGAGGCGGCGCTGCTTGGCGTCGATGTGCGGCGCTTCGGGTTCGATCGCGGGGTCGAGCGAATAACGGATCGGCACACCGTAGAAGGCGTCGTGGGCCGAGGCCGACACGCCGACGTTCCAGCCGTTTTTGACATAGGCGACGCCGGCGGCGACGTCGCTGGTTTCCGCATCGCTATTGGGCAGGCGGCCCTTGAGGTCGGCGAGCGCCCGGATCGCCGGATCGGCGCTGGCCCGTGCTTCGGCGCGGAGCGGTTCGCTGAGGAGGTAGCCGCCGGTGGTCAGGTCGCCCGACTGCGACCAGCCGGCGTCGCCGTGCACGACGAAGTCGCCGGCCGGCACGTCGACGGACAGGCTGCCGCTCTTTTCGTTGGCCGCGCTGCCATAGCCGAGCATGGCGCCGACGCCGGCGACGCCGTCCGGCTTGCGGCGCGGGATGCGGCCGTCGAGGACGTTGACCACGCCGCCGATCGCCGAGCTTCCGAACTGGAGCGCCGCCGGGCCGCGCAACACCTCGATCCGCTCGGCGGTGAGCGGGTTGATGGCGACCGCGTGGTCAGCGCTGGACGAAGAGAGGTCGATGCTGCCGAGGCCGTCGGTCAGCAGGCGCACGCGCTCGCCCGACAGGCCGCGCAGGACGGGGCGGGCGGCGGCGGGGCCGATGCCCGACGCGCTGACGCCGGGCTGGCTGGCGAGGGTTTCGCCGATGCTCGGCTTCAACTCGTCTGCCAGCAGATCGCCCGACAGGACGGACACGCCGCCCAGCGTATCGCCGACCGCGCGCGAGGCGCCGGTGACGACGATTTCCTGGTTGTGCGGATCGTCCTTCTGGTCGGTCTGCGCCTGCTGGGCGAAGGCGGGGTTGGCGATCAAGGCGGAGCCGGCAAGGAGGGCGGCGACGGGGAATCGGTTCGACATGGCGGCGCGGTTAGGCGTGATGTGATAATGTGACAACAAGGCGCGAGACGGTTGTCGACGGGGGGAGCGGACGGGTCGACGAACGGCGGTCGTTGACCTTGGCGGCGGGCGCTCTAGCCTTGGTAGCATGGGATTGGGCCATGATCATGCGCACGGCGGCGGGCACGACCACCACCATCACGCCCCGCCGGTCGACCGGATCGGCGCAGCCTTCCTGATCGGCATCCTGCTCAATTCGGCGTTCGTCGTGGCCGAATTCCTGGCCGGGTTTGCCGCCGATTCGATGGCGCTGATGGCCGATGCAGGTCACAACCTGGGCGACGTCTTGGGCCTGGTCGTGGCGTGGGGCGGCGCGGTGCTGACCAAGCGTTCGGCAGGGCCGCGCTTTTCGTACGGGCTCAAGAAGAGCTCGATCCTGGCGGCCTTGATCAACGCGCTGCTGCTGCTGGTTGCGGTCGGGGTGATCGCGGCCGAGGCGATCCGCCGGCTTTACCAGCCATCGACCTCCGACGGGCAGATGGTGATGATGGTTGCCGGCATCGGCATCGTCATCAACGGGATCACGGCGCTGCTGTTCATGCGCGGGGCCAAGGACGACATCAACGTGCGCGGCGCCTTTTTGCACATGGCAGCGGACGCGGCGGTGTCGGCCGGCGTGGTCGTGGCCGGTTTCCTGACGTTGAAGACGGGGGCGAGTTGGATCGACCCGCTGACCAGCCTGATCGTGGCTGCCGTCATCCTCTATTCGACCGCCGGCCTGCTGATGGAATCGACGCTGATGACGCTGGCCGGGGTGCCGCGCGGGATCGACCCGGAAGCGGTGCACGGCGCGCTGGCCCGGCTGCCCGGCGTGACCGGAGCGCACCACCTTCACATCTGGCCGCTAAGTACGACCGAGACCGCGCTGACCGTACACCTCGAGGTGGCAAGAGAAACCGACCGCGACCAGGTGCTGTACCGGGCGCACGATTTCGTCCACGAGATGTTCGGCATCGATCATTCGACCATCCAGGTCGAATGCCGGTCGGCGCATGGCGATGAGGATTGCGAGGCGGGCGGGGCGCATTGCCACGACGCGCACCTGCCCGCGGACGCCGGGCAAAAGTAAAGCCCCGGAACCGAAGTTCCGGGGCTTCCATGGTTCGCTTCCGAAGAATTGAACCACGCCCATATAACGGCGTTTCAGGGGATCGGTTCCGCGCCCATGAACTTTTTTCGAAATTTTTTTGCGGGTGGTGCCGGCTGAGGGATTTGAACCCCCGACCTTCGGTTTACAAAACCGCTGCACTACCACTGTGCTAAGCCGGCCCGAGCGCTCCCATGCGTCAGACGATGCCGAACGTCCAGCCTTCCGTGCGGGCGAGGGTGGGCGTCAGGCCGGGCGGAGCGAAGGCGTGCGGGTGGGCCAAGTGGGCGCGCATGCCCGCAGCCGTGACCAGCGCATCGGTCTTGTGATCGTCGAGCGGCGTGCGGCCGCGCCATGGCGGGGAGCCTAGCGCCTCAAGCGCGCGATTGAGGTCGGCGCGGGTGCGGATCTTCATGCCCGGCAGGCCGGCGTTGCGGATGTATATGCGGGTGTAGATCTCGACCACCGCGCTCTTCCCAGCCTCCAGCGCATCCATCGGCCAGATCGGCACCTGGACGTCGATCCGGTGCAGCAGGCGCATGCCGGAGAAGCTGGCCTTGGCAACCTGCGCGGCGCCGATCGCGTCGTAGGCGCTGGCGGTCTTGCGGCCGCCGAGCGCGTTGAGGCGATGGTCGCACTGGCGGAAGCGGACGAAGTCGGCCTTCACCCCGTCGGCAATGCCGAAATAGAAGTGCGGGCGGTGGACGCTTTCGAGGAAGCTGGCGGCGCCCAAATCCTCGTCCGGGGCGTGATGGTCGACATAGGCCCAGAAAGCCCGGGCGGTGTCGGGGACGTTCGCTTCGCCGGGCAAATACTCGCCGCGTTCGGCGATCGGCGGGGCAAAGCTGAAGTCGAAGCCGAACAGGGTCGGCATCTTTCTCGCTTCGGACAGCAGGCAGTCGGCGACCTCTTCGCGAGACCAGCTATGGCCGGGCCTGACAAGCCTCGGCGCCTCGCGACCGACCGCTTCGGCGATGGCGATGCCCTTGTGCTTGCGGCCTTTGGCGCCGGACCAGTCGATCGCGACAGTACGGTCGAACCTCATCGTTTCCGGGCGGGCTTGCGTAGGGCGGCGAGTTCGAGCGCGCGTTCGATCCATTCGGTCACGCCGTCGCCGGGCCCGTAGCGGATAAGGAGGGCGGGGTAGCCGGAGTAATGCGGCGTTTCCCAGAAGCGTGCGGGATCGAGGTCGAACAGCATCGCCTTATGGTCATTGTCAATGTGAAGGCAGAAACTGTCCGCCTCGCGTCCCGGCGTGACGACCGGCCGGCCGCTTTGGGCGGCCATCACGGCCGGGCCGCCGTAATAGGTCGAGGCCTCGGCGCCGGGCAGGCCGGACGCGAACGCGTACACGGCCGCCCAGTCGCCGAGGTCCGTCATCAGACGAGCGGCGGCTGGCCGTCGTCGACCGGGTTGGCCTTGCGCAGGCGCGGCGGCGTGCGCGGGGCCGGCGGCGTGCTGTTTCCGCGGTTCCAGTCCTCCAGCATCCGCGCCGCGAAGTCGCGACCGCCGAGCCCGAAGGCGATGGCGGCGGCGATCGCGGCCGAGCCCAAGATCAGGCCGAACGCCAGCATCACGATCTGGTCGGCGAGGCCCATGAAGGTCAGGCCGATGGCGGTGAACAGCGCGGCGATCGAGTAATACACCACCGTCTGGGCATAACTGTGCTCGCCGGTCGAGGAGCCGACCAGGTTGGACAGGATGCGGGCCAGGAACAGGCCGACGACGATGATGACGGTGCCGAAGATCACCTTGCCGCCAAGCTCGGTAATCTGGAACAGCAGCGCCGCGACGCTGTCGCCGCCGAGTTGCTGCGCGGCCTCGATCGCGGCGGCGAGCAGGACCGCGGTGAAGGCGACCGCGCCGATCACCTTGGACGGATTCGAATTGGCGGGCATGACGCCGAGCGCCCGCACGCTATTGTCGAAGCCGAGGCCCGGAAGCACTGTCTCGATCAGCGACTTGACCCACTTGGCGATGACGAAAGCGATCGCCAGCCACAGCGCGGCGGCGATGACCTGCGGGATCGCGGTGGCGATGATGTTGAGCATGTTGGTCGCCGGACCGGAGATGGCGTCGATCTGCAGGATCTGCAGCGCGCCGATGGCGGCGAAGATGATGATGATCGCGCTGACGGTCATGCCGACCGCCTTGGCGATCGAACTACGGGTGGCCGATGCGCCCTCGGCGGCGACGCCCTCGGGATCGACTGCGACGGTCGGCTCGCCGACCTTCAGGCCGGCACGGCTGGCAAGTCGCTCGATGTTGAGCGCCCCGAGGAACGCCTCGACGATGTGGCGCACGACGCGCGCGAGGATCAGGCCGGCGAAGAAGAACAGGCCGGCGCCCAAGAGTTTAGGCAGGAAGGCGAACACCTCGTTGGTCATGTTGGTGACCGGGGTCATCACGCCCGACAGGCCGAGCGGTTGGAGCGCGACGATGAGGCCGACCAGCCAGACGATCCAGTAGCACAGCCGTCCCAGTTCCTTGCCGACGCTGTCGCCGCCGACGCGCGGATCGCGCTTCAGGATCGGCACCTTGTCGACCATCCGCGCCACGCCCCACTGCACCGCCTTGGCGACGAAATGGGTGACGACGAGGATCAGGATCGCGAACAGGACGCGCGGTCCCCATTCGACAAGCTGGCTTTGCCAGTAAGCGGCGGGCGGCTGGGTCTGGTACATGGTGAGAGGCATCCCCTGATGGATGGAAGGGGGGCAGCTTAGCGGCTGCGACGCCTAGGACAACCGGTCGATACGCGATTGGCGCTGTTCGTCCCACCAGGCGAGGCGTTCGGCGACGCGCTTCTCGAACCCTCGGTCGGTCGGCGTGTAGAAGGTTTGGGGCTCCATCTCGGCCGGCCAGTAATTGGCGCCGGAAAAACCGCCCTTGGCGTCATGGTCGTATTCGTAGCCTGCCCCGTAGCCGGCGTCCTTCATCATCTTGGTCGGGGCGTTGACGATGTTCATCGGCGGCATCAGCGACCCGGTGTCGCGGGCCGAGCGCCAAGCCGCGCCCATCGCCTTGTAGGCGGCGTTCGATTTGGGGGCCGTGGCGACGTAGAGGCATGCCTGGACGATGGCGAGTTCGCCCTCGGGACTGCCGAGGAAGTCGTAGGCGTCCTTGGCGGCGAGGCACTGGACGAGGGCGTTGGGGTCGGCGAGACCGATGTCCTCGACCGCCATCCGCACGAGGCGGCGCAGGAGATAGAGCGGTCCCTCGCCCGCCGTCAGCATGCGCGCGAGGTAGTAAAGAGAGGCCTGCGGGTCGGACCCGCGCACCGCTTTGTGGAGCGCGCTGATGAGGTTGTAATGGCCCTCGCGGTCCTTGTCGTAGACCGCGACCCGGCGCTGCAACAGCTGCGCCAAGGCGGCGGCATCGAGCGGCTCGTCGAGGTCGATTGCGAACAGGGTCTCGACCTGGTTGAGGAGGAAGCGGCCGTCACCGTCGGCGGACGCGATCAGCGCGGCCTTGGCCTCGTCGGTCAGGGGCAGGGGGCGCCCCATCGCTTCTTCAGCCCGTCGGACCAGTTCACCCAGCGCGGCGGCGTCCAGCCGGTGGAGGATCAGCACCTGCGCCCGCGACAGGAGCGCGGCGTTCAATTCGAAGCTCGGGTTTTCCGTAGTCGCGCCGACCAGCGTGATCGTGCCGTCCTCGACGTAAGGGAGGAAGCCGTCCTGCTGGGTGCGGTTGAAGCGGTGGATCTCGTCCACGAACAACAGGGTGCGACGGCCGGCACGAGCCTGTTCGCGCGCCTCGGCGAAGACTTTCTTGAGGTCGGCGACGCCCGAGAAGACGGCAGACAGCGCGACGAAGCGCAAGCCGACGGCATCAGCCAGCAGGCGGGCGATCGAGGTCTTGCCGGTTCCCGGCGGTCCCCACAGGATGATCGAGGAAAGCTTTCCCGCGGCGACCATCCGCCCGATCGCGCCGTCCTGCCCGGTGACATGGTCCTGGCCGACGACCTCGTCCAGCGCCGCCGGGCGCAGGCGATCGGCCAGCGGCGCGTTCGCCGCCTGGGCCGCGCTCGCCACCGTCGCATCCGCCGTATCGCCGAACAGGTCCGCCATCGATTTCGAGATAGGCGCTGCCTTTCAAAACGCCACCCCTTGACGAAAACCCATCAAGATATATCTTAGACGCATCTTGAGTCGTTTTGAAAAAGGAAAACACGACATGCGACATCATGGATGTGATCGGTCGGCCGACCGTTTCGGCCACTACGCCCGCCGCGCGATGAAAGCGGCGATGGCGTCCGGGCGGTGGAACCCGTTCGGTGAAGATGGAGGCCCCGGCGGCCCCGGCGGCTTCGGACCCGGTTTCGGGCGCGGCTTCGGCGGGCCCGGCGGCGGCCGCGGCGGACGCAAGCGGATGTTTGACGGCGGGCAGCTGCGGCTGTTGCTGTTGAAGCTGATCGCCGACGAACCGCGCCACGGCTATTCGCTGATCAAGGCGATCGAGGAACTGTCCGGCGGAGATTATGCGCCGAGCCCGGGCGTGGTCTATCCGACGTTGAACCTGATGGTCGACGAGGGTCTCGTCAGCCAGTCCGACGAAGAAGGTGGTCGCCGTTCCTACGCGGTCACCGATGCCGGAAAGGCCGAGCTCGAGGAGAAGGGCGAGGAGATCGCCGCCATCCTGGGCCGGCTGGAGCGGCATGGCGAACATCGCGCCGGCCGAGCGCCGGTGCGCCGGGCGGTGCAGAACCTGATGACCGCCATCTTCCACCAGGTCCAGCAGGGCCAGATGGACGAGGCCAAGTTGAACGCCATCGTCGACCTGATCGACGAGACGGCGCGCAAGGTGGAACGGCTCTAGCGCATGGCTTCCAGGCGGCGGCGGCGCTCGATCACCCGCAGGTAGGTCTTGAGGACCGCGCCGTTGATCTCGTCCCAGTCCATGGTCTTGGCGAACGCCAGGCCGGCGGCCCCGTGTTGCTGACGCAGCGCGGGGTCGCTCGCATATCGGGTAAGGGCGTCGGCATATTGGTCGATCTCGCCCGGCTCGACGAGGATACCGGTCCTGCCGTCCTGCACCAGGCTGGTCGCCCCGGAAGCGGCCGCGGCGAGGACCGGCAATTCACAGGCCATCGCTTCGAGCGTGACGTTGCCGAAGGTCTCGGTGATCGAGGGGTTGAGGAAGACATCGGCGCTGGCCAGGGCCTCGGCCAGCTTGTCGCCGGTCAATTGGCCGGTGAACACGGCGTCGGGAAGCCGGTCCCTGAAGAAATCGCGCGCCGGACCGTCGCCGATCGCCAGCACGCGAAGGGCGGTGCCCTGCTTGCGCGCCGCGTCGATCGCGTCGGCGAACACGTCGAGACCCTTCTCGAGGACGAGCCGGCCAAGGAAGGCGACCACCATCTCGTCAGGCTTGAAGCCATGGGCCTCGCGGAACGCCTGGCTGCGCCGGCCGGGGTTGAACTGCTCGCGGTCGACGCCGCGGGCCCAGATCGAAATGTCGCGGTTCATGCGCTGCGCGCGCAGGATCGCCGCGGTCGACGGCGCCGGTGCCATGATCGCGTCGCAGCGGGTGTAGAGGCGGCGCAGGATGCCGCGGATCACCGGCTCGAGATTTTCGAGGTGGTAATATTGAAGGTAGGTCTCGAACCGCGTGTGGATCGAGGCGACCGCCGGGATCCGGCGGTGCCGTGCCCAGCTGACCGCGCGGTGGGCGACGATGTCGGGACTGGCGATATGGACGATGTTCGGCGCGAACGCCTCGAGGTCGCGCCGCGCCGCGCCGGCGAGCCGCCACGGCACCCGATATTCGTCGCGGCCGGGAATGGCGAAACTCGGCACGTTGACGAGGTCGCCGGTCGCGGGAAAGGCTGGCTTGTCGACCACCGGGGAATAGACGCGGACCTTGACGCCCTGGCGCAGCAAATAGCCGACCAGCCGGTTGAGCGCCTGGTTGGCGCCGTCGCGAACGTAATTATAGTTGCCCGAGAACAGGGCGATCCTGAGGTCCTGGGGCTCCATACGGCGACGGCCTTAGGCTAAGCGGGGCGGAATGCTCAAGCGCGCCATGCCTCCCGCCGGTTCCGACGATGCCGTGCTGCTGATCCTCGGCAGCCTGCCGGGCGATGCATCGCTGATGGCGCAGCGTTATTACGCCCACCCGCAAAACCAGTTCTGGCGGCTGCTTGGCGCGGCGATCGGCGAGGACCTCGCACTGCTCGACTATCCCCAGCGGCTCGAACGGCTGGCCGCACGGGGCATCGCGTTGTGGGACGTGGTCGGCGAGGCGCGGCGGGAAGGCAGCCTCGACGGGGCGATCCGCGACATGCGCGCCAACCCGCTGGCCGACTTCGTCGCGACGCACCCGCGCCTGCGTACGGTCGCGTTCAATGGCGGGACGGCGGCCCGGATCGGTCGGCGTGCGCTGGGCGCATCGTCGCTGGCGTTGATTGACCTCCCCTCGTCGAGTCCCGCTTTCACCCGGCCCTTCGCCGACAAGGCCGCGACATGGTCGGTACTGGGCGATGTTGCGCTGGCGCGCGAAAGCGGCAGGATGGGCGGATGAGTGATATTGAAGACGACATCGACGAAGACGATTCGCAACTGACGATGGTCGACGAGGCACTGGTGGCGGGGAACATCGCCAACACCAATGGCCTGTTGGTGATCCTCGCCAAGCTGGTGGCTAAAGGCATCTTCGATGCTGACGACCTCCATGCCTTTTCCGACAGCTATTCCAAGCCGCTCGACCATGAGAACATGCGCGAGAATGAGCTGATCAGCCAGATGCAGGACCAGATGGAATCGACGCTGGCGCAGCTGATGCACTTCCTCAGCGACAAGGGCTGAAGGCTGGCGTTGGCCATGGGCCTGTTCTAGGGGCGCGACGGTGCGCGACCTGACCCACCTCGAACGGCTTGAAGCCGAAAGCATCCACATCATCCGCGAGGTGGTGGCCGAAGCGCAAAAGCCGGTCATGCTCTACTCGGTGGGCAAGGATAGCGCGGTCATGCTGCACCTGGCGCGCAAGGCGTTTTATCCCGCGCCGCCGCCGTTCCCGCTGCTCCACGTCGACACGACCTGGAAGTTCAAGGCGATGTATGAATTGCGCGACCGGATGGCGCGTGAGAGCGGGATGGAACTGCTCGTCCACAAGAACCCCGAGGCCGAGGCAAAGGGCATCAACCCGTTCGACCATGGTGCGCTTCACACCGACCTGTGGAAGACGGAAGGGTTGAAGCAGGCGCTCGACAAATACGGCTTCGATGCGGCGTTCGGCGGGGCCCGGCGCGACGAGGAAAAGAGCCGCGCAAAGGAGCGCATCTTTTCCTTCCGCTCGGCCAGCCACGGGTGGGATCCGAAGAACCAGCGGCCCGAGCTGTGGAACCTCTACAACGCCCGCAAGAACAAGGACGAGAGCATCCGCGTCTTCCCCATCTCGAACTGGACCGAGCTCGACGTCTGGCAATATATCCAGCGCGAGGACATCCCGATCGTCCCGCTATATTTTTCTGCCCCGCGACCGACCGTGGAGCGTGACGGCCTGATCCTGATGGTCGACGACGAACGCTTCCCGCTGGAGGAAGGCGAGGAGCCGATGATGCGTTCGGTGCGCTTCCGGACGCTCGGCTGCTACCCGCTGACCGGCGCGGTCGAGAGCGAGGCGGCGACCTTGAGCGAGGTCATCCAGGAAATGCTGCTGACCACCACCAGCGAACGGCAGGGCCGCGCGATCGACAAGGATGCGGGCGGCGCGGGCATGGAAGTGAAGAAGCAGCAGGGCTATTTTTGATGAACGACCAGCCCCGCTACCAGGCCGACGCGCTGATCGCCGAGGACATCGATGCCTACCTGGAACGGCACCGGACCAAGGAGCTGCTGCGCTTCATCACCTGCGGCAGCGTCGATGACGGCAAGTCGACGCTGATCGGGCGGCTGCTCTACGATTCGAAGCAGATTTTCGAGGACCAGATGGCGGCGCTCGAAAGCGACAGCCGCCGGGTCGGGACGCAGGGGCAGGGGATCGACTTCGCCCTGCTGGTCGACGGTCTGGCGGCGGAGCGCGAGCAGGGCATCACCATTGACGTCGCCTACCGTTTCTTCGCGACAGAGAAGCGCAAGTTCATTGTCGCGGATTGTCCGGGCCACGAGCAATATACCCGCAACATGGTGACCGGCGCCTCGACCGCCGACGCCGCCGTGATCCTGATCGACGCACGCAAGGGCGTACTGACCCAGACGCGGCGGCACAGCTTTCTTTGTCACCTCGTCGGCATCCGCGAGATCGTGCTGGCGGTGAACAAGATGGACCTGGTCGATTACGACCGCGACCTGTTCGATGCGATCGTCGCCGATTATCGCGCGTTCGCGGAAAGGATCGGTATCGAGGCGTTCACCGCCATTCCGGTGTCGGGCCTCAAGGGTGACAACATCGCGTCTCCATCGACGGCAATGGAGTGGTACGCCGGGCCGACGCTGATCGACCATCTCGACACGCTGCCGCTGCACGCCGGCGAGGCGCAGGCGAAGCCGTTCCGCATGCCGGTGCAGTGGGTCAACCGGCCCAACCTCGACTTTCGCGGGTTCGCGGGCCTGATTTCCAGCGGCACGGTGAAATCGGGCGACACGGTTCGCGTCGTGCCGTCCGGCCGGACTAGTAGTGTCGCGCGCATCGTCACCGCGGATGGCGACATCGCCGAAGCCGTTGCCGGCCAGTCGGTGACGCTGACGCTGGCCGACGAAATCGACTGTTCGCGCGGCGACGTGCTGGCCGCCAGCGACGATCCGCCGGTCGCCGCCGACCAGTTTGAAGCCACGATCGTCTGGATGGCCGACGAGGCGCTGATCCCCGGCCGCGGCTATTGGCTCAAGCTGGCGACGCAGACCGTGTCGGCCAGCATCGCGGCGCCCAAGTACAGCATCAACGTCAACACGCTGGAGCATCTCGCCGCCAAGGCGCTGGAGCTGAACGAGATCGGCGTGGCGGAAGTGACGACCGACCGACCGCTGGCCTTCGAGCCCTATGCCGACAGTCGCACGCTGGGCGGCTTCATCCTGGTCGACAAGCTGACCAATGCCACGGTCGCGGCGGGCATGATCCACTTCGCGCTGCGGCGTGCACAAAACGTCCATTGGCAGGCGCTCGACGTCAGCCGCGAGGCGCATTCGCGCATCAAGGGGCAGGCACCGGCGGTGCTGTGGTTCACCGGCCTTTCCGGCGCTGGCAAGTCGACCATCGCCAACCTGGTCGAGAAGAAATTGCACGCGCTCGGGCGGCACACCTTCCTGCTCGACGGCGACAATGTCCGCCACGGGCTGAACAAGGACCTGGGCTTCACCGAGGCCGACCGGATCGAGAATATCCGCCGTGTCGGCGAGGTGGCGAAGCTGATGGCCGACGCGGGCCTGATCGTCATCACCGCCTTCATCTCCCCGTTCCGGGCCGAGCGGGAAATGGTGCGCGCGATGCTGCCCGAAGGCGAGTTCGTCGAGGTGTTCGTCGATACGCCGCTGAGCGAAGCCGAGAACCGCGACGTGAAGGGCCTCTACAAGAAAGCGCGCGCCGGCGAGCTCAAGAACTTTACCGGGATCGACAGCCCGTACGAGGCGCCATCGGACGCCGAGATCGTGATCGACACGATGGCCCTGTCCGCCGAAGTCGCGGCCGACCGGATCGTCGAGGAATTGCTGAAGCGCCGTTAGCGCGCGTTACGCGGCGCCCGGCTTCGCTTCGGCGACGTCAGCGTAGCTTCCGCAAAAACGGGCGCCGGGCTTCCCGCCCATTTGCGCCTGGCCGCAATATTCCCTCGCGCCCATCTTCACGTCGCGCAGAATCATCGAACGGCCGTCGCGCAGCTGGACGGTCAATAGTCCGTCTGGCCCGACCCGGACGAAGGCGGTCGAGAGGATCCGCCGGCCCCGCGCGTCGGCCGAGGAGTCGGTGTTTGCGGGAGGGGGCAGCGGGTTTTCGGCGGCGGACACCGGCTGTGCGCCAGGACCCACCTTCGCAGCGCTCGAATGAGACGCGCTTTCGGAAGGGCCGGACACTCGCGAGCCGGACCGGTCAGTGTCGGAAATCATGGCTGAATCCTTGGGTTGTGGCGCACACGAAACGAGCGCGAAAGCGCCCGAAATGACCGCTAAGCGACACTTCGAAAGTGTCAAATTTGTCACTTTTTCCAATCGCTTACCCATTCGCATATAATCGTTTTGTGTTCTGTTATCTTACTGTTATGCATTCCTGATTCGGCCATATCAACCGTCCTGGTTGGCTGGGCTTCAATGTGGCGTTTTATAGGGGAATCACACATGAGCGACTCGTTCGGTACCACCGGCAACAGCAGCGCGCCTGCCGGCGTTGTTTACGGTCAACTCGGCCAGGCCGAAGATGTCGTTCACCTCACGGTAGTCGAAGGCTGCGGCTGCGCGGCCTGCGCGGCGTACAACGAAGCCGCCAACTCCGGTGCGTCCGTGAAGGGTGGCCTCAACAACGCCAACCCCGAGACCGGCCCGATCGGCACGCTGCTTCCCATCATCGTCAACCCCGACGGCACCAAGTCGTTCACCGGCATCCGGAACGTCGACGCGGTCCTGATCGGCTCGAAGTGGGGATCGCTCAACCTCACCTACAGCTTCCCGACCTCGGGCACGAACTACAACGGCTATGCGCTCGACCAGTACGGCGACCGTGGCTACCACATCGACCTCGGGACGCAGCAGCAGGCGGCAGCGCGCGCCGCCTTCGCGCAGCTGTCGGCGTACACCAACCTGAAGTTCACCGAGATCACCGAGACCGACACGGTCCACGCCAACATCCGCATTTCGCAGACGGCGGACCAGCAGGTCGCCTCGGCCTATGGCAACTTCGCCTCGGACACGAGCCCGCTGGCGGGTGACATCTGGTTCGGCCGCACCAACCAGCCCTATTACGACATGGCCTTCAAGGGATCGTGGGGCTTTGCCACCATGATGCACGAAATCGGCCACACGATGGGCCTGAAGCACGGCCACCAGGATTACACCAACAGCGACCTGTCGTTCTACTTCGGCGGCTTCCCGCGGTTCGGCACGCAGTCGCTGACCCCCGATCGCGACGGCCAGTCCTGGTCGCTGATGACCTACACCCCGGCGCCGTTCACCAACAGCAACTTCGCCGGCGAAAAGGTCAACCAGCCGCAATCGTACATGCAGTACGACATTGCCGCGCTGCAGTACCTCTACGGTGCCAACTACAACACCAACTCGGGCGACTCGGTCTACACCTTCAGCCAGACGACCGGTGAAATGTTCATCAACGGCGTCGGCCAGGGCGCGCCGTCGGGCAACAAGATTTATCTCACGATCTGGGACGGTGGCGGCAACGACACCATCGACGTCAGCAACTATTCGAACGGCGTTACGGTCGACCTGCGTCCGGGCGAATTCTCGACCTTCGACGCGAACCAGCTGGCCAACAACCTGGCCTACCAGAACCTGACCAACTGGGCGCCGGGCAACATTGCCATGTCGCTGCTCTACAACAATGACACGCGCTCGCTGATCGAGAACGTGAAGGGCGGCTCGGGCAACGACGTCTTTATCGGCAACACCGCCAACAACATCTTCGACGGCGGCGCGGGCAGCGACACGGTGATCTTCACCGGCCAGACCGGCATCCACGCCACCCTCAACGACACCGGCGCCGACGTCACCGTCAACCATGACGGCGAAACCGACACGCTGCGCAGCATCGAGAACATCCAGGGCACCGTCGGCGACGACGTGCTGGTCGGCAACAGCGCCAACAACACGCTGAGCGGCGGTGCCGGCGGCGCCGACTTCCTTTCCGGCGGCGCGGGCGACGATCGCCTGATCGGCGGCGGCTTCACCACGACGACGACCTATTCGGCGCCGTCGCAGCCCGACATCACCAAGGACGGCACGACTGCCAACACCAGCATCGCGACGGCCGTTGGCACCGCCGGCACCTTCGACGTGGACTCGAATCCGAACATCACGAACTCGACGACGCTTCCTCACACCACGATCAACGCGACGGCGGCCGGCGGCGGCGTCGAATATTATCGCATCGACGTCACGCAGGCGGGCCAGCAGGCGATCTTCGACATCGACGGCAACGGCACGCTGACCGACAGCATCCTCGAGCTGGTCAACAGCAGCGGAACGCTTCTTGCGTCCAACGACACCGGCACCGGCGATGCGCAGCCCGCCGGTCACGATGACGCCTACCTGGTTTACACCTTCTCGGCGCCAGGGACCTACTACGTCCGCGTCGGCCAGTGGACGGGCACGAGTGTCGCCCAGCCGCTGAATGCCGGCATGACCTACCAGCTCAACATCTCCCTGTCGGGCGCGCCGGGCGTCACGACGACGATCACGGCCAACAGCACTGCTAGCGCGCAGCTGTTCGGCGGCGAAGGCAACGACTACCTCGTCGGCACGATCAACAACGACACGATCGACGGCGGCAACGGCACCGATACCGCCTCGTTCATCAACGCCTTCAACGGCGGGTCGAGCACCGGCGTGACCGTCGACCTCAACGTCCAGGGCGTTGCCCAGAACACCGTTGCGGCGGGCATGGACACGCTGGTCGGCATCGAAAACCTGATCGGCTCGTCGCTCGACGACACGCTGATCGGCAACGAGAACGCCAACGTCCTCGAAGGCGGCCTCGGCAACGACACGCTGATCGGCGGCGCCGGCGACGACACCGCGTCGTACGCGGGTGCTGCCGGCGGCGTCACCGTCAGCCTCGCCCTCCAGGGCAGCGCGCAGAACACCGTCAATGCCGGCAACGACACGCTGTACGGTATGCAGAACCTGTTGGGTTCGGCCTTCAACGACACGCTGACGGGCGACGCGAACGAGAACGTCCTGACCGGCGGCGCCGGCGACGACGTCCTCAACCCGGGTCTCAACAACGCCGGCTTCGTCGATGTGCTCGACGGCGGCGCTGGCCGCGACACGGCCTCGTTCGCCGGTTTCGCGGCGGGCGTTTCGGCGGTCCTCAACGGGGCGGCCAACGGCTCGGCCAGCGTCAACGGCATGCAGATCGCGGTGCTCAAGGGCATCGAGAACCTGACCGGCGGCGACGGCAACGACACGCTGGTCGGTGACAACAACGACAACGTGATCACCGGCGGTCTCGGCGACGACGTCATGATCGGCGGCAATGGCACCGACACGGTGGCGTTCACCGGCTCGACGGCGGTCACGCTGAACCTCTCGATCCTGACCGCGCAGGCCACCGGCTGGGGCAACGACACGATCGTCGGCTTCGAGAATGTCCGCACCGGATCGGGTGCCGATAACATCACCGGCGACGACAACGACAACGTCATTTACGACGGCGGCGGGGCTGACACCTACAATGGCGGCAACGGTTCGGACACGGTCGACTATTCGGCGTCGACCTCGTCGGTTTCGGTCAACCTCAACACGGTCACTGCGCAGAACACCGGCACCTACGGCGGCAGCGACACGCTGCTGAACATCGAGAACATCGTCGGTGCGGCCTCGTTCACCAATAACCTCCAGGGCGGCAACAGCTCGGCCAACCGCTTGGTGGGCGGTGCGGTCGCCGACTTCATCGTCGGCAACGGCCTCAACGACACGCTGATCGGCGGCGCCGGAAACGACGTGATGTTCGGCGACTATGTCAACACGTTCAGCACGGGCGCGACCACGGCTGACGGCAACGACATCCTCGAGGGTGGCGCGGGCAGCGACAGCCTCGTCGGTGGCATGGGCAACGACATCCTGCGCGGCGGCGACGGCGACGACATCCTCGTCGGCGGCATCGGCAACGGCACGATTTCGGGCCTTAGCACGGTCTACACCAACGACGGGGGCATGGATGTCTTCGACGGCGGTGAAGGCACCGACACGGCCTATGCCTACTACACCGACCAGACGGGCGGCATCTCGTTCGACCTGAGCGGCATGGCTGGCAACAGCCTGATCACCATGGGCGGCAACTCGTACGGCGAGTTCATCAGCATCGAACGCGTGATCTTCCGCGGCGGTTCGGGCGACGACGTCGTGACCGGCACGGGTTACATCGACACGCTGGTCGGCAACGCGGGCAACGACACGCTGCGCGGCTTCTACGGTAACGACACGCTATCGGGCGGCCTCGGCGACGACATCCTCGACGGCGGCGAAGGTCTCGATACCGTGACCTACGTCAACGCGACGGCCGGCGTGAACGTCGACCTGCGCATCGTGGGTGTCGCCCAGAACACGGGCGGTGAAGGCATCGATACGCTCAGCGGCATCGAATATATCACCGGCTCGTCCTTCGGTGACACGCTTCGCGGCAACGACGACTTCAACCTGATCATCGACAATGCGGTCGACGCGGCTGCGACCGCGCTCAGCCAGACCGACTCGATCTACGGCTACGGCGGTAATGACAGCATCCTGGTAACCCGCGCGACGGGCGTCGTGGCGACCAACGTCCTGATGGATGGCGGTGACGGCGACGACATTATCCAGTTGCTGTCGGGCACGGCGACGACGACCACGGCCGATCCGGCAGGTCTTTCGTCGGGCGCAACCTATGTGCTTCCGGGTAACAGCGGCACGCGCTTCTCGGACGTCGTCACGGTCAGTGCCGGCACCGGCAACGACCGCGTCGTCCTGACGGGCGTTGCGACCGCCACGGTCGATCTCGGCACCGGCAACGACACGCTCAGCATCAGCACGCTGGGCGGCGCGGGCGTCAACGTTCACAACATTACGACCGGCGCCGGGCAGGACACGATCCAGCTCGCCGGTTCGGGTGTTGCGGCGACGACGACGGCGCGGGCAAACGTGGTCACCGACTTCACGGTCGGCAACTCGGGCGACCGCTTCGAGCTGCGCACGGCGTCGGGTAGCACCTACGCGTCGACCAGCTGGGTCAACACCACCAACTTCACCAACCTCGTGAGCAACACGTCGAACCTGTTCGACAGCGGCCACCTGCGTCTGGTGCAGTCGGGCGCGGACATCCTGCTGCAGGTCGATCGTGACGGTACGGCGGGCGCGACCTACGGGTTCGTCACGCTGTTCACCCTGGTCGGCGCCTACACCGGCGGCTTCACGGCGTTTAACTTCGACGGCATGATCGGCGGGTTGAACCTGACGGGTATCGGCTCGCTCAACGAAACGCTGACCGGCGCCACCGGCAACGACACGCTGAGCGGCGGCGACGGCAACGACGTCCTGATCGGCCTTGCCGGCAACGACACGCTCGACGGCGGCAACGGCGACGACCTGCTGCTGGGCGGCAGTGGCACCAACACCCTGACCGGCGGCGCGGGCAACGATACGGTCAGCTATGCCGACGCGACCACGGGTGTCACAGTCAGCCTCGCGGTGGCCGGTGCGCAGTCGACCGGGTTCAGCACCGACACCATCAACGGCGTCGAGAACCTCATCGGTTCGGCGTTCAACGACAGCCTGACCGGCGACGACGGCGCGAACCGCATTGAAGGCGGTGCTGGCGACGACACGCTCGACGGCGGCAACGGTGACGACGTCCTGCTGGGCGGCGCGGGCATGAATACGCTCATCGGCGGCGCCGGCATCGATACGGTCAGCTATGCGGATGCCACGACGGGCGTGACGGTCAGCCTCGCGGCGGCCGGGGCGCAGTCGACGGGCTTCAGCACCGACACGCTGAGCGGGATCGAGAATCTGACGGGTTCTTCGTACAACGACGTGCTCACCGGCGACGCCGGCGCCAACGTCATCAACGGCGGTGCGGGTAACGACACCATCGCTGGCGGTGCTGGCAACGACACGCTCATTGGCGGCAGTGGCGTCGATACGCTCTACTACGGCAACCTCACCAACGCCGTATCGGTCGATCTGGCCGGTGGCCTGGTGAACGCCGGTGCCGAGGGTGGCCAGGACACCGTCAGCGGGTTCGAGAATGTCGTACTCGGTTCGGGCAACGACATCTTCATCGGCGACGCCGGCGACAACCGGGTCGAGGGCGGCGCAGGCAGCGACCAGCTGTTCGGCGGCGACGGCAACGACTGGCTCGACGGCGGTCAGGGTGCCGACTTGCTGAGCGGCGGTAACGGCGACGACACTTATGTGGTCGACAATGCGGGCGACCAGGTCAGCGAGTTCAACGGCAGCGGTACGGACACGGTTCGCGCCAGCATCAGCTACGTGCTCGGTGCTGGCCTTGAGAACCTGGTTCTCACCGGCACCGGTGCGATCAACGGCACTGGCAACGACGGCAACAATGTGATCACCGGCAACGCTGGTTGGAACACGCTGTCGGGCGCCGCCGGCGACGATACCATTGTCACCGTGACCGGTGCGCTGGCCATCAAGCCGGATGCCGGCTTCGACCATATCGATGGCGGTTCCGGTACCGACCTACTGATGCTGGGCGGCTTTGCGAGCGACTATTACGAACTCGTGTCCGGCAACCACACCTACATGGTCACCGAACGCGGTGCGTTTGATGTCACTGGCATCGAGAACGGTGCCTTCGTGGGGTCGGCAGTCCAAAGCTGGTCGAGCATTGTCGCGAACACGGCAGCGTTCGACGGCCTCGTCTACATCGCCGGTTACAGCGACCTTCGGGCTTCGTTCGGCACCGACGCGGCTGCCGGTATCCAGCACTTCCTGACCACCGGCTTCGGTGAAGGTCGCTCGCTCGCGTTCAACGCCCTCGATTACATCGCATCCTACAGCGATCTGATCAGTGCATTCGGTGCGGACGCGCATGCCGGTGCTATGCACTTCATCCAGGCGGGTGCGATGGAAGGTCGGAGCGTCTCGTTCGACGGTTGGGCCTATCTGGCGGCCAACGCCGACCTCATCCTGGCGTTCGGTGCGGATGAGACGGCGGCGGTCGAACACTACATCGTGACGGGTGTGAACGAGCACCGGACGACGACGTTCGACGCACTGGCCTATGCTGCGGCTAACCCCGACCTCGCGGCGGCGTTCGGCAACGACGTGGAGGCGCTGGAGCGTCACTATGTCATCGCCGGCTATGCCGAGCATCGTGACACCGGTGCGTCGATGGCGGCGGACACGGGTTCGGCCCATGTCACCGGCTTCGTCGACACGGCGATGCACAACGAGGCGATCTATCACCCGACGGTGATCGCAAACGATACCGACCCGGTCAGCACCGATTACGATCACCAGTTCAAGGGCTATATGTCGAAGTACACGATCGACTATTACGCCTAAGCAGCTATCGTCGGGTTAGACGGAATGGAGTAGGGGCATCTTCGGCAGCGCCGGAGGTGCCCCTCTTCCGCTCTGGGACCCGCGGCACGGTCATCGGTGGCGGTAAGCGCCTCGACGAGGAACGACATGGCTTTCGAATTCATCCGATCGAGCGTCACGATGAAGACCGTCCTGGAAGCGGGCCGGCGACATTTCACCTACGCGGCATTGTTCAGCGCGCTGCTGAACCTGCTGTTCATCGTGCCGATGCTGTACATGCTGCAGGTCTATGACCGGGTGATCCCGACCAAGGGCCACATCACCCTGCTTTTCCTGACCCTAGTCCTGGTGTTTGCGCTCGGCACGCTGGCCGCGCTCGAGGCCATTCGGTCGCGGCTATTGGTCCGTGCCGGCGTCCGCATCAATGCCGTGATGGCCGGCCCGATCATGCAAGCGACCCTGCAGCAGTCGGACAGCTCGCAGCGACTGGCCCGCCAGGCAGTGCGCGAATTCGATATCCTGCGCCAGGCCTTGTCAGGGCCGGCGATGCTCGGCCTGCTCGATGCGCCGTGGGTGCCGGTTTACATACTAATCGCTTTCCTGGTCCATCCGTGGGTCGGCGTCCTGACCACGCTCGGGGCGGTGCTGATCGTCTTCCTTGCCTGGCGCAACGAAGTGACGACCCGTCCGCCGTTGCAGGAAGCGAACGCGGCTTCCGGGGCTTCCTATGCCGCCTACGACGCCACCGTCGCCGCGTCAGACACGGTGCGTGCGCTGGGCCTTCGCGATGCCATGGTGGTCGGACATCTCGCCGACCGGCGGACGGCGACGACGCTCCAGACCGATGCAGGGATGATTTCGGCGCGCCTCTCGGCCCATTCGAAGTTCGTCCGCCTGCTGCTGCAATCGCTGGCGCTGGGAGTCGGCGCTCTTTTGGCGATCGACGCGAAGATCAGTCCGGGCGCGGTGTTCGCCTGCATGTTCATCGTCGGTCGCGCACTGGCGCCCATCGACCAGCTGGTCGGAGGCTGGCGCGTGATCATTCAAGCGCAAAACGCGATCGGCGTGCTCGACGAGCTGCTCGGCTCGGCACCGATCGACATTTCACGCACGCGGCTTCCGGAGCCGTCCGGCAAGCTCGAGGTCATGGGCCTAGTGAAAGGCACACCGGGGCAGAAGCCGATCCTGCTGAACATCGGTTTCACCCTCGAGCCGGGCGAAGTGCTCGCCATCGTAGGGCCGAGCGGTGCGGGCAAATCGACCCTCGTGCGGGCGATCGCCGGTGCGATTTCGGCCAACTCCGGCTTCATCCGGTTCGACGGGGCGGAGCAGCGCGACTGGGATCCGGAACAGCTGGCGCGCCATGTCGGCTTCATGCCGCAGGAAACCACGCTGTTCGCCGGGACGATCAAGGACAATATCTCGCGTTTCCAGCGCCTGCTCGGCGAAACGCCCGCCGACATCGACGAGCAAACGATCGCCGCGGCCAAGCTGGCCAAGGCGCACGACATGATCCTGCAGCTTCCCGGCGGCTACGATCACCGCCTGCAGCTCGGCGGGCGCGGCCTGTCGGCGGGCCAGGCACAGCGCATTGCGCTGGCGCGGGCGCTGTTTCGTGATCCGCGCTACGTGATCCTCGACGAACCCAACGCGAGTCTCGACGCGGAAGGCGACGCGCAGCTCGTCGTGACTCTCGAGGAGTTGAAGAAGCGCGGCGCGACCCAGTTGATCGTCGCGCACCGCCTCAGTGTCCTTCCGGTGGTCGACAAGCTGCTCGTCCTCCGCAACGGTCAGATGGCTCATTTCGGGGCCCGCGACGACGTGCTGAGGCAGATTTCGCCACCCGCGCCATCGCGGGTCGCGGCCGGCGGGAGGCGCGACCAATGAACACGCAAATGACGGCCGGCAGCGCGGCGCTGACCCTTCCCGCGCAGCCCATCCGCGACATTGAGGAACATGGCAGCGACGACCCGTCCCGGGACATCCGCTTCGGGATCATCATCTCGGTCCTGTTCTTTGTCCTGTTCCTCGGCTGGGCCGCCGTGGCGCGGCTCGATGCGGCTGCGGTGGCACCGGGCCGACTGGTCGTGACGGGTCAGCGCCAGACGGTGCAGCACCGCGAGGGCGGAGTGGTGTCCGAAATCCTCGTCAAGGAAGGCGACAAGGTCCAGAAGGGCCAGATCCTCATCCGGCTCGTCGGGGAAGACGTCCGCGCGCAGGAACGCGCCCTGTCGGCGCAGGCGATCGGCCTCCTCGCCCAGCGGGCGCGGCTCCATGCCGAGCAGACCGGTAGCCGGACGATCGTGCCGCCTCCCGAATTCATCCAGCTCAATCCCGAGGACCGGGTAGCTGCGGCCGAAGCGCTCCGCCTGCAGCAGGCGCAGCTTCGGACGCGCGCCAATGTCCTGTCGGCACAGGAGCGGGTGATCGGCCAGCGCACGGCGCAGGCCGGCAGCCAGGGCAGTGGTTCGGCCAAGCAGGTGGCGGCGTTCGATGAACAAATCCGGCTGATCGACGAGGAACTGGATGGCCTGCGCAAGCTCGCCGACCGGGGCTTCGTTTCGCAGAACCGCTTGCGCGAACTGGAGCGTGCGAAGGCCGAGATGATCGGCCAGCGCGGCCAATATTCGGCCAACGTCACGACGTCGTCGGGGCAGGCGGGCGAGACGCGGCTGCAGATCCTCGAGGCGCAAAGCAATTATTACGAGCGCGTCGCCACCGAACTTCGCGAGGTGGAATCCAACCTCAACGACGTGCTGCCCAAGCTGAGCGCCGCGCGCGACCAGCTGTCGCGCGTCGACATTCGCGCACCGGCGAGCGGCACGATCGTCGGGCTATCGGTCTTTACCCCGGGCGGCGTGATCACTGCCGGCCAGCGCCTGCTCGACATCGTGCCGGACAAGGCGCCGCTGACGATCGAGGCGAAGGTCTCGAGCGGCGATGGCGACGACGTGCGCGTCGGCCAGAAGGCGTTCGTGCGGTTCGACACGCTGCACGAGCGGACGCTGCCCGCGCTCGAAGGCAAGGTGTCGCGCATCTCGGCGGATTCGTTCAACGACGAAAAGACCGGCGTGTCCTATTACACCGCGGAAGTTGCCGTGCCGCCGTCCGAGCTCGAGAAGATCCACGAACTGCGCGGCGTGGACGTCCTTCGCGCCGGCATGCCGGTCACGATCCAGATCCCGGTGCGCAAGCGGACGGCGCTGCAGTATGCGTTCGAACCGATGACCGGTGCCTTCCGACAGGCCTTCCGCGAGCACTAGGCGCCAATCCCGTCCAGTAGACACCTCGCGATAGAAGCGGCCGGGAACGGGTGGCTAAGCGAGAGTCCGGCCCACCGCCGGGAGCAGGCGCTCCAGGCTTCGCATCAGGTGTGCAAATTGCGCAGGAAACAGCGATTGCGGGCCGTCGGACTGGGCCCGCTCGGGATCGTGGTGGACCTCGACCAGCACGCCGTCGGCACCGCAGGCCGCGGCGGCCAGCGCTAATGGCGTCACGAAATCACGCACGCCCGTGCCGTGCGACGGGTCGACGATGACGGGCAGGTGGGTGCGCTGCTTGAGGTACGGGATGACGTTGAGATCGAGCGTGTTCCGGGTCGCCGTCTCGAACGTCCGGATACCGCGTTCGCACAGCACCACCTGGTCGTTGCCTTCGGCCAGCACATATTCCGCCGCCAGCAAGAATTCGTCGGCTCGCGCGGCCATCCCGCGCTTCAGCAACACGGGCTTCCCCGACCGGCCGACCGCGCGAAGCAGGGCGAAATTCTGCATGTTGCGCGCACCGACCTGAAGGGCGTCGGCGTAGCGGGACACCGTGTCGATGTCGCCCGTGTCCATCACTTCGGTGACGATGGGCAGCCGAAGCTCGTCGCCGACGTCGCGGAGCATCTTGAGGCCGTCGATGCCGAGGCCCGGGAAATCGTAAGGGCTGGTCCGGGGCTTGTAGGCACCCGCCCGAAGCGCGCGCGCGCCGGCGCTGGCGACCGCGGATGCCGTTTCCCGCAACTGCTCGTCGCTCTCTACCGCGCAGGGGCCGGCAATGACCGCAAAGTCGGAACCGCCGATGGCCAGCGATCCGAAGTGCATGACGCTGCCCTCGGGCTTCCGCACCCGGCTGGCAAGGGTCGATAGTGGGCTCGGAGGCGCGGGCTCGGTCACCTCGTCCCCATGGCCGATTTCCGACGGGGAATCGATGCGCATTTCAGGGCACTTCGCCTGAAAGTTCCTGCTCGAGGAAGGATCGCAGCTGCGCCTCAGGCACGTCGTTCGACACGAACGCACTGCCCAGCCCTTTCGCGAGGACCAGGGCCGGAATGCCGGCCACCGCCTTCTTGTCCTGGCGCATCAGCTCGAGCATGCGCCTGGCGTCAAGGTCCGGGGCGACCCGCCGAACATTCGAGGGCAGCCCTACGGCATGAATCAGCCGTTCGACGCGGTGGACAAGGTCTTGTTCGATCGTCCCAAGGCGCGCGGATAGCTTCAGGGCCAGCACCATGCCGATGGCCACCGCCTCGCCGTGGAGGAGGCGGCTCGAAAAGCAGGTCGCCGCTTCCAGGGCGTGGCCGAAGCTATGGCCGAAATTCAAAAGGGCGCGCCGGCCGGAGAGGTCCCGTTCGTCGTCTGCGACGATCTCGGCCTTGATCCTGACGCACGTCGAGACCGCGGCCATCAGGGCGTCGCGATCGCCGGCCAGCACCGCTTCAGCATTTCCTTCGCACCATTCGAAGAAGCGTCCGTCGGCGATCAAGCCGTACTTGATCACTTCCGCAAGCCCGTTGCGCCGATGACGGAGGGGGAGTGTACGTAAGACGTCAGTGTCGGCGATCACGGCCGAAGGCTGGTGGAAGGTGCCGACCAGGTTCTTGCCGTGTCGCCAGTTGATACCGGTCTTGCCGCCGACCGCGCTGTCGACCTGCGCCAACAGCGTGGTCGGCGCCTGGATGACCGGGCAACCACGCTTGAGGATCGACGCGGCAAAGCCGGCCAGGTCCCCGATCACGCCCCCGCCCAGCGCGACGATCGGATCCGAACGATCGAGGTTGAGGTCGAGCAGCTCGTCAATGAGGGAATGGAGCGCCGACCAGCTTTTCAACCGCTCCCCGGCTCGGCGCAGGATGATCTGCGGGGCGATGCCGGCTTGGGACAGTGCGTCTTCGACATTTGCGCCATGAAGTCGCCAGACGCGCTCATCCGCGACGAACACCAGTCGTCCACCGCGGGCATGATCCGCCCAGATCTGCGGTGCGCCAAGCAATCCCGCCCCGATCGAAACGTCATAGGTCCGCGACGGCAAACGCACCGTGACCGTCGTCGTCTCGTCAGCCGTTCGCGCGTCCATCTTGTGCCTTTCCTGCCGCATGCTCGCTGCTCCGGCACGGCGATAAAGGCAAGGTCAGGTGGGCAGTCGATGGGCCGACGGACGGGCTTTTCGCCTCAGGCGCCCGACCAGCCGCCTCCCAACGCCCGGAACAGGTCGACCTGGGCGTTGGCGACGAGCGCGTGCGAGACCGCCAGCTGGGATTCGGTGTCGGCGAAGGTGCGCTGGGCGTCGATCAGCGCGAGAGAGTCGACCTGGCCTTCGCGTTGCTGGGCGGCCACGATCCGGAGTGCGACTGCCGCCTGGTCGCGTGCGGCGAGGAGCCGTTCCTGCCGGCGCAACCGGTTCTGGTAGGCGGACAGCGCCGTCTCGACCTCCTTCACGGAAGTGAGGACGGTGCCGTCGAATTGCGCCAGCGCCTCGGCAGACCGGGCTTCGGCGCCCTCTACCCGGGCCCGGGCTGCCGCATGATCCCGGAACGACCAGCTGATCAGCGGTCCGACCAGCCAGCCGATCGGGTTGGAGAGCAGGCTGCCAAGGCTCCCGCCCGCCGCTGCGGCCGACCCGCCAAGGCTGATCCGCGGGTAAAGGTCTGCCGTGGCGACGCCGATCCGGGCGGTCGCGGCAGCGAGGCGCCGTTCGGCCGCGCGGATGTCCGGACGGCGGGCCAGCAGGGACGCGCCGTCGCCAACGGGAATCGGCTGGTGGAGGACGGGGGCGGCATCACGGGTGCGGGCTGCGGTCGGCAGATCGGCCGGCGCGCGGCCGGTCAAAAGGGCGAGCCGGAACAGCGCGGCGTCCCGCTCCGCCGCCAGCGTGGGCACGTCGGCCTTTCGCTGTTCGACCAGCGAAGCGAGGCGGGCGGTCTCGAGTTTCGAGGATTCGCCGATCTCCTCGCGGCGTTGAGTGATGGCCAGCGAGCGGTCGAGCAGGGCGACGATCCGCTCGGCCACCGCCAATTTCTCGGCGGCCGCGGCGGCGTCGACATAGGCGCGGGTGGTTTCCGCGGCGACCATGACGCGGACGGTGTCGGCATCGGCCGTCGCCGCGCCGACGTCCGCCCGCGCCGCCTCGACCCCGCGACCGACGCGGCCGAAGAGGTCGACCTCGTACGACAGGCCGAGGGCGGCGGTCGCTTCGAAGCCCTTGTCGAGTGTCTGGGGATCGCGGCCATAAGACCCCGAGGCGTTGGCATTGACGTCGGGGAGGCGCTGCGTGCCCGTCTCGCGAAGCAGCGCGCGAGCCTGTGCCACGCGAGCGGCGGCGGCCCTTACATCGGTGTTGGCCTTGAGCGCGTCGGCGACGAGGCCGTCGAGCACCGGGTCATCGTACAGCTTCCACCAGTTGGCGGGTACCGGCGCGAGAGGCTGGAGGGCCTCGCCGGTCGTGACGAATGGCGCTGCGGCCGACGCCCGGGCGACAGGCGCCCGATAGTCGGGGCCGACGGCGCATCCAGCGAGCGCCGTCCCCAGCGCGAGGATGGTCAGGGTCTTCATCGTGAAACTCCTATTCGGCCGGGACCAGCGCACCTTCCGGCTCGGACTGGCGGCGGCGCAGGCGGTCGCCGAGCGCACGGCAGGCGACGTAGAACAGCGGGGTGAACAGCAGGCCGAAGACGGTGACGCCGATCATGCCCGAGAACACCGCCGTGCCCAGTGCCCGCCGAAGCTCCGCGCCGGGGCCGGTGGCGAACACCAGCGGCACCGTGCCGAGGATAAAGGCGAGGCTGGTCATGACGATGGGCCGCAGGCGCGTTCGTGCCGCCTCGACCGCCGCGTCGATCGCCGTCGCGCCGCGCTCTTCGGCTTGCTTGGCAAACTCGACGATCAGGATCGCGTTCTTTGCTGCCAGCGCGATCAGCACGATCAGGCCGACCTGGGTGAGGATGTTGTTGTCCAGGCCGCGCACGTTCACCCCGACCATCGCCGCGAGCAGCGTCATCGGTACGATCAGGATGATCGATAGCGGAAGCAGCAGGCTTTCGAATTGCGCCGCCAGGACGAGGAAGACGAACACCACCGACAGGCCGAAGATCATCGCCGCGACGTTGCCCGCGGCCTTCTGTTGGAAGGCGATGCCGGTCCATTCGGTGGCAAAGCCGCTCGGGAGCTGGGTGGCCAGCTTCTCCATCGTCGCGATCGACTGGCCGCTCGAGAAACCGGGCGCCGTATCGCCGTCGACCTCGACCGCCGGGAACAGGTTGTAGCGCGTGACGCGGTACGGGCCGGTCTTGTCCTCAAACGTCGCAACCGTCCCGATCCGCACCATCTGTCCGGAGCGCGAGCGCGTCTGCAGCTGGGCGATGTCGCTGGCGTCATCGCGGTACGGCGCATCGGCCTGAGCGGTGACGTGGTAGGTGCGGCCGAGCAGGTTGAAGTCGTTGATGTAGGCGGAGCCCAAGTAGACCTGCAGCGCTTCGAAGACCTGCGACGGGGCGACGCCGAGCATGTCGGATTTGTCGCGGTCGATGTCGGCGAAGATGCGCGGCGTGGCGGTGTTGAACAGGGTGAAGACGTTGGCCAGCCCCTTGTCCTGGTGCGCGGCGCCAATCAGCTGCTGCGCCGCCTGTTCGAGCGCGGTGTAGCCCGCGCCCTCGCGGTCCTGGACGATCATCCGGTAGCCGCCGCCGTTGCCGACGCCCTGGATGATCGGCGGCGGGATGACGAACACCATCGCCTCGTCAATGCCCGCGACGGCGGCGCGCATCTCGTTTTCGATGTTGAGCTCGGTCCGGTCGGTGCCGGCGCGCTCGTCGAACGGCTTGAAGGTGATGTAGGCCGCGCCGGCATTGGATGCCTGCGTGCCCGACGCGCCGTCGAAGCCGGAGAACATCACCGCCGCCTCGGTGCCCGGCACCTTGAGCACGGCAGCGACAACCTTCTTCAACACCGCGTCGGTGCGCTCGATCGAACTTCCGGGCGGTAGTTGGACCGCGGTCAGCGCATAGCCCTGGTCCTGCGCCGGGATGAAGCCGGCGGGCGTTGCCCAGAACACCGCTCCGGTCAGCACGACGAGGCCGGCGTAGAGCGACAGGCCGCGCCGAGGCGCCGAAAGGATCCGGCGGGTCAACGCGGAATAGCGCTCGCCTAGCCGATCGAAAGCGGCATTGAAGCGGTCGCCGGCGCGGTGAAGCTTGCCCATCAGGCCGACCTCGGTCCGGTGGTCGCCGTGCGGCTTCAGGAGCCGCGCGGCGAGGGCCGGGGAGAGGGTGAGCGAGAGCAGCAGCGAGATGATCGTCGAGCTGGCGATCGTGACCGCGAACTGGCGGTAGAATTCGCCGGTAATGCCGGTGAGGAAGGTGACCGGCACGAACACCGCGCACAGCACCAGCACGATCGCGACCAGCGCGGTCGACACCTCGTCCATCGACCGGTGCGCCGCCTCGCGCGGGGTCATGCCCTCGCGCAGGTTGCGCTCGACATTCTCGACCACGACGATCGCGTCGTCGACGACGATACCGATGGCCAACACCAAGCCGAACATCGACAATGTGTTGAGCGAATAGCCGAGACCCATCAGCACGGCCATGCTACCGATCAACGAGACGGGGATGGCGACGATCGGGATGATGGCGACGCGCCAGCTTTGCAGGAAGACGAGGATGACGAGGACGACCAGCAGCGCCGCCTCGAACAGCGTTTCCTGCACCGCGGTCATCGACGCGCTGATGAATTCGGTCGGGTTCCAGATGATGCGGTACTCGAGACCCTTGGGGAACGACTTGGCCGCGTCGGCCAGCTCCGCCTTGATGCCTTCCGCCGCAGCGAGGGCGTTGGTGCCGGGCCGCTGGGTGATGCCCATGATGATGGAATCGGTGCCGGACAAATAGGCGTTGACGCCGTAATCTTCGGCACCGAGTTCGACACGCGCGACGTCGCGCAGGCGGGTGACGGCGCCGGCCTGGTCGGCGCGGATGACGATGTTGGCGAATTCGTCGGCGGTCTTGAAACGGCCCTGCGTTTCGACGTTGAGCTGTTGCGCGGCGCCGGTGTCGTAGGGCGGCTGGCCGACCGTGCCGGCAGCGACCTGAACGTTTTGGCTGCGCAGGGCGCTCACCACTTCGCCGGCGGTGAGGCCGAGCGTCGCGGCGCGGCCCGGATCGATCCACACCCGCATCGCATAGTCGCGGGCGCCGAAGATCGAGACGTCGCCAATACCGTCGACGCGCGCCAGCCGATCCTTGATCTGCGTCAGCGCATAGTTGGAGACATAGCCGCGATCGAGCGAGCCGTCGGGCGAGAGGACATTGACCGCCATCAGCCAGGACGGCGAGGTCTTCTTCACCACCACGCCCTGCCGCCGCACTTCCTCCGGCAGCGCCGGATTGGCCAGCGCGACACGGTTCTGGACCAGCACCTGCGCGGTATCGAGGTCGGTGCCGAGCTTGAAGGTGACGGTGATCGTCACCCGCCCGTCGCCGGTCGATTGCGACGACTGGTAGAGCATGTTGTCGACGCCGTTAATCTGCTGCTCGATCGGCGCGGCGACGGTGTCCGCGACGGTCTCGGCCGACGCGCCGGGATAGGCGGCGCTGACCGTGACCGTCGGCGGTACGATGTCCGGGAATTGCGACACCGGCAGGCCGATGTAGGCGGCGACACCGACGATCGCGATGATCACGGCGATGACGCCGGCGAAGATCGGGCGCCGGATAAAGAAGTGGCTGATGTTCATGAAATAGGTCCGGTGTTAGCGCGCGGCCAGCGTCGCCTGGGATGCGGCGGGCGTGCGCGAAGGCTCTTCGCCGGCCGGTGAGGAAAGGGCGGTGTCGGCAATCCGGGTTGGCTTCACGTTCACCTTGCTGCCGGGCATCGCGAATTGGATGCCCTGGACCACGACGCGGTCCTGCGGTGTGAGGCCGGTGCGGACGACGCGAAGATTGCCGACCAGTGGTCCGGTCTCGACCGGCTTGGCCGCGACGGTGCCGTCCTTGCCGACCGTGAAGACCACCTTGCGCGCCTGGTCCACGCGGATCGCGGCATCGGGGACAAGCAACGCGTTGGTGGTGCCGCCGTCCTTCAGCCGCATGTTGCCGAACAGGCCCGGCGTCAGGAACAGGCCGGGATTGCGAACGACCACACGGGCGCGGACCGTGCCGCTGGTCTGCGACAGGCCATTGTCGGTGAAGTCGAGCCGGCCGTGCCATCGGTAGTCCGCCTCGTCCTGCAGCCGGATGTCGGCCTCGCGCCCCTCCGCCTTCTGGCGCGAGGTCTTGAGGAACAGCGACTCCGGGACGTCGAAGCTGAAGTAGATGGGATCGAGCGCGTTGATGGTGGTGAGCAGGGTGCCGCCTGCTTCACCGGCGTTGACCAGGCTGCCACTGTCGATCTTGCGGTCGGAGATGCGGCCGCCGATCGGCGCGCGGATCCGGCTGAATTCGAGGTCGAGCGCCTTCTGCCGGAGCCGGGCCTGCGCCGCGGCGAGGCTGGCGCTGGCGACCTGGACCTGGCCGGTCAGCTGGTCGACGGTCGCCCGCGACACCGCTTCGTTGTCGAGCAGGCGCTTTGCGCGGCCGAGGTTGATCTGGGCCAGGTTCAACTCGCTCTGCGCGGTGGCGACGCCGGCGCGGGCTTCGGCGAGCGCGGCGTTGAACGGCCGCGGGTCGAGCGTGAAGAGCAGCTGTCCCTTCTGAACGATCGCACCGTCGGTGAAATGGACGCCGATGATCTGGCCGGCGACGCGCGGGCGGACTTCGACGCTGCGGCTGGCCTCGAAGCGGCCGACATAGTCGTCCCACTGGTCGACCTGCCGCTGGAGCGGTTGGGCGATGGTGACGGTGGGCGTGGGGGGCGCCGCCGCTGTGTCACCATCGCCGCCCGCCAGCGCGGCGTAACCCGCCACAAGCGCCAACGGGGAAGCGAGGAGCGCCGCCTTCTGCCAACGCGGGCGGGTGCGGACGAACCGGACGGTCGACCGGGCCAGCGTGCGCTGCGGCGGGATGGAGCTGATCATGTTCATTCAGGCAAACCTTGCGGGCGGGGTCCGGGCATCGGCGATGCCGTTGACCATCAGTTCGTACTGGCCGGGGGTGAATCCGGCGGCGAGGAAGTCGGCCACGTCGTGGCCGGGGATGGCGTAACCAAAGTGCCAGCTGAGCACGGCGGCCTTGCGCAGCGCTTCGAGCTTCTCGTTGGCGAGCTCGAAACTGGTCACGTTGAGCACCCAGTTGAGGAAGCGCCGTAGGCGGCCGACAGGACGGATCGTCCACAGCCGGTCCTCGCGGGCAGAGTGAATGATGCCCCATTCCAGCCGGTCGAAGGCATCGGCGTCTTTGGCATTGCAATTGGCGGCTTTCGGGCCGGTGGCCGCCGGGACGGCCAAGGTCGGGTGGAGGGCGGCGTGCTTGGTCATGGTCATTTCCCCTGTGCGAAGGCCGAGCCGGTCCGTTCGCGGGAATCGCATCGATCCGCGGGCAGGCCGGCGTGGCCGAGCGAGAGCGGTCACCGGAACACGGGTCCCGGCGGCGATCATCGCAAAATGTGGACAACTGGCGGACAGGCGCGTCCGCGGGCGGGATGGTCAATCGATATTCGGGCCGATCCCTGGACGACTCCGAAACCTGTCCTGATCCTTTCTGTACCGTTCAGTACAAAGTCAGGTAGGAAGGGTCAACCGCTTTTTGTACCGGTCGATAAAAAATTATTTCGAGGGCCACATCGCCAGCATCGTGTCGATCGTGGCGTCGAGCTCGTCGCGGGTGGCACCGGCACCGGCCTGGACCGACAGGCCTTGGAGGACGGCGTAGACGTAATTGGTCAGTGCGACTGGGTCGGCACCGCCGGGAAGGTCACCTTCATCGGCCGCGCGCCGCATCCGCTCGACGATCGCTTCCTTGGCGATCTTGCCGCGTTCGAGCACTTCCTCACGGATGCACTCGGCCTCGCTGCCGCAGGCCATCGAGGTGATGACGCCAAGGCAACCGTGCGGCTCGCCCTGGCCGGTCATGTTGGCGACCGCGCCCCGCAGCATCGATTCGACCACGCCGCGCGCGGTCGGCTTTTCGAGCGACTTGCCGACATAGGCTAGCTTGTCGCGCTCGTAGAGTTCGAGCGCCTTGCGAAACAGCGATTCCTTGTTGCCGAAGGCGGCGTAAAGGCTGGGACGGGTGATCCCCATCGCCTCGGTCAGGTCGTTGAGCGACGCGCCCTCATAGCCCTTGCTCCAGAACACGCGTAGCGCTTCGGTCAGCGCCATGTCGGTGCAGAATTCCCGCGGACGACCACGGGGGCTGAGCTTTTCCGGCTTATTCATATCGAACGGTATATAATGCGCCGGCCTCAATTGGCAATCTGCCGAAGCGAGTCTCCCGTCACTCCGGCGGGAAGCCGAAATTCCCTGAGGCGGCCTTGCTCCGCAATGCGACCAACTCTGGCAAACTTCCCGTGCCAAGCTTCGAAGCGATCTTTGCGCGGTGGTCGTCGACGGTTCGCGGACTGATCTTGAGCACCGATGCGATGGCCTTGCTGGCGTAGCCTGCCACCAAAAGGTCGAACACGTCCCGCTCGCGCTGCGTCAGCCGTGACAGCTTTTCGTGGCATAATTGCGCCTGTCGGCCCGTCCGCACCGCGTTGTCGACGGCGTTCAGGAGGCGGGTTTCGTCGACCGGCTTGGCAAGATAGTCGACGCCGCCCAGCTCGCGGATGGCATCCACCGCATCGGAGACCTTGGGCCACGCCGTCATGAAGATGACGGAGACGAACGGCTGCGTCTGGCGGAGCCTGCGGACGAAGGAAAATCCATCCATCGGCGCCATCATCACGTCAGAAATGACGCAAGCCGATGGGGCGGACGAAAACCGTTCGAGCAGGGCGATCGGATCGCTGACGGCGTCGACATGAAAGCCAGCGCTGCGCACGCGCCGGGCCACTGCGGCGGCCAGGTCTTCGTCGTCGTCCAGGACGTAGGCATCAAGAGCGGCGCTCGCGGTCATGCGATGACCTGCGCTTGGCGAAGGCTGAGCACGGAGCGATACCGGCCGTCGTCATCGCGTCCGGACGTCATGGATCCGCCATAGGCGGCCGCAAGTGTGTTCGTGATGACCAACCCTACGCCGAGACCCGCTTTGGTCGAGCGCCGGTCGTCGACCGTGTTGATGACGGTGATGTCGACGAAGTCTCCCCGCACCCGCCACCCGAGCTCGACCGGGACGCCGTCCGGCGATGCTGTCAGGGCATTGCGCAACAGGTTGAACAGCGCCTGGCGCAATTCCAGTTCGCCGCCCAGCACGCTGACGTCCGGTCCGCCCGCGACACGGATGGCCGGCGAGCGGCCTGCCCCCGCCATGGCCATCGTCCGGACGGTGTCGAGTAGTCCGACGACCGACACCGCATGGACGCCGCCGGCACCGGACTCGCCGAAATCGCGCAGGCGCTGCATGAGTTTGGCCAGGTCGTCCGACTTGCGCGCGATCAGGGAGGCGATCTTGCGGATTTCGTCGACGTCAGGTTTGCGGTCGTTGCTGAGCCGCTCGAGCGACTTGGCCTCGAGCGCAATGGTCGAGAGGGGCTGCGCCGCCTCGTGGATGGCGCCGAGCGACATGGCGCGAAGGGTCTTGAGCCGGGCAGCCTGGAGAAGCATCCGGTCGCGCCTCCTGAGCCTGCGCCGGGCCTGAACTTCCGCGTCGGCATAATTGCTGGCGAACGTGCCGCCCACGGCAATGCAGAGCAGGAGGAGATGCGAGCGCACGTTCACAACCTGGTCGGCAAGGCTGCCGGTGTAGTTGAGAATGATCAGCGCCGCCCCGAGGATTGCGCACCATGTGAGGATCCTTCCCGCCCGAAGGCCGATCCAGCACACGGCCAGGAGGACCGGGGAAAGAACCAGGTCGTAGCCGTGGCGATAGAGCAAGCCGACCAGGCCCCATGATGCCGCATAGACTGCGCAGCATTCGATTGCGGTTCGCGCCGTCATTGGCATGACAAAGGTCAGCGGCTGTCCTTTCAGCCGGTCGGCGACCCAGAGCAGCGGCGGCGTCAGGAGCAGGATGCCCAGCATATCGCCCATCACGAACACCAAGAGGGCGCCGAACAACTTCTCGCCATCGACCACGCCATTGACCGTGGCGACGGGCAGCGCCCACAGCAGGGCGGGCCAGCAGGCGAACAACGGCCCGAGGGCGATCGTTTCCACGATCGGCATCGCCTGCAGGCGGTCCTCGTCCCAGGTGCTGGATCCGCTTTCGCGGCGGCAGACGAGCCATACCGCCAGTCCGTAGGCGAGGCAGGGACCCATGACGCCCAGGATGGCGAGGGGATTGCGGCCTACATCGACGCCCCCGAACGAAACCGAACACACAAGCTCGGCGATGGCGGCCGGAAGGGTGGCGCGCGGACCCGCTTTCCAGAGGAACGCCAGTCGCCAGCCGGCGGCTGGAAACCACAAGCTGAAAATCTCCGATGACGACCATTCACGGGCCGCGCTTCGAAGAAAGGTGAAGATGGTGCCGTAGGCGACCAGTAGCAAAAGGCCACGGAAAGAAAAAAGCCAGCGCCCCTCGAACAATGACTTGTTCGATTCGGATATCTCGACTGGTGGCCGGTTCCCCACAGAACCCGGCGACAACGCTTTACTCGCCTGCATCTTCCCCCCGGGATACAGCCTATCGCAACATCGCGCTGATAGAGCCCCGTATAATTTACGGATAGGCCAAAAATTAAATTCTTGTTCATTTGTCGCCGGGTCCGGGCGGTCTCGTCGAGTCGTCCGGAGCGTGGCATGGGAATTGATTTCTCAATCAGAGTTAACAAACCATGTAGCGCGGTTTTGTTCGAGTCGCTTGTAGTGAGTGGCGTTTGAGGGGGTATCCATGGTGGGTGGCGTAACAGTCAGGCGTGGGCGCATGGCGCTCATCGCGTTGGCGGGCGGGCTGGGGCTGGTCCCCGCAACGGCCGCGGCGCAGGACATCACATACAAGCCGATCGATCCGTCGTTCGGGGGCAATCCGTTCAACAGCGCGCACCTGCTGGGCATCGCCAATGCCCAGAACGACTTCAAGGATCCCAATTCCACCAACCAGCAGTCGATCGGCGAGATTTTCGCCCGCCAGCTTCAGTCACGTCTGCTTTCGGCGCTGTCGGGACAGCTGGTTGACGCGATCTTCGGCGAGAACCCGCAGCAGCATGGTACGATCTCGTTCGGCGGCCAGACCATCACGTTCGACCGTGGGCTCGAATCGGTGACCCTCGACATTTACGACGACGCGACCGGCGAGACGACGACCATCGTCGTGCCGATCTACGCGGTCGCACCGTAGGGGAATGGCGATGCGGACATTGCTCCTCACCGTTTCCGCCCTGGCGATGCTCGGCACGAGCGGTTGCGCCACCGTCGGCAACTCCGGTCGCGACACGTTCCCCGAAACGCAGTCGCGCGCTTTCATTCCCGCCAAGACGCAGACCCAGCAACTGCTCGAGGAACTGCCGCCACCGCAGCAGCCGCTCGCCATCGCGGTCTACGGGTTCGGCGACCAGACCGGCCAGTTCAAGCCGAGCGAGGTCGGGCAGACCTTGTCGCGCGCCGTTACCCAGGGCGGCGGGTCGATTTTGGTCAAAGCGCTCCAGGATGCCGGCAGGCGCAAATGGTTCACGGTGATCGAGCGCGAAAGCCTCAAGAACCTGCTCAGCGAGCGGCAGATCATTCGCGAGATGCGCCAGCGCTATCTCGGCGAAGAAGAAGTGAACACCCAGGCCTTGCCCTCGCTGTTGTTCGCCGGCGTCCTGCTCGAAGGCGGGATCGTCGGTTACGACACGAACACCATGACCGGCGGTGCCGGGGCGGCGTTCCTGGGGATCGGTGCGCATGGCGAATACCGGCAGGACACCGTCACCGTTTACCTGCGGGCCGTTTCGGTCCGGACGGGCGAGGTGCTGACCTCGGTCACCGCATCGAAAACCATCGCTTCCAAGTCAATCGGCGCCAACGCGTTCAAATTCGTCGGCTTCAAGGAACTGCTCCAGGCCGAGGCCGGGATCACGACCAACGAGCCGGACCAGGTGGCGCTCCAGCAGGCGATCGAAAAGGCGGTCTACGCACTCGTCATGGAGGGCGTCGACCTCAAGCTGTGGAACTTCGCCGACCCGCAGGCCGGCTACAAATATCTGTGGGCCTACCGCAACGAGCGTGACGGCGTGTTCAGCGCCGAGGACGTGCAGCGGGCGGTCAAGATGACCGACGGCTTCCCCGAGCAGCGCGCCACGTCGCGCACTGCGGGCAAGGAAGCCAAGGCCGGTCGAGAAAAGGATTTCCGGCCCTGACGGGCGGAGGGGCGGACCGGGACGTCAAGTCATCCCGGTGATTGGGGTAGGGGCACCGCAATGAGGCGGGGCTTCGCAAAACAAGGGCGCGCCGGAGTTGCAGCTCCGACGCGCCGGTCGACGGGGACGCGTGTGCACGGTTCCTGCCGGGTCTGGCCAAACGGCCGGACCAGGCCGGAGTATGCGCCAGAAGGTCTTTGTTTTGCAACGTGTTCGGCTTGCGGGCCGATGTTGCGGCAAAGGCCAGTCATTTCTGGAGTCCCCCGTAGGCGTTTTTACGGGAGCTGAATGATGAAGAAGGTTCTTTTCACCACGGTCTCGCTCGCCGCGCTGGCGATCGCGACCCCGGCCTATGCGCAACAGAATATGTCGACCGTCCAGCAGACGGGCACGCTGAGCACCGCCACGGTTCACCAGGCCGGCGCGAATGACGTGTCGGGTGTCGTCCAGTCGGGCGGCAGCAACACGGCGACTGTCAATCAGAAGGGCAAGACTGGCGGTTCGTCGTCGATCAACCAGGGCGGCAACGGCAACCGCGCCACGCTGAACCAGGAAGACGACGGGTCGAACTATCCGGGTGGTCCGGCGGTCGACGGCAATAGCTATCCGCCGGGCGCGAAGCCGATCAGCATCTCGACGATCGACCAGTCGGGTAGCAACAACACCGCCAATGTGCGCCAGAAGACGGCGACGTCGGCGTTGCCGAACAACTCATCGATCAGCCAGTCGGGTGACGCGAATACCGCTGGCGTGACGCAGTACGACGACAAGCAGACGTCAGCCATCGTCCAGTCCTCGAACGGCAACAACGCGACCGTGTCGCAGGGCCTCGACGACGGCGGGGACAACAGCTGGGATAACGCCAGCTACGTGACGCAGGGCGGAACCGGCCTCAACGCCGCGACGGTCAGCCAGACCGGCCGGTCGTCGGACAGCATCGTCAACCAGACCGGCGGGACCGGCACCGCCTTCGTTTCGCAGAGCAATGGCGATCGCGCCAACTCGACGGTCGGCCAGTCGGGCAATGGCGATTTCGCCGACGTCAACCAGCAGGGCGCCGACGAAACCTCGTCGATCAGCCAGTCGGCCGCCAACAACGATGCCGTCGTCCGCCAGTCGGGCAGCAGCAACTCGTCGGCGATCAACCAGGCAGCGGCGGATAACGCGGCCCGCGTCACCCAGACCGGTTCCGGGAACAGCTCGTCGGTCGCGCAGAGCTCGGCCCGCGGCGAATTCGGCTACACCAGCTCCGAGCTGGGGCAGCCGGTCCTCAACGATCCGAACTACACGGGCTACGCGGTCGTGCAGCAGGTGGGTGCCAGCCTCGCGTCGACCGTCAACCAGGCCGGTGCGTCGAACTTCGCCTACATCCAGCAGGCGGGGGCGTCGAACTCCTCGAGCGTTGGCCAGACCGGCCGCAACACCGTGGCGTTCGTCGAGCAGGCAGGTTCGGGGAATACGTCGAACTTCAGCCAGAGCGGCAATGGCAACAACATTCGCCGGAACAACACGTCGGAAATTCCTTTCCCGGCAGGCAACAACATTGCTCTGGCTGATGGCGTCCACCAGTTGGGCAACAACAACGGCTCGTCGATCAATCAGTTCGGCAGTGACGCGGTCGTCAACGTCGACCAGACCGGCAACGGCAACAACTCCGGCGTAGTCCAGGGCGGTACCAGCAACACTGCCGACCTCCTGCAGTCGGGCGACATGAACAGCTCGACGATCACCCAGATGGGCGCGTCGAACACCGCGACCGTCACGCAGTCGACGAATGCCAACATCTCGTCCGTCTATCAGGACGGCACCGGCAACACCGCCACTGTGAACCAGGGGCTGTAACGGGTTCGGGGCGGCCGCCTCCGAGCGGCGGCCGCCCCACCTTTTCAATTTTCTGTCGCGCGGAGGATCGAGATATGCATCAGGCACTAGGACGCATCGCGATCACCGCCTTCATGGCGGCCGCGCTCTCGCCCGCGCCACTCTTCGCCGATCCGCCCCATCACCACGTCCCGCCGGGCGACCCGTGCGGCAGTGGCCCGGGCGTGGGCACGGGCAACCCGTGCGGTGGCAACAATGGCAATGACGGTTCGCAGGGCAACGGCAACAAGGGGGTCGTCACGACCACGCCGCCGCCGTTCAGCATCCCGCGCCCCGAGGGTAACCTGTCGGGCGCCTATATCGACCAGGTCGGCGACACCAACCGCGCGGTCATCCGCCAGTCGAACCATTCCACCTTCGCGCATGTCCGCCAGGACGGTGATGGCAATGCGGCCGCCATCGACCAGCGTGGCACGGGCGCGCATTACCTCGAATCCGACGTGGACGGCGACTCAAACCAGCTGACGGTCCTTCAGGATGGCTCGGGCGCACAGGTCGCGCTTGTCGGCCAGGCCGGGAACGGCAACCGGATGACCGTGGACCAGATGGGGGCGGTGTCCAACGGCGCGCTGATGACGCAGGCCGGGAACAGCAACCGGATGGAGCTCGACCAGACGGGCAGCAACAACCAGGCAAAGCTGTCCCAGATCGGTGACGGCAACACCATGACGGCGACCCAGAACGGCCAGGGCAACCGGCTGGTTTGGGCGCAGAACGGGAATAACCTCAGTGACTTGGGAGTGATGCAAAATGGCGGCATGGCCATCCAGATCACCCAGACACGCTAGCTGGTCGGCCGCGTTGACCCTTGGAACCGCTGCGCTCGCGGCCACGGCTTATGCCGTTGCCCCACCGCTCGTCCCACCCGAGCAGGTCGCGGGTGCAGGCAAGGACATCGCGGTCGACCAGCTGGGCGGGCAGGGGGACGCGATCGTCTCCGCGCCATCCCTGCCCGCCATCGATCTTTCGACTGACCAGTTGTCGCCGAAGGTGGGGGATCCCGGCATCCTCCAGCTCCAGCAGGCCGAACGACGCGCCCGTGACATCGCGGCGGTATCGACGACCGCTCAGTCCACCCCGCAACCGGCCAAGGCCATCGGCGGCACCGACCGCTGCGATCCCGAGCGGGCCGGCAAGGGCAAGCCGTCGGTGTGCCGTAACCCGGTCGAGGCGCGGGCCGGTGAATTCGAACGACCGGCGCCCGAGGTCCCTTTGCAGCGCGTCGAAAAAAAGCTGCTCGGCGGCCGCGTCAGCCCTGCTGCGGAAGTGGTTGCACGCGATGCGTCGATGGGGACGGCAGGAAGCAATGCTTCTGTGGACGACAGCGCGACGCAGGCGCTGGCTTCGATCGTTCTTGCACCGCCCACACCCGCTGCCCCGGCCTCTGCTGAAGCGGGGGCCGACGACAAGGCGTTGTCCGACCCCGCTGCGATCGGCATCCTCCTCCCGCCCGTGGTGAAGCCATGACTGCGGTGGCTGCCCTCGTGATTTCCCTCTTTCTCGAAGGGCTCACCATGACGCCGTCTCCCCAACCGCTGACGATGGAAAGTGCGGAACGCTCCGGCGTCACAGTCATTACCCTGCAGGTCGGCGACGATTCGGAAGTCGGGGGGCAATACCTGCTCGAAATCACCGACGACCATGGAAACCGCTCGCAGAACAGCGGCCGTTTCGCGCCGGGGCAGGCGAGGACTGCAGCAACCATCACGGTCCAGTCCGGGGCCAGGGCCCACCTGTTCGTCACGCTCGACAACGGCACGAGCTACGAACGCGAATGGGCGGGCAGCGCTCAATCGGATTAGCGCAATGGGGCGGCTTTGACGCTGAAACCCGACAGATAGCGAATGGTGGAAATGCGCCCATCCCCGGACGCGGGCGTTCGGGAAACCATGAACCCTCGCACCGCGGAGGGCACAAGGGCCGCTCCTCCCAGTCCCACGCCTCGCGCTCGGCGGCAGCGAAAAAGGGCTGGGAGACGCGGCGTCGTCGGGGGAAGGCGTAAGATCGCCGATTTGCGGGAATGCCGGAAAAAGCGTAAGGCCCGCGCATCGCCGCCTTCGGCCTTAGCACAGCGGTGCCTGAGAGATGTTACGCGCTCCCGCTATCCAGGAGTCGCGCGATGACCACGAAAACATCAGAGATTGGTAGAGCGCTCGTCCGTCGCCTTTCCGTGATCGGCGAAGTCTCAGATGACGACGAAACAGCACTGCTCGCTTTAGAAGGTAACATTCGCGGAATTCCTCGCAACAAGGACATTTTGAAGGTCGGCCAGCGGGCGAGTTGTACCGTCGTGGTCCTCGAAGGGCTCCTGGCCCACTATTCGACCGGTCCGCAGGGCCAATTTCGGATTCAGGCGGTGCATCTCCCCGACGATGCGCCGTCGCTGGAAACGCTGCATATCCAGCATGTCGATGCGAACCTGTGCGCACTCACCGACAGCGTGATCGGCCTCATCCCCCATGAAAACCTGCACGCCCTGATGGCGCGGCGGCCGAACGTGCTGCACCTGGTGTGGCGGGAGACACTGATACAGGCGGCAACGGCTCGGAAGTGGGTCGAGCGCAACGGCGCCATGCCGGCACGATCTGCCATGGCCCATGCCTTTTGCGAGTTGTGGACTCGATCGGAGGCGTCGGGGCGAACGCATGGTCAAAGCGCGGCCATTCCACTTACCCAAGAGATGCTGGCCGACATGCTTGGGATCACCTCCGTCCACGTTTCCCGTATGCTTCGGGAGTTCCGCGACGAAGGTTTGGCGGATTTCGCAAACGGGGAATTGAAGATCATGCGGCCCGGCGCACTGGCAGACGTCGCTGGCTTCGATCCGCGCTACCTCCACCATCGCGCCGATCAAGCTGAGAGGATCCGAGCGAGCGCCTGAAGACTAGGGGGTCGCGGAAAGCTCGCGGGCGATTTGTCGCGCGAGGTCGTCCAGTTTGAACGGTTTGAACAGGATCTCTCCTTCGGCACCGCCTTCGCGATTGTCGAGTGCGCTTCGCGCGTAACCGGTAGTGAAAATGACCCGGAGTCCCGGGCATATTTTGCGCGCTTCTCGGGCAAGATCCGCACCCGTCATCCCGCCGGGAAGAACAACGTCGGTGAAGAGCAAGCTGGCCTGCGCATGATCGCGTAACCGCAGAAGGGCTTCCGGACCGTCCGCCGCTTCGATGACGTTGTAACCAAGCGTCCGCAGGCTCTCCGACGAGAATTGCCGGACGTCCTCGTCGTCCTCGCAGAGAATGACGGTTTCACCATTCCCGCGGGGGATTTCCGTCGCCGTCGCAACCTCTTCCGACATCGGCGCGTCCGCCACGACCGGTAGATAGAGGTTGACGGTCGTTCCTTGCGCGAGCGCTGACGAAATGTCGACGTAGCCGCCCGACTGCCTGATGAAACCATAGACCATGGACAGGCCAAGCCCGGTTCCGCGGCCCACTTCCTTCGTCGTGAAGAACGGCTCCATGGCGCGCGATGCGGTATCGGCGTCCATACCGACACCCGCATCCGACACGCATATGCGAATGAATTCGCCCGACACGGGTTCGGGATGGGTCGCAAAAGCCGCGTCCTCGAGCTCAACGGCGCTCAATTTGATGTGCACGGTGCCGCCATCCGGCATGGCGTCGCGCGCATTGACGGCGAGATTCAGGATGGCATTTTCGAGTTGGTTCGGGTCGACGGTGGCGGTCGGTTGATGGGACTCAATGTCTAGGCGAACACGGATCGTTTCGCCGAGCGTACGTTGAAGCATGTCCAGCATGCCCGATACCAGATCGGCAATATCGACAGGCTTCGGTTTGAGCGGCTGCTGGCGCGAGAAGGCCAGGAGACGCTGCGTCAGCGCCGCCGCGCGCTCCGTGCCGATGAGGGCACTACTGATCGCGCGGGTTCGCTTCCCTTCCTGATCCGGCCCAAGCATCTTGAGCATCGACAGATTGCCCTGAATAATCTGGAGGAGGTTGTTGAAGTCGTGCGCGATCCCGCCGGACAGCTGGCCGATCGTTTCCATCTTTTGCGCTTGCCGTAGCGCGTCCTCGGCGCGCGATCGCTGGGCGATCTCCTCGGCGACACGCGCTTCCAAGTTTTCGTTCAGGGTGGTCAGCGACTGCTCGGCTTTGACCCTCTGCTCGATCTCGCTCTGCGCTTTTCGGAATAGCTGGGCGTTATCGATGGCGACCGCGGCCTGGGCGGCGATGCCAACCATGAGACGCTCGTGGCGCTCGGAAAACCGCGATGCCTCCGCATGGCCGAAAAACAGGCCGCCGATGACCGCGCCATCGCGGCCCGTGACCGGCACCGCGAGATAACTCACGACCGGCAAATGCCCTTCCGGCATGCCGTGGTAGGGGGCGCTTTTCCCGTACCGGGAATCCTTCGTGATGTCGTCGGAACGAACCACGCCTTCGCCCTCAAAGGTTGGCGCGAAAACCGCGGTATTACGCGGCATCGGGAACCGTTCGAAAGCGGAGCGCGGAACGCCGGAGAGGGTGTAGAGCATGTAGCTTTCCCCGGCCGCGTCGGTGACATTGTAGAAGAAGGCCCCAAATTGCGCGCCGGTGAGCTCCACGCCCGCGTCGGTGACAAGTTGGACGACTTTTTCCAGATCGAGCTCTGCAGCGACAGCTGCGCCTGTCCGGTTCAGGATCTCAAGATTGTGGGACTCTTCGCGAAGAGCCTCCTGCGCGCGACGCGCGTCGGTGATGTCCTCCACGATCTTGAGGAAGCGGATCGGTTCTCCGGGCGCGCTGATCTTCGCGAGATTGCTGCGGATCCAAACAATCGAACCGTCGGGGCGGACATACCGCTTGTCGAAGCTGATTCGGTCTCCAGGCTGCGACTGCGCGGCGCGCCGTAGCGATCTTGCACTAAGCTCGACGTCATCGCGATGGGTGAAGGCCAGACAGCTTCGGTCGCGCAGCTCCGCCTCCGGCATGCCGACGATCGCCGCATAAGCGGAGTTCGCTCCAAGAATGCGCCATTTGGAATCGATCTCGAGCATTCCGACCGCGGCATTCTCGTAAACCGATCGCCACCGCGCCTCGCCCTGCCTCAAGGCGCTTTCGAGCCGCCGGCGCTCGGCCACGGCGCGGGTCCGGAAGCCGACCTCGCGGATGAAATCGAGTTCGCCTTCCGACCAATCTCGCGGTTCGGCGTGATTGAGATAGAGCAAGGCTACGAGGCCGCCCTGTTCCGTGACAGGCATGTTCACCACGGCCTGCGCACTGATGGCCTTCAGGGCTTCTGCGTTATCCTTGGTTCTTGCGTCGGTCTCGGCATCGGAAAAAACGACCGTTTCGCCACGCCTAAGGTCTTCGATGTACGAACCGTAATCGCGAAAGTGCAGAACGCCGGCGAGACTTTCGATTCCTGGCGCATTCCAATCGCGGTCGATTGTAATGGTTTCGCCGACAGGATCGACCGTTCCGTAGCCAACCCGGCTGACACCGAGCGTTTCTCCAAGGATACGGGCAGCCGAATAAGCCACCTCGGCGGGATCATCGATCTCTCGCAGCACGGCATTGAGTTCTGCCATCGCCGCGGCTCGCACAGCAGCAAAGGGCCGGTCACCGCCCTTAAGGGGATAATCGTCCATTGCTCGAATCAAATCCCCTCTTTCAGACCGGGAGGCAGCCCCCGTGTGTGACCGACAAAACAAATGTCCAGAAGACCTTACGGTTTCAGCCAAAAATATGAGCTCTACCCAACATATGTTGGCTTCAGGGCATTCCACGGCCCTCGACGTTCATGTTCGCAGCTCCGTTAAGAGGGAAGACTTGTTCGAGATGGAGGTAGCCCTCCTTGAAGCCGGCAACCGTCTTCAACTTTTCCCAATTGGGAATCTGAATGTTGCGAACATCCCTTCGGATCAGGCCGTCGGCCGCGAGCTGCTTAAGGACGCGCGCCACATGAACCGGCGTCAAGCCAAGTGCGTCAGCGAGCTGCTCCTGGGTCATCGGAAGTTGGTAGCCATCCGGTTCCGCCAGACCAGCGAGTTCGAGGCGACGGGCATATTCGCAGAGCAAGTGGGCGAGGCCGGCCCGCGCGTCGCGCCTTCCGATGTTCAGAATACATTCGCGATAGATGGAAGCATCGATGAGCGTGTCGATCCACAGGGCGCGACCGACGCGTGGATGGGAGTCGATCAAGTCCACAATGCTCTGGCGAGGAAAGACGGCGACGTCACATCGCGTCAGCGCCTGTACGCCATGATCCGCGACCCGGAGCATGGCATTCTCAAGATCGACGAAGTCTCCCGGGACCTGCAAGCTGAGAATTTGGCGGCCCCCGTCGCGGGTGACTTTGTGCCGGATAACGAGCCCGTCGATAATTAGTGTGGCCGTCTCGGCCAAATCGCCTTCCCGCACGATGTGGCCGTGCGGTTCGATCGTCTTCCTGACAAAGCCAAGTTGAAGGATTGCGTCGCGATCCGACTGCGAAAGTCGCGTGCGCCGCCCGAATTTCTCGACCAGGTGATCCAGGATGGAACGCGTCATATTCTCTCTTCGGGCGGGAGAACATTACATCTCTCGATCACCTTCGAGGTCGCTACGATGCTCCTCGGCGACGCGCTCCAACATATGTTAGCCGGCCAATTATTTTGCAGTGTAGGGTCGGAAAAGGTCACTTATGCAAAAGACAATGACGCGACCGCCGGCTTTATTGGTCACTCCATTAGATTGTTCGTGGTCGTTCGCCCCGGTCATGCCCAATCTCTTCCACATCAAGTGCCGCCAGCACCTCGAGAGCTACCGCGCGCACAATCGCTCGGCTCGGAGAAAACGAGACGTTTCTCGTCTGTGAAAACCTCGCCTTTTGAGAAGCTGAAGACATAGCGCGGCATAGGATGGCGGTAAGAGCGCCCCTTCGGCACGATCAATCCATGTGGTCGGGGATGGATACCCCTGAACGCGCCCGATCGACCAACATAGGTTGGGCACTTTGAGCGCAGCATCAATACAGACGTGACGTTACGTAGACGCCGCGGGCCATATGTACCCAGCCGCGGTGTCTGCGTTGCGTGGGAACGGCCGTCGATCTGGCGGCCGTTTTCGTAAGTGTTGCCCATCGGCGAGGAGCGGCAGTGAGGGTATGGACCGATGCGTTGATTGGAATTCGAACACTAGATTACTTATCACCTGCGGCCCGATGATCGGTGTGGGCATTTCCTCGTCGCCGGCGAACTTGCCTTCGAACGCGCGTTCGCGGTCGTCAAACTGGGTCAATGCAATCCCCGAGTCAGTCATCGCCAGATAGGGACGTTACGCGGATCCGCGTATCGTTCGTTATCCCGGGAAGTGCTTGCCGCGCGCCAGGTCATAGCTAGCCATGCAGCGGTCGCCGCCCTTTCCGTCGCCATCGACACACATGCGGCGCAACATCACCGTCACCGGATGGTTCGGCCCGCAGAATCGCGGCGCCTTGGCGATGCTGTAGGCAGTGTCGCCGAAGGCGTTGCGGCGGGTGTAATTGCTTCCCGCTTCGAGCAGGGTCCGCGCCACCAGCAGCAACTGGCGCTGATCGTGGTTGGGGTCCCATTCGCAGACATTCAGCAAATACATCATCGCATCGTCCCCTTCGCGGTCGTACGCCGCGTTGGGATCCCAGCCCGCCGCGAGCAGGCGTTCGATGACCGGCAGGTCGAGCTTGCGAAGCGCGGTGAGCTGCGCCTTCTGGACTGCGCTGTAGGCCTGCCACGATCGGGGCTCCTGCCGATCGTGCAACACCCACATCGCCGCGAGGGCGACGCCGATTGTCGCCAACAGGCCGAGAGCGCTCACCCGGCGGCCCCGAGCGTCAGGCGCGCCAGACTTGTCGGCCCCCGCAGGGCCGCTGACGAGCTCCACGGGCACCGCGAGCCGGTAGCCGATGCCGGGCACGGTTTCGATCATGTGCGGATCCCGCCGCTCGTCGTGGAGCGCCAGGCGCAGCTTGTGCACCGCGGTCGGGAGGGACGCCTCGACCACCGTCACATCGGGCCAGATCAGATCGAGCAGTTCGTCCTTCGACACGACGCAACCGGGCCGGAGCAGCAGGGCACGCAGGATTTCCAGCGGTTTGGACTCGACGCGCGCGCGCTCGCCGTCGACGGTCAGCGACCATTCCGCTTCATCGAACGCGCACTCGGCGAAGGACCAGAGCCTCGCCTGACGCCGACCGTTTCCTCTAGGCCGCAGGTCCCCCAACCGCCGATCCTTCAGAAAAGCTTCAGAACGTCTTCATGACAGCATGCACCGAGTTAACGCAAGTTCAACAGACCTGTGCGGGGGCGGCCTCCCTCCCCACCTTCCGCCTCCCGCCAGGAGATTTGTGGCGAAGGGGTCATCTACCATGGACGTAATCGGGACGGGCGGTGCCGACACGCTGACGGGCACCAAGGGCAACGACTTCTATTCGGGCCTGGGCGGAAGCGACACGATCAACGCGACGCAGGGGGCCGACGTCATCGACGGGGGCCTTGGCGGCGACCGGTTCACGATGATCATGGGCAATCTCGCCCGCTTCGACGCATGGGCGGGGCCGCGGATCTACATCCTGAGCAACAGCTTTGCGACCGACAGCGCGGGCCTGCTTAACAGCAGCCTGACCTCGATCGAACGGATGACCATCAGCACCGTCGGGACCGGCGATTACGACGACACGATCGACGCCAGCGGCTTTACCAGTACGTTCACGAACTCGATGTTCATCACCACCGGCGGCGGGAACGACACGATCATCGGCACGGGGCAGGCCGACGCGATCACGGCCGGGACAGGGAGCAACACGATCGAGGCGGGAGGAGGCATCGATTCCGTCGCCATTTCCTATCACAACGAGCTTGGCGGGACGCTGTTCATCAGCGGGACCAACGCCCTGCTGACGACCGACTTCAATGGCAGCGAAATCAGCACGATCCGCAATGCCGAATTCATGCAGATCAACGGATTCTCGACCACCGGCGGCCTGACGATCGATGCGTCCGGCGCGGGCGGATTCGTCGGCCAGATCGGCTACGCGCTTGCCAACGGCAACAACGTCGTGATCGGCCACAACGGCGTCGACTTCTTCGGCAACAGCAGCGGATGGATCGACAGCGTGGACACGCTGACCGGCAACGGCGGCGCCGACATTTACGACTATACCTTCGCTGTGGGCGCCATGAACGGCGACCGGATCACCGATCTCGACAGCGACGACATCATCGACCTCCAGTTCAACACGCCGGCGCAGAACGGTGGCTTCCTCGCCAACCAGTTCATCGGCAATGCGGCCTTCAGCGGGGTCGTCGGGCAATACCGGTTCGACGTCGATGTCGACCAGGGATTCACCTTCGTCGAGGTCGACACCAATGGCGACGGCAGGGCGGACGAAACGCTGACCATTACCAACGGCAATTTCGCGCTCGCCGAAACGTCGGCCGGGTCGAACCAGCTCCAGCTGATCGGACAGAGTGGCGGCAGCGGCGACGACTTCCTCGTCGGCGGATTGGGCGACGACCAGATTTACGGCCAAGCCGGCGACGACATTATCGCCGCCACGGGCGGGCTGGACCAAGACTACGGCGGGGATGGCTACGACCAGCTGCGATTCATCATGGCCAATAGCAACCGCTTTTGGGCAGCCTGGGGAACGCGCACCTTCACCATCTCCGACGAATGGGTCGGGGCCAGCGACGGCAGCGTCAACAGCTACCACCATGATATCGAGTCAATCTTCCTGAGCACCGTCGGGACCGGCGATTATGGCGACCTGATCGATGGCTCGGGCGCCACCCGGAACCTCACCATCCGCGCCGGCAACGGCAACGACACGATCATCGGTGGGCACAACGACGACAACATCGCCACCGGGCTCGGCACCAACACGATCGATGCCGGCGACGGGTACGATTTTGTCATGGGCGCGTTCGACAATCTGGCGGGCATGACGGCCTATGTGACGATGAGCGGCGGCGCCGTCGTCACGACGGTCGGCGGCGTCGTGGTCAACACGGTTTCGAATGCCGAACTGACCGGGGTTGGCGGCTTCACGGTCAACGGCGGGTCGGTGATCGACGCCTCCGGCCTCACCGGCTTTTCCGGCACGCTGTTGTTCGGCGACACCAACGGCAGCAATGTCGCGATCGGGCACGCCGGGTCGGACTACTTCGCCAACATCTTCCAGGGAGTGACCGGAACCGACGTCTACACCGGCAATGGCGGCGCGGACACCTACGATTACACCTATGCGGTCGGCGGGATGAATAGCGACATCATCACCGACCTCGACGCGGACGACGTCATCGATCTGCGCTTCAACGACCCGACGGCGAACGGCGGCGGGTTCCTCGGCAACCAGTTCATCGGCAACTTCAACTTCACCGGGGTTGCGGGCCAATACCGTTACTACGCGCAAGGCGGGAAGACCTTCCTCCAGGTCGACACCGACGGAAATGGCGTTGCCGACCAGACGCTGACCATCGCCAACGGCCAATTCGCGCTGGGCGAAACCGCGCCGGGGTCGAACCTGCTGCACATCATCGGCGCCAGTGGTACGCCCGCAGCCGACACGTTCACCACCTCGCCGGGCAACGACAGCCTCTACGGCGGGGCCGGGAACGACATCTTCTTCGGCAGTCAGGGTGCGGACTTCATCGACGGCGGCCTGGGCGGCGGCGACCGGCTGCACATGATCACCGGCGATGTGAGCCTGTTCGCGGCCGCAACTGGCGCGCGGACCTATGTCATCGGCGCGAGCAGCATCACCGACAGCAGCGGCACGCTCAACACCAGCTTCACCAGCGTCGAACGGATCAACCTGTCGACCGTCGGCAACGGCGACTTCGACGACACGATCGATGCCCGCGGGTTCGTGTCGACCAACGCCAACCCGCTCGATATCCGGCTCGGCAATGGCGACAATGTCGTGCTTGGGAGCGGGGGTAACGACCGCATCTTCACTGGTTTCGGAAGCAACACGGTTGATGGCGGCGGGGGCAATGACACCGCCTGGTCGTACGTCGACTCGTCAAGCGCGGTAACGATCACAATCGGCAACGATGCGGGCGCCGCGACAATTACCGCCAATGGACAGGTCAGTCGGTTCACCGACGTCGAGACCATCGTAGCGCAGGGCGTCGGGACCGGCACCGTGACGCTCGACGCGTCCGGCTACACCGACATCCCGGGCGTCCTTCTGATCCTCGGCGGACACGATGGCACCGACATCATGATCGGATCGGCCGGCAATGATTTCTTTGCGAATGCGACGGGTCAAGTGCTCGGCAACGATCGATACACCGGTAACGGGGGCGCTGACATTTACGATTACACCTATGCTGCAGACAGCATGAATGGCGACGTCATCACCGACTTCGACATCGACGATGTAATCGATCTGCGATTCAATAATTTGGAAGTCGGCGGCAGCCCGCTGCTTGCCAACCATTTCATCGGCAACGCGGCGTTCAGCGGCGCTGCGGGCGAGTATCGTTACCAGATCAACGGAACGCAAACGATCGTACAGGTCGACGGCAATGGCGACGCCACTGTCGACCAGACGCTTACGATCGCGAACGGCGGCTTTGTGCTGGCCGAGACGGTGGCAGGGTCAAACATCCTGACCTTGGCTTCCGTCATCAATACGCTCGATGGTGTGGTCGCCGATGGCTACGTCGCGGGCGCGACTTTGTTCGTTGATGTTAACGGCAACGGCGTTCGCGACAGCGGCGAAGCCTGGACGACTACGGACGCCGATGGAAATTTCACACTGAACGTGAATAAAGCTGGCGCGATTGTCGCAGTAGGCGGTGTCAACAAGGACACCGGTCTGGCCAACCAGATGGTGATGCGCTCCCCCTACAACGCCAGCGTCGTAAACCCGCTCACCACCCTGATTGCTGCGGTGATGGCCGCAAGTTCGGTAAGCGCGACAGCGGCGGAGGCACAAGTCAAAAGCGCGCTAGGGCTCAATACCTCGCTCGATCTTTTTTCGACCGACTTGCTGGCCCCGGGCGGTGGGGCGGGAGCGCTAGATGCGCAGAAGGCGGCGGCGCTCATCGTCAACCTGGTCACAACCGCTGAAACATTGCCCGACGCAACCGGCGCGACCGAAGCAGCGACGATGGGCGCGCTGGCAAGCCTTGTCGCGAACGGTCCGGTCAATTTGGCGAACGCAGCGACACTCAACACTATCTTGGACAATGCATTGGGCAGCGACGTGCCTGCTAGCGTCGCGACTCAGCTGGCGAGCGAAGCCAGCGTCATCAACGCGGCTAGCAACATCGGTGCGATCAGCGACGCACAAGCGGCGGCAGCTTTAACCGGGGATAGCTTCGACAACACTCTGACGGGCGGCTCCAAGGACGACGCGATGAATGGCAAGGCCGGCAATGATACATTGTACGGACTTGGAGGGAACGACACGCTGACAGGCGGGACGGGCCGAGACTATCTGTTCGGTGGCGACGGGAGCGACATCCTCAAGGGTGGCGACGGCCAAGATTTTCTAACGGGTGGGGCGGGCAACGACTTTTTCGTGGGCGAATATGGAACGAAAGTTACAACCAAGGCGGGGGGCATCAGTCTTGACACGGTCTTAGACTTCCAACGCGGGGACAAGATCGACCTGGCAGCCCTAGATGCCAACACGAAGACCGCGTTCAATGACACGTTTGCTTGGAAAGGCAGCGGCGTGTCGAAGGATGCAGGAACGGTGTGGTTCAAGACCTACGACAGCGTGCAGGGCGCAGAAAAAGCCCTGAATGTCGACATTGACGGCTTTGCGGGCCCCAGCCCGTTGAGTGGCCCCGTGACAATCTTGTTCGGCAATCACGACGGCGGCGACGCGGACTTCGCCATTGCGCTGATTGGCGTGGGATCGCTGCAGCAGAGTGACATACTTTTGTAGTTGAGGGGTTATAAGTTCCGTGCGACCGATCACGAAGTCGGTAATCCGCGGCGAGGGGGCCGTCGAAAGGCTGGCCCGCCGGCGAGCGACATGAACGGCGGAAAGCCACGGCAAGTTGCGGGGAGCCGACCGCCCGCGTCAAGCCACGAGTTGACATTTCATGGGCCGAGCACCACGTCCATGACGCTGTGTTGAACATCGCTTTCCATCGCTTTCTTTTGCACGCTGGCCAACTCGCCGCGCGAGACTGACCCCGAGCTGTTGCGGCTCGGGGAACGCTATTCTTTGCAAATCGATGGAGTGTGCCATGAGCCACGAACGGGGCGCGATGCGTCCACCTATACATATACTGAATTCCGACCATGAGACGATCGTGCGCCTTGCTCTCCAGGTCGAGCATCGTGATCCGGCGCTGGCGATCCAGCTCTTCGAAGAACTCGACCGGGCGACACTGCATGACTCCGATGCGCTGCCGCCAGACGCTGTCCGGTTGGGGTCATTGGTCGACTTCGTCGACGAGCGATCGGGACGTCGGCAATTGGTCGAGATTGTGCTTCCCGGTGAGGCGAATATCGCCGCCGGCAAAATTTCGATCTTGACGCCGATTGGCGTGGCCCTGCTGGGGCTGCGCGCGAAGAGCGAAATCGATTGGCCGGACATCAACGGCCATTCGCGGCGTCTTCGCGTCGTCAGCGTCACTCAGCCCAATCGCATTCACTGATCGGCTTCTCGGTCCTATGGTGGCGGGGGCGGGCCTTTTCAGGTTCGCGCCGGCCACGAACGATACGCATTGGAGGAACCTGGTGTTTTTCACCCGCTTCACGGCGCTCGCGTTCAGCGTCATCGTCGCCATTGTCTCCGGATATTACCTGCCGCGGATCTGGGCGATCGCGCCGTTTATGATCTCGGCCGGCCTGACGCTGATCGGTCTCTATGACCTGTTTCAGCCGCTTCACTCGGTCCGGCGTAACTATCCCATCATCGGTCGCCTTCGCTGGTTCTTCGAAGAGATCCGACCTGAACTGCGTCAGTATCTGATTGAGGGCGATCATGAGCAGACGCCGTTTTCACGCAGCCAGCGATCATTGGTCTACGCGCGCTCCAAGAATGAAAGCAGTGATCGGGCCTTTGGCACGTTGCTCGACGTCTACGAGAACGGCTACGAGTTCATCGCCCATTCGACGCGCCCTGCTCCGGTCAGTGACCCAACAACATTCCGCGTCCGCATCGGCAACCAGGACTGCAGGCAACCCTTCTCCGCATCAATTTTCAACATTTCAGCGATGAGCTTCGGTGCCTTGAGTGCCAACGCCATTCGTGCCCTCAACAAAGGGGCGGCGATGGGCGGTTTCGCGCACGACACGGGCGAGGGGAGCATCAGTCCGCATCATCGCGAACATGGAGGCGACCTGATCTGGGAAATCGGTTCCGGCTATTTTGGGTGCCGAACCGCAGACGGCAATTTCGACTCCGGCCGGTTTGCCGAGCAGGCGATCGATCCGCAGGTCAAAATGATCGAGATCAAGTTGAGCCAGGGCGCCAAGCCCGGCCATGGCGGAATCCTTCCGGCGGAGAAGATCACAGAAGAGATCTCCCTCACGCGCGGCATTCCGATGGGCGAGGATTGCATCTCGCCGTCGAGGCACCGAGCGTTCTCGACGCCGATCGAGTTCGCTCTATTTATCCACCGGCTGCGGGAACTGTCGAAGGGCAAGCCGGTAGGCTTCAAATTGTGCATCGGGCAGCCCTGGGAATTCATGGGCATGGTCAAGGCGATGAAACAGACTGGCGTCTATCCAGATTTCATTGTCGTTGATGGCGCAGAAGGCGGGACCGGGGCCACTCCGCTGGAGTTTGCCGACCACCTCGGCATGCCGATGCGCGAGAGTCTGCTATTCGTTCACAATACGTTGGTGGGAGCCGGTATTCGGGACCGGATCAAGGTTGGCGCGGCCGGCAAAATCGTGAGTGCTTTCGACATCGCGGCGGTGATGGCGCTGGGCGCCGATTGGGCCAATGCCGGACGCGGTTTCATGTTTGCCCTCGGCTGCATCCAGTCCTTGTCCTGCCATACAAATCGCTGCCCGGTCGGCGTGGCCACCCAAGACCCAATCCGCCAACGAGCATTGGTGGTTCCGGACAAGGCCGAGCGCGTCGCGAACTTCCACCGAAATACGCTCTCCGCTCTTTCGGAAATGATTGCCGCCGCCGGTCTTGTGAATCCGGAGCAGATTGGCCCGCACCACCTTGTTCGACGGGTCAGCCTTACTGAAATCCGGCTGTTCTCGCAGCTGCACATTTTCCTTGAAGAGGGGGAATTGCTGACCAATTCCCATCAGCGGGATTTTTACAGTGCAGCCTGGCAGGCGGCTCGTGCGGACAGCTTCGACCTAAAGCCGGCGTGAGCAAATGCTGCCCCGGCTAAAGGATAGGATAGCCCTCAAAGATCTTCGGTTTTCGCATCAAGACATGGGTAGTGATGCGGCGAACGCCCAGCCCGCGACCCAGAAGGTCGTCCTTTAGGAGAGTCCATTCGCCCATGTCGCGCACCACCACCTTGAGCAGGTAATCGACGTCACCGCTTACGTCGGAAACCTCGACGACGTTGGCGATCGTCGTGACCGCCTTTTCGAAGCGTTGCTGTTCATCCGCCTCGCGTCCCTCAAGTGTAATCTCTGCGAACAGGACTAGCCCAATACCGATGCTGTAGGGGTCCAGTCGAGCGTGGTAGCCCTGGATGAAGCCGTCCCGCTCCAACCGCCGCGTTCGGGCCAGGCAGGCGCTGGGTGAAAGGGATACCTTCTCGGCGAGCGCCTGATTGGTGAGTCGGCCGTGCGCTTGGAGGACAGTGAGGATCTTCCGATCCATGGTGTCTAACAGATGCTGCGGCTCCATATCGCCAACACCGCAGAAACTGCGGGAACCGTCAATATCTTCCGTCACCCATGCTGCTCCATCGCCGGTATCTTCGGAGGCGAGAAGGGCTGCAACCCGCCCCTTCGCGACAGGAGAAAGACAATGACCAAATCGATTGGTTTGCCCGCCTATCTGCTCGGCGCGGTCCTGGTGATCGGGCTCCCCGCATCGATCGCTCTGAGCAAATTCATCGCCGGCTGATCAACATCGCCAGCAAGGGAGGCGCTTTGTGAATTACGTTAGCGACCAAAGCGCGTTCCAAGAGAGTGACGCGACCGGTGCCCGCGCTGGCTTGGCGCGGACCATGAGCTGGCCACACCTCGTCTTCATGGGCGTTGGTGCGATCGTCGGCACCGGGATCCTGACGTTGATCGGGGTCGGTGCCGACAAGGCGGGGCCAGCCGTCCTGGTTTCGTTCGCCATCGCAGGGTTCGTATGCGCTTGCGCCGCATTGGCCTATGCGGAAACGGCCTCGATGATACCGGCGTCCGGCAGTGCCTACACATATACCCGCGTGGTGCTCGGCGTTCCCTTCGCATGGATCGTGGGCTGGAGCCTGATCCTCGAATATAGTCTGGTTGTCAGCGCGGTAGCGGTGGGCTGGTCGGGCTATGCGGCGCCGCTTCTTCACGCTTGGACCGGTTTCCCGATAGAGTTGATGAAGGGACCTCACGCTGGCGGGATCGTCAACCTGCCCGCCGTCGTCATCATCGGCGCTGTCGCACTGCTGCTGGTTGCAGGAACTCGCAAGAGCGCCGCCATCAATGCGGCACTCGTTCTCCTCAAGATCGCGGCGCTCGTTCTCTTCGTCGTCGTCGCGTTACCTCATTTCGAAACTGCTAATCTGGCGCCTTTCAATCCCTATGGCTTCGCTGCAAAGACCGGTCCGGATGGCGTGGAACGGGGTATCATGGCTGCGGCCGCAATCATCTTCTCCGCATTCTACGGTTTCGACGCCATCGCCACGGCGGCCGAGGAAACGCGCAATCCCAAGCGTGACCTGGCGATCGGTATCGTTGGGTCCATGCTGGCGTGCGCGGCTATCTACACGATCATTGCGGCGATCGCGCTGGGCGCGGCCCCATTCCGTGAATTTGCCAATAGCCCGGAGCCGCTTGCCCTCATCCTTCGTGGAATCGGCGAGGGCAGGGCGGCGCAACTTTTAGCCATTTCGGCGGTCATTGCTTTGCCGACGGTCATTCTCGCCTTCTTTTACGGGCAAAGCCGCATCTTTTTCGTCATGGCCCGCGACGGCCTGCTGCCTTCCGGATTGGCCGCGGTGTCGAATAGGGGCGCCCCGGTTCGCACGACCATCTTCACACTCATCGTCGTGGGGACGATCGCAGCCTTCTTTCCCCTCGATGAAATTGTGGCGCTTGCCAATGCGGGCACGCTGTTGGCCTTTGCTGCGGTGGCCACGTGTATGCTTCTATTGCGCCGCCGGAACCCTGCTGCCGAAAGAGGATTCCGCACGCCGGCCGCGTGGCTTGTGGGGCCCATCGCGGTCGTGGGGTGCGCCTACCTTTTCTTTAGCCTGCCTGGGCAGACCAAGGTTTGGTTCCTTGCGTGGAATACTTTGGGAGTTCTGATTTACCTGACGGTCCTACGGCGCTTCCGATCCCAAATGCCCGCTTGGACTCCCGTCGTTTGAGCGCGGGCGGATGACGGAGTGACAACGATGGTCGGCTCGATCAGTCCGGCTCGGGCTCGGCATCCGAAAACTCGTTTTTGTACTAGCCATTTGGATTATCGGGCGGTGACTGAGTGATTGATTTCGACCTAAGGTCTTGGGGCTAACCCGATGAAGGGCGGATGGTGACCCCTACGGGACTCGAACCCGTGTTTTCGCCGTGAGAGGGCGACGTCCTAGACCGCTAGACGAAGGGGCCGTGCAAAGGCCGTGGCGCCTATGAGCGAGTGGGGCAGGGCTGTCAATCAGGCGATCCGGCGCTCCTCGGCTTCATCCTGTGCCAGGAATGCGGCGCAATGCGCTGCGATGCGGGATGCCGCTTGTCCATCGCCAAACGGTAGGGCCGGTCGGGCCATACGGGCGCGCAAGTGCGATTCGAGCCGCAACCGGTCGACCCAATGTTCGATGGCCGCGGGATCCGTGCCGACCAGCACCGCGTTCCCGCTGTCCACGGATTCCGGACGTTCGGTTTTGCTGCGCAACACCAGCATCGGAAGACCGAGCGCCGCGGTCTCCTCCTGCATCCCGCCGCTGTCGCTGAGCAGGACGTCAGCGCGAAGCATGGCGGCGATCATCGCCTCGCTCGACAGTGGCGGGAGGAGGCGAATGCCGGGCCTTCCGCCCAGCTGCTCGAACGCCTGCTCGCTGGCCCGCGGATTGGGATGGAGCACATAGTCGACGCTCGCCCTGCCGCTGCTGGCCAGCGCGGCCAATGCGGAAGCAACGCGCGCAATCCCGTCGCCCCAATTCTCGCGGCGATGGCATGTGACGAGGAGCGCGGGGCGCTTGCGCGAGCGGAGCAGGCGGAACGGTCGCCGCGGCGTCCGCGACAGGAGCGCATCGATGCCGGGATTGCCTGCGACCATGATGGCCCCCCGCACACGTTCGGCGCGCAGGTTGTCGGCATTGCCTTCGGTCGGTGCGAACAGCAGGTCCGCAAGCCCGTCGATCTCGATGCGAAATTCCTCTTCCGGCCAGGGAAGCTGGGGGTCGTAGGTCCGGAGGCCGGCTTCGACATGGGCCAGTGGCACGCGGCGGGCGTGCGCCGCCCGTGCCCCACCCAGCGCGCTCGACGTGTCGCCCTGCACGATCACAAGGGAGGGCGCGCACGGGTGCCAGCACCGTTGCAGCCCCTCGCTCACCATCTCGGCGTGGGCCTGCGGGTTGGACAGGCCGCCGCAGCCGAGCGGCGTCACTTCGTAGCGTTCGAGGCCGTGCTCACTTGGCGACAGGCCGGGATGCTGGCCGGTGAGGAGGATCCAGGGCTGCAGGCCGCGATCGGCAAGGGCGTGCGCGACCGGTGCCATCTTGATGGCTTCGGGCCGGGTGCCGATCACCAGGCCGACAGTGATGGAACGCAAACTTCCCCCTAGCTCGGCGGGCTCACCATGACCTTGCTTTGGATGTACATCAAGTGCGGCTTTTCCTTTGACAAAGACCGGGCGTCCCCACATCCCGATGCACCGGGGTGGGGGCAGCAAACATCGTGGCCAAGATCGAGAAGTCCGGGTTCCTGATCGCGCACGTTACCGACCTGCACATCGGGTTCGACGAGGACAACCCGCACGAACTCAACGTCCGCCGGCTCAACCTCGTCATCGACCAGCTGATGGCGATGCGGCCCAAGCCCTTGGCGCTGATCGCGAGCGGCGACCTCACCGACAAGGGTGATGTCGACAGTTATCGCCACATGGTGGCGCTGGTCGGCCGGTGGGACGGTCCGGTCCTCTGGGCCGTCGGCAATCACGACGACCGCACCAATTTCCGTACCGTGCTGCCAAACTTGCCCGACGACGGTAACGGCTTCGTCCAGTACGAAACCGAGGTTGGCGGGCTGCGGGTCATCGTGCTCGATACGCTCGATCCCGGCCGGCATGGCGGCATGATGTGCGCCAAGCGCATTGCCTGGCTCGAGGCGCGGCTGGCGGAAAAAAAGCGCCAGCCGACGGTCGTCGTCCTCCACCATCCGCCCGTCGACACCGGCATCGACTGGATGAGCGCGCTATCGGGCGAACGCTGGGTGCGGCGGCTAGAAAAGGCGATCGCGCCGGCCAAACAGGTGGTCGGCATCCTCGCCGGCCACGTCCATCGCAACATGGCCGCGTCCTTTGCCGGCAAGCCGCTGACCGTCGTCTCGTCGACCGCGCCGCCACTGGCCCTCGACCTCGATGGGATCGACCCGTCGCACCCCGACGAGAGGCCGCTGATCCTGGGCGACGCCCCGGCGTTCGGCCTGCACTACTGGAACGGGGAAAGGCTGCTGAGCCATTTCGACATCGCCGGGCCGCGAAACGTGCTGGCGACCTACGACAGCAACCTGCAGCCGATGATCAGCCATTTCATCAGTGAGCGCGGGACGGGCTAGGCCCTAGCGGAAGTTGTCGGCGTAAGCCTGCAGCTTGAGCTTCACCGGCGCGGCGGGGACGAGGTGCACGTCGAATCCCTTCGCAGTGGCGTAGGCCAGCGCTTCGTCCTTGGTGTCGAAGTTCAGCCGGACCTGCGTCTTCGTGTCGCCCGAGCCGGCCCAACCGGTCAGCGGATCGGGGCGCATCGCCTCGCTGCGTTCGAACTCCAGCGTCCAGCGCCCGGCCTTGGCCTTGCCCGACTGGGTGGTCTTGCGCTGTTCCTCGATGATGCGGGCGGTCGTCATGTATTGCGCGATTGGCGAAAAGCGGGGCCTAAATCAAGTGCGGGACGCGCGCTTGGTGCGCAGCGTCGGGTCGGCCGCGGCGGGATCGTCGGGCCAGGGATGCTTGGGGTAGCGCCCGCGCATCTCCTTCGCCACGTCGCGCCAGCTCCCGGCCCAGAAAGCGGGCAGGTCCTTGGTCGTCTGGATCGGCCGGTGTGCGGGACTGGTGAGGCGCAGGGTCAGCGGCACGCGGCCGGCTGCGACCGACGGGTGATCGCGCACGCCGTAAAGGGCCTGCACCCGCACCTCGACGGCCGGCCCGCCGGGCGCGGCATAGTCGATCGGATGCGACGAGCCGGCCGGCGTATCGAGATGCGTCGGGGCGAGGCGGTCGACGCTGCGCATGCCATCATACCCGAGCAAGCCGTCGAGCGCGCCGCGCAGCGAGCCGGGAGCGATGGCATCGAGCCGGCGCTTTCCTTCGAGCAAGGGGAGGAGCCAGTCTTCGAGTCCGGCGAGAAGCGTGTCGTCGCCGAGGTCCGGAAGGGTCTCGTCCACCAGTCGCGCAAAGGCGGTGCGGTGGCGGAGCGCCGTGGCCGTTTCGGGCCAGGGCAGGAGCGACAGGCCGTGGCGTCGGACGGCATCGGCAAGCCCGGCCGCGACTGTTTCCGCGTCGGGCTGCGGATCCGGCGCGGATGACAGCTTGATGCTGCCCAGCCGGCGTCCCACGGTGGCGGAAATGCCGTTGGTCGCAGGATCGAACCGGGCCTCGCGATACGTCGCGATGTCGTTTTCGAACAGCGCTTCGACATCGGCCGGTTCGAGGGCTGCGGCGCTGAGGATGCGGGCGCCCGAAGCGGCACCGGAGACATCCGCGATGGCCAGCCATTCGCTCCGCGCGAGCGGGCTAGTGGCATCGAGCCGGAAGCCGCGGCCGCCGACCGACTGCCATTGTTCACCGCTGGAATCGCGGCGGCGCGCCACGCGGTCGGGGAAGGCGAGGGCAATGGCGCGGGCGAGGTCATGCGAGGCACCGCCGCTGCCGCCGGCACGCTTCGCCCAGCGCGCCGCCATGCGACGGGCAGCCTCGGCACGCGGCCCGCGCTCGCTGGCCCAACGACGGTGGCGCAGTTCGAGGTCAGGATCGTTGCCGCCGATACCGCGCTCGCTCAGTAAGGCAGCGGCATCCGCTGCGGCGCCCGCGAAACCGCGGCGGGCCCCCTCGACCATCATGTGGGCGAGCCGCGGCTCGAGCGGCCAGCCGGCGATCTCGCGCCCGTGCGGGGTGAGGCGGCCGTCGGCGTCGATCGCCCCCAGCCGCGCCAACCGTTGCCGCGCTTCGGCCAGGGCAGGGGCAGGTGGCGGATCGAGGAAGGGGAGTCGTGCCGGATCGGCTTCGCCCCACAAGATCGACGTCAGGACGAGGCCACTGAGATCGGCTTCGAGGATTTCGGGCGGGTCGTGCGGCGGGAGGGCTGCCATCGCTGCTTCTTCCCACAGGCGGATCGCCACGCCCGGCGCCTGCCTCGCGGCGCGGCCGGCCCGCTGTATGACCGCGGCCTGGCTGGCGCGCTCGGTGACCAGGCGGGTCAGCCCCGCACCCCGATCGTAGCGCGGCCGCCGTGCCAGTCCGCTGTCGACCACGATCCGCACGTCGTCGAGAGTCAGGCTGGTTTCGGCGATGGCCGTGGCAAGGACCACCTTTCGCTTGCCCGGTGGCGGCGCCTTCAAGGCGGCGCGCTGCGCAGCAGGATCGACCTGGCCGTGGAGGCGATGAACAACGACGTCGTCGGGCAGGTTTCCGAGGGCGTCGGCGGTCCGCTCGATCTCGGCGACGCCCGGCAGGAAGGCCAGCAACGAGCCTTCATGGTCGCCAAGCGCCCGCCGAATGGCGGCGGCCATCTGGGGCTCGATCCGCTCACCGGGACTTTTCCCGGCGTAAATTATTGCGAGTGGAAAACTCTTGCCCTCCGACTCAATCCGCGGCGGATCGCCCAAAAGACGCCCGAACCGCGCCCCGTCCAGGGTCGCGGACATGGCGAGGATGCGAAGGTCCGGACGAAGGCCCGCGGAGGCGTCGAGCGTCAGGGCCAGGGCAAGGTCGCTGTCGAGGCTGCGCTCATGCACCTCGTCGAACAGCACCGCACTGACCCCCGCGAGTTCGGGATCGGCCTGCAGTCGGGCCAGGAACACGCCATGGGTCATGGCCGTGATCCGCGTCGCTTTTGACCGCTTGGAGTCGAGACGGGTGGCATAACCGATGGTCGCGCCCACCTCTTCCCCGAGCTCGCGCGCCATATATTCGGCGGCCGACCGGGCGGCCAGGCGGCGTGGCACGAGCAGCAGCAACTCGCCCGCACACCATGGCTCGTCGAGCAACGCCGGGGCGACGCGCGTCGTCTTGCCCGCGCCCGGCGGCGCCACGAGAAGCGCCCGGGGAGCCTCGCGCAACGCGGCGAGCAGGTCGGGGAGGACATCGTCGATGGGCAAGCGGTTCACGAAGCCGCCTTTGCCAGAGAGCGCCGGTACGCGACAGGGGGCGCTTGAGGCCTGCATTCGAAAGGCGCATCATGGCGCGGCCGACACGAGGAGGATCATCCATGCTCGACAAGGTCATCGACATCCTACGCGACAACCGGCTGGCGGCGCTTGCTACCGCCGACCCCGACGGCTGGCCGCACTGCACCATGGTCGGCTTCGCCAACCAGGGAACCCGGCTCTACTTCGTGATCGCCCGGTCGAGCCAGAAGATGGTCGACCTCCAGCGCGACGATCGTGTGTCGTTGGCCATCGGCCGCGACGTCATCAACCCGGGAAGCATCCGCGCGCTGGCCATCAAGGCAAGGGCGCGGCCTGTCGACGATGCCTCGGAGCGAAAGACGGCGGTGAAGTTGCTACTGGAGCAACGGCCGGCGCTGAAGCAACTCGAGGAGCCGAGCAATCTCACCTCGGCGGTGATGGTCGCCGTGCCCGAGGAAATCCGGCTGCTCGACTATGGCCAAGGCTATGGCCACAGTTTCCTCATCACGCTGGATGCGGACGGCAACGCGACGTCCTGCGATGAACAGGTTCACGATTGGGGTTACGGCCGGACTTTCAAGGAGGTCACCTGACGCCTATTGAGGCATTTCCACATGGCCGCCGAAGCCGAAGCGCATCGCGCTGAGCAACTGGTCGGCGTAGCTTTCCTCGACCCGGCTGCGGAAGCGCGCGAACAGGGCGGCCGCGAGGACGTCGACGGGTACAGCTTCCTCGATCGCCGCGTCGATCGTCCAACGGCCTTCCCCGCTGTCGTTCACCCGGCCCGAATATTTGGAGAGCGAGGCATCCTCGGCCAGCGCGATCGAGATGAGGTCGAGCAGCCAGGAGGAGATGACGCTGCCACGCCGCCAGACCTCGGAAATGTCGCTAAGGTTGAGGTCGAAGCGCATCCCTTCGGGCATGTCTTCCTTGGCGCGCGACTTCAGGATGTCGAAGCCCTCGGCATAAGCCTGCATCATGCCGTACTCGATACCGTTGTGGACCATCTTCACGAAATGGCCGGAGCCTTCCGGCCCGCAGTGGACATAGCCCATTTCAGCCTGCCACTCGTCCGTCCCCTTGGGCCGCTTGGTGCGCGGGATGGTGCCGAGGCCAGGACACAACGCCCGAAAGACAGGGTCGAGGTGTTTAACTTGCTCGTCCGGCCCGCCGATCATCATGCAGTAGCCGCGTTCCAGGCCCCAGACGCCGCCCGAGGTGCCGACGTCGACGAAGTGAAGGCCGCGCTCCTTCAACCATTTCGAGCGCTCGACATCGTGCTTCCAGAAGCTGTTGCCGCCGTCGACGATAATGTCGCCTTCGGAGGCGATCTCGCCCACCTGCCGCATGACCTTCTCGGTGATCTCGCCAGCCGGCAGCATCAGCCAATAGATAGCGGGCTTGTCGAGCTTGCTCGGCAGGTCGGCAAGGTCGCTCGCCCCGGTGGCGCCGTTCTTGACCGTTTCGGCTACGGCGGCCGCATCGCGGTCGTAGGCAACTACATCGATGCCGTGCTGGACCAGCCGGTGCGCCATGTTGCCGCCCATCCGGCCAAGGCCGATCATCGCCATCTTCATTGCCAAGCCCTCCGCTATGTTCGGGAAGATTACGCTTGAGACGGCGCGTGGTGCCCTCTCGTCAGTAGGCCCGGGCGACGGCGAAGCGTGCGGCCTCGATCATCGCCGCCTTGGCGCGGCCGCCGGGGAAGGGCGCCAGCGCGTCGATCGCGCGGTCGGCGTAGAGGCGGGCGCGGGCCATGGTGTCGGCCAGCGCGCCGGTGTCCGAGATCAGCTGCGTGGCGTGCGCCAGGTCGGCGTCGCTGACCTTGTCGCCCTGCATCGCCGCCTTCCAGAAGGCGCGGTCGGCGGCCGAACCGCGTGCATGGGCGAGGATGACGGGCAGCGTCACCTTGCCGTCGCGGAAATCGTCGCCGCGGCCCTTGCCCATGGTCGCTTCGTCGCTCGAATAGTCGATCGCGTCGTCAACCAGCTGGAAGGCGATGCCGAGGTTGCGGCCATAGGCTTCGAGCGCACTTTCCGCAGCCTCGCCCGCCTCGGCCACGACCGGCGCGATGCGGCAGGCGGCGGAGAACAGCTCGGCGGTCTTGGCGTTGATGATCGCGAGGTAATGATCTTCGCTGGTTTCGATCCGGCGCTGGGCGGTCAACTGGTCGACCTCGCCCTCGGCGATGACGGCCGATGCGTGGCTGAGGATCTTGAGCACCTTGAGGCTGCCGTCCTCGACCATCAGCTCAAAGCTGCGCGAGAAGAGGAAGTCGCCGACCAGCACGCTCGCCGGGTTGCCCCAGATGAGGTTCGCGGCCTTCTTGCCGCGGCGCAGGTCGGAGCCGTCGACGACATCGTCGTGAAGCAGCGTCGCCGTGTGGATGAACTCGACCGCGGCGGCCAGCCGGTGATGGCGGGTGCCGCAATAGTCGAGCAACGCCGCGCTCGACAGCGTTAGCATCGGCCGCATCCGCTTGCCCCCGCCGGCGATGAGGTGCCCGGCAAGCTCGGGGATCATCGCCACCTTCGACTGCATCCGCTCGAGGATGACCGCGTTGACCGCGTTCATGCCGTCGGCGACCAGCTCGACCAGCGGGTCGAGGCTGGGGGCGCGGGTACCGGGGAGGGGGTGGACGCTGGCGCTCATCTGGCGCGGCGTTTGCGCCGTGGAGGCCGGCAAGGCAAGCGCAAAGCTAGCGGTTCGGCGCGTCCAGGAAGGCGACTACGTCCTTCGCGAACCGCGCGGGATCCTCGACGAACATGAAATGGCCGCGTCCCGGGTAGCCGAGGTAGCGGCCATTCGGGAGTGTTTTCATGAACGCCTTCACCGGCCCGTCGACGGCCTGGAAATCCCTGTCGCCGCCGATCGCGAGGACCGGCATAGTCAGCCGGTCGCCCTTGTTGAAACGGTAGTCGAGGAAGCCTTGCGCGAAGAGCGCCTGACCGATTTCGCCGGTGTTGCCCAGGCCGTCCGCGGAATCGCTGTCGTCCACGATCGTTCGTGTCGCCGGATCGGGATACATGTTGGCGTTGACGAAATCCTGCCCCGCCCCGAACGCGTCGCATTTGCGCTCAGACCCCTTGTCGAGCGACGCGACGGCTTTCGCGTAGAGCGCGGGATCGATCGTCTCGAGGCGCGCACATTGGAGGTCGATGGCCGCCGGTACGTCGACCACGGTCCCGGTCAGCACCATCCGGTCGACGTGGGCCGGGTATTTCGCGGCATATTCGAGGGCGATGACCGTGCCGAAGCTGTGCCCGACGAGATCGAGCCGCTCGACACCCCACTGGAGCCGCAGCCGTTCGAGGTCGTCGACGATCAGCGGGATCGAATAGGTCTTGCTGAACGGGCGTTCGGACCGGCCGCTGCCGCGTTGGTCGAGATAGACCATGCGCAAGTCACGCTCGAGCAGCGGGCCGGCGAAGCGGGCGAACGTCTGGCTGCCCTCGCCCGGCCCGCCGTGAAGGAAGACGACGGGCGTGCCCGACGCCTTGCCCGCCACCCGGTACCAGAGACGGACTCCATCGACGATCGCATCGTGCGGTCCCGCCGACAGGGTCGCCGGCGGCGCAGTGGACGCGATCGGCGCGGCGAGGGCGAGGCCCGCTGCGATCAGCACCTCACCAAACATGCACGCGCTGTTCCGGCGGCAGGTAGAGCTTGTCGCCCGGCTGGACGTTGAACGCCTTGTACCAGGGGTCGAAGTTCCGGACGATGCCATCGACCCGGTAGCGTTCCGGGCTGTGCGGGTTGGTCAGAAGCTGGGCGCGCAGCGCGCCTTCGCGCGTCTTGCCCTGCCACGCCTGCGCGTAGGCGAGGAAGAAGCGCTGGTCGCCGGTGAAGCCGTTGAGCACCGGCGGCTCGCCATGACGCTCGACATATTTGCGGTAAGCCGCATAGGCCGCTTCCAGCCCGCCGAGGTCGGCAAGGTTCTCGCCCAGCGTCAACTCGCCCTTGATGTGGACGCCAGGGATGGGTTCGTACTCGTCGAACTGCTTGGCCAGCATTTCCGCCTTCACCTTGTACTTGGCGGCGGTTTCCGCGGTCCACCAATCCTTCAGCCGGCCCTGCGCATCATACTGCCGGCCGCTGTCGTCGAACCCGTGCCCGAGTTCGTGGCCGATGGTCGTCGCGCCGGTCTCGGCATAGTTGACCGCCGCATCGGCATTGGCGTCGAAGAACGGGGGCTGCAGGATCGCGGCAGGCACCGTGATCTGGTTCATCGTCGGATCGTAATAGGCGTTCACCGTCTGCGGCGTCATGTACCACAAGGTGCGGTCGACGGGCTTGGGGAAGCGTTCCAGCGCCAGCCGGTCCTGGAAGGCGGCGGCCGCCATGGCGTTGGCCAGCGGGTCGGTCCGGCTGACCTGCAGCGTCGAATAGTCGATCCACTTCGACGGATAGCCGATGCGCGGGTCGAAGCCTGCAAGTTTCTCGAGCGCCCTGGCCTTGGTCCCGGCGTCCATCCAGTCGGCGCCGCGGATCTTGTCGCCGTAGGCGGCGCGGACGTCCTCGACCATCTCCATCGCCTTGCGGGCGGACTCGTCCGGCCAGTACTGGGCGACGTAGAGCTGGCCCAAAGCCTCGCCGAGATTGTCGTCGATGTTCGCGATGCCGCGTTTCCAGCGGTCGCGCTGCTGCGGGATGTCGCGGAGCGTATGCGAGAAGAAGTCGAAGGTGGCGGCGTCGATCGCCGTCGGCAGGACATCGGCATGGCCGCGCACGAAGCGGTAGGCCATATATTCCTTCCACGTCGCCATCGGAATGTCGCGCAGCCGGTCGCCGGCCGCGGCAACCGCGCTGGGTTCGGACACGTCGACGGTTTTCACGCCGGTATAGCCCATCGCCGCCAGCGTGTTGGCCCAGTCGAATTCGGGTGCCAGCGCATTGAGCTTGGCCATGTCCATCACGTTGTGCGTCTTGACCGGGTCGCGGCGCGCCTCGGGCGTCCACTGGTCCTTCGCCACCGCGGTTTCGAGCGCGAGGATGCGCTTCGCCCGCCCGGCCGGATCGCTGAACCCGGCGAGCGTGCCGAGCTTGGTGATGTAGGCAACGTAGGCGGTCCGGATGTCGGCGTATTTCTTGCCCTGGTCGAGATAATAGTCGCGGCCGGGAAGACCGAGGCTCGCCTGCGAAGCAAAGACAGCATAGCGGGTGGGATCGTCCTGGTCCGCGCTCGGGCCGACATTGACGATGCTCGGATAGCCCGGCTGCATCATGAGGCGGACGAGGTCGGTGCGGGTTTTCACCGCGTCGATCTTGGCCAGCCACGGCTGCAGCGGTGCGAGCCCGGCGGCATCGATCGCGGCGGTGTCGGTGTAGGCGGCGTAGGCATCGCCGATCTTCTTGCCGAGCGGGCTTCCCGGATCGGCGGCCGCCGTTTCGACGAGGCCCTTCAACTGGACCTCGATCTCGTCCGGCAGTTCGTAGTTATAGCCCGCGCCCGACTTGTCGGCGGGGATGACCTTGTTCTTGAGCCAGGTGCCGAGGGCATAATCGAAGAAGCTGTCGCCGGGCTTCACCGCGGTATCCATGTCCTTCAGTTCGAGCCCGAACGGCGCGTAGCGCGGCCCCTTCGCGGCCACCGGTGCGGCGGTTTCGGTCACGGCGATGGGGGCATCGCTTGCCGGGGCAACAGCGGTCGTGGCGCAGGCCGAAAGCGCAAGGCTGCTGGCGGCAGCGAAAAGCAAGGTCTTCATGATGAGATTCCCCGGAGAAAAGCTGACTGGTCGGCGGCGAGACTAGCCGCGCTTCGTGCGCCCGCAAGGGGCGGTTCGACGAACGATCAGCCGTGGGCTTCGGCGGCGGGAAGGGTCAGCCGGACGAGAAGCCCGCCCAGGTCCTCGCTCTCGTCGAGGCTGGCGTCGCCGCCATAGATTTCGGCGACGTCGCGGACGATAGCGAGGCCGAGGCCGGTACCGGGCTTGCCGGTCGTGTCGAGCCGGGTGCCACGCGTGAACAGCTCGTCGCGCTTGTCGGCGGGTATGCCGGGTCCGTCGTCCTCGATCTCGATCGTCACCTTCCCCTTGTCGGGCGGATTGATGGTGACGAACACCCGTCCGCCGCCGTATTTCGCGGCATTCTCGATCAGGTTGCCGAGCATTTCGTCGAGGTCCTGCCGCTCGACCCGCACCTCCGCCGACTTGTCGCCGGCGAGGTCGACGGTGACGCTGTCGTAGAGGCGGCTGACCGCGCGCTCGACGGAGTGGGCGCTGTCGTACACCGATGCCCGCGACTGCGACGCCGCGCGGCGGCCGATGGCGCGGGCGCGGGCGAGGTGATGGTCGACCTGGCGGCGCATCGTCGTCGCTTCGCGGCAGACGGTGTCGGACAGGTCCGGCGCCCGCGCGGTCGCGGCGTTGGTGATGACGGTCAGCGGGGTCTTGAGCGCATGGGCCAAGTTGCCGGCATGCCGGCGCGCTTCCTCGGCCTGCTCTTCGGTATGGGCGAGGAGCTCGTTCAGTTCGTCGACCAGCGGCACGATCTCGCCCGGGAAATCCTCGGCGATGCGGCTCTTGCGGCCGGTGCGAATGGCGATCACTTCGGCGCGCACCCGGCGCAGCGGCCACAGCCCGACGAGGATCTGGAGCGCGGCGAGGATCATCAGGCCCAGGCCAAGGCCAGCGAAGCTCTTCAGCAGGGTCGAGCGGAGGTCGGCCAGCTGCTGGTCGAGATACTGGCGCTTCTGCGCCACCTGGTAGCGCCAGACCGTCTCGCTGCCGGGCAGGATGACGTCGCGTTCGAGAATCCGCAGCGGCTCGTCGGCGAATTCGCGGCTGTCGCGCTTGTGAAGCTCGATGTCCTTGTGGCGCTGGTCGACCTGGAGGCGCCGGTCCCACAACGATCGGGACGGGAAATCCTGGTCCGGATTGTCGCCGCTCACCTGGTAATAGAGCCCGCTATAGGCTTCGAGGAATCGCTGGTCCGCCAGCGGGCGGTTGAAATGCACCTCGCCCTCCGGTCCGATCTCCGAGGCCGCGATCATCGAGTTGAGGATATATTCGAGCTGGCGGTCGAAGTTGTCGGTAATCGACGTCGCCAGCACCCGTTCAAGCACATAGCCGCCTGACAGGAGGAGGACGCCGATCCACACCGCCGAGATGGCGAGCAGGCGGCGGGTCAGCGATCCCGACCGGTTCCAGCGCGGCGGGTGGGGCGCCGCCGCCGGGGGAGGCGCCACCGCCGGGGTGGCGGCGGCCTCGGTCATCAGGCGTCCGGATCCTCGAGGCTGTAGCCGAGGCCGCGGATGGTGGTGATGGTGTCGGCGCCCAGCTTCTTGCGGATGCGGGTCACGAACACTTCAATGGTGTTGGAATCGCGGTCGAAATCCTGGTCGTAGATATGCTCGATCAGCTCGGTCCGGCTGACCACCTTGCCCTTGTGGTGCATCAGGTAGCTCAGCAGCTTGTATTCCTGAGCGGTCAGCTTGATCGGCTCGCCACCGCGACTGACCTTGCCCGAACGGGTGTCGAGGCGGATGTCGCCGGCGACGAGTTCCGACGAGGCATTGCCCGAGGCGCGGCGGATCAGCGCGCGGAGGCGGGCGATCAGTTCTTCGGTCTGGAACGGCTTGGCGAGATAGTCGTCGGCGCCGGCGTCGAGCCCGGCGACCTTGTCGCTCCAGCTGTCGCGGGCCGTGAGGACGAGGACCGGCATCTTGCGGCCTTCCTTGCGCCAGCGGTCGAGCACCGTCAGCCCGTCGACTTCCGGCAGGCCGAGGTCGAGGACGACGGCGTCATAGGTTTCGGTCGATCCGAGGTAATGGCCGTCTTCGCCGTCGGTGGCGAGATCAACCGCATAGCCCGCGCCCTCCAGCGTCGAGCGCAGCTGGCGCCCGAGGTTGGGTTCGTCTTCGACGATCAGGATGCGCATTCAGATTCCTTCATTGGCCAACATGTTGCCCGTTCAACACGCACGAAGCTGAACGGTTGCTTGGCCGGAACGAAGGGGGATGGTCAAGGCGCGCGATGCGGCGCGTCGCGTCAGTCGCCCGACTTGCCGAGGATGCGGCCGGTGGCGGCGTCGACGTCGACCCAGATCACGCGCCCACCGCGCATGAACTTCAGGCGATAGCTCGACCCGCGCAGTTCAGGCCCCAGATAGTCGGCGCCGCCCATGAAGGGCATGACCCGGCGCTCGATACTCGGCAACGGCATCGAACGGCCATGGCGCTTGGCGTCGAACGCACGCTCCTGGTCACGCTCCTGCGCGGCGAGGATCATGTTTGGGCGGATGCCCTCGGCCGACGCCGGGACAGCATGAAGCATCGGCGCGGCGAGGGCGGCGCTGATCGTGAGGAGGAGTTTACGGTACTGGCGCATGGCGAATCTTTCTGTCGCCGGTGATAAGCACAAAGCATTGAATGCGCTATGAATGAGGCCGACAGGCTGGCGACAGCCATGCTTTTCAAGCGCTTCTGTGGCCTCTAGGACGCGCCGCATGGCGCCTCCCGTCCTCAGTTTCGAAAAGCTCGGCCTCGTCCAGGGTGAAGGCTGGCTGTTCCGCGATCTCGACATCCACATTGGCCCGAGGGACCGGCTGGCGCTGATCGGGCGCAACGGCGCGGGCAAGACGACGCTGCTCAAAAGCCTCGCGGGCACGATCGACACCGACGAGGGGCAGCGCAAGATCGTGCCCGGAACGAGGGTCGTGATGCTCGAGCAGGACCCGGTCATGACCGGTCACGCGACGCTCGAGGACTGGGTTCTTTCGAGGGATGGCGCTCCCGCGGCGCACGAGGCGGCGGCGATCGCCGACCAGCTGGGCATCGACCTTTCACGGGAGACGGCGACGGCAAGCGGCGGCGAGCGGCGGCGGGCGGCGATCGTCCGCGCGCTGGCGCAGGACCCCGACGTGCTGCTGCTCGACGAGCCGACCAACCACCTCGACCTCGGCGCGATCGACTGGCTGGAGGACTGGCTCAAGCGGTTCCGCGGTGCCTTCATCGTCATCAGTCACGACCGCACCTTCCTGACCCGGCTGACCAAGAGTTGCCTGTGGCTCGACCGGGGCGGCATCCGCCGGGCGGAAATCGGGTTTGGCGGGTTCGAGGCGTGGACCGAGAAGGTTTACGAGGAGGAACAGCGTGCGGCGGAGAAGCTGGACGCCAAGCTGGCGATCGAGCTTCACTGGCTCCAGCGCGGCGTCACTGCGCGGCGGCGGCGCAACCAGGGCCGCCTGGCCAAGCTCAACGAAATGCGGGCCCAGCGCGCGGCGATGATCGGCGGGCCGGGGACGGCCAAGCTCGGGCTCGCCAAGGACGACAGCAAGACAAAGACGGTCATCGATGCCGAGAACGTCACCAAGGCTTTCGGCGAGCGGCCGATTATCAAGGATTTCAGCCTTAGGGTGCAGCGCGGCGACCGGATCGGCCTGGTCGGGGCCAACGGGGCGGGCAAGACGACCCTGCTCAAGCTGCTGACCGGCGAACTGACGCCGGACAGCGGCCACGTCATGCGCGCCAAGACTCTGTCCGGCATCGTCATCGACCAGCAGCGTCGACTCATGGCGCCCGAAAAGCGGGTGCGCGACGTACTGGCGGAAGGTGGCGACTGGATCGACGTGCGCGGCACCAAGAAACACATCAAGGGCTATCTCAAGGAGTTCCTGTTCGCGCCGGAACTGACCGAGGCGCCCGTCGGCTCGCTATCGGGCGGGGAGAAATCGCGGCTGCTCTTAGCGCGCGAATTTGCGCGCGAGTCCAACCTGTTGGTGCTCGACGAGCCGACCAACGACCTCGACCTCGAAACGCTCGACCTGCTGCAGGAAGTGATCGCCGACTATGAAGGCACGGTCCTGATCGTCAGCCACGACCGCGACTTCCTCGACAAGACGGTGACGGTGACTCTCGGCCTCGACGGGTCGGGCAAGGTCGATGTCGTCGCCGGCGGGTACGAGGATCGGGTGCGCAAGCGGGTCGAGGCCAAGCCCGCAACCAAGAAATCGCCGGCCGCACCGAAGGCGGACGACCGGCCGAGCGGGCCGAAGTCGAAGCTCAGCTACAAGGACCAGCGCGACCTCGACCGGCTGCCGGCCGAAGTCGCCCGGATCGACGGGGAGATCATGGCGATCGAGGACGCGATGGCCGACCCTGACCTTTATGCCCGAGACCCGAAGCGGTTCGCCGACCTCACCGCCCGTGCTGCCCAACTGCGTGACGAAAAGGACGCGGCCGAAATGCGCTGGCTGGAAGTTGCCGAGATGGCCGAGGCGCTGGGCGGCTGATTTCAGCGCTTGCTCAGGCGCCGCTCATGACGCTCACCGTCATGAAGGGCGATGTCATGGCTATCGAAACACACGATGCCATGGAGCTACCTCATGAACGCGATTTCCAAGTCTCCCCACTGGTACCAGAGCCGCCTGCGGCTGATCGGCTGGGCGGCGGCGCTTGCCCTCCTGTCGCTGCCCGCCGTCGCCATGCAGGCAGGGGCCGAGGGCGTCGACTGGAGCATTACCGACTTCCTGCTGTTCGGGACGATGCTGCTGGTCCTCGGCCTCGGCCTCGAATTCGCCGCGCGCCGGTCCGGGGACATGAGCTATCGGGCGGCGGCGGCCATCGCACTGTTCGGCAATTTCTTCCTGTTCTGGGCGAATGCCGCGGTCGGCATCATCGGCCCGGAATCCAGTGCGCCGAACCTGCTGTTCCTGCTGTTGCCGTTGATCGGCGCCGGCGCTGCGCTCGCGACGCGGGGCGCGCCGAGAGCCATGGCCAAGGCGATGGTCGCCAGCGCGGTCGTGCAAGGGGGCATCGGCCTGTTCGCGCTGCTGATGGCGACTGCGTCCGGTACCGGATCGTTCCGCCCCGTGATGATCGTCACGGCGCTGTTCGTCCTGCTGTGGCTGGCCTCGGCCGCCCTGTTCTCGAGGGCGGCGCGGGCCTGAGCGGGGTCAGCCGCCCAGCTGGTACTGCTTCATCAGGTCGTACAGCGTCGGGCGGCTGATACCGAGCAGCTTGGCGGCGGCGGAGATGTTGTTTTCGCTGCGCGTCATGGCCTGGTGGATCGCGCGCCGGTCGGCGACTTCGCGGGCGGCGCGCAGGTTGAGGGGCAGCGGCTCGTCGTCGCTTGCCCCGCCGCCGGCCCCCGGGAGGTCGAGGTCGCCTGCGCCGACCATCTTGCCGTCCGCCATGATGACCGCGCGCTTGACCCGATTTTCCAGCTCGCGGACGTTGCCCGGCCAGCCGTAGCGGTCGATCGCTTCGGCGGCATCGGGTGCAAGTCCCTGCACCTTGCTGCCATGGTCGGCGGCGAACTTGCTCACGAAATGCCGGGCAAGGAGCAGCGCGTCCCCCGGTCGTTCGGCGAGCGAGGGGATCTTCACCACGATCTCGGCGAGGCGATAATAAAGGTCCTCGCGGAACGCGCCCGACGCCGTCATCGCGTCGAGGTCCTGGTGGGTAGCGCAGACGATCCGCGTATCGACCGAGATCGGCGCGCGGCCGCCGATGCGTTCGATCACTCGCTCCTGCAGGAAGCGCAGCAGCTTGACCTGCAGCGGCAGGGGGATGTCGCCCACTTCGTCGAGGAAGAGCGTGCCACCCTGCGCCTGCTCGATCTTGCCCGGCGTCGTCTTCACCGCACCGGTGAAGGCCCCGCGCTCATACCCGAACAATTCGGCTTCGAGCAGGTTCTCGGGGATTGCGGCGCAGTTGATGGCGACAAATTCCCCCTTGGCCCGTGGCGACTTTTCATGGACCGCGCGGGCGAGCAGCTCCTTGCCGGTGCCGCTGGCGCCCAGCAGCATGACCGACACGTCGGCGCCGGCGACGCGTTCGATGGTGCCGGTCACCTTCAGCATCTCGGGCGACGCGGTGATGAGGTTGCCAAGGCCGGCGCCGCCACCCGCCGCTTCGAGGCGCCGGTTCTCCGCCTCGATCTCGGTCAGGTGGAAGGCACGGGCGACGATCAGTCCGAGCTCGTCGATGTCGACCGGCTTGCGGTAGAAGTCGTAGGCGCCGAGCGCGATGGCCTTCAGTGCGCTCTCCCGCGCGCCGTGGCCGGATGCCACGATGACCTTGGTGTCGGGCTTCAGGGCCAGAACTTCCTGTAGCACGGCGAACCCCTCGCTGGTGCCGTCCGGATCGGGCGGCAGGCCGAGGTCAAGCGTCATCACCGCCGGTTCGTGCGCGCGCAGCAGGTCGATCGCCTGGGCGCGGTTGCCGGCGATCACCACCTGATAGCCGTCGTAGGCCCATTTCAGCTGGCGCTGCAGGCCTTCGTCGTCCTCGACGATCAGCAGGACGGGGTTGTCGCTCATGCGCTTTTCTTCTCGTTGGCGGCCGCGGGCGCGGCGGGGAGGTGGATGGTGAAGCGGCTGCCTTCGCCGGGCGTGCTTTCGACCGTCAGCCGGCCGCCCATCGCGGCGACCAGCGACCGCGCCTCGAACGCGCCGACGCCGAAGCCGCCGTCCTTAGTCGAAGCAAACGGCTGGAACAGGCGGCCGCGGATGAAATCGCTGTCCATGCCGACGCCCTTGTCGGCGATGACGATGTGGACCGATCCGTCTTCGGGCTCGACCCGGACGGAGACCGGCTCGCTCGGCGGACTGGCCTCGACCGCGTTTCGGACGAGATGGGTGACCGCCTGCTCGAGGTTGTCGGCGTCGCCCATCACCCAGGCGCCGGCCGGTCCGAGCAACTCCACCGGATGGTCGCGCCGTCCGTGAGCGATGGCGGCGGCGAGGCGGGGGCGCAGTTCGAGCGGCTGCGGTTCGACCTTCTGCGCGCCTGCCTTGGGGGCGATGCGGGCCAGCAGGTCGTTCATCTTGCCGACCGACGACTTCAACGTGGCCACCATGTCGGCCTGGAATTCGGGGTTGCCGGCATGCCGCTCGGCATTGCGCGCGATGAGGCTGAGCTGGCTGACCAGGTTCTTGATGTCGTGGAGGATGAAGGCGAAGCGACGGTTGAACTCCTCGAACCGCTGGGCGCTCATCAGCGCCTGCTGGCCGTGGGCCTCGGCCAAGCTCGACGCCGCCTGGCGGCCGGCGGTGCGCAGCAGGTCGAAATCTTCCCAGTCGAGCGGGCGGCGGTAATCGGGCGCGCCCAGCAGGACGAGGCCGGTGAGGCGGCCTTCGTGGATCAGGGGGATGCCGGCCCATGCGCGTGGCTCCGAAACGAGCGCGAAGGGGATTGGCAGGTCGAGGTCGATGTCGTCGGCATAACCGCTGCGCAGCGTTTCGAAGTCGATGACCCGGGCCCTCGTCTCGAGCGCTTCCCAGAAGGCGCCGACTTCGCCGGAGGCGGAGGCCGCGGCGAGGAGGGGCGAACCCGGCCAGTTCCACGCGGCCGCGCTATCCAACGCGCCGGTTTCGTCGCGCACCAGCAGCATGCCCGACGGGCTGTCGAGGATGTCTGCAAAGGCGCGGATGACGCGCTCGCCCAGCGGGCCGCCGCTGGCGTCGCCGGTGGCCAGCGTCTCGGTGAAGCGGAGCCACTCGGTCCGGTAGTCGTAACGGTGCTCGAATAGGTGCTTGACGATCTTCACCTTGGCCCAGCCGCGGAAGCGGCGGCTGGTGGTGACCAGCAGCGTCGCGGCAGTCAGCGCGGCGAGCAGGGCGATCGACGCGCTCCGTCCCCAGTCGATTCCAGCTGGCCCGAGGGCGGTGGCGAGGATCGCCATGACGCCGACATAGCCGGCGATGCCGAGCACCGAGAGCGACTGGAAGGTGGCGGCGCGCGACAGGCGGATCCTTCCGCCCTGCCGCCAGTCGCCGCCGGCGGCGAGCAGTACGGCGGCGCCGATCGCGGCGAGGCCGCGCCACTGGAACAGGTCGTGCGCCGAGCGCAGGTCGAGATAGCCGATGGTGTAGAGGTTGAGGTCGTAGGCCCACAGCAGGGCGAGGCCGAACATTGCCGGCCGCAGTCGCGCACGGTTGGCCGGCGCGGCCTGGCCGTACAGGTTGTGGACGAGCACCAGCGCGCCCGCGGCGGCGGCGAGCCGGAGGATGATGGCGGTGGTGACGAGCGCGTTGCGGTCGGAAAGGCCGCCCGCGTCGATGAACAGCGGCAGTGCATCGACCATCAGCTGAAGGCCGAGGACGCCGGCGACGGCGCCGTAGACCGGGGCGACGCCGCGCCACTTGCTGTTGTCCGAGTCGGACTGGCTGAGGCGGTAGAGGACGCCGACCCACGACAGGTTGCGGGCGGTCTCCGCGTAGGCGGCCAGGACGGATTGCGGCGCGACCGCGGTCAGCCACGCCCAGACGGCGGTAAAGCCGAGCGCGGCGAGAAGAAGGCGCTGGCCGTCGACCAGCAGGCCGCGGCGAACCTCGAACAGCAGCAGCGACGCGAACACCGCCGCGGCGAGCGCGTGGCTCCAGAAGGCAATCAGTGCGTCCACACCGGCTCCACTGTCAAAAACACCGACATGCTGACCCCTGTCGCAATTCTTTACAAATCTTCTCTTAACGCCGTGCCGATTGCGGTCGGGCGGAGGACAGGCCTAGGGTGCGCGGCATGAGCATTGCGAAAAGGCCGCTGGGAAGCAGCGGGATGGAAGTGGCGCCGCTGGCGCTGGGCGGCAACGTGTTCGGCTGGACCGCCGACGAAGCGACAAGCTTCCGCATCCTCGACGCCTTCGTCGATGCCGGCGGGACGATGATCGATACCGCCGACGTCTATTCGGCGTGGGTGCCCGGCCATGTCGGCGGCGAGAGCGAAACCGTCATCGGCAACTGGCTGAAGCGCGCCCCGTCCAAGCGCGACAAGGTTGTCATCGCCACCAAGGTCGGCTTCATGGCTGGCCTCAAGCCCGACACCATCGCGCCCGCCGCCGAGGCGTCGATGCAGCGTTTGGGCACCCACATCGACCTCTATTACCAGCACAAGGATGACGAGGGCGTGCCGCTGGCCGACAGCCTGCGTGCGTTCGATGCGCTGGTGAAGGCCGGCAAGGTGCGCGCCATCGGCCTGTCCAACTTCACCGCGCAGCGGGCGGAGGCGGCGCTCCATGCCGCCCACGAAAACCACCTCGCTGTCCCGGTCGCGCTCCAGCCGTGGTACAACATGGTCGAACGAGGGAAGTTCGAGGGCGCGCTGGAGACGCTGTGCGCCAACCAGGGACTCAGCGTTTTTCCCTATTACAGCCTCGCCAACGGCTTCCTGACCGGCAAGTACCGCTCGAAGGACGATCTCGGCAAAAGCCCGCGCGGGCTTCGGAACATCGAATATCTCGACAGTGAGCGCGGGCAGGCGGTGCTCGATGCACTGGACGAGGTGGGGCGCGAAACGGGCGCGGCACTCGCTACAGTCTCGCTCGCCTGGCTCAAGGCCAAGGGCCCGGTGACGGCACCGATCGCATCGGCGACCAGCCTCGAGCAGTTGGACGAATTGCTCGGGGCGCTCACCCTGAACCTCACGCCGCACCAGATGGAGCGCCTGGATAAGGCCAGCGATTAGGCGGCGGGCACCAGTTCGATCACGTCGGCCAGGCTTTCGAGCCGCGGCTCCGGCAGGACGATGCGCCATCGCGAATCGCCGATTCGCTCCACCCAGCCGGCCATGTCGCGGTCGGGATCGATGCCATATTTGATGTCTGCCCGTTCGTCGCCAAGAGACAACGCGCCGAGGAAGACCGAGCGAAGCCGGTCGGCCGGGTAGATGTAGCCGGCCGGGCGCTGCACGCCGCCGATCAGGTGGAACGATTTGACGCTGCCGGACAGGCCGATGCGGCAGGTGAAGGGACCATAAGCGACGAAATCGCGGTTGCGTTCGGTCCGCGCACCCAGCTTGATCACGCGGCAACGATAGGTGCCGGTCGGGATGTTGCTGTCGATCGCCGAATCCAGCGCCAGCAACGGCCCTTCCACCGCGATTTCGGATCCGTGGCCGGCGGCGCTCGCCTTCGCCAGCGCGCGCTCCAGCGTCGGTCGCCAGTCGCGGAGGCGCTCGCGGTCCGATTCATTGGCCGCCGTTCGCCAGTCCGTCGACTTGGGGGCGCCAAGCGACAAGGGGACGGTGCAACCGCTCGTCACGAGCGCGGCAACGGAAAGGGCGATCAGGCGGCGCATCATCCTGGTCAGGCCGCGGTCCAGCCGCCGTCCATGCTGAGATTGGCGCCGGTCATCGACGCCGCCCCGTCGCTGGCGAGGTAGAGGGCGAGGCTCGCGACCTCGTCGACCGTGACGAACCGCTTGGTCGGCTGCGCGGCGAGGAGGACGTCGTTCATCACCTGCTCGCGGGTCAGGCCGCGGGTGGCCATCGTATCCGGGATCTGCCGTTCGACCAGCGGGGTCCAGACGTAGCCGGGGGAAATGCAATTGACGGTGATACCGTCCTTCGCCGTCTCCAGCGCGACCGTCTTGGTGAAACCGGCGACGCCATGCTTGGCCGCGACGTAAGCGCTCTTGTTGGGCGACGCGACCAGGCTGTGCGCGCTGGCGGTGTTGATGATCCGTCCCCAGCCCTTGTCGCGCATCGCCGGGATGCACAGGCGGGTGGTGTGGAACACCGCGGTCAGGTTGATGCGCAGGATCGCTTCCCACTTGTCGACCGGGAACTGGTCCACCGGCGAGACGTGCTGGATGCCGGCATTGTTGACGAGGATGTCGGGCGCGCCAAGCTCGCCCGTACAACGCGCCACCATCGCCTCGATTGCCGCCGCGTCGCCCAGGTCGGCCCCGTCATGGATGGCGCCCAGCTCGTCGCACAGCGCCTGGATCTCGGACGGGTCGCCGAACCCGTTGAGCATGACCTTGGCACCATGGGCGGCGTAGCTGCGGGCGATGGCGAGGCCGATTCCGCTGGTGGAACCGGTGACGAGGGCGACTTTTCCGTTGAGCTTCATGGAAGCGACCCTGTTGCCCCGCGCGACGATTTGCAACCGTTACGCTCGTGGAGCATTTGTCGAACAGGAAAAGAAGAGGGACAAGGCGATGCGGTTCGACGGCCCGGGAAGTTCGAATGTCGAATATGATAGCGGCCGGACCAGTTCGCTGGGCGGCATGGGCGGCGGAATCATCGGGCTGCTGTTTCAGCTCGTGCTGTCGCGCTTCGGCATCATTGGCCTGGTGATCCTCGGCCTCGGCTATTGCGCACTGACCTCGCTTGGCGGCGGTTTGGGCGGCGGTGGCGGCGGCACCGCGTCGAGCGAGAACGGCAAGACCATTTCGGTCAGCCCGGACACCGACAAGTTCGCCCGGCAGGTGCTGGGTTCGACCGAGCAGGTTTGGGGCCAGATCTTCCAGCAGGCCGGCGCGCAATATTCGCCGACCGTCCTCCACTGGTTCTCCAACGCCGGCAATTCGGGCTGCGGCATCGCCCAGTCGGCGATGGGCCCGTTCTATTGTCCGACCGACAAGAAGATTTACCTCGACGAACAATTCTTCGGTGAATTGGCGCGCCGTTTCCAGGCGCCGGGCGATTTCGCGCAGGCCTATGTCATCGCGCACGAGGTCGGCCACCACGTCCAGGATCTTGAGGGCACGCTCGACCAGGCGCAGTCGGCGCAGCAGCGCCTCGGCCAGGCCCAGGGCAACCAGGTCCAGGTCGGTATCGAACTGCAGGCCGATTGCTATGCCGGCGTGTGGGCCAAGCGGTCGGGCGCGATGGAGCAGGGCGATATCGAGGAAGGCATGCGCGCCGCCGAGGCGATCGGCGACGACACGCTGCAGCAGCAGACGCAAGGTCGCGTCGTGCCGGAAAGCTTTACCCACGGTTCGTCGGCGCAGCGCATGGAAGCGCTTCGGCGCGGCCTGACGAGCGGCGATCCCGCCGCCTGCCAGTACAACCGCTAAGCGCGTCGAAGACCTGTTAGGCCGTCCTGCCCGAAGGCGGACGGCTTACAGTTTCACCAGCATCTTGCCGGTGTTGGAGCCTTCGAACAGCCCCATGAAGGCGTCGAGCGTCCTGTCGAGGCCTTCGACCACCGTGTCGCGGTTCTTGACCTGCCCGCCGGCCATCCACCCGCCCATGTCGCGGTAGAATTCAGGCATCCGGGCGAGGTAGTCGGTGTAAATGAAACCCTTGACCAGGATGCGCATGGCGATGACCCGCATAATGTAGCGGAAGGCCATCGGCTCGGTGGAATTGTAGCTGCCGATCATGCCGCAGATGGCCATCCGCGCGTCCTTGTTGGCCGTGGCGAAGGCGGCATCGAGATGATCGCCGCCGACATTGTCGAAGTAGACGTCGATGCCGGGCTTTCCGAGCTGCTGGAGCGCCGCTGCGAGGCCCTTGAGCACCGGGCCGGCCTTGTAATCCACGGTCGCGTCGGCGCCGAGCGACGATACGAAGGCGCACTTGTCAGCGCCGCCCGCCGAACCGATCACGATCATGCCCTTTGCCTTGGCGATCTGGACGACCGCCGACCCCACCGCGCCGGCCGCCGCCGACACGAACACCACGTCGCCTTCCTTGGCCTGGGCGGCGTCGAACAGGCCGAAGTAAGCGGTCGCCCCGGTCAGGCCGAGATTGCCGAGGAAGGCCTGCGGCTCGACACCTGGGATCGCCGGCAGCTTGTTGAGCGCGGACGCCGGCACCACCGCCTCGTCGCGCCATCCGGCCATGTGGAAGACGAGGTCACCGGGCGCGAAGCCGGAATCGCCGCTCTCGACCACCTCGCCCACGGCGCCGCCCTCCATCGGGGCGTCGAGCTGGAAGGGGGGCACATAGCTCTTCACGTCGTTCATGCGGCCGCGCATGTAGGGATCGACCGAGAGGTAGAGGTTCTTCACCCGCACGAGGCCCTCGCCGACCGCGGGCAGGTCGATGTCCCTGAAGGCAAAGTCGCTCTCTACCGGCATGCCGTTGGGCCGGCTCGTCAGGTGCCAGGCTTTGGCCATCGTCATTCTCCTCCGTCACGTCGGGTTTCGGATTAGGACGGAATGGACGCACAAGAAAGGGCCCGGCTGCGCTGGCCTGCAGCCGGGCCCTCCATGTGCCGTCGATCATGCGATCGACGGGGGGAGACTGGCGGGCTTAGTAGGTGCCCGAAAAGCTCCGGTTGAGCATGTGCGGGCCGTCGCTGCGGCTGTCGTCACGCTCGAACAGGGCGCTGTCGCGGCGCGCATCGCTGAACGCCTTCGACTTCGCTTCCTCGCTCGGCACGTTGAGCTTCACCGTGTCGCCGTCGATGGAGTCGACCATCGAGCAATTGATGAGATGATGACGGCCGTCGTCGCTGTCCGATTTGGTCAGGACGATGCGGTCGCCGCGCACCTTGTCGACGGTTCCGACATGCTCGCCGTCGGACCCGACGACGGTCATATGCTCCTTCACGGTGCCGAGCATCTGGCGCTTGATCGCGCGGGTTTCACGCCACTGGCCGAACTCGTTGTCGAACCGGCCTTCGTTCTCCCGGCGATATTCGTCGTAGTCGCGGTCGAGGCTGTCAATCTGTCGGCGGCGCCATTCGCTGTAGTGCGGATCGTGCAGGCCCGACGCCTGACCGGAGAAGTCGCGCTGCGTGAAGCCACGGTCGAAGCGATCCTCGCGCGATGGGCTGCGGTCGAAGCCGGTCTCGCGATACCCGCTGTCGCCGAACCCGCGACCGCTGAAGCGGCCGGTGTAGGGGCGGCGGTAGCCTTCGTCGCGGAAGCGCGGGCTGCGCTCGAAGCGGTCGTAGTCGCTGCGCGCATAATCGCCGCGACCATAGTCCGATGCGGCTCCATAAGGCGCCTGCGGACGGCGGTAATCGTCATCGCGGCGCTCGTCCATCTCGCGGCGCCGCTGGGCGTCGTCATCGCCAAACCAGCTGGCGATCTCGTCGCCGGCACGTTCGAAAAAGCCGCGGTCCTCGTCGCCGCGCCACTGGCTGCGCTCGCCCTGGTAATCGTCGCGCGAACGCGGCTCGCGCCAGTTACGGCGGCTTTCGTAGCGACCATAAGTCATGGAAATCTCCTCCTTTTACTGAACAGGTTCCCCATCACGGGACCACGAAACTGAAACGTTCCGGCAGGAGGGATGTTGCGCGTCGCGCGCCGAGCGGACGGCCAGCCGCGACAAGGTGCGAATTCGCCTTCGAACAGCGTTGCTAAGGGGAAAATCCGTCGCTAAAGGGGCGCTGCCGGACGGGTGTGGGGCTGTAGCTCAGATGGGAGAGCGCTGCAATCGCACTGCAGAGGTCAGGGGTTCGATTCCCCTCAGCTCCACCAGTCCGGCCTTCCTTCAATTGGCGGATTCATCGCCGGCGTGTTATAGTCGCGGCGAGCCCCGTGGGCTGAACCGCCGCGGGCTGACCCGCCAACGCCGACCTTCGACGCGCCGACGCTGGCCCGAAGGAGGTGATTCATGATCAAGAACGTCGGACCCGCCGATCGCGCCGTCAGGATCGTCATCGGCGCCGTGTTCGCCTTCCTCATCGCCATGGGACTGGTCGCCGGCTGGTTCGCCGCGCTTTTGGGCGTGGTGGGCGCGCTGCTGTTGGTCACCGGCCTGACCGGAAGCTGCCCCGCGTACCGCGCGATGGACATCGACAGCATGAACCACGCCGACGCCTACAAGCAGGTGGACGAGCGGATTTAAGAGAGCTCTTTGATGAGTCGTTTCGTCTTCTTTTGAATGTCGTCGAACCACTTCTCTAGCGCCTTGTCATCCATCGTGCAGGCGTTGAGGTTGTTCTTGCCCTTGGCCATTCGCCAAACGGCGATTTTGCCGAACTCCGTGTCGACGATTTCGACGTAAGCGTGGGCCACCAAGTTTCGGGCATCGGATAGCGACTTGAAGGATTGGCGTTCCGGATCTTCTCCGATCCAGCCCTGTAGCATTTTGCCAAAAGTCCCAGTGTCTTTGGCGGCAAGGGCAATTTCAATCCGAGCGAATTCCTGAAGCAACTTTAGGCGCCGATCATTGCATAGCGACCGAAGTCGCTGCTCGGCCTTATGCGCTGGGGCGACGATAACTGGCGCGTTCATGCGGGCCGCTTATCGAAGTAATATTAACGAAAACGCCCCCGCCGTTTCCGGCAGGGGCGCTTCCTTAGCCTTTCGGGCGCGGACGATTATTCGTCGTCGTTGCCGGTCAGGAAGGCCGGTGCGAACTCGGGCGCCGGGCCGTTGTCGTCGTCACGGCGCTCGCGGCGCGGGCCGCGGTCGCCACGGCCTTCGCCGCGCGGGCCACGGTCGTCGCGGTCGCGGCCACCACGGCCACCGCGATCGTCACGGCCACGGCCGCCATCACGGCGCGGGCCGCGATCACCACGCGGGCCGCGGTCTTCACGCGGTTCGCGCGGCGGGCGGGTGTCTTCCAGTTCGGCGCCGGTTTCCTGGTCGACGACGCGCATCGAAAGGCGGACCTTGCCGCGCGGGTCGATCTCGAGCAGCTTGACCTTCACGTCCTGGCCTTCGGTCAGCACGTCGGCGACCTTCTCGACACGCTCATTCTTGATTTCCGAGACGTGCACCAGGCCGTCCTTGCCCGGCATGAAGGTCACGAACGCGCCGAAATCGACGATGTTGGCGACCTTGCCGTCGTAGATCTTGCCGACTTCGGCTTCGGCGACGATGCCCTGGATCCACTGGCGAGCGGCTTCGATCTGCGTGAGGTCCGACGAGCTGATCTTGATCAGGCCCTCGTCGTCGATGTCGACCTTGGCGCCGGTGGTGGCGACGATCTCGCGGATCACCTTGCCGCCGGTGCCGATCACTTCGCGGATCTTGTCCTTGTTGATCTGCATCGTCTCGATGCGCGGCGCGTGGGCCGACAGCTCTTCACGGGTGTGGTCGAGCGCCTTGGCCATTTCGCCGAGGATATGGGTACGACCGTCCTTGGCCTGGGCCAGGGCGACCTTCATGATCTCCTCGGTGATGCCGGCGACCTTGATGTCCATCTGCATCGTGGTGATGCCTTCGGACGTGCCGGCGACCTTGAAGTCCATGTCGCCGAGGTGGTCCTCGTCGCCCAGGATGTCGCTGATCACGGCAAAGTCCTTGCCTTCGAGGATCAGGCCCATGGCGATGCCGGCGACCGGACGCTTCAGCGGAACGCCTGCGTCCATCATCGACAGCGAGCCGCCGCAGACGGTGGCCATCGACGACGAGCCGTTGCTCTCCGTAATGTCCGACAGGACGCGGATCGTGTACGGGAATTCCTCGCTGGTCGGCAGCATCGGGTGCAGCGCACGCCACGCCAGCTTGCCATGGCCGACTTCACGGCGGCCCGGGGCGCCGAAGCGGCCCACTTCACCGACCGAGTAGGGCGGGAAGTTGTAGTGCAGCATGAAGCGCGAGTAGCTCAGGCCCTCAAGGCCGTCGATCATCTGCTCGCTGTCCTTGGTGCCCAGCGTGGTGGTGCAGATCGCCTGCGTCTCGCCGCGGGTGAACAGCGCCGAACCATGGGCGCGCGGCAGGAAGCCTACCATCGCCTCAATCGGACGAACCGTCTTGGTGTCGCGGCCGTCGATGCGGCGGCCTTCCTTGAGGATCGCGGTGCGGACGATGTCCGCCTCGAGCGCCTTGACCGCCTTCGAAGCAGCAAGCTGCTCCTGCGGCTCGGCGTCGGCGAACGCTTCCTTGGCCTTGTCGCGGGCGACGTTGAGGGCGGCCGAACGCTCCGACTTGTCGGTCAGCTTGTAGGCCGCTTCGATGTCGGCTCCGACGACGCCCTTGAGCGTCTTCTTGGCGTTGTCCTTGGCGTCGCTGGTGGCCAGGTCCCACGGGTCCTTGGCGGCCTGCTCGGCCAGCTTGATGATGCCTTCGCAGATCTTCTTCGAGGCGGCGTGGGCGAACATCACGGCGCCGAGCATGGTGTCTTCCGAAAGCTCCTTGGCTTCCGATTCCACCATCATCACGGCATCGAGGGTGCCGGCGACGACGAGGTCGAGATCGCCCTCCTCGGTTTCGGTCTTGGTCGGGTTGAGGATGTACTCACCGTCCTTGAAGCCGACGCGGGCGGCGCCGATCGGGCCCATGAACGGGACGCCCGACAGGCACAGCGCTGCCGAAGCGGCGCACATCGCGACGATGTCCGGCTCGTTCTCGCCGTCGTACGACAGGACCTGCGCGATCACGAGGACTTCGTTGTATAAGCCTTCCGGGAACAGCGGGCGGATCGGGCGATCGATCAGGCGGCTGGTCAGCGTTTCCTTTTCGGTCGCGCCGCGCTCACGCTTGAAGAAGCCGCCCGGGATGCGCCCGGCGGCCGAGAATTTTTCCTGGTAGTGGACGGTGAGCGGGAAGAAGTCCTGGCCCGGCTTCACCGACTTGGCGGCGGTAACGGCGCAAAGGACGACGGTTTCGCCCATGGTGGCCATGACGGAGCCATTGGCCTGGCGGGCCACGCGGCCCGTTTCGAGCTTCAGCGTCTTGCCGCCGAGATCGATTTCAACAGTCTTGATATTGAACATAAATGTCTCACCCAGGCGCCGGATGCGCGTGGGGCCTCTAGGGTGCAGGCAATCCGGCCTGCGGTCGGTTCGGGGCGGTCTTCTCTTGCCCCTGGTCGTCGGACTTGCCGCCGGATTGCGACAGGCCCGTAAAAGTCGAAGGGCGCCGCTGGGGCGCCCTTCTTGAAACTGGTTACTTGCGAAGGCCCAGCTTGGCGATCAGGTCGCTGTAGCGTTGGACGTCCTTCTTCTTGAGATAGTCGAGCAGGCTGCGGCGCTTGTTGACCAGCATCAAGAGGCCGCGGCGCGAGTGGTTGTCCTTCGCGTGGGTCTTGAAGTGCTCGGTCAGGTTGACGATGCGCTCGGTCAGGATCGCGACCTGAACTTCCGGCGAGCCGGTATCACCGCTCTCGCGGGCGTTGTCCTTGATCAGTTCCTGCTTCTTCTCGGCGGTAATCGACATCGGTTCACTCCTATTCTTGTCAAAGGTTGAACCCGCGCACGACCTTGATCGTGGCCCCGTCGCTTTCCACCAGCGCGACCGGCGTTTCGCCGTCCTTCGCCAACAGGAGCCCCGGGTTCGCGGGGATCCCGAACAGGAGCTGCCCTTGTCGGAGCAGCAGGGCCTGGTCGGGGGTGACGGGGAGGCCCGGGATGTCGTCCAGACCCGCCTCGAGCGGGAGAACCGTCCTCGTCAGTGCGCGCGCCTTAGCGGCTTCGCCCAGAAAGTCCAGCGATATCGCCTGCGCGAGGTCGAACGGGCCGGCTTTCGTTCGCCGCAACATGGTGACGTGCCCGACGCTGCCAAGGGCCAGTGCGATGTCCCGTGCCAGCGAGCGGATGTACGTGCCTTTCGACACGGTTGCGGAGAGGGTCGCGCTTACCTCGTCCGTCGCCACCAGCCGGAGGTCGTGGATAGTCACCGCCCGAGTCTTCAGCTCGACCTCTTCCCCGGCGCGGGCGAGGTCGTAGGCGCGCTTGCCGTCGACCTTGACCGCCGAATAAGCGGGGGGCATCTGCTCGATCGGTCCGGTGAAGCGCGGGAGGATCGCCTCGACCTCGCTTCGCGATGGCTGGACATCGCTGGTCGCCACCACCTCGCCCTCGCTGTCGAGCGTGCTGGTCTGCTCGCCGAAGCGGATGGTGAAATCATAGGCCTTGGTGGCGTCGAGCATCCGGCCGGCGAGCTTGGTGGCCTCGCCCAGCGCGATCGGCAGGACGCCGGTCGCCAGCGGGTCGAGCGTGCCGCCATGCCCGACCTTGGTCTTGGGCTCCCCGGCATCGCGCAGGGCGCGTTTCACCGCGCTGACGGCCTGGGTCGAGCCGAGTCCCAAGGGTTTGTCGAGGATGATCCAGCCGGACAGGAGCATCGGAAAGTCTACTCCAGCCCGAAATGGGCGGCCGCGTCGCGCAAATGCTCGTCCTTCGTGCCCAGGCGGTGGAAGGCCCATAGCGCGCCGGCCTGCGACTGCGGCCATTCGAGATACTCGCGCTTCTTGCCCGGCACGCGCGACACCGGAAAGCCCGCCTGCCGGCCCATGAAGAACAGCCAGACATCGTCCGAGGTCGCACTCAACTTGCGGATCAGGTCGCGGTCCAGCGTCATCTCCGGCAGGCTGCCGGGCGGGTAAAGCACGCCGCCGTTCCCGGTCGGGAGGAGGTCGCGCCGATGGCCGGCGGTCCAGTCCGCCGAGACGTTGCGGGGCCATGCCCGGTACGGCTCGAGCGATCCGTCGGGCGCCCTCGTGACCTGGTGTGCCCGGGTGCAGATGATCGCCGGGCGCGCGGGATCGAAGTGGGCGACGATGCCTTTCAGCCAGTTCGGCGGATAATAGCTGTCGTCGTCGCAGATCAGGATGAAGGCGTCCGGGAATTCCGTGCGGGTCGGCAGGATCTTCTTGAAGTTCCGGATGTCCTCGCAAACGCGGATGGCAAGGCGGTCGGACGCGAGGTCGCGAACGGCCGGCGGAAGCTGGTCGATGTCCGTGTCGGCGATCCACAGGAGGATGCGGTCGGGTCGGACGGACTGGTCGAGCAGCGACTGGAGCGTGAGGTGGAGCGTCGCGAACCGGCCCGGATAGCTGGTCAGCGACACGATCAACTCACCCGGAAGCGTGTGGCGCGTCGCATCGATACGATTGGGGAAGGTCGCAAGAACCGAGAGCGCTTCGGCCACCGCCGCGCGGTTGCGGGCGGCCTGGCGGCGGTTCTTCAATGTGACCTTTTTCCAGAGTTTCCGCAGCCGTTCCTTCAACAACTGCTTCGACGTCCATTCAACCGGCAAGGGCCTCTCCGCGCGATCTGACGGGGCGCTTGGTCCAATGGTGGGGCGCAGCGTCGAGGACGGCGCCGGCGCGGGCCAGCGTCGTGTGGCGGCGGCGATAGGCATCGCGGGCGGCTTTTCCAAGCCGTTTCCGGCGTTCCGGATCGGCCGCCAGCCTGCGGATCGCGTCGGCGAACTGGGCATGGTCGCCCGGTTCGACCAACTCCACGAAGGCGCCCGAACCGACCACGTCGCGGACGCCCGGCAGGTCGGAGACGATCGTCGGCAATCCCGCTTCCATATATTCGACCAGTTTGAGCGGGGAGGTGATCGCTGAGCTTTCGACGTTGCTCGCGTTCATCACCTCCGCCCCATAGGGCGCTGCGGCGACGTCGAACCGCTTGTAGAAACAGCACAAGGCGCCGTTGGGCTGGTATCCGTGGAAATGGAGGTTGGCCGGCATTTCTCCGCCCATCCAGTCGCACTCATCCGCCATGGCACCAACGATGTGGAAGTCGGCTTCCGGAACGAGGCTGGCCGCGGCTGCCATCGCTTCGATGCCCTTGCCGCGGAACGGGCGGCCGACGAAGCCGACCTGGAGATGGTCCGCGCGCCCGGGCCAGCCGCCCACCGACGCTCTCTCCGACCGGCCATCGCGCGGCATCGCGGCGTTGGGCGCTAGGACGACCGGCTTGCCCGACAATTCGGGATAATCCGCGCGATAGGCATCGGCCAACGTGGACGTGGTGCAAACGAGGTGCGAGAAATTCGGCCGGGCGAAGAGCCAGTGCAGCAGCCGTCCGCGAGGCGAGCGCAGTTCCGGTTTGACATGCGCTTCGTAGACGACCGGCCGCCCGAGGAGCGACGCGAGCGACAGCGACACGATGTCGCGGCCGTAGAAGAGGTCGGCGTCGAACTGGCGCAGGCGGGCGAGCAGGGGCAGCAGGAACAGCGGCTTGGCCCAACGCGAGGGCGCCCGTTTAGGGAGGGTCACGATGTCGAACACCCGGTCGACCCCATAGCGGGCGAAGGTGCAGCCGGTTTCCCCGGGAAGCGCGTACAACCGCACGTCGTGGCCGAGGCGCGCAAACGCCTCGCACATTTTTACGATCTGGACCGCGTGGGCCTTCTTGGAAGGAATCTGCCTCCGAGCGAGATAGGCGATACGCATTCCGAGCTTCACTTCTCCATCCGCGCAGAAAACGCGGATAATCGCCTGTTGTTGCGACAAAATTGGCAGCGATAAGGCACGCAGCCGAAACGGTTTGCAGGCGATAGACAAGGCCGCGAGCGATTCGATAATGTCCTGCCCCCGATGAACGTTCCCCCAACCCCTCCGAAATCTGCGGCGACGCGAGCCCGAACCGTGGCGAAAGGCGCGGCTCGGCTGACGGTGCGCGAATACCTTCCCATGGCGGCGATGATCGCCTTCTGGGCGATCGTCGCGCTCGGTATCGGCCATGCGGACACCGCGAGGCTGCTGGCGGCGACGGTCATGCTGCGCGGCGCGATGATGCTGGCCGAATTGTCGACCGCAGGACCGATGCGGGCGCGGCGCGATGCCGATCCGGCCATCCGCCGGCGCAGCCTGCGTAATGCGCTATTGATGCAGGGCGCTGCCCTCGCCGTGGTGGCGCTGGTGTTGGCGGTGGTGACGGCCGGTTTGCGGCTCGCCGACCACGCGATGCTCGCGCAGCTTCTCTGGGTGACGTCGATCGGGCTGCCCGCGCGGGCCCTGCGCCTGGCCAACCCGACCGCGTTCCCGCGCCAGCTGCGGCTTCACGTGACCGGCGCGGCGGTGCTGGCGGCAGGCATCGCCTGGGCCTTTGGCGGTGGGCCGATGGCGATGGCCGCCGCCTACGCCGCACGCGAATGGATCGCCACACTGACCGGCGCGCTGGTCGGCAGCGGGCCCGATCCCAAGCAACGCCTAGTCAATGAAAGGCTGCGTTTCCCCGAGGTTGCGAAGACCACCGTCGTGTCGAGCCGCCGCCTGCTGACCTACCGCCTGACGAAGAACATCCTCACGGTCTTCGGCCCGTTCGGCAATTTCGCCGCGCGGACCGGCCGCGGGCTCAACGTCCACAGCAAGCTCGAACGCTACATGCCGCACAAGAAGAGCGGCTTCGTCGGCTTCGCGCTGCTTACCGGTATCGCGTCGGTGCTGGTCGCCTTCTACAGCTCGAAGCCGCTGGCGCTGATCGGCAGTGCGGGCCTGGCTCAGCTCAGCGCGGTGGCGATCAACGTCCTGCTGTTATGGCGCTACCTGCCCCTTCGCGACGACCCGAACCTAGTCGTCGAAGAGGATGACGACGACTAACGGTTTTCGGCATCGCGCAGGCGGCTGGTGAAATGCTTTCGGCACAGCGCGACGTAGCGGTCGTTTCCGCCGATCTCGGTCTGCGCGCCCGCGGCTACCGCGCGGCCCTCGGCATCGACTCGCAAGTTCATAGTCGCCTTGCGCCCGCATTCGCAGACAGCCTTCAGCTCGATCAGCGCATCGGCCAGCGCCAGCAGCGCGGCGGAACCGGGGAACAGGTTGCCCTGGAAGTCGGTCCGGAGGCCGTAGCACAGCACCGGCACCCCGCTCTCGTCGGCCAACCGGCACAGCTGCAGTACCTGGTCGCGCGACAGGAACTGCGCTTCGTCGATCAGGACGCAGTGAAGTGGTCCGTTATCCAGCCGCGCGGAGACGGCGGCGAACAGGTCGGTGTCGGCCTCGAACCTGTGGGCCTCCGCCCCGATCTCGAGCCGCGACGCGATCCGCCCCGCGCCCGCCCGGTCGTCGAGAGCCGCGGTCCACAGCATCGTGTCCATCCCCCGCTCGCGGTAGTTGAAATCCGCCTGCAGGAGGGTGGTCGACTTCCCGGCATTCATCGCCGCGTAGTAGAAATAGAGTTTGGCCATCAGCGGTGTTGAGCAGGCGGCCACTCGTTGCTCAAGATGGAAAACATCACCGTGTCGCGCAAATGGCCGGTCCAGGTGATCGTGTCGGCACGGCGGATGCCTTCGCGGACCGCACCAAGCTTCGACATCGCCGCCTGGCTGCGCTTGTTGCGCTCGTCGACGCGGAATTCGATGCGGTGGAACCCGGCGTCGATCGCTCGGCGGATCATCATGTCCTTGATACGCCGATTGATGCCGGTGCCGCGGAATTTCGGGCGATAATAGGTGAAGCCGATTTCGAGGACGCGGTTCTTCGGGTCGATGCGCAGGAAGCTCGACATGCCGACCAGCTCTCCGCCCTGCCACAGGGTGAAGGTCGCGACATCGGGCCGCGCCAGCAGCCCGTCGATCGTCGCGTCGAACGCTTCGGGCCCGCAGTTGACCGAGTAAATCTGCCAGATGTCGAGATCTTCGGCGCAAGCGGTCTTGAGCGCGGCGCGATGGCTCTCGTCTAAGGGCAGGGCGGTGACGCCGTCGCCGGCCATCGGCGCGGCGAGATCGGTCACTCGGCCTCGTCGTCCGGGCCGAGATCCTGCGCGACATGGTCGGAGCGCAGGATCTTGTCGATTTGGCTGCCCTCGTCGAAGCTTTCGTCCGCGAGGAACTTGAGCTTGGCGGCGTATTTCATCCGCACCCGGGTCGCGACTTCGCGCTGGAGGTAGGCGGTGTTGGTGCGCAATGCCTTGATCACCACCGCCTCGTCCTGGCCGAGCAGCGGCTTCACGAACACCGTGGCGTGGCGAAGGTCCGGGCTCATCCGCACCTCGGTGACGCTGACGAGGTGCGATTGCAGCACTTCGTCATGCACGTCGCCGCGGCTGAGGATTTCCGAGAGCACGTGGCGCACCTGCTCGCCGACACGAAGCAGGCGGACCGACCGGCCCTCGGCGCTTTCCTTGGTGCGCATGTCCTAACCCAATCCCTTCAACATCGTCGCGACACCCACAATGATCGCGACACTGGGCAGGAACGATGTGATCGCAGCGATCACACACCCATCCGCCAAACAGCCGAACCTGTTCGCCTTGTCCGCGAGACGGTGGGAAAGATCCTGCTCCTCGTACACGGTTCGTTAAAGCGTGCGCGCCCGTTCCTCGACCTCGAAGACTTCGAGCATGTCGCCCGCCTTGATGTCGTTAGTGTCGGCCAGCAGCACGCCGCACTCGAGGCCCGCCGTGACCTGCGCCACGTCGTCCTTGAAGCGCCGCAGCGAGGAAATCGTCGTCTTGGAGACGATGACATCGTCGCGGGTGAGGCGGGCGTGGAGGCCCTTGCGGATGTTGCCTTCGAGGACCAGCAGGCCGGCGGCCTTGTCCTTCTTGCCGGCCGGGAAGACTTCCTGGACCTTGGCGCGGCCGACCACGTTCTCGATGATCTCCGGACCGAGCTCGCCCGCCATCGCGCCCTTCACCCAGTCGGTGAGGTGGTAGATGACGTCGTAGTAGCGGAACTCGACCTTGTTGCGCTCCGCCGCCGTGCGCGCATTGGCATTCGGGCGGACGTTGAAACCGATGATCGGCGCGCCGGTCGAGGCGGCCAGCGTCACGTCGCTCTCCGTGATTGCGCCGACGCCGGAGTGCAGCACGCGCACGCGGATCTCGTCGGTCGAAATCTTGTTCAGCGCATTGACGATCGCTTCGACCGAACCCTGCACGTCGGCCTTGACCAGCAGCGGGAATTCGATGGTCGTCGAGGCCTTGTTGGCGAACATGTTCTCGAGGCTGACCGGCGCGGCAGTGGTCCGCTTGCGATCGAGCACGCCCTGGCGATACTCAGCGACTTCACGGGCGCGGACGTCGTTCTCGACCACCGTCAGCTGGTCGCCGGCCGACGGCACGGCGCCGAGGCCGAGCACTTCGACCGGGAACGACGGGCCGGCTTCCTTCACCTGCTTGCCATGATCGTCGAGCATCGCGCGGACTTTGCCCGACGCGGCGCCGACGACGATCACGTCGCCGACCTTGAGCGTCCCGCGCTGGACCAGCACGGTCGCCACCGGGCCGCGGCCCTTGTCGAGCTTGGCCTCGACTACCGCGCCTTCGGCGGCGCGGTTCGGGTTGGCCTTCAGCTCAAGCAGCTCGGCCTGGAGGTGGATGGCTTCCAGAAGGCCGTCTAGGTTGGTCTTTTCCTTGGCCGAGACTTCGACGTCCTGGACGTCGCCGCCCATGTCCTCGACGATGATCTCGTGCTGCAGAAGCTCCTCGCGGACCTTCTGCGGCTTGGCATCGGGCTTGTCGATCTTGTTGATCGCCACGATCATCGGCACGCCGGCCGCCTTGGTGTGGTTGATCGCCTCGATCGTCTGCGGCTTCAGCCCGTCGTCGGCCGCCACCACCAGGATGACGATGTCGGTGACGTTGGCACCGCGTGCGCGCATCTCGGTGAAGGCTTCGTGGCCCGGCGTATCGAGGAAGGTGATCTTCGAGCCGTCCTTGGCCTTCACCTGGTAGGCGCCGATGTGCTGGGTGATGCCGCCGGCTTCCCCCGTCTGCACGGTCGCGCCGCGAATGGCGTCGAGCAGGCTGGTCTTGCCGTGGTCGACGTGGCCCATGATGGTCACGACCGGCGGACGGGTCTTGAGCGTATCCTCGGCGTCGACGTCCGACGTCGTGTCGATGTCGATGTCGCTTTCGCTGACGCGCTGGATGTTATGGCCGAATTCGGTCACCAGCAGTTCGGCCGTGTCCTGGTCGATCGTCTGGTTGACGGTCACCATCATGCCCATCTTGAACAGCGACTTGATGAGGTCGGCGCCCTTTTCGGCCATACGGTTGGCCAGTTCGGCGACGGTGATCGCTTCCGGCACGACGACGTCACGGACCTGCTTTTCGCGCGGGCCCGACGACATATGGCTGCGCTTTTCCTTTTCGCGGGCGCGGCGCAGCGCGGCGAGGCTGCGGGCGCGGTCGCTGTCGCCGGTCAGCGCGCGGCTGACGGTCAGCTTGCCCGACTTGCGATGGTCGTCGCGGCCGCGCGGGGCTGGACGGGCCGGTTCCGGGCGGCGCGGCGCCTGCGGCACGGGGCGGAAAGTTCGCTCGACCGGTGCGGGCTCGGCCGCCGGACGGGCGGCCTCCTCGGCGGCGCGCTTGGCGGCTTCGGCAGCATCCGCTTCGGCCTTGGCGGCGGCAGCTTCTTCGGCCTTCCGGTTGTCTTCGGCGCGGCGCTTCTCGTCCTCGGTCTGCGAGACCTTTTCACGGTCCTCGCGGCGACGCGATTCCTCGAGGCTCGCCATGCGCGCTTCCTCGGCTTCGCGCTGGAAGCGTTCGAGGTCTTCCTTGCGCTTGGCGATCTGCTCGGCCTCGCTCAGCTTGCGCTGCGGCGGCGCCTTGGCGGCGGGCGCAGGGGCAGGCGCAGGCGCCGGGGCCGGTGCGGCCTCGACCTTCGTCTCCTCGGGCGCAGCGGCGGGTGCTTCGCCCGGCTTGCCCAGGATGCGGCGCTTCTTGACCTCGACCACGACGGTGTTCGAGCGGCCATGGCTGAAGCTCTGCTTCACCTTGCCGGTCTCGACCGTGCGCTTCAGGCCCAGCGGCGGCCGGGTGCCAAGCTTGGGCTTGTCGGTCTGGTCGGTCATGCGTTTCCTTCGTCTTTGTCGTCTGCGGCCAAAGGCCCGGCCGGGGCAGCGTCGCCGCCCTCTAGCCCAGCCTCAGGAGTAATAAAAGCAAGCCACCGGTCGATGGCCGTACGGACCCGCCGCGCGGCGGCGGGATCGGTCAGGGCGATGTGTACCACGTTTTCGCGGCCCAGCGCCAATGACAAGATGGTGCGGGGAAGGGGAAAAACCAACCCCCGCTGCGGACCGCCGCCGACCCGCCATGCCTGGTCGAGCTTGCGGTTGCCGTCCTCGCCCGCATCGCTGGCGTGGATCAGCAGGTGAACCTTGCCCATGCGGGCGGCCTGTTCGACCTTGTCGGCCCCGTTGATCAAGGTCCCTGAGCGCGCCTCGAGGCCGAGCCGGTCGAGCGCCGCCTGACGCAATGCGGCCTCGGTCTTCTCGCCGAGGTCGGCGGGGACGCGAACTTCTTGCTTGAAGGCGCGGGCGAGCGCGCCCTTGAGCTTGCCTTTGGCATTGGCCTCGTCGAGCGCGCGCCGGCCGACCCCGACCCAGGCGCCGCGGCCCGGCGCGCGGGCACGCACGTCCGGCGCCACCTCGCCGTCGGGCGACAGGGCGAGCCGTACCAGCGCCTCGGGCGAGCC
>JAEWBB010000021.1 GCA_023391375.1 Pseudomonadota bacterium | reverse complement strand
GGGGGGGGGGGGGGGGCCGGGGGCGGGCGCCCCCCCCCGCGCCGGGGTGTCGGCAGCGGCCGAGCGCGATCGCGTGGTCCTTGAAGGCGAAGGCCTGATGGTGCGCTGGCTGCGCGATCCGCGGCTGCGCTTCCTGGGGCGGGCGCGATGAGCGCGGGGGCGGCGCTGCAGGCGGCGGTGGCGGCGGCGCTTGAGGGCGTGGACGGCCTCGAGGGTGTCTACGACGGCGCGCCGGCGCGGGCGGCCTTTCCCTATGTCGTGATCGACTGCGGGCAGGAAAGCGACTGGGGCCACAAGAGCGGTGCGGGGCGCGAAGTGCTGGTCGCGGCGACGGTGTGGGACGACCAGCAGAGCCGGCTCTACGGCCTCGCCGATGCGGTCGAGGCGGTGCTTCTGAACGCCGTCGGCGTCGAGGGCTGGCAGCTGGTCAGCCGGGCGCTGGTCCGGCGGCGCGTCGTGCGCGACGTGGCCGGACCCTGGGCAAGCGCGATCGACGTGCGGGCGCGATTGCTGGCGCACTGAATTTTTCGACACAAGCGAAAGGGCGAAACATGGGCGCGGAACGGGGCAGTGCATTCCTGTTGAAACTGGCGAGCGGCGAAGGCGCGGGAGCGGTCTATTCGACCATCGCCGGCCTCAAGACGACGCAGTTGACGGTCAACGGCGACCTGGTGACGATCACCAACAAGGACAGCGGCGGCTGGCGCGAACTGCTGACCGGCGCGGGAGTGCGGTCGGTGTCGGTGGCGGGAAGCGGCATCTTCACCGGCAGCGCGGCCGAGGTGCAGTTGCGCGGCCTGGCGCTGGGCGGCGAGCTGGCGGACTACGAGCTGAGCTTCGAAAGCGGCGAGAAGATGCGCGGGCAATTCCTGGTGTCGAGGCTGGAATATGCCGGCGATTACAACGGCGAACGCAATTACACGCTGGCGCTGGAAAGCAGCGGCGAAGTGGTGAGCGCGTGAGCGGGCCCAACCCGCATCGCGGCGAGGCGGGGCTGGCGGTCGGCGGCAAGGTGCTGGTGCTGCGCCCGACGTTCGAGGCGCTGGTGGCGGCCGAGCAGGAGTTGGGGCCGCTGTTCGCGCTGGTCGAGCGGGCGGCGGAAGGCCGGCTGCGCCTTAGCGACATGGCAGCGCTGTTCGATCATGTCAGCGCGGGCCGGCCGGCGGGGATCACGCGGGCGCGGATCGGCGAGGCGTTGGTCGAGACGGGGCTGGCGGGCGCGACGCCCTTGCTACGCGGATTGCTCGAGCAAATCCTGAAAGGGCGCTGATGTTTGGCGAGGCGGCCGCGCGGTTGGCGGGGCTGGCGGCGCGGCTGCTGGGGTGGCGGCCTTCTGAGTTCTGGACGGCGACACCGGCGGAACTGGAGGCCGCGCTGCGCGGCGGCGAGGACGGCGGCGGCGAGGGGCCGAGCCGTGACGACATGGCGGCGCTGATGGCGCTGCATCCGGATGCGGGGGACATGGGCGATGGCCGATGAAATCGAGCAGCTGGTGATCGGCGTGCGCGCCGACACCCGCGGCTTTGCAAGCGATGTGGCGGCGATGCGCGGGCAGCTGACCGGGCCGCTGGCCGAGGGCGCCGGGCGTGCCGGGCAGATGATCGAGCGGTCGCTGTCGCGGGCGCTGGCGAACGGCAAGTTGGGGTTCGACCAGCTGAAGTCGATCGCCCTGAAGGCGCTGGCCGAGATTGCGGCGGCATCGCTGCGGTCGTTGCTCCAGCCGTCGGCGGGCGGCGGGAGCGGACTGGGCGTCGCGCTGTCGGGGATGGTCGGTTCGCTCGCCGGCGCACCGGGGCGGGCGACTGGCGGGCCGGTCAGCGCGGGCAAACCCTACCTGGTCGGCGAGCGCGGGCCGGAACTGTTCGTGCCGGGGCACGGCGGGCGGATCGAGCGGCTCGGCGGAAGCGGCGGTGGGCGCGACGTCAGGGTCGGGATTACGCTGACCAGTCCCCGGCCGGAGGATCCGCAAGCGCTTCGGCAGTCGTCGAGACAGGTGGCGCGGGCGGTGCGCGCCTCGTTGAGGGACGGGCGATGAAGCATTGGCTGACACGGCGCGGCGCACCGGTGGTGACGCGGTGGCTGAAGCGGTTCGACCCCGAGCACTGGACGGTCGATTTCCCGCGCGGGGCGATGGCCAGCCTGGTGACGGGAGGCGAGGCGCACGCGATGACGGTGTCGCTGCGCTTCCTGAGGCGCGGCGACCTGGCGGGAATGATCTGGGCGAGCGAGGACCGGGTGTCGCACCCCGCGCATGCCCGGGAGACGAGCCGTGATTATCGCGGCTGCGTGCTGAGCTTTCGCTGGCAGTCGGACGGGCTGGCGGCGCTCGACGCGGTCGGCGGGCCGACGCTGACGATCGAGGGGCGCGACGCGGCGGGCGAGCCGAAGAGCTGGTTCGTGCGGTTGTGGAATTACGCCAGCGGCAACGGGACGGACGCGCGCATCACGCTCAACTTCGACGCGATCGACGGCGGCTTCCTGCTGCCGCCAGAGGCCGACCCGGTGTTCGCCGGCGACATCGACCGGATGTTTTTCAGCCTGGTGCCGCCGGACTTCGACGACGGCTCGGAGGACATCCGCTTGGCGAGCGCCAGCGTGACGTTGAGCGAATTGGCGTGCGACGGACCCGGCAGCGTGCTGGCGGCGGGCGATGTGGTTTCGCCCGATCACGGCCTGGGCATCGCGTCGAGTTACGACGACCAGTATAACGTCGCCCCCTCGCGGCTGGTCGAGGGATTCCTGCGCGCCGGCTTTCGCGGGAATATCCTGCACTATGTCGGGATGAGCCATTACCCGACGCTTGGCAGCGACGGGCTGGTCGATGCGGCGACGGGGGTGAACGAGCCGGCGCTGGCCTGGCACCGTGAGTTCGCGCGGGCGGCCAAGGCGGCGGGTTACGGGGTGATCTGGTCGCTCAGCTACGAATTGCTCGACATGTTCTGTCCGGAGAGCTGGAAGCAGCGGGACCTTGACGGTCACCCGGCGCTGACCGGCTGGGCGCCGCCGTCGGCGCTGCTTTCGCCGGCGAATGCTGATGCGATGGGTTACCTGCAAGGCGTTGCGCAGGCGCTGGTGCAGCTGTCGCTTGAGGAGGGGCTGGCGCCGCAATTCCAGGTCGGCGAGCCGTGGTGGTGGACGGCGTCCGACGGGCGGATATTCATGTACGACGCGGCGGCCAACGCGCTGCTGGGTGACGTGGAGATTGCGGACGTCGGCGGCACGCTGGACGCGGCGCAACGCGCGCGGCTCGATGCGGCGGGTGCGGTGCTGGCGCAATCGACGACGGACCTCGTCGAGGCGGTGCGCGAGATCGCCCCCGAAACGGTGAGTCATGTGCTGGCCTACCTGCCGACCGTGCTCGACCCCAAATGGCCCGAAGCGCGGCGGGCGAACCTGCCGGTGGGGTGGGCGTCGCCGGCGTTCGATCGCTTCCAGATCGAGGACTACGACTGGCTGACGGGCGGGCGCGACGCGCTTCGGGCGGCAGGCCGGGCAATCGTCGAGACGCGGCTCGGCTATGCGTCGGACCGACAGCACTATCTCGCTGGATTTGTCGCCGGACCGGACGGGACGAAGGCGTGGGGCGCCATTGTCGCGGGGGCGATGGACGCGCGGCGGCGCGCGGTGGGCGAAACGTTCTTGTGGGCGTGGCCGCAAGTGGCACGCGACGGGTTGACGCTGTTCGGGGAGGACGAAGACATGGAAGCATTCGCGGACGTCGGCTTTCCACTGGCGATCGGCCAGGACGCGAGCGTTTCGCCGGGCTTTTCGACCAACGTGCTGACCAGCGCCGGCGGTCATGAAATCCGCAACGCCAACTGGCAGTCGGGGCGGCTGCGGTTCGATGCAGGGCCGGGCGTGCGGGGCGAGAAGGAGCTGGAGACGCTGATCGCCTTTTTCCGCGCCCGGCGCGGTGCGGCGGTGGCGTTCCGGTTCCGCGATCCGTTCGACCATAGCTCGGCAGGCATGACCGGAACGCCGGGCGCTGGCGACCAGCGGGTCGGAACCGGGGACGGCGAAACAACGCAGTTCGCGCTGGTCAAGAATTACGGCGGCGAGGAGCAGCGGCGGATCACGCGGCCCGAGGCGGGAAGCGTGCGGGTCGCGGTCGGCGGGATCGAGCGCACGGGCGGATGGACGCTGGGGGCGCTCGGCAATGTGCAGTTCGACGAGCCGCCTGCGACAGGCGCCGATATCACCGCGGGGTACCGCTTCGACGTGCCGGTCCGGTTTGCGGAAGACCAGCTGGAGATCAGCCGGGCCAGCTTCCTGGCGGGCGAGGCGCCGTCGGTGCAGCTGGTCGAGGTGCGCGAAGCATGAACCGGGTCGATACGCTGGCGCTTTGCTGGCGGTTGGAGCGCCGCGATGGGGCGGGACTGGCGCTGACCAGTCACGACCGTTCACTGAGGGTCGATGGCGTCGACTATCGACCCTCCCCAGGACTGTTGCCGGCATCGATCAGGCGGAGTGGCGGGCTGGCGCCGGCTTCATCCGACATCGATGGTGCGATCTGTGCCGAAGCACTGAGCGAAGTCGATCTCGCGCTGGGGCGATGGAGCGGGGCGGCTATCCGGCTCGATGCGGTCGTGTGGGACGATCCGGCCAAGCCGGCGATGGCGCTGATGCGGGGCGAGATCGGTGAAGTGTCGGTGACGGACAAGGGCTTTTCGGCCGAGCTGGTCGGGCCGACGGCGCGGCTGGACGAAGCGGTGTGCCCGGCAACGTCGAGCGAATGCCGCGCCGCGTTCGGCGACCGGCGATGCCGCGTCGACCTGGCGGGGCGGCGGGCGTTGGTCACCGTGACATCGTCGGAGGGGAACCGTGTGCAGGTCGACCCGGTGGCGGACGACCGGTTCGCCAACGGGCGGATGCTCATCCTCGACGGCGTTTGCGCCGGATGGTCGGTACCGGTCGTCACCGTTGAAGACGGCGTGCTCATGCTTCGCGACTTTCCGCGTTTCGCGATCGAAGCAGGCACGCGGGCGTGGATCGAGGAGGGGTGCGACAAGCGGTTCGAGACGTGCCGAACACGTTTTTCCAACGCGTTGAATTTCCGGGGCGAGCCGCACCTGCCCGGCAACGACCTTCTGACGCGCTATCCGGGGGGCTGAGCGATGGCATCGAAACGAACCGCGGCGCGCGCCCGCGCCCTGGTCGGAGTGCGCTTTCGCCCGCAGGGCCGCGACCCGGCCAAGGGGCTCGACTGCGTCGGCGTCGTGATTCACGCCTTCCGGTTGGAAGCGGGATCGATTCCCGACGATTATCGGCTCTCATCGCTCGGTCGGACGGCCGAGTTGATGGCCGGAATCCTTGCGCGATTTGCACCGCTGCGGCGAGCTGAGGTCGGGCATCTCGTCGTCATGGAAGCGGGACGGCGACAGATGCACCTCGGCGTCCGGACCGAGGCCGGCATCGTCCATGCTGATGCCCGGACGGGCCGCGTGATCGAGGGGCCGATTCCGCCCGGCGCGCGCGTCGTCGGATATTTCCGGCGCCGACGTCGCTGCGGCGCGGTTGCGGGGAGTTCGAACTGATGGCGACATTGGTCCTGACGTCGGTCGGAACGGCGATCGGCGGCCCGGTCGGCGGCGCGCTCGGCGGCCTGCTGGGACAGGCTTTCGACACACAGCTGTTCGGTATCGGCCCGCGCAAGGGTCCCCGCCTCGACGACCTCAAGGTGCAGACGTCGAGCTACGGCACCCAAATCCCGCGGCTGTACGGACGGATGCGGGTAGCGGGAACGGTCGTTTGGGCGACCGACCTCAAGGAAGGCGAGGCGATCGAGGGTGGCGGCAAGGGCGGACCGGAAATCGTCCGCTATCACTACAGCTGCAGCTTCGCCGTCGCCTTGTCGTCGCGGCCGATCCGGTCGATCGGGCGGGTCTGGGCCGACGGCAAGCTGATCCGCGGCGCTGCGGGCGACCTGAAGGTCAAGGGCAGCTTTCGATGGACGCGCGGCGACGAGGGGCAGGCGGCCGATCCGTTGATCGCCTCGCTCGAGGGACAAGGCGGGACACCGGCCTATCGCGGCCTGGCGCTGGCCATCTTCGAGGACCTCGCGCTGGCCGAGTTCGGGGAGCGGATCCCGGTCCTGACGTTCGAAGTGGTGGCGGATGATGGACCGGTCGACCTGTCCGCCATTGTCGGCGACGTGTCCGAGGGGCTGGTGACGGTCGGTCCGGAAGAAGGACCGACGCCGGTCGCCGGGTTCGCAGCCTTCGGCAGCGATCGCCGGGCCGCCATCGAAGGCCTTGCCGACATGGCGCCCGGTGCCGCGATCGTCGGGCCGATGGGCCCGTTGCGCGTGCTGGAGGTCGGCGATGAACTGGGCTGGTCGACGGATGGCAAGACGTATCCGGCGCGCGGCGAGTGGTCGCAGGATGGTGCGGCGTCGCTGCCGGCGGGCCTCGCGATCCGCTATCATGATCCGGACCGCGACTACCAGGCGGGCGAAATGCGCGCTGCCATGCCGGGCGGGCGTGGAGAGCTCGCCTTCGACAGCGCCGCCGCGCTGACCGCCGGCGAGGCGAAACGGTGGGCGGGCCAGGCGCTGGCGCGCCGATGGGCAGGGCGCGACCGGTTGAGCCTCCGGCTGCCGCCTGACTTCTTCGACCTTGAACCGGGTGACCGATTGCAGATCGGTTGGCGAACCGGATGTTGGCAGGTCGAAGATCTCACGATCGAGCGCTTCGCCGTGCTGGCAGACTGCCGGCGGATTCCGGGCAGCGTGGGCGCGGCCCTGGCCGATGGCGGGCGAGCTATTGCGCAAGCGGACCTGCCGCTGGGTCGGTCGACCATCCGCATGTTCGACATCCCCGATGTCGCCGGACTGGGCGACGGCAAATTGCGGCTGCATGCGGCGGTCAGCTCGGCGGGCGGATTCAAGGGCGTGCCGTTGACGACGGTGATTGCAGGGCAGGCCGGTCCGGACGGTGTCGCGGTGCGGCGCGCCCGGCTGGGCTTTGCCGAAACGGTGCTGGCGGAAGCCCCCGCTGAACTGGTCGACGTCGCCTCGACGGTCGTCGTTGCGCTGGTCGATCCTGCGCAGGTCCTGTTGAACGCCGATGCCGACGGCCTGGATGCCGGCGCCAATCTTTGCATGCTGGGCAGAGAGGTCCTGCAATTCGGGCGCGCCGACGACCTGGGCGGAGGGAGATACCGCCTTTCGCAGTTCCTTCGCGGGAGGCGTGGGACCGAAGCGGCGATCGGCGGACACGCCGTGGGCGAGACTTTCATCATGCTAGACCGGGATGCGCTGGTGCCGCTGGCCTTTGACCGTCAGTTGATCGGCCAACCGGTCGAGGCCAGTGCGCACGGGGTGGCGGACGATGATGCCGACCCGCCGTCGTACGTCGAATGGCTGGGCGATGCCGCCAACCGCGCCTTGTCGCCCTGCTACTTCCGCGTCGACCGGGAAGATGGCTTGCGACTGGAATGGACTTCGCGATCGCGCGCGCAGTGGTCGTGGACCGACGAGGTTTCGGACGAACCATCGGGACGGTTTACCGTGACGCTCAACGGGAGCGGCGGACAGGTTTTCCGAACTGTAAACGAAAGCGAAGTCACCCTCTCGGCGGAGGAAATGGCCGCGCTTGGAACCGGGCCGGTCGACGTGTCGGTCGTCGCCGTCGGGACGTTCGCGAACAGCAGCCCGCTAGTCGCGCAATTCGATAACACGGGGAGTTGAACATGGACACATCGCCACGCCTTGGGATGCCGCTATTGAGCGCGGCGCAGCTTCAGAAGGAACTTTGGGTCAACGAGAGTTTGTTCAGGGTCGACCAGTTGTTGTGCGGGCGGATCGGCGCGGTAGAGCACGACGAACCGCCCGCGGCGCCAGCGGAATCAACCTGGTTTCGTGTCGGGCAGGCGCCCACCGGCGCATGGCAAGGCAAGGCCGGCCATATTGCGGCATGGTCGCCGGCAGGCTGGCGCTTCCTCGAGCCGTTCGAAGGGCTCGAACTTGCCGATGCCGACGACAGCGTGGCATGGCGCTTCGACGGGGCATCGTGGCGCAAGGGACAGGTCAAGGCATTGGCGGTCGTGATCGACGGGGTGCAGGTCCTCGGTTCGCGCCAGCCAGCCGTCGCCGACCCTGCCGGCGGGGCCACCATCGACCTTGAAGCGCGCACCGCGATTCGAGACTTGCTGGCGGTCGTCAGGGCTCATGGCCTCATCGGCTAGCGCCTGACGGTTCGAATATCCGTGCCGCGCCCCATTACTGCGACTTTTCGGCAACAGACCGCGCAATCGACTGCTTGCACGCCCCACGGCCCTTTCCTAATGTAACGCCGCAGTTTCGCTTCGGAACGCATGTGAAAGGGGAATATTCTATGCGCAAGCTGGCCATTGCGGTGGCGCTCGCTTCGACCGCGCTGGCAACCCCGGCTGTCGCTCGCGACAAGTCGTGGTATGTTGGCATCGACGGCGGCATCCTGTTCGTCGACGACAGTGAAGTCGACGTCTCGACCTCGGCCTTCGGGCCCACCTATCCGACCTTCTACAACCAGGCCATTTCGATCCAGCACAACCGTGGCGTCGACGTCGACGTCAAGGCTGGCTACGACATGGGCTGGCTGCGCCTCGAAGGCGAACTGGGCTGGAAGCGCGCCGGGATCGATAACGTACTCGGTTCGCAGCAGCTGGTTTCGGCCATCGTTGGCGACCGCAACGCGAACGGCGTCAGCGATGACGGCTTCGTTGTCAGCGGTGGCGACGGCCACGGCCGTGCCTACTCGGCGATGCTGAACGCCCTCGTCGACTTCGGTTCGGACGACGGCTTCCAGGGTTCGCTCGGTGGCGGTATCGGTATCGCCGGCGTCAAGTACGACGTCACGACCGATCCGTTTACGTACTTCGACCGTCGCACGAACACGCAGTTCACCGTCGACGGCGGTTCGTTCAGCGACAGCGACAGCGCGATGGCCTGGCAGGGCATTGCGGAAGTCCGTTACCCGCTGACCAACAACATCGATATCGGCCTGAAGGGCCGCTATTTCCAGACCATGCGTCTGGAAATGTCGGACGACTTCATCGGCTCGGGCGATCGCTTCCGCACGAAGTGGCGTTCGACCTCGCTGCTCGCCAGCCTGGTCTACAACTTCGCGCCGCCGCCGCCCCCGCCGCCGCCCCCGCCGCCCCCGCCGCCCCCGCCGCCGCCTGCTACGCAGACCTGCCCGGATGGTTCGGTGATTTTGGCCACGGAAACCTGCCCGGCTCCGGCCGTGGTTCAGGCTGGCCCGTTCATCGTGTTCTTCGACTGGGATAAGTCGGACATCACGCCGGAAGCGGCCGCGATCCTCGACAACGCCGCCGCTGCTTACCAGCAGACCGGTTCGGCCCAGGTCATGCTCGCCGGTCACGCAGACCGTTCGGGTTCGGCCGACTACAACGTTGGTCTCTCGCAGCGTCGTGCCGACGCGGTCCGTGCCTACCTGGCCGGCCGTGGCGTTGCCGACGGCGCGATGTCGACCTCGGCGTTCGGCGAAAGCCAGCCGCTGGTCCAGACTGCCGACGGTGTGCGCGAGCCGCAGAACCGTCGCGTGGAAATCACCTTCGGCCCGGGTTCGGGTCAGTAAGGGGATGGGTTGGCGGTTCGCCGCCACCCGCCACAACGACAAGAGGCCGGTCCGGGGAAACCCGGGCCGGCTTTTTGTTGGGCCGAAGCGGACCAAAGCGGCCGCCGCGCGTTCTCCGACATGAAGAGGAGAACGTCATGAACCGCTTTGCACCCTTGTCCGTCTCATTGGCGCTGGCCCTGGCGGCTTGCGGAAGTGGGGCGCAAAATGACCAGGCCGGGGAGGCGAACGTCGACACGGCGCCCGCTGCGGTCCCGGCAGTCGCCCCGCGCGAGGCCGCGCTGAACGACGGGTCAGGCCAGTCGGTTGGGAAGGTGACGCTGAGCGAAGATCCGACCGGGACGACGGTCAAGGTCGAGGCGACGAAATTAAAAGCCGGCGAGCACGGGCTGCACCTTCACGAAACCGGCTCGTGCACAGGCCCCGATTTCAAGAGCGCCGGAGGCCACCTGAACCCGACGGGCAAGGCGCATGGCCGCGACAATCCAAAGGGGAGCCATCTGGGCGACTTGGCCAACCTGTCGGTGGGCGCCGACGGCTCGGCCACCACCCAGTTCCTGCTGGCCGGAACGACGATCGCGCAGTTGGTCGATGCGGACGGCGTGGCGCTGGTGGTGCATGCCGACCCGGACGACTACAAGACGGATCCGAGCGGCAACAGCGGCGACCGCGTGGCCTGCGCGACGTTCAACTAGTCGACGGGAAGCAGGGGCTCGCGCTGGCGGGCCTTGCTGCCGCCTTCGCTGCGCACCGCCTTGTCGAGCAGCGGCTTGAGGTAGGCGCCGGTAAAGCTGGCGGCCGTTTCCGCGACCTTTTCAGGCGTCCCGGCGGCGACGATCTCCCCGCCCTTCACTCCGCCACCCGGCCCAAGGTCGATGACCCAATCCGCGGTCTTGATGACGTCGAGATTGTGCTCGATGACGACGACCGTGTTGCCCTGCTCGACCAGCGCGTGAAGCACTTCGAGAAGCTTGCGCACATCCTCGAAGTGAAGGCCGGTGGTCGGCTCGTCGAGGATGTACAGCGTATTCCCGGTCGCGCGACGTGACAGCTCCTTCGACAGTTTGACGCGCTGCGCCTCGCCGCCGGACAGAGTCGTCGCCTGTTGCCCGACCTTGATGTAGCCGAGGCCGACTTCGGCCAGCATCGCCATCTTGTCGCGGATGCCCGGTACCGCCTTGAAGAACTCGACCGCGTCTTCGACGGTCATATCGAGCACGTCGGCGATGCTCTTGCCCTTGAACTTCACTTCCAGCGTTTCGCGGTTGTAGCGAGCGCCGTGGCAGACGTCGCACGTGACGTAGACGTCGGGCAGGAAGTGCATCTCGATCTTCAGCACGCCGTCGCCCTGGCAGGCCTCGCAGCGGCCGCCCTTGACGTTGAAGCTGAAGCGGCCGGGCTTGTAACCGCGTGCCTGGCTTTCCGGCAGACCGGCGAACCAGTCGCGGATCTGGGTGAAGGCGCCGGTGTAGGTCGCCGGGTTCGACCGCGGGGTGCGGCCGATCGGCGACTGGTCGATGTCGATCACCTTGTCGAGCTGCTCCAGCCCGGTGATCTTGTCGTATTTTCCGGCCAGGACGCGTGCGCCATTCAGCTGCCGAGCGGCGGCGGCGTAAAGTGTATCGATGGTCAGGCTCGACTTGCCCGATCCGGATACGCCGGTGATGCAGGTAAAGGTGCCGAGCGGGATCGAAGCGGTGACGTTGCGCAGGTTGTTCTCCCGCGCACCCTGGACGGTGATCTTCTTGCCCGATCCCTTGCGCCGCTTGGCCGGAACCGGGATCTCGCGCCGACCGCTCAAATAGTCGGCGGTGAGACTGTCCTCGCAGGCGAGCAACTCGTCGAGCGTGCCGGCGCAAACCACCTGTCCGCCGTGCACGCCGGCGCCAGGTCCCATGTCGATCACATGGTCGGCGGTGCGAATGGCGTCCTCGTCATGTTCGACGACGAGGACCGTGTTGCCGAGCGACTTCAGCCGCTTCAGCGTTTCGAGCAGCCGGTCGTTGTCTTTCTGGTGAAGGCCGATCGACGGTTCGTCGAGCACATACAGCACGCCCGACAGGCCCGAGCCGATCTGGCTGGCGAGACGGATACGCTGGCTCTCGCCGCCCGACAGCGTCCCGCTGGTGCGGTCGAGATTGAGATAGTCGAGACCGACATTGTGCAGGAAGCCAAGGCGTTCGTTGATTTCCTTGAGGATGGCCTTGGCGATGGCGCTCTGCTGCGGGGTCAGCTTGGCGTCGACGGTCGAGAACCATTGCAGCGCATCGGCGACCGAGCGTCGCGCGGACATCGAAATGTCCTCGCCGGCGATCTTGACCGACAAGGCCTCGGGCTTGAGCCGCGCGCCGTGGCAAACCTCACAGGCATGCGCGGCCTGGTACTTCGACAGCTCTTCGCGCATCCAGGCGCTTTCGGTCGATGCCATCCGGCGTTCGAGGTTGCCGATCACGCCTTCGAACGGCTTCTTGACCTCGTAGCTCTTGCGCCCGTCGACGAAGCGGAGCGCGACGGCGCGGCCCTTGGTGCCGCGAAGGACGACGTCCTGTGCTTCCTTCGGCAATTCGCCCCACGGCGTGTCGAGGGAGAAGTCGTAGGCGCGCGCGAGGCTGCCGAGGACCTGCATGTAATAGGGGGAGGGCGGGTTCGACTTGGCCCACGGCACCACCGCGCCCTTGGCGATCGAAATGGCGTGGTTGGGGACCACCAGGTCTTCGTCGAACACCAGCTTCTCGCCGAGCCCGTCACAGGCCGGACAGGCCCCCTGCGGGGCGTTGAACGAGAATAGACGCGGTTCGATCTCGGCGATGGTGAAGCCGGAAACCGGACAGGCGAACTTCTCGGAAAAGACGATCCGGCCGGGAACACCGAAATCGAGCTTCATCCCCGACTGGGCCAGCGCCTCGGCTTCCGGTTGCGGGTCCGCGGGGTCGAGGTAGGCGAGGCCTTCCGCCAGCTTGAGCGCCGTCTCGAAGCTGTCGGCGAGGCGGCTTTCGATGCCCTCGCGCACGACGATGCGGTCGACCACCACCTCGATGTCATGCTTGTACTTCTTGCCGAGCGCCGGTGCCTCTTCCATCTCGTAGAACTGGCCGTCGATGCGGACGCGGGTGAAGCCCGCCTTCTGCCATTCCGCCAATTCCTTGCGGTATTCGCCTTTCCGGCCGCGCACGACCGGCGCGAGCAGGTAGTGGCGCGAGCCTTCGGGCAGCATCATGACGCGATCGACCATCTGGCTGACTTGCTGCGCCTCGATCGGCAGGCCCGTCGCCGGCGAATAGGGCACACCGACCCGTGCCCACAGCAGGCGCATATAGTCGTAGATTTCGGTCACCGTCGCGACCGTCGATCGCGGATTGCGGCTGGTCGTCTTCTGCTCGATCGAGATGGCGGGCGAGAGGCCGTCGATATGCTCGACGTCAGGCTTCTGCATCATCTCGAGGAACTGCCGGGCATAGGCCGAGAGCGATTCCACATAGCGGCGCTGGCCTTCGGCATAGATGGTGTCGAAGGCGAGGGACGACTTGCCGCTGCCCGACAGGCCGGTGATGACCGTCAGGCTTTCGCGCGGGATTTCGACATCGATCCCCTTGAGATTGTGCTCGCGCGCGCCGCGGACGGAAATATGGGTCAGCATGGGCTTGTTTGTTCCAGATTTGTTCGCGCACGGCAAGGCCGGCGCGGGAGAAGAACGCAGCGCCTAAGATGGGTTTCCGGCGAGCCGGATCAAGCGTTTAGCGGCACGTCCAGCAACGGTTCGTAGCTTGCCCCGTGTCGGCCGAGGCGGCTTTCGTACAGCGTGAGCGCGTCGACGGCGAGCGGCGCGCACCTGAGGCTCCCCATCCGGGCAAGCCATTCCTGCGGCGGTTCGGCCCCGCTGCGGCGTCGGGCGAGGGTGATGTGCGGCTGGAAGGCGCGGCGTTCCGGCTGGTGGCCCAAGCGGACGAGCAGTCGGTCGAGCTTCTCGTGAAGTGCTTCCAGCGGCCCCTTGGGAGTCACGCGGGCAAACAGGGCGCCGCGTGGGCCGTGATCGAACCAGCCGACACCGTCGATGCCGATTTCGGCCGCTTTCCCTCGAAAATCGAGCATCGCATCGGCGATGTCGTCGGCCTGGTGCCGGTCCACTTCCCCGATGAAGCGCAGCGTCACGTGCAATTGCGCTTCGTCCTGCCATGCCCAGCCGCGCGGGCCGTCCTCCATTGCCTCGAAATAGGCGTCGATCAGGGGCGGCGGGGGTTTCAAGGCGAAAAACAGGCGATGCACGGTGCGGATGCTAGCGCCGCCATTCGTCGAACGCGAACCGGTTTTCCTTGAAGCTTGGGCTCGAAATGACAATATTGCGCGCATCTTGCGGTGTGTCGTCGAGGCCCCGCGGAAGAGGAGACGAAATGCAGAACCAGTTCGACCCGCGTACGACGCAGCAGGGCTACGATCCCGCCATCTCGGTGGGCGTGCCAAGGGCTGCCCGCGATACGGGCCTGCGGTCCTACATGCTCAAGGTATACAATTACATGGCGTCCGGCGTGCTGCTGACCGGCGTCGTGGCAATGCTGTTCGCCAGCAGCGGCATGGCCGAGCAGGTGATGGCAACGCCGCTCAGCTGGCTGATCATCCTGTCGCCGCTCGCGATCGTCTTTGCGATGAGCTTCGGCATGAACCGGATGAGCGAGGGGACGCTGAAGACCCTCTTCTGGGCCTTCGCCACGCTGATGGGCCTGTCGATGTCGACCGTTTTCCTGGTCTACACCGGCGTGTCGATCGCGCAGACCTTCTTCGCCGTCACGGCCGGCTTCCTTGGTCTCTCGCTCTACGGCTACACGACTAAGAAGGACCTGTCGGGCTTCGGCACGTTCCTGATCATGGGCGTCGTCGGCCTGCTAGTGGCGATGGTCGTCAACATGTTCATGCAGTCGTCGACGCTGGCGCTGCTGATCAGCGGGATCGGCGTCCTGCTGTTCGCCGGCCTGACCGCCTACGACACGCAGAAGATCAAGAGCATCTACTACCAGGTCGCCGGGGCCGACATGATGGGCAAGGTCGTCATCATGGGGGCGCTGAACCTCTATCTCGACTTCATCAACATGTTCCAGTTCCTGCTCAGCTTCATGGGTGACCGCCGCTAGCCGCGCCGGTTAGTTGGACAAAAAAGAAGCCCGGCGGAGCGATCCGCCGGGCTTTCTCATTGGCTGAAAGTCCGAGTTACCCGGCCGTCGGCGCCTGCATCTCCGCAATCAGCGCGCCGTCGATCGCCTTGCCGCGCTGATAAGCGTCACGGGCGGATAGCCGCTCGGCGTAGGCGATGAATTCGGGCCGGGTCGGCATGGTGCCGAACTGCGTGCCCCACAGTACCTGGCTGCCAACATAAACGTCCGCCGCCGTGAACCGCTTGCCGCAGACGTAGTCGTGGTCGGCGAAATGCGCCGCCAACGTGTCGATCGTCCGGTCGAAGCTGCCATAACCGAACATGCGGCCCTTTTCCGGGGTCGGATCCCAGCCCTGGGTGTGGTTGGTCACCGCCTGTTCGACCGGTCCGGCGGCGAAGAACAGCCAGCGGTAATAGTTGGCGCGTTCGTCGGCCGTTGGCGCCAGGCCCGCCTCCGGAAACGCCTCGGCCAGGTAGGCGCAGATGGCGGCGCATTCGGTCACCAGCTTGCCGTCGTGGACGATGGCGGGGACCTTGTTCATCGGGTTGACGCGCTTGTAATCGTCGCCGCCCATCGTGTCGTAGCCGACGACGTGCGCCTCGTACGGGACACCGACTTCCTCCAGCATCCAGCGGACGATCTGCCCGCGGCTCATCGGGTTGGTGTAGAAGTCGATGCCCATATCTGCGTCCTCTTATTTCTGCCCCGGATGCTCCTTCAGCCAGTCGCGATAGCGGTCCATCTCGTCCGACTGGCGGAGGATCTTCGTGCCTGGGTCCAGCGTGACGAGACTCTTGTCGCTCGGCAAGGTGATCGATCCGCGGCCGCCCGTCATCGGCACGGTCTGGCGCACGCCGTCGACCGCGACCTCGACCGGCATCGGGAAGGGCAGGCCCTTGGGGGTCTTCCACTGCAGGTCGACGCGGTTGCCGGTGCGGGTCTCGACCAGCCGCGGCAGGGCGGCCTGGCGCAGGTAGACGTCGAAGAACCATTTCATGTCGCGCCCGGCTTCCTGGCTGACGATCTGCTGGAATTCGTCGGTCGTGCCGAAGCGGGGCTTGAAGTTGCCCGGCATCGGGTCGGGCCGGCCGTAGACCAGCCGTCGCACGGAGCGGAAGAAGGCGTCGTCGCCCATCATCCCGCGCAGCGTGTGGAGGATCCAGCTGCCCTTCATGTAGATGTCGATGCCCGACCCCTTGTCGTCATCGTAAACCTCATGCTCGAGCCGGCTGCGGCCCCACACGACGGGATGCTTGTTGAGGATGCGCTGGCGCTGTTCGAACAGCGAGGCGTCATAGGCCATGTCGCCGCGCATGAACTGCACCGTGAGCGGCTGCATGTAGCTGCCGAAGCCTTCGTGCAGCCACATGTCGTCCCAGTCGCGATTGGTCAGCTGGTTGCCGAACCATTCATGGGCGAACTCGTGATTGAACAGCCAGTCGTAACCGTACGGCGCTGGCTTGTACTTGTTGCCGTAGGCGTTGATCGTCTGGTGCTCCATGCCGAGGTGCGGCGTTTCGACCACGCCGACCTTTTCCGACCCGAACGGGTAGGGGCCGATCTTGGCCTCGTAGAAATCGACCGTCTGCTCCATTTCCTTCAAGAGCGCCTGTGCCTCCTTCTCCTCGCCCGGCAGGTAAAAGAACTCGATCGGGTAGCTGTTGCCGAAGCGGCTCTGGTGAATCGTCTTGGCGACCTTGTAGGGCGCCACGTTGATCGCGATGGCATAATTGTTCGGGTAATGCGCGACCCAGTCGTAGCGCATCCGCCCGTCGTCGAGCTGAGACGTACCGACGAGGCGGCCGTTCGACGCCGCGACCAGGCCCTTGGGCACGGTGATGTGCTGGGTGACCTGCGCGACCTCGATCGTCGCATTGTCGAAGCAGGGCCAGAAGATGTCGCAGCCTTCGCCCTCGACCGCGCTGGCGACCCACGGCTGGCCGTCCTTGGTCTGCGACCAGACGAACCCGCCGTCCCACGGCGCGCGCTCGGCGACGTGGGGCTTGCCGGCATAGGCGATGTCGATTCCCAGCTTGCTTCCGGCCGCCTTGGGCGAGGGCAGGTTGACCGTCAGCAGGCCGCCGTCGTTGGCCCACTTGCCCTTGTCGAGCTCGGCGCCGTCTACCTTGACCGACGAAATCTTGTAGCGCGGGTCGAGGTCGACCTGCAGTTTGTCGATCGGATTGTTGACGGTGAAGCCGAGCTTCGCGACTGCATCGATCGCCTTCTTCGACGGCAGGATCTCGAAGCTGAGATCCGCGGTGTCGAACGTCACCGATTTCTGCTCGGCGGTCAGCGGCAGGCCGCTCGACTTGGTGCGTTCGGCCAGCACATCCTTTTCGCCCTTGAGGATGACGAGGCCGACCAGCACGAGGGCCAGCAGGGCCAGGATCGCCCACGGCAGCCAGTCGCGGCCCTCGCGCCGGGTTTCGGTCACGGTCTCGGTCATTGGCGATCCCCCTTGGTCGCATCGCGCGTGGCGCGGAATTCGCTGTCGGCGCTCCAGTTCGGCCAGTCGCGGCTGTTGGCCAGGATGCGACCGACGGTGTGGAGCAGCGACACGTCGTTGGCGAGGCCGCTGAGGTCGGCCATCGCGGCGTCATATTCGTCGGCGGGCTGGTGATAGCGCTCGTCGCCGTACATCTTGCCCAGTTCCTCGCCGCGAGCGACGCCACCGTTGACAAGGTCCATGCCGCTTTCGAAGCTGATCGCCGGCACGCCGACCTTGGCGAACGGGAAATGGTCCGAACGGAAGAAGCCGCCGCCTTCCGGGTGGGCGTCCGGCGTGAAATGCCGCCCGACCTTGGCCGCTTCGGCCTTCACCAGGTCGAGCAAATCGAGCTGCGCGGTGCCAGAGATCGAGAAATCCTTCGTCGGTCCCATCCAGCCGAGCGCATCGGTGTTGAACGCCGCCACGGTCTTGCCCAGCGGGAACAGCGGGTTGGCACCGTAATAGGTCGATCCGAGCAGGCCCTTTTCTTCCGCCGTCACGGCCATGAACACCAGTGTGCGCTGGGTCCGCGGTTCGGCGGCGAAGGCGCGCGCCTGTTCGATGATCGCGGCGATGCCGGTCGCGTTGTCGACCGCGCCGTTGTAAATCTTGTCACCCTTGGCGTCTGGCGTGCCGATGCCGAGGTGGTCCCAGTGGCCGGAGAAGAGGATCGTCTCGTCCGGATGGGTCGTGCCGGGCAGCATGCCGACGATGTTGTGGCTGGTGATGGTCGAGGTGTTGGCCTTCACGTGGGCATTCAGCGTCGACTTGAGCGGCACCGGCCGGAACGCCTTGGTGCGCGCCGCCGCCTTCATCGCCTCGAAGTCGAGGCCCGAGGCCTTGAACAGGTCGACCGCGGTGCCGCGCGTGATCCAGCTTTCGAAGCCGGTATGGGAAGCCGCAGGATTGGCGCGGACGATGTCCATCATCGTGTTGCCGTTGGAATTCTTGACGGTGTTCCAGCCATAGCTGGCCGGCGCGTCCTCGTGGACGATCAACACGCCCGCCGCGCCGCGCTTCGCTGCCTCCTCATATTTGTAGGTCCAGCGGCCGTAATAGGTCATTGCCTTGCCGCCAAAGTCGCCTTCCCCGCCTTCGAAGTCGGGATCATTGACCAGCTCGACCAGCAGCTTGCCCTTGACGTCGACGCCCTTGAAATCGTCCCAGCCACGTTCGGGCGCGCTGACGCCGTAACCGACGAAGACCAGCGGGGTGCCGTCGAGCTTCACCTCGCGTTGGCCGTTCATCGGCGAGCGGACGGAAATCTGTTCGCCCTGGGTCAGCGTCTTGCAAGTGCCGGACAGGCAGAGCGACAGCTTCGGAGGGACGGCATGTTCGGACTTCAGCAGCGGGACCTTCTGGGTCCAATCGCGTCCGCCACCGGGCAGCGGATCGCCACCCGGCTGGAGGCCGGCCGCCTTGAATTGGCCGACGACGTAATCGATCACCTTCGGTTCGGCGGCGGTCGCCGGCCCCCGGCCTTCGAACGCGTCGGACGACAAGACCTTGATGTGTTCGCCGAGGCGCGCGGGATCGATCGTAACGGGTGCCGGCTGCGAAGGCGGGACGGAGGCGATCGGTGCGGTCGCGGCGCAACCGGCCAGCAACAGGGGAAGGACGGGCGCAAAGCGACGCGGCATGCAAGACTCCTCACGGGACGAACCGCGCGACCTTAGCCGCGAAGCCGCCCCGCGCATCCGTCATTCGACGAGCGGCGGTTGACGGTTCTGCTCGACGATCTGTATTAGGCAACTAACACAGGAGGAATTTCCATGCGCCGTGCCATCCCCATCATCATGATCGCGACCCTCGCCACCGCCTGCAATGTCGAGCGCAAGGCGACTGGCGCCGACGAGGAGAACGTCTCGATCAAGGGCGACGCGAACGGGAAGGTGAAGTTCGATGTGCCCTTCGTGAAGGGTGAACTCAGCCTGCCGTCGGGCGTGATGCGCAATGGCGACGTCGACATCGACGGCGTCAAGTTGATGCCCGGCTCCAAGGTCACCGGCTTCTCGGTCATGGCGGGAGAAGGCAAGGAAGACAGCGTCGACATCGGCTATAGCGCGCCCAAGCCGCCGGCCGATGTCACCGCCTACTTCCTTGGCGAATTCAAGCGCACCGGGGCCAGCGCGGAAACCCACGGCAATGCCGTGGTGGCCACGACCAAGGACGGGGACAAGGTCAACATCACGGTCGAGCCCGATGGTGCCGGCACCAAGGGCATGGTGTCCCTCCGCTCGAACGACTGACGGCAGGAGCCGAAGGCGCGTTACGCCTTCGGCTTTTCGGCGTTCCGCGCTTTCCTGGCCGGTGCCTTGGGCTTGGCCTTCGACGCCTTGGGCGGGGCGGGGCTGATCTCGAACACCGGCTGGTTCTCCTTGATCCGCACCTTGACCTCGCCGCCGTCGACCAGCTTCCCGAACAGCAGTTCCTCGGCCAGCGGCTGCTTGATCTTCTCCTGGACCAGTCGCGCCATCGGCCGGGCACCGTAGAGCTTGTCGTAGCCCTTGGCGGTCAGCCACTCGCGCGCTTCGTCGTCGAGCTCGATGTGGACGTTGCGATCAGCCAGCTGCATCTCGAGCTGGAGGATGAACTTGTCCACGACACGCGCGACCACCGCCGGCGGCAGGTAGCCGAAGGGCACCACCGCATCGAGGCGGTTGCGGAATTCCGGCGTGAACATCTTCTTGACCGCGTCTTCCTGCGCATCCTCCCGGCTCATCGCGCCGAAGCCGATGCTCTCGCGTGCCATGTCGGCAGCGCCGGCATTGGTCGTCATGATGAGGATGGTGTTGCGGAAATCGACCGTCTTGCCGTGGTGATCGGTCAGCTTCCCGTTGTCCATCACCTGCAGGAGGATGTTGAACAGGTCGGGGTGCGCCTTTTCGATCTCGTCCAGCAGCAGCACGCTGTGCGGATGCTGGTCGACCGCGTCGGTCAGCAAGCCGCCCTGGTCGTAGCCGACATAGCCCGGGGGCGCACCGATCAGGCGGCTGACGGAATGGCGCTCCATATATTCGGACATGTCGAAACGCTGCAGCGGGATGCCCAGGATCGCGGCCAGCTGGCGCGCGACCTCGGTCTTGCCGACGCCGGTCGGACCCGAGAAGAGATAATTGCCGATCGGCTTGTCCGGATCGCGCAAGCCAGCGCGCGACAGCTTGATCGCGCTCGACAGCTTCTCGATCGCCAGGTCCTGCCCGAACACGACCCGCTTGAGGTCCTGTTCCAGCGTCTCCAGCACCTTCTTGTCGTCGGTCGACACGCTCTTCGGCGGGATGCGCGCCATGGTCGCGACCACCGCCTCGATTTCCTTGGGCGTGATGGTCTTCTTGCGGCGTGATGGCGGCACCAGCATCTGCATCGCACCGACCTCGTCGATCACGTCGATCGCCTTGTCCGGCAGCTTGCGGTCATGGATGTAGCGGTCCGAAAGCTCGACCGCCGACTTGATCGCGTCGGGGGTGTAGCGAACCTGGTGGTGGTCCTCGAAGCTCGGCCGAAGCCCCATGATGATCTTGATCGTCTCTTCGAGCGTCGGCTCGTTGACATCGATCTTCTGGAACCGGCGCAGCAGCGCGCGGTCCTTCTCGAAGTGGTTGCGAAATTCCTTGTAAGTAGTGGAGCCGATGCAGCGGATCGCGCCGCTCGACAGCGCCGGCTTCAACAGGTTCGACGCGTCCATCGCCCCGCCGCTGGTCGCGCCAGCGCCGATCACCGTGTGAATCTCGTCGATGAAGAGAATGGCGTGCGGCATCTTCTCGAGCTCGGTCACGACGCTCTTGAGCCTCTCCTCGAAGTCGCCGCGGTAGCGTGTGCCGGCCAGCAGCGCGCCCATGTCGAGCGAGTAGATGACGGCTTCCTTCAAGACGTCCGGCACCTCGCCCTGCACGATCTTGCGCGCCAGGCCTTCCGCGATCGCGGTCTTCCCGACGCCGGGATCGCCGACGTAGAGCGGGTTGTTCTTCGAACGGCGGCAGAGGATCTGGACGGTCCGGTCGACCTCGCCCGAACGGCCGATCAGCGGGTCGATCTTGCCGGTCTTGGCCTTCTCGTTGAGGTTGACGGTGAACTGGGAAAGCGCGCTTTCCTTCTTGTCGCCGGTCTTGGCCTCGCCCTGCTGCTGCGGTTCAGAGCCTTGTGGCGGCGTGGGCTCGGCAGCGGCATCGCCTTTGCCGACGCCGTGGCTGATGTAGGTAACCGCGTCCAGCCGGCTCATGTCCTGTTGCTGGAGGAAATAGACGGCATAGCTTTCGCGCTCGGAGAACAGCGCGACCAGCACGTTGCCGCCCGTCACTTCGTCGCGGCCCGACGACTGGACGTGGAGGATCGCCCGCTGGACGACGCGCTGGAACCCGCTGGTCGGAGTCGGGTCGGTCGCGGCATCGGCAACCAGCGCCGACAGTTCGTTGTCGAGGTAGTTCTTGACCGTTCCCTTGAGCTCGTCGCGGTCGACACCGCAGGCGGTCATCACCTGGCTGGCATGCGCGTCGTCGATCAGCGCCATCAGCAGATGTTCGAGGGTGGCATATTCGTGGCGGCGCTTGGACGCCTCGCCAAGGGCATTGTGCAGCGTTTGTTCGAGGTCACGCGCGAAACTGGGCATTCGGGAAGTCTCCTTACCGTACCAATGTCGTGAGGGCGGGGGCGGCGATCAAGGCCACCTGGCGGTGAAAGGCGGTCGGCCTAGCGCTTGAACAGCGCATCGGCGGCGCTCCGGTGGGCGTCGGCGGCGTTCATGTGGGTTTCGACGCGCCCAATCTCGTCCTTCAAGATGGCGATGCGCTTGGCCAGTTCGTCCTGCGACATTGGGCCCAGATCCTGTTTGACGAGCAGGGTCAGCGGGTCGGTCGGGCGGGTGGTGAAGAAATCGTCGTCGTCCATCGCTGGTCCAAGCGTTGACCCTTCGCCCCGCCAAGTCAATAAGCCGGTCGGCAGTTTGAGGGGCGTATGAGCGAAATCATCCCGGACGTGATGCGTGTCGTCGAAATCGCCGGTCCTGGCGGTCCCGAACAACTCCGCCTGGCCAGCCGCCCGACCCCGAAACCGGGGCGGAGCGAGGTGCTGGTTAAAGTCGCCGCCGCCGGGGTCAACCGGCCCGACGTCCTCCAACGCAAAGGTCTCTACCCGCCGCCGGCGGGCGCTAGCGACATTCCCGGGCTTGAGATTGCCGGGACCGTCGTGTCGGCGGGCGAAGGGGCGACGCACCTGATCGGCACGCGGGTCTGCGCGCTGGTCGCGGGCGGGGGCTATGCCGATTATTGCCTCGCGCCGACCGGCACCTGCCTTCCGGTGCCCGAAGTGTTGCGGATGACCGAGGCCGCGGCCATGCCGGAGACGCTGTTCACCGTCTGGGTCAACCTGTTCGAGCGCGGCTTCGCGGCCGATGGCGACACCGTCCTGGTCCATGGCGGCACCAGCGGCATCGGCACGATGGCTGCGCGGCTCGGTGCCCTGTTCGGGATCGAGGTCATCGTGACCTGCGGCAGCGACGAGAAATGCGCCGCCGCGCTCGACGCCGGCGCGGCGCACGCGATCAACTACAACAGTACCGATTTCGTCGATGCCGCCCGCCGCTTGACGGAGGGCAGGGGCGTCGCCGTCGTGCTCGACATGGTCGGCGGTGATTATGTGCCGCGCAACCTCGCGGCGCTGGCCGACGACGGTCGCCACGTCTCGATTGCGTTCCAGCGCGGGGCCGAAGCCACCGTCCCGATCCCGGAACTGATGCGTCGCCGGCTGATCATGACCGGCTCGACGCTGCGCGGGCGCGACCTGTCGTTCAAGACGATGGTCGCGGACGAACTCGCCCGCAGCGTCTGGCCCTATGTCGAGGGCAACCGCCTCAAGCCGGTGATGGACGAGGTCTTCCCGATGGCCGAAGCCGCCGCCGCCCATGCGCGGATGGAGAGCGGCGGGCATGTCGGCAAGATCGTGCTGGAGATGCGATGAGACTCTCCTTGCCCTAGACCGGGCATCGGACTACATCGCCCACCATGCTGGCCGCTCCGGGAAGGGGCGGCCTCACGTGTTTTAAGGAGATGAGCATGGCCCAGCCGCTGATGCCGCACGCGACCGCCGCCTGGCTGGTCGACAATAGCTCGTTGAGCTTCTCGCAGATTGCCGATTTTTGTGGTCTCCACATCCTCGAGGTTCAGGCGATCGCCGACGATACCGCCGCGACCAAGCTGACCGGTCGCGATCCGATCCGGTCGGGCGAGCTGACCCACGAGGAAATCGAGAAGGGCCAGAACGATCCGGAATATGCCCTGAAAATGATCAAGGCGCCGGACCCCGTCACCCGTACCAAGGGCCCGCGCTACACCCCGGTGTCGAAGCGGCAGGACAAGCCGGACGGCATCGCCTGGATCATCCGCAACCATCCCGAAGTGTCGGACGGCCAAATCGGCAAGCTGATCGGCACGACCCGCACGACGATCGGCGCGATCCGCGACCGGACCCACTGGAACATGGCGAATATACAGCCGAAGGACCCGGTGACGCTGGGCCTGACGACGCAGCGCGAGCTTGACGCGGCGGTGGCCAAGGCCCTGAAGGCCGCAGGGGCCGAGGCAGCGCCGGACGTCAACCTCGACCAGGACCGTGCCTCGCTGATCGAGCAGCTGCGCGCCGAGCGCGAACAGCACGCCCGCGAAGCGGAAGCGGCCTTGGCGGCGGAGGCGGACGTCGACACCTCGGACGAGATCGTCCCGGGCATCAAGGACCCGTTCAAGCATTGATTAGCGGCCCGCGCCGCGCCTAGGACGGGGCCATGGCGGAGAACGACATCCAAAGCCTGAGCTTCGAGGCGGCGCTGGCCGAGCTCGAAGGCATTGTCCGCAAGCTGGAGAGCGGCAGCGAGCCGCTCGACGCGTCAATCGAGCTCTACCAGCGCGGCGACGCGCTGAAGCGACATTGCGAGGCGCGGCTGAAAGCGGCGCAGGCCCGGATCGAGAAGATCGCGCTGGGCCCTGACGGCCAGCCGGCGGGTACCCAGCCGTTCGATGCTGGTTGAGGACATGACCGGGGCGGCGGACCTTTCCGTCACCCGCGAGCGGGTCGGCGACGAGGTCGACGCGCTGTTCAATTCGCTCCTGCGTTCGCCGGGCGATGGACGCGACACGCTGTTCGAGGCGATGCGCCACGCCGCGATCGGCGGCGGCAAGCGGCTGCGGCCGCTGCTCACCGTCGCCACCGCGCGCCTTTTCAACCTCGACGAGCGACGCGCTTTGCGCGCCGGCACCGCGATCGAGGCGATCCACATTTACTCGCTGGTCCACGATGACTTGCCGTGCATGGACGATGACGACCTGCGGCGGGGCAAGCCAACGGTGCATAAGGCGTTCTCGGAAGCTGTCGCCGTGCTGGCCGGCGATTGCTTCCACGATTTGGCCTTCGAGATCATCGCCGATCCCGACACGCACGAAGACCCGTTCGTCCGCGCCGACCTGGCGCTCGGCCTCGCCCGCTCCTCGGGCCTTGGCGGGATGGCCGGCGGACAGATGCTCGACATCGCGGCGGAGGGGAAGGCGCTCGACCTTCCCGCGATTACCCGGTTGCAACAACTCAAGACCGGCGCGCTGATCGAATTCTCGGTCGAGGCGGCCTGCATCATGGCCCGGCTGCCGGCCGAGGGCCGGACGGCCTATCGCGGCTACGCCCGCGACCTCGGCCTCGCCTTCCAGATCGCCGACGACCTGATCGATCATGCCGGCGACGAAGCGGCAGCTGGCAAGCGGGTCGGCAAGGACGCCGGCGCCGGAAAGGCCACCTTCGTCAGCCTGATCGGCGAAGACCGCGCCCGCGAGCAGGCCGCTATGCTGGTCGAACAGGCCAAGAGCCACCTCCACGCGCATGGCGCCGAAGCGAACCTGCTCCGCGCCATCGCCGACTATGTCACGACAAGGGACCGCTGAAATGGCCTCCTCACCCCGCATCGCCGTCTATCCCGGCACCTTCGACCCGATCACGCTCGGCCATCTCGACATCATCCGGCGGGGAACCCACCTGGTCGACCGGCTGGTCATCGGGGTGACCACCAATCCGTCCAAATCGCCGATGTTCTCGGTCGAGGAACGGCTCGCAATGGTGAAGCGCGAGGTCGCCGACCTGCCGACCGTGGAGGTTGTGACGTTCAATTCGCTGCTGATGGATTTCGCCGAAAGCCAAGGCGCCCGGGTCATCCTGCGCGGCCTGCGCGCGGTCGCCGACTTCGAGTATGAATACCAGATGGCGGGCATGAACCAGCAGCTCAACGACAAGATCGAAACCGCCTTTTTGATGGCCGACGTCGCGCTGCAGCCGATCGCTTCCAACCTGGTCAAGGAAATTGCCCGCTACGGCGGCGACATCGGCAAGTTCGTGACGCCGGCGGTCGCGGCCGACGTCGCGGCCAAGCTGGCCAGTTAAGGCTGGCGCCAGACTTCATCGTCCATTATCGCGCGAGTGAGAGTTTCGGGGATCGTCGAATCATGAATAAGCGTCTGTTCGCACTGCCTTTTATCGCCCTGTCGCTGGTGGCGGCGGGAAAGCCGAGTGACCAGGCCCAGGCCGCGTTGCCCTCGATGGTCGCGCCGGCCAACGTCGCCGCCGATCCTGCCAACCGCTGGACGCTCGAACTGTCGAACGGCGGCAAGGTCGTGGTCCAGCTGCGCCCCGATGTCGCGCCGAACACGGTCTACCGCATCCAGCAGCTGACGAGCCAGGGCTTCTACAACGGCCTCAAGTTCCACCGCGTCATCCCCGGTTTCATGGCGCAGGGCGGCGATCCGCGCGGCACCGGGCAGGGTGGCTCGCCGCTGCCCAACCTGAAGGCCGAGTTCAACGGCCTGCCGCACCTGCGGGGCGTCGCCTCGATGGCCCGTGCGGACGCGGATGACAGCGCCAACAGCCAGTTCTTCATCATGCTCGGGCCGAACTTCGGCCTCGATCACAAGTACAGCGGTTTCGGCCGCGTGATCGAGGGCATGGCCGCGGTCGATTCGATCGCGGTGGGCGAGCCGCCGGCCGATCCGACAGTCATCGTCCGCGCCAGCATCGGCGGCCCGCTGCCGGCCGCGCCGGCGGGGTCGACGGCCGCTGCGGAGCCTGCGCCGGCCCAATAATGCGCGTCGACCTGTTCGACTTCGAACTGCCCGCGGAGCGGATCGCGCTGCGGCCGGTGCGGCCGCGCGACAGTGCGCGCATGCTGCTGGTCGAGGGGCGGGACCTGCGCAATCGCTCGGTGCTCGACCTGCCCGGAATCCTCCAGCCGGGCGATGTCCTCGTTTTCAACGACACCCGCGTCATCCCGGCGCAGCTTGAAGGCCGGCGCGGCGAGGCATCGGTCGGTGCGACCCTGCACAAGCGCGAGGGCCTGCGCGAATGGTGGGCGTTCGTCCGTAATGCCAAGCGCGTACGCGACGGCGATGTGATCGATTTCGGACTCGGGGTCAGCGCTTCCGCCTTACGGCGCGACGACCAGGGGGCCATCCTCCTCGCCTTCCACGGTGACGAGCCGGTCGAATTGCTGCTGGAACGGGCCGGGCGCATGCCGCTTCCGCCCTATATCGCGGGCAAGCGGCCGACAGACGAGGCCGACAAGGCGGACTACCAGACGATGTTCGCCGACAAGGACGGCGCCGTCGCCGCCCCGACAGCCTCCCTCCATTTCACCGATCGCCTGATCGCCGCGATCGACGCGCGCGGGATCAAGCGCGAGACGTTGACCCTCCATGTCGGCGCCGGCACCTTCCTCCCTGTGAAGGCCGACGATACGTCGGACCACCGCATGCACGCGGAATGGGGTCGCATCGACGAGGCCACCGCCGACCGGCTGAATGCGGCCAAGGCCGCAGGAGGGCGCCTGATCGCTGTGGGCACCACCGCACTTCGCCTGCTGGAAAGCGCTGCCAAGGACGATGGCACGATCGCCCCGTTCGAAGGCGATACCGCGATCTTCATCACGCCGGGCTATCGCTTCAAGGCGGTGGATGGGCTGATGACCAATTTCCACCTGCCGAAGTCGACGCTGTTCATGCTGGTCTCGGCACTGATGGGGCTGGACGTGATGCGGTCAGCCTATGCCCACGCAATCGCCAATGAGTATCGATTCTACAGCTACGGCGACTCCTCTCTGCTGCTCCCGACTTTATCCAAGTCGTAAACAAAAATTAAATATGGTAAGGCGTCGCTTCGGGAATGGCGATGACTCGGGTAAAGACAACGCCTCGTGACGATGTCCGGGCAATCCTGTGCCTAGCGTTCGAGCCGCACTCGTCGCTTGACGAGACGAAGGCCTTCGAGCGCTTCATCATCGACCGACCCGAGGTTCTCCACGCCGTGGAAAGCGAAGGCAGTTTCGACTTCATGGTCGAGGCGCGCTTCGACGGCATGAGCGACTATCATGAATTCATGGCGCTTTTGGCTTCAGGCTTCCCGCAGTTGTTCCGCAAGAAGAAGGCCAGCTTCGTATGCCGCCGCTTCATCGCCGGGACGGAGAGGTCGGTCTGGGTCCTCCAGTCGGGAAGCCGCGTGAGGGTCGATCTCAACAAGGTTGAACGGGTGACGGCCGAAGGCGACTATGTCCGGCTCCATGTCGACGGGCAGGCTTACCTGCACCATTCGACAATGCACTCCATCGAGGACGCGCTCGACCCGGCGCGCTTCATTCGCGTTCACCGTTCGGCCATCCTCCGCCTGTCGTGCATCGAACGAGTCCATCGCGTCGATGGCGGATGGGTGGCGGAGTGCCACGATGGATCCGTCCACCGCGTCGCGAAAGGTCATGCCGAGGCGCTGATGGAACGGCTGAGCGCGCTCTCATCGACCAACGGGCGCGCTTCGGCGGCGTCCGTCAACGGCGCTGAAACCAGCAGGCCAGCGATGGCCGGCTAGCGACAAAATCCCGTTGGCGAATTCTAGCCGAGGCGGCCTTCGCGCACCTCGAGCCAATGGGACAGGTCGCGACCGAGCAGGTCGCCGAGCCGGTCGATTTCCGGCTTGAGCCGTTCCCGGATTTCCTCCTGGATGCGCAGCGGGATGACATGCTTCACCGCCGGTTTCTTGTTCCATTCCAGCAGTCGTTTCCGGACCGAGAAGATCCGCTTCGCCGCCTTTTCGCCTTGGTCCAACTTCTCGACCTTGCGGCTGCGCTGCCGGAAGTGGCGGCCGGCCAGCCAGTCCCGCGCGAAGGCCGGAGGTCGCTTCAGCAATCGCTGCAACCAGCCGATCTTGAAGTCGCTACCTTCGCGGCTCGCCTTGAATTTCGTCCCTTCGAACGGGGCAAGACCAAGGAAATCCATCAGCCGGGCATATTGCGCCCGCGGATGCGCAATGAGGTCGTCGAACACCGACACGAAACAGCGCTCGCGGCCCAGAAGGTCGAAGAACTGGCCGACATAGGTCCCGAACCTCCCGCCCTGGTCGTAGCGCAGCCATTCCGCGGCGAGCGCGCTGCGCGGAATACGCTTGCCCGCCGTGCGGTCGGGGATGGCGTCCCAGGCATCTTCGAAACGCTTGATCGTCTCGTCCCCGGTCACCCGCAACCGCTGATGAAGCGATGGCAGCATCGACATCGGGTCGCGCAGCGCGATGATGAACTTGGCGTTGGGCCAGAATTGCAGCGCGGGCACCAGCTTGTCGGGGATGTAGAGGTAGCTGACCGACCCATCGACGCCGGCCTTTTTCCCCTCGCCTTCGCAGTGCGAGAAGAAGCGGTCGAGGAATTCGGTCTCCGTCAGGCTGCGTGCTTCTTCGGTGTCGAGCTCGGTAAGGTCATACTGCGCGAAGAAATGCGGTTCCTTCACGAAGGGGAAGCAGATCTCGGGGTGCTTTTTCAGCCAGTCCGAAATCGTCGTCGTGCCGCAACGGGGGGCGCCGACGATAAAGATCATGTTGGGAAGGTCTTCGATCCGCATGGCGGCGCGCTTAGGCTAGGCCGCGAAATATTGCCACAGCAGCTTCGCCGTCAGGCCGAGCGAAAGGATGACGAGCAGCGGGCGGATCACCTTGGCACCGAATTTCATCGCCGTGTGGCTGCCCAGGTAATTGCCCGCCATGGCGCCGACCGCGATCGTCAGGCCTAGCGTCCAGACGATCTTTCCGCCGATGGCGAAGAACAGGACGCTGGCGATGTTGCTGGTGAGGTTCAACAGCTTGGTCAGCGCCGTCGCGCGCGTCAGACCCATGCCACGAAGCCCGACCAGCGAGGCGGTGAAGAAGCTGCCCGTGCCGGGGCCGAAGAAACCGTCGTAGAAGCCGACACCCGCACCGACGGGCGCGTAAGCATGCGCCGAGATCCGCTCGCGCGCATCCTCGTCCGTCATCCGCGGCGACAGCAGCACATAGACCGCGACCGCCAACAGAAGTAGGGGGATGACGACCGCCAGCAGGCCCGGCTCCAGCTGCTGGACCGCGAGCACGCCGGCGCTCGCCCCGATGAACACAGCAATGACCTTGCCGGCATTGGGCCGGACCTCGATCAGGCCCTTGCGGTGGTAGTTCCAGGTAGCGATCGACGTTCCGAACATCGATTGCAGCTTGTTGGTCCCTAGCGCCTGGATCGGCGACAGGCCGGAAAACAGGAGGGCGGGCATCATGATCAGCCCGCCGCCGCCAGCGATGGAATCGATGAACCCGGTAAGGACGCCGGTCGCCGCAAGGGCAAGGTAGGTCGAAGGTTCGATCATGTCGCGGCGTGGTAGCGGCGGACGGCGGCACCCGCTAGGGACACGCGCACCATGACCCGCTTCGCCTTCTCCATCGCCGCGACCGACGGCGCTGCCCGCACCGGGACCCTGTCGATGAAGCGCGGCGAGATCCGCACGCCGGCCTTCATGCCGGTCGGCACCGCGGCGACGGTCAAGGCGATGAAGCCGGAAGGCGTGCGCGCGGCCGGCGCCGACATCATCCTCGGCAATACCTATCACCTCATGCTGCGCCCCGGCGCGGAGAGGGTGGCGAAGCTCGGCGGCCTGCACAAGTTCATGAACTGGGATCGGCCGATCCTGACCGACAGCGGCGGCTATCAGGTGATGAGCCTCGGCGACCTGCGAAAGGTCAAGGAAGAGGGCGTCCACTTCCGCAGCCATCTCGACGGATCGAAGCACCTGCTCAGCCCGGAACGGTCGGTAGAGGTCCAGCGCCTGCTCGGCACCGACATAGTGATGCAGTTCGACGAGCTCGTCCGCCCCGACGTCGCGCCCAAGAAGCAGCAGGAGGCGATGGACCGCTCGATCCGCTGGGCGAAGCGCAGCCGCGAGGAATTCGATCGCGGCGGGAGCCACGCCGAGGACGCGGCGATCTTCGGTATCCAGCAGGGCGTGCTCGACGAAGGCTTGCGCAAGCAAAGCGCCGACGCGCTGATCGATATCGGGTTCGACGGCTATGCGGTGGGCGGACTCGCCGTGGGGGAGGGTCAGGAAGCGATGCTGGCCTGCCTCGACTTCGCGCCGGGACAATTGCCGGCCGACAAGCCGCGCTACCTGATGGGTGTCGGCAAGCCGGACGATATCGTCGAGGCGGTCGCGCGGGGCATCGACATGTTCGACTGCGTGCTACCCACCCGCTCGGGACGTACCGGCCAGGCGTTCACCGCCGACGGGCCGATCAACATCCGCAACGCGCGCTTTGCCGAGGACCAGTTGCCGATCGACCCCGATTGCCCGTGCCCGACCTGTACGACGTACAGTCGTGCCTACGTCCATCACCTGGTGAAGGCGGGCGAGATCCTCGGCGCAATGCTGATGACCGAGCATAACATCTGGTTCTACCAGCGGATGATGCAGGGCCTGCGAGACGCGATCGCCGGGCAGCGGTTCGCCGCGCACGCCAAGGCGTTCCTCGACCGTTACTTGAAGCGCTAGGCCTCGACCGGCTGGTCGAAGTCGGCCGCCGAATGGCGCTCCGGCATCGGCTCATCGCCCCAAGTCCGGTTGACCCTCACGCCCCGCTTCACCGCCGGACGTGCGCCGATCTCGTCGGCCCAGCGCATGACGTTCCTGTAGCTCGCGGTGTCGAGGAATTCGGCCGCACCGGGATAGGCCTTGCCCAGCGCGATCCCGGCGAACCATGGCCATGAGGCGATGTCGGCGATCGAATAATCTTCACCGCCGAGGAAACGCGTCTCGCCCAGCCGCCGGTCGAGCACGTCGTAAAGCCGCTTGGTTTCCATGGTGTAGCGGTTGATCGGATATTCGAACTTTTCCGGCGCATAGGCGAAGAAATGGCCGAACCCGCCGCCGAGGAACGGCGCGCTGCCCATTTGCCAGAACAGCCAGCTCAGCACTTCCGCGCGCGCCGGCCCGTCCTTCGGCACGAAGGCGCCGAACTTCTCGGCAAGGTGGAGCAGAATGGCGCCGCTCTCGAAAATGCGGATGGGCGTCGATCCGGTGCGGTCGATTAGCGCGGGGATCTTGCTGTTGGGGTTGATGTCGACAAAGCCCGAGCCGAACTGGTCGCCGTCGCCAATCCGGATCGGCCAGGCATCATATTCGGCGTCGAATCCGGCCTCGAGCAACTCCTCGAACATGATCGTGACCTTCTGCCCATTCGGCGTGGCCAGCGAATGGAGCTGGAAGGCGTGCTTGCCCTCGGGCAGCGCCTTGTCATGGGTCGGGCCGGCGATCGGCCGGTTGATGCTGGCGAACTGGCCGCCGCTGGGCTGCTCCCAGGTCCAGACCTTGGGCGGTGTATAGGGGGTGTCGGTCACGAGGCGCTCCTTGCGGGGTGCCCCAAGCTAGGAAGCCGACCGCGCCGCTTAAAGGGCGCTGAAGTTCAGGAAGGTCGGGACCGGCCCGTTCCAGTCACCCGAGACGTCGTCGACCTTCTCGGCCTTCGCGCGCGGCTCCGGCGCGCGCTCGCGCGGCGTTTCGGCACGCTTCGGTTCGGCGCGCGGCGTTTCGACCTTGGGCGCATCGGCCTTTGCCTTGCCGCGACCGCCGCGCGACCGGGCCTTGGGTGCCGGCGCGTCGTCGGACACCTCGTCCGCCGCAAGGGCAGGCGCCGCCGTAGGCTGGGCCGCGGCCGGCGCTGCCGCCCGCTCCTCGAAACGCGGCAGCTTCTTGCCGGTCAGTTTCTCGATGCTGTCGATCGCCTCGGCATCGGCGCTGGTGGCGATGGTGTAGGCGGTGCCCTTGGCGCCCGCGCGGCCCGTCCGGCCGATGCGGTGCACATAATCGTCGCTCTGCCACGGCACGTCGAAGTTCACGACGTGGCTGACGCCCTTGATGTCGAGGCCGCGGGCGGCGACGTCGGACGCGACCAGCACGTTGATCTCGTCCTTCTTGAAAAGGTCGAGCTCGGCGAGGCGGGCGGGCTGTTCCATGTCGCCATGGATCTGGCCGACGCGGAAGCCCGAGCGCTTCAGGCTCTGTGCCAGTTCGCGCACCGTCGTCTTGCGATTGCAAAAGACGATGCAGTTCTTGAGGTCGCCGGCACGCAGGATGGAGCGCAGCACGTCGCGCTTCTTGTCCGCCTTGGTGATGACCAGGCGCTGATCGATATTCTCGTTGGTGGTCGCCGCGCGGGCCACCTCGACCCGCTTGGGGTCGTTCAAGAACTTCGACGCCAGCTTCTGGATCGGCGGCGGCATGGTGGCCGAAAACAGCAGCGTCTGGCGCGACTTGGGCAGGCGTGAACAGATCGTCTCGATGTCCGGGATGAAGCCCATGTCGAGCATGCGGTCGGCCTCGTCGATGACGAGCAGGTCGCAGCCGGTGAGCAGGATCTTGCCGCGCTCGAACAGGTCCATCAGGCGGCCCGGGGTGGCGATCAGGACGTCGACGCCCTTTTCCAGCGCCTTGACCTGGTCGCCCATCTGTACGCCGCCGATCAGCAACGCCATCGAGAGCTTGTGATACTTGCCGTACTTCTCGAAATTCTCGGCAACCTGGGCGGCCAGTTCGCGGGTCGGTTCGAGGATCAGGCTGCGCGGCATTCGCGCGCGGCTGCGGCCCTCGGCGAGGATGTCGATCATCGGCAGCACGAAACTGGCGGTCTTGCCGGTGCCGGTCTGCGCGATGCCGATCAGGTCCTTGCCCATCAGGACAGGCGGGATCGCGCCCTTCTGGATCGGGGTCGGGATATCGTAGCCGCTGTCGGTGACGGCGCGCAGAAGGGAATCGGAAAGGCCGAGATCGGCAAAAGCCATGCAAACATCCGGTTGAAAGTGACTGTCGAAAAGGGCCGTCGACCGCCCGTCGGTACAGGTGCGCGCGCTAGCCGCGGAACGCCCGTAATGTCAAGAAAATCAATGTTTCAGTTGCGGCGTCAGCTTGCGAAAACGGCGGATTTCGCACGTTCCCCCCATCCGCGACCGTAAGGTGTCGCGCTTTGCGCACAGCCGGTCATCGCGCGGCTCGACATAGAAGCCGCTGTAGAAGTCGAGGGCAGGACAATCGCCGGCGAACTCCGCCCGCACCCTGCGTCGTCCAGACAGCAGGAAATCCACCTGCCCGTCAGGCTGCAACGCCGCGCCGCGGATGCTGGACGTGGCGAGGCATTTTGGCCCTTTCGATTCCTCCCACTCGATCGGCGCGGACACGGCGGGGCGAACGGGGATGCGGAACACGACCGTATCCTGGATCACCACGCGGCGCACCACGGGGTCGCCGCCGCCGAACAGGCCTGAAAGGAAGGTGAGGAAGGGAAGGAAGAGCATCGAACCTGGATGATAGGATTAGCGGCAAGGTCGTGACCGGCAACCCTTGAATAGCGGCTGAACCGCACGGTCCGTCGAACCGCGTCTTGCCATGCGACGCGGGCGCGCATAGGGCGGGCGCGACCCTTCCAGCCGGCGGGTGGCGGCATTGCCGCTCGGATTCGCCGGTCCCATCCAGGAGTTAGTTCCGTATGGCGAGCAGCGCCCCCACCGATCTTCCGCCCCTCTACCGGGATCTCGAACCGATCCAGCGCCAGAAGCATGGCGACATGAAATTCCACCGGATCGACACCATCGAGAGCCTCGCCACGACCCATGCCGTGCCGCTGACCGTCGACGAGTTCGTCCTGGCCCAGCGCCAGTATCCGATCATCTTCTCGGCGGGCGAAAATCCGGTGCCGCTGGCGCTGATGGCGCTTCACGAACAGACCAACACTTTCTTCGACAGCGAAGGCAAGCCGCGCGAGGACACGGTCTACATCCCGGCCTACATCCGCCGCTATCCGTTCATGCTCGCCCGCCTCCACCCGGAAAGCGACCAGCTGTCGCTGTGCGTCGACCCGACCGCCGGTGCGGTCGGCGACTTCAAGGATGGCGCTCCGTTGTTCGACGGTGACAACCCCGCCGAGGACACCAACGAAATCCTCAAGTTCTGCGAGCAGTTCGAGCAGGCGGCCCAGCGCACCAACGCCTTCATGCAGGAACTGCAGGGCTACGACCTGCTGATGGACGGAGAGCTGACCATCTCGACCGGTGAGGATTCGCCGCCGAGCGTCTATCGCGGTTTCCAGATGATCGACGAGGAAAAGTTCCGTGCGCTGTCCGGCGACAAACTGCGCAAGATGAACCAGTCGGGCATCCTTCCGCTGGTCATGGCGCACCTGATGAGCCTGAGCCTGTCGCGCGACCTGTTCGCCCGCCACATGGCGCAGGGCACAGGTCCCCAGCCGCTGGCGCCCGCCGAGGCGTGACCGGGCTGCGGCGGGCCGATCCCCGCCGCGGTTGTCCGCGCCTTGGCGCACACCACATCGAGGACGCCGCCGGCCCGCAATCCGGTGGCCACGCACCGCAAGTGCGTTCCTCCCCAACTCGGGCCGCTGGGCGTTTCGCCGGCGGCCCGTTTTTCATTCGGCCGCTTGCGCCATTCCCCGATCCAGCGCCGCCTGACCCAGCGCATTGACCAGTCGGTCGAACAGCATCGCCACCCGCTCGAACCCCGGACCGGGCGTATGGCCGTCCATTCGGCAATACAGGCTGCGGTCGACCTCGACCTGGATGGCGTGGCGTCCCCGGGCGGGATCACCATGACGCTGCGTGATATAGCCGCCCGCAAACGGTGCGTTATGGGCAACCGAAAAGCCTAACTGCTGCGCGACCCGCATCGCCGTTGAGGCGGCCCATGCCTCCGCACTCTCGCCGTGACGGTCCCCGATCACTACCTGCGCCAGCCCGCGCCGCCGCGGCGGCATGGAATGGCAGTCGATCAGTACGACATGGTCGAAGCGTAGCTGGACGTCATCGAGACGCGCGGCGAGGGCCTGGTGGTAGGGCCGATAGGCCGCGGCCAGGCGCCGCTCGAGATCGGCGCGCTCGATGGGCCGGCGCCAGAGCGCCCCGCCCAGCGGCGACCGGCTGGCGATCAGGCCGAGACCGGCTTCCGCGCGCGGTCCGCACGGGCCCTCGACGCCGGCGACGGCCCGAGGGTCGAGTTCCTCGCTGGCGCGGTTGCAGTCGATCGCGGCGCGGGGCGCGCGGGCGATAACGGACGCGACGCCGCGGGCGAGGGCGGGCTGGACCAGTTCGTCGACGCGCGGGTCTTCGAGGAAGGACAGGCCGGCGCGGGCATTGCCGAGGAGCCAGTCGGGATAATCGCGCCCCGCATGCGGCACCGACAGGACGACCGGTAGCGGTCCACTAGCCATGCCGATAAGCGGCGAGGGAAGGGGCAATTCGTCCAAGTCCAAGGCCTTAGGCGTGCCATGGCGGGACAGCAACGCGAACATGCGATGGATACGCTGGAAATGTTCGGCCGTTAAGGGCATGATGACGAACATGATCCGGATCCTCCTTGCCGAAGACGACAACTCGATGCGCGAGTATCTCGAGCGCGCGCTGGTGCGCGTCGGTTACGACGTCCAGTCGGTCGGCTGCGGCACCGAAGCGCTGCCCTTGCTCGAACCGGGCAAGTTCGACCTCCTCCTCACCGACATCGTGATGCCGGAGATGGACGGGATCGAGCTGGCCCAGAAGGCCAACACCATCGACCCCGAAATCCGCGTGATGTTCATCACCGGATTCGCGGCCGTAGCTCTCCAGGGCGGCCGCACGGCGCCGGAGGCCAAGCTGCTGTCGAAGCCGTTCCATCTTAAGGACCTGGTGATGGAAGTCGACCGCATGTTCCAGACGGAGGACCAGCACGGTCGCCTGTAAGGAACGTGCTCGGTCGTCTCTGAACAGCGACGCTTGCGAAAAGGGCCTTGCCCGAATCCGGTTCGCCCCCTAAAGGCCGCTTCCAGACAGCCGCCGGTCACCCCCCGGCGAGACAAATGTGGGCGTGTAGCTCAGTGGTAGAGCACTGTGTTGACATCGCAGGGGTCGCAAGTTCAATCCTTGCCACGCCCACCATTTCTTCCTTCCTTTTTCGAAGCTTAGGCCGATTTTCGACCGACGGCTCTCGCGCGGCGTGAAAAGTTGCGCCATGGTGCGGGCCGACATCGAACCCGGAGCTGTTTTTTCATGCTAAGCCTTCTCGCCTTGTCCGCTTTCCTGACGACCGACGTGGCGCAGGCGACCGCGTCCCAGTCTAGCGAGCGGATGGTGCGGATTTTCATCTCGCCGGCGGGCGAACCGTTTCGCGATTCCGGGCCGGTTTATCCGAGTAAGATCTGGTTCGATCGCGCCGACACCAACCGTGACGGGCGCCTGACGGCGGCGGAAATGATGATCCAGGCGCGCGGCTTCTTCAACCGCCTCGACCTCAACAAGAACGGGATGATCGATGGCGAGGAAATCCGCAATTACGAGGATAATGTCGCGCCCGAAATCCGTGTGCTGGTCGAACCGGCGGCGCCGGGGCCGGTCAACTCTGAAAGCACCGGAAAGACCGAAAACGGCATGCCGGATCCTAATCGCGGCCCGGACCGTAAGGTCGACGTGCCGCGCGGGGCGGGACGCTTCTCCTTCTTCAACGTCGCCGAACCGGTGATGCGGGCCGATACCGACCTGTCACGGTCCGTCTCTACCGACGAATTCGATGCGTGGCAGCAAAAGCAGTTCAATGCGCTCGACACGCAGCATCGCGGCTACCTGATGTTCGCCGACCTGCCGGACACGCCGGCACAGGGGACGCGGATCAAGGTTCGCACCCGCTCGCGGTAATTCTCGATCGGAGGGGAGGGCGGCGACAAGGCCGCCCGCTCACGACCTAGAGGCAGCTTTCCAGGTAGGGCTGGTCGAAGCCGAATTGCTTGGCTTTTTCTAGCGTGTAGGGACGCAAGCCCATCGAGCGATATTCGCCGATGATCTTCCCGTCGGCGCTCTCGTCGAGATATTCGAACTTGAACAGTTCCTGGGTGACGATCACGTCGCCTTCCATGCCGATCACCTCGGTGATGTTGGTCGTACGGCGCGAACCGTCGCGGAGGCGCTTGACCTGCACGATGATGTCGACCGAGTCGGCGATCTGGCGTGAGATGGCTTCCTTCGGCACCTTGATGTCGCTCATCATCACCATGTTCTCCATACGCGCGAGGCATTCGCGCGGGGAGTTGGAGTGGAGCGTCGCCATCGAGCCGTCGTGACCCGTGTTCATCGCGGCCAGGAGGTCGAAGCACTCCGGACCACGAATTTCGCCCAGGATGATGCGGTCAGGACGCATACGCAGGGCGTTGATGACGAGGTCGCGGATGGTGATCGCGCCCTGGCCCTCCAGGTTGGCCGGACGCGTTTCGAGCGGCAGCCAGTGCGGCTGCTGCAGGCGGAGTTCGGCCGCGTCTTCGATCGTCAGCACGCGCTCGCCCGGGTCGATCATCTTCGACAGGGCGTTGAGCATCGTCGTCTTACCCGAACCGGTACCGCCCGAGATGACGATGTTCATGCGGCTGGCGCCGGCGATCTTGAGACAGGTCGCCATCTTCGGGCTCATCGAGCCGAAGCCCGCCATCATGTCCAAGGTGATCGGCTTGTCCGAAAACTTACGGATCGAAATGGCGGTGCCGCGAAGGCTAAGCGGCGGGATGATGACGTTGACGCGGCTGCCGTCGGCAAGGCGGGCGTCGGCCAGCGGAGTGGTCTGGTCGACGCGGCGGCCGACCTTGTTGACGATGCGCTGGGCGATCTGGAACAAATGCTCCTCGTCACGGAACTGGATCTGCGCCAGCTCCAGCTTGCCCTTGCGTTCGATGAAGGTCTGGTCGGGCCCGTTGACCATGATGTCGCTGACCGCGGGGTCGGCGAGCAGTTCTTCCAACGGCCCGAGGCCGAGCAGTTCGTCGACCAGCACCTTTTCCAGCGCGAACTGTTCGCGGCGGTTGAGGTTGATCTTCAGCTCGGTCAGCACTTCCGAAATGATCGGGCGGAATTCCTCCGCCAGTTCGTCCTTGTTGAGCGTCGCTGCCGCTTCGGGGTCGACACGCTCGAGCAGGCGCGGGAGGACCTGTTCCTTGATCTTGTGAACCGACGCTTCGAAGCCTTCGGACTTCGAACTGCCCGCTTCGCCGCTCGCATTCATGCGCTGGTTGAGGCGGTCCATCGCACCGACGTTCTGGCCGCCGGACACTTCGGGTTCGGGAGACGGGGAGGGGGCCGATTCTTCCGGCGCGACCTCGGGCGCGGAGCCCGAGCCGCCCTTCATGGGCTTGGCGACGCCGAATGCCGGCCGTCCAGCCATCCCACCCATGCCGTTGCGCTTGCCGAATGCGTTCATTGCGAGCCCCAAATCCCACTCACGATTGATCAATCACGAGAGGGGATACGGGGCAAATCTTCAGAAAAGGCTAACTCCGCATAAATTTTATCGAGGTTAGTAAAAAGGCCGGTCAGCCCCGCATTTCGGCGATCAGCTCGTCCAGGTTGGTGGGGCTTCCTTCGATCCGTGTGACGGGCGCGAGGTTGCGTCCCGCGCGGTGTGCATTGAGCGTGGACCATCGTTCGCCGTAAGCGGGGTTGCAGCGGGCAAGTTCGCGCATGACGCGCTTGTAATGCTCGTCGTGGTTGCCATCCCCCAACACCATCGTACCTGACCAGCGGCGGACCCAAGCGGAGCATTGGCCGACCACGGCTTGTTCGTCGACAGGTGAAATTTGAGTAGTCTCGCCCTGGCGAATGGTCTCGAAATCTCGAGCCAGCGAGAGGGCACCGATCGTTTCCAATCCCTGATGTGTCTGCTGGACCCTGGTCGGGTCGGTGCCAAAGGTGCTGAACCAACTCGCGAGCGTAATGTTGGAGAGCTCGTTACCCAACTCATACGCGCGGAAAACGGCAACCGCCTCGGCCGGAAGCTCGTCGAGCGTGAAAAGCGAGCGCTCAACGGCGTCGGAGATAAACAAATGAAGGGCTTCACCCATCGACCAGTCATCATCGGCCTGCGCGGCGCCCTGCGGGATCAAGATGCGCGAGAGGCATGTCGGGCCAGCGGTTACGGGCGTGGTTCGCCGTCCGAATGGTACGCGTTGCATCGACACCCCCGTCCTTTGGACAGCGATGCTGGCAGTGGCGCCGGCAAAAGAAAAGGGCCGCCCCGAAAGGACGGCCCCTTGTCTGGTGTCGGCGACGATGTCCCTTACTCGGCGCTTTCCGCCAGCACGGTAAGGCCCTTGTCGCCGACTTCCGCGAAGCCGCCCGAGACCTTGATCGTTTCCGGCTGGCCGCCGGCGCTCTTGAACAGCTGGAGGTTGCTATCCTTGAGAACGGTCATGAAGGGCGCGTGGCCGGCCATGACACCGAAGTCGCCCTCGATGCCCGGCACGACGACCATGTGCACGTCATCGCTACGGACGAGGCGCTCGGGGGTCACCAGCTCGAAGTGAAGGTCGGCCATCTCAATCTTTCCTAAGGATCGCCGCGTCGAAGGCCGACGCGGCTTTCTCGAACTTGTCCCGGCAGCCCGGGTTGCAGAAGCCGACGACCTGACCTTGGTAGAGTGTCAGGCTGTCGGCCTTCACCGGGTCGCCCGACCAGGGGCAGACCCGGTTGATGCAGTCCTCGAGGCGGAGCGTATCGTCCGCCATGAGGGTTAGGCGTCCTGCGCCATCTTCTCGGCCTTGGCGACCGCTTCGTCGATGCCGCCGACCATGTAGAAGGCGGCTTCCGGAAGGTGATCGTACTCACCGTTCACCACCGCCTTGAACGAGGCGACGGTGTCTTCGACCTGGACGAACTTGCCCGGAATGCCGGTGAACACTTCGGCGACGTGGAACGGCTGCGACAGGAAGCGCTGGATCTTGCGGGCGCGGCTAACGACCAACTTATCCTCTTCCGACAGCTCGTCCATGCCGAGGATGGCGATGATGTCCTGAAGTGACTTGTACTTCTGCAGCGTCTCCTGGACGGCGCGCGCCACGTCGTAGTGCTCCTGGCCCACGACCGCGGCGGTCAGCACGCGGCTGACCGAGTCGAGCGGGTCGACCGCCGGGTAGATGCCCAGCTCCGAAATCGCGCGCGACAGGGTGGTGGTGGCGTCCAAGTGGGCGAACGAGGTCGCCGGCGCCGGATCGGTCAAATCGTCGGCCGGAACGTAGATGGCCTGCACCGAGGTAATCGAGCCCTTGGTGGTCGAGGTGATGCGCTCCTGCAGCGCCCCCATGTCGGTCGACAGGGTCGGCTGGTAGCCCACGGCCGACGGAATACGGCCGAGAAGCGCCGACACTTCCGAACCCGCCTGGGTGAAGCGGAAGATATTGTCGACGAAGAACAGCACGTCCTGGCCTTCCTGGTCGCGGAAATATTCCGCCTGGGTCAGGCCCGACAGCGCGACGCGGGCACGCGCCCCCGGCGGCTCGTTCATCTGGCCGAACACCAGCGCGACCTTCGAGCCTTCCGGCGTCGGGTTGCCGTCGGCGTCCTTGGCGATAACGCCGGCGTCGAGGAACTCGTGGTAGAGGTCGTTACCTTCGCGGGTGCGCTCGCCGACGCCGGCGAACACCGACACGCCGCCGTGGCCCTTGGCGATGTTGTTGATCAGTTCCTGGATCAGCACGGTCTTGCCGACGCCGGCGCCGCCGAACAGGCCGATCTTGCCGCCCTTCGCGTATGGGGCGAGGAGGTCGATGACCTTGATGCCGGTGACGAGAATGGCCGCTTCGGTCGACTGGTCGACGAACGGCGGGGCCTCGGCGTGGATCGGGGCGGTCATGTCGCTGCCGATCGGGCCGCGCTCGTCGATCGGCTCACCGATGACGTTCATGATACGGCCGAGAGTCTTGGGGCCGACCGGGACCTGGATCTGCGAACCGGTGGCGGTGACGCGCTGGCCGCGGGTCAGGCCTTCGGTCGAGTCCATGGCAATGGTGCGGACCATGTTCTCGCCAAGGTGCTGGGCGACTTCGAGGACCAGGCGATTGCCCTGGTTGTCGGTCTCGAGCGCGGCGAGAATCGGCGGGAGCTCGCCCTCGAAGCTGACGTCGACGACGGCGCCGATGACCTGCGCGATTTCGCCGACGAGGTTGCCGCCGGTCGCGGTCGTGGCGGCGGTGGTCGCCTTGTTCGGCGCGGCCTTCTTCGGCGCGGCGGCCTTCTTGGTCTTGGGTTCAGCGGCGGTGGCCATGGTCGTTTCCTTGCCTACAGATACGGTTAGAGCGCTTCGGCGCCCGAGATGATTTCGACGAGTTCGGTGGTGATCGCCGCCTGGCGCTGGCGGTTGTACTGGATCGACAGGCGATTGATCATGTCGCCCGCGTTGCGCGTCGCATTGTCCATCGCGGTCATCTGCGAGCCATAGAAGCCGGCAGCATTCTCCAGCAGCGCGCGATAGATCTGGATCGCGACGTTGCGCGGCAGCAGCTCGGCGAGGATGGTCTCCTCGTCCGGCTCATATTCGACCGCGGCCGAGGCGCCTTCGCCCTTGGTTTCGGCCTTGGCCGGCTTGACCGGGATGATCTGGTCGACGTGCGGTTCCTGCGCCAGCACCGACTTGAATTCGGAAAAGGCGAGGTGGGCGACGTCGAACTGGCCGCTCAGGAAGCGGTCGACGATGTCGTCGGCGATCGCCTGCGCGTCCGAATAGGCCGGCGCTTTCATCGCACTGGTGTCGTGCTGGCCGACGATCGCCTTCGGGAAGAAGCGCGAGATGGCCGGCTTGCCCTTGCGACCGACGATGTAGAAGACGACCTTCTTGCCCTCGGCCTCCAGCGCATCCGCCTTGCGCTTGGCGGCGCGGACGATGTTGGTGTTGAACGCACCCGCCAGGCCGCGGTCGCCGGTGGCGAGCACGATCAGGTGGGTTTCGTCCTTGCCCGAGCCCGCAATCAGCTTGGGCGACTGCGGACCGACCGTGACGCGGCTCGCCAGCGAGCTGACAACGTCCTGCAGCCGGGTGGCATAGGGACGGCCGGCCTCGGCGTTCTGCTGCGCACGGCGCAGCTTGGCCGCGGCGACCATCTTCATCGCCTTGGTGATCTTCTGCGTCGACTTCACCGAGCCGATGCGAAGCTTCAATGCCTTGAGGCTGGCCATCGCCTAGCGATCCTTTACGCGAACTGCTTGCCGAACGCGGTGAGCGCGTCCTTGAGCTTCTTGGCGGTGTCGTCGTCGAGCGCCTTGCTGTCGCGGATCGCCTTCAGCACCGCGGCATGGTCGCTGCGCAGGAAGGCGAGCATCGCCGCCTCGTAGCGGGTGACGTCCTTGACATCGACGGTGTCGATGAAGCCGTTGGTGCCGGCGTAGATCGAGGCGACCTGCTCTTCGACCGGCATCGGCGAGAACTGCGGCTGCTTGAGCAGCTCGGTCAGGCGCGCGCCGCGGGCCAACAGCTTCTGGGTCGACGCGTCGAGGTCCGAGCCGAACTGGGCGAAGGCCGCCATTTCGCGATACTGCGCCAGCTCCAGCTTGATCGAGCCCGCGACCTTCTTCATCGCCTTGGTCTGCGCCGACGAGCCGACGCGGCTGACCGAGAGGCCGACGTTAATCGCCGGACGGATGCCCTGGTAGAACAGGTCGGTCTCGAGGAAGATCTGGCCGTCGGTGATCGAAATCACGTTGGTCGGAATGTAGGCCGACACGTCGCCCGCCTGGGTTTCGATGATCGGCAGCGCGGTCAGCGAGCCGTTGCCATTGTCGTCGTTGAGCTTGGCGGCGCGCTCGAGCAGGCGCGAGTGGAGATAGAAGACGTCGCCCGGATAGGCTTCGCGGCCCGGCGGACGGCGCAGCAGCAGCGACATCTGGCGGTAGGCGACGGCCTGCTTCGAAAGGTCGTCATAGACGATCACGGCGTGCATGCCGTTGTCGCGGAAATATTCGCCCATCGCGGCGCCGGTGTAGGGCGCGAGGAACTGCAGCGGGGCCGGCTCCGACGCGGTCGCGGCGACGACGATGGAGTATTCCATCGCGCCATTCTCTTCGAGCTGGCGGACGATCTGCGCGACGGTCGAGCGCTTCTGGCCGACGGCGACGTAGATGCAGTAGAGCTTCTGGCCCTCGTCGTTGCCCTTGTTCGCTTCCTTCTGGTTGATGAAGGTGTCGATGGCGACGGCGGTCTTGCCGGTCTGACGGTCGCCGATGATCAGCTCGCGCTGGCCGCGGCCTACGGGGACGAGTGCGTCGAGCGCCTTGAGACCGGTCTGCACCGGTTCGTGGACCGACTTGCGCGGGATGATGCCCGGGGCCTTCACTTCGACGCGGCTGCGCTGGTCCGACACGATCGGGCCCTTGCCGTCGATCGGGTTGCCGAGCGCGTCGACGACGCGGCCAAGCAGGCCCTTGCCGACAGGGACATCGACGATGGTGCCGGTGCGCTTGGCGGTCGAGCCTTCGCGGATGGCGCTGTCGGCGCCGAAAATCACGACGCCGACGTTGTCGGCTTCGAGGTTGAGGGCCATGCCCTTGGTGCCGTCCTCGAACTCGACCATCTCACCGGCCTGGACGTTGTCGAGGCCGTGGATGCGGGCGATGCCGTCACCGACCGACAGGACGCTGCCGACTTCGGAGACCTGGGCATCGGCGTCGAAGTTGGCGATCTGGTCGCGGATGACGCGGGAGATTTCAGCGGCGCGGATGTCCATCATTAGCCTTTCATCGCATTCGCGAGGGTGTTGAGTTTGGTCTTGATCGAGGCGTCGATCATCTGGCTGCCCATCTTCACGACGATTCCGCCGAGGAGCGACGGATCGACCTTGAGGTCGAGGGTCACGTCGCGGCCGGCGCGGGCGGCCAGCTTGGTCTTGAGGGCGGCAACCTGCTTGTCGTCGAGCGGCATGGCCGAGATGACTTCGGCCTCCGTCTCGCCGCGGTGGGCGGCAACGAGCTGCTTGACGAGCTTCAGCACGGCCTTGAGCTCGGTCAGCCGGCCATTGTCGGCCAGCACGCCCATGAAGTTGCCGGTCAGCGGATCGAGGCCGAGCGTCGGCTGCAGCGCGCGGATCGCCTTGGCGGCGTCGGCGCGGCCGATCAGCGGGCTCGTGACGAGCGCCTTGAGGTCCGCCGATTCGGCCATGGCCGATTCAAGCGTGGCGACGCTGCGAATGACAGCATCGATCTGATTTTTATCGCGGGCGAGACCGAACAAAGCGGTGGCGTAACGCCCCGCTAAGCTGGCCTGAATGCCGCCGGAATTCTCCACGCGCTCAAAGCTCCAGTCAGAAGAATTTGGCCCCCACGGAACGCCAGTATGACGAGTGGGGCGCGGCGGAAAACCGTGCGCCCCCCATGGGTTGGCGCGCCCCTAGCAAGGGGTGGCGAAGGATGCAAGGCGGCGTATCGCCCGACCGCCCAAAAGGTAATCAAAAAGGCGGCTAAAGAGTCTTCGAGAGCCAGCCAATTGGGCCGATCATCAGGAAAGCGATTCCCAGCACATCGAGCCACCGGCGACGAACGAAGGCGAGAAACAGCAGGATGGCAAAGGCGACCACGTCCATGCTCCGTGACTGGAGCCAGTCGAGAAAACCGCCGCCGGAGCCGAGGGTCCGCAGGAATTCGTAGAGCTGGAGCCAGACCAGCGAGGCGGCGAAGAGCAGCCAGATATAGCGCGCGCTCCGATCATAATAGGCTTTAAGGTCGATCCCCTCATCGGGCACATGGTCGGGCAGGGTCGCCGCCGACAGCAGGGCGAGAAGGATGAACTCGATCAGGAACGGCAGGAATTGGCCGATCGAGACCTGTCCTGCAGGCTGGCTGGCCACCGCCCACCACATGCGGACGTTGGTCAGCAGGACGATCAGAGCGACCAGCGGAATCGCCCAGTGCCATTTGACCGGCGCTTCGCTTCGCAGCAGCCGATTCAGGCTCAGCACCTGGTCGCTGACGGCGACGCCGACGATGATCGAGGCGAAGACGAGGGCCTGTTCCATCAGAGGAAGGCTAGCCGAGACCGCAAACGCTGCAAGCCCGGATCGGGCGGGCTAGATCGCCCTGGTGTAGAAACGGGTGAACGGCGTGTCCTTGTAGCCGCCAAACGGTTCGCAGCGCTCGAAGCCCTCGCGGAGGTAAAGGCGGTTGGCGGCATCGAACAGCGCGCCGCTGCCCGTTTCCAGACTGACGCGGGTCATTCGCGAGGCTCGGGCCATCGACAACAGCCGGTCGAGCAGCGCGCCGCCCGCGCCGAGCCCCAGGGCAACGGGCGCCGTTCGCATCGACTTGATCTCGCCATGACCGACTCCGAGGTCTTTCAGCGCGCCGATCCCCAGCAGGCGACCGGACGCATCGCGCAGGCTGAGGAAACGAATGCCGGGCGCGGCGAGGGCGTCGGCGGGCATCACGTGACAGGCGTCGGGCGGCGAACTGCCGCGCATTTCCGCGAAGTGGAGGGCCAGGAGGGCGCTCACGTCGTCGCAGCCCAATTCACCTTCGTGAAACGTCCAGCCGGTTTGACCGCAATCCATGGGAAGCATGCCCTGCCGCGAACGCTATGCTAGGTCCATGCTGATGCGAACATTTGACGCTGCCGTGATCGACGACGACACCGCCTGGGCGGCGTTCGGGGCCCGTGACCGCGCCTTCGACGGGCGGGTCATCGGTGCGGTGACGACGACCGGGATCTACTGCAAGCCGAGCTGCCCCGCGCGGCGTCCGAAGCGCGAGCATGTCATCTTCTATGCCAACGCCGAGGAAGCGCGGGCGAGCGGGTTCCGCGCCTGCCTTCGCTGCAAGCCCGACGAGGTCGGCCGCGACCGCGAGGCGGTGGTGCGGGCGATCCGCCTGATCGAGGATGCGGAGGAGCCGCCGCAGCTGGCCGCGCTGGCCGCAGCGGTCGGCTACGCGCCCCACCATTTCCAACGGCTGTTCACCCGCGATGTGGGCGTGTCCCCGGCGGCCTTCGCCCGGGCGGTGCGGGCGAAACGCGCGGGCGAGGGGCTTCGCGCCGCCGACACGGTGACGGAAGCGCTGTACGATGCCGGCTATGCGGCCCCCAGCCGGTTCTACGATGATTCAAAAGAAAGGTTGGGCATGACCCCTTCGGCCTGGCGCGACGGTGGTCGCGGCACCACCATCCGTTACGTGACGGCGGACAGCCCGCTCGGGCCGATGCTGGTCGCAGCGACCGACAAGGGCATTTGCTCGATGAACTTCGACGACAGCGTCGCCCGACTGAAGGCCCGCTTCCCCCACGCCGACGTTCGCCCCGACGACGGGACGATCGCCCCATGGGTCGCGGCGGCCCTGGCCGAGATCGAGCATCCGACCAGCCATCACCTGCCTCTCGACGTGCAGGGCACCGCCTTCCAGGAACGAGTGTGGCGCGAGCTGCGCAAGATTCCGCTCGGCGAGACGCGAAGCTACGCCGACATCGCCAACGCGATCGGCGATCCCAAGGCGACGCGTGCGGTCGGCACCGCTAACGGCCAGAACCCCGTCGCCGTGCTCGTCCCGTGCCACCGGGTCATCCGTTCGGACGGCAGCCTCGGCGGCTATGCCGGCGGACTGGACCGCAAGCGCAAGCTGCTCGCCGCCGAAGGGCAGGGCGAACGCCAGCCCGGCCTGCCGCTGGTCGAATAGGCGCTTGCAGGCGGCTGCGCTGCCCGCCAGCATGCCTTCCGTTCATTCGGGGGGTTTTCATGGAACAGGAAGTGGTCGCGGCGTCCAAGCCGGGTTGGCGCAAGTTTGTCGATTTTCCGCTGGTGGCGCTGGTCATCGCCATGGTGGTGGTGTCGCTCGGGCAGATCGCGCCGGGCTTCGCCATCGGCATCATCGAAGGCGCGAAAGGCGGCACCAAGCCCACGGTGGATTCGGTCCAGGCGCTGCTCCAGGGGCCGTATCTCGTTCCCGCCGCGATCCTCGAGATTGTCGTCAGCGTCCTGCTCTACAAGCTGATCGTCCGCCACCTCGGCGAACGTCCGCGCGACGACCTCAGGCTCGAAGGGGCGGCGAAGGATGTCGGGCATGGCCTGCTCGCCGGTTTCGGGATTTTCAGCCTGATCGTCGGCGTGGCGGCCCTCCTCGGCGTTTACCGCATCGTCGGCGGCGGCGACTGGTCGTCGTTCGTCAGCATCCTGGTCGGTTTCGGCCTGATGCCGGGCTTCCGCGAGGAACTGCTGTTTCGCGGCGTCCTGTTCCGCTGGCTGGAAGAGTTCGGCGGCAGCTGGGCCGCGCTGGCCATCACCTCGGCGCTGTTCGGCCTGGCTCACATGGGCAATGCCAACGCGACCGCCTTCTCCAGCTTCTGCATCGCGATGGAGGCGGGTATCCTGCTCGGCTCGGTTTACATGCTGACCAAGAACCTGTGGATGGCGATGGCGCTCCACGCGGCGTGGAACTTCACCCAGGGCTTCATCTGGGATGTCAACGTCTCGGGCTTCGACAGCCATGGCATCGTCACGGCGGAACTCACCGGTCCGAGCTGGCTGTCGGGCGGCGCGTTCGGCCTCGAGGCTTCGGTCATCGCGCTGGTGCTGGCGACGGGCCTCGGCCTGTTCTACCTGCGCCGTGCCGTCCAGCTCGGCCATGTCGTCCAGCCGCGGTGGACCCGCCGCCGGCTGGCGCGCGAGCAGGTCAGCGTGCCCTCGACCGCCGACGCCTAGAGGAAGGAATAGGGGTCGACGTCGACCGCGACGCGGACCTTCGACCCCCATTCGACGCCGCCGAGCCAGTCGCGGATGACGTCCTGCACGTCGAGCTTGCGCGCGGCATGGACGAGGAGCCGTTGCCGGTGCCGCCCGCGCAGCATGGCGAGCGGGGCGGGGGCGGGACCGTAGACCGCCATTTCGTCGACCTTGGGCGCGGCGGCGGCGATTCGCCGGGCCACGCCTTCGGCCTCGCCCTTGTCCTCGCTGGAGATGACGATCGCCGCCAGCCGACCGAACGGCGGCATGGCGGCCAGCCGGCGGGCATCGGTTTCTGCGGCATAGAAACTTTCTGTATCGCCGCTCACCAGCGCCTCGATCACGGGTGCCGACGGATCGTGCGTTTGGACCAGAACCCGCCCGGGCTTGTCCCCGCGCCCGGCACGGCCGGCCACCTGCTGGATCTGCTGGAAACTGCGTTCCGCCGCGCGCAGGTCGCCGCCCTGCAGGCCGAGGTCGGCATCGACCACGCCGACGAGGGTCAGGTTGGGGAAGTGATAGCCCTTGGTCACCAGTTGCGTGCCGACGACAATGTCGATCTCGTGCGCTTCCATCGCTCGCACGAACTCGGCCGCACGCTGCGGCGACCAGATGGTATCGCTGGTGACGATCGCGGTGCGCGCGTCCGGAAAAAGCTCGCGCACCTCGTCGGCGATGCGTTCGACGCCGGGGCCGCAGGCAACCAGCGAATCCTCGTCGCCGCATTCCGGGCATTGCGCGGGCGGCGGCATGACATGGCCGCAATGATGGCAGGCAAGGCGGTGCATCAGCCGGTGCTCGACCATCCACGCGGTGCAGTTCGGGCACTGGAAACGATGGCCGCAGGTGCGGCACAGCGTCAGCGGGGCAAAGCCGCGGCGGTTGAGGAACAACAGGCTCTGCTCACCGGCCGCCAGGTTCGATTCCAGTTCGGCGACGAGACTGGGCGCAAGCCAGCGGCCGCGAGGTGGCGGGTCGGCTGTCATGTCGATCGCCCGGATGTCGGGCATTTCGGCGGCGCCGTGCCGCTCCGTCAGCTTGAGTTCGCGGTAGCGGCCGGCCTCGACCATGTGCCGCGTCTCGATCGCCGGCGTCGCGCTGGCGAGAACGACCGGAATATCCTCGAAATAGCCCCGCATCACCGCGACATCGCGGGCGTGGTACTGGACGCCTTCTTCCTGCTTGAAGCTCGGCTCGTGCGCCTCGTCGACTACGATCAGGCCGAGGTTGGCGTAGGGCAGGAAGAGGCTCGAGCGTGCGCCGACCACCACCTGCGCCTCGCCGCTCGACAGCGCGCGCCAGGCCCGCCGCCGCTGCGACGATCTCAGGTCGCTGTGCCACGCCACCGGCTCGCAGCCGAAGCGCGCGGTGAAGCGGGTGAGGAACGGCTCGGTCAGCGCGATCTCGGGGAGCAGGACGAGGACCTGTTCTCCCTGTCGGATCGCCTCGGCGACCGCTTCGAAATAGGTTTCGGTCTTGCCCGAGCCGGTCACGCCGTCGAGCAGGATGGGGTCGAACCCGCTGCCGATCGCGCCGCGCATGCTGGCGGCGGCGGCCAGCTGCTCGTCATTCAGCGCGGGCGGCGCGAAACCGGGATCGGGCGCGGGGTAGGGGGCGTCGCCATCCACTTCCACCCGTTCCAACGCGCCCGCGTTGACGAGCCCGCGCATGACGGCGTCGCTGACCTCCGCATGGTCGGCCAATTCGCGGACCGAACCCTGACGTCCGGCGATCCGCTCCAGCGCCTGGGCGCGTTGCGGGGTCAGCCGATCCGGCACCAGGCCGGTCGGACGATATTCGATCAGCGTGCGCGGGCCCGCCAACGCGGACGAGGACGGCAGGACCATCCGCAGCACGCTGGCCAAAGGCGCGACATAATAGTCGGCGGTCCATTCGGCGAGGCGGCGGAGCGGTGCGGGAACGGGCGGGACATCGACCGTGCCGGCAAGGGGCCGAAGCCGGTTGTCGCCCACCTCCTCGGTCTGCAGCCGGTCCGCTTCCCACGCCACGCCGAGCAACTGTCGCGGCCCGAGCGGCGCGATGACCACCGTGCCCGGCTCTACCGCGGCGATCCCTTCCGGCACCCGGTAATCGAGCGGCCCGAGCGCGGCATTGAGAGTGACGACACGAACGCGCGGCAGCGGCATCGCCGCGCCTTACTTGCCGCGCTTCTTGCGGTGCGAATCGAGGTCGAGGACTTCGCTTTCCTCGCCTTCGGGGAGGAGGCCGAGGCGGCGGGCGACTTCCTGGTACGCTTCCTCGACCTTGCCGAGGTCCTGCCGGAAGCGATCCTTGTCGAGCTTCTCGTTCGACTTCATGTCCCACAGGCGGCAGCCGTCGGGGCTGATTTCGTCGGCCAAGATGACACGGCTGTAGTCGCCGTCCCAGATGCGCCCGAACTCCAGCTTGAAGTCGATCAGGCGGATGCCGATCGCGCTGAACAGGCCGCACATGAAGTCGTTCACCCGAATCGCCATGTCGGCGATGTCGTTCATCTCGTCCTGGCTGGCCCAACCGAAGCAGGCGATATGCTCGTCTGCGATCATCGGGTCGCCCAGCGCATCGTCCTTGTAATAATATTCGATGATCGTGCGCGGCAGCTGGGTGCCTTCCTCGATCCCGAGACGCTTCGAAAGCGAGCCGGCGGCGACGTTGCGGACCACGACCTCGATCGGCACGATCTCGACCTGGCGGACGAGCTGTTCGCGCATGTTGATGCGGCGGATGAAGTGGGTCGGCACGCCGATCGTCTGGAGCGCGGTGAAGATGTGCTCCGAGATAAAGTTGTTGAGCACGCCCTTGCCGCTGATGGTGCCGCGCTTTTGCGCGTTGAAAGCGGTCGCGTCGTCCTTGAAGTACTGGATCAGCGTGCCGGGCTCCGGACCCTCGTAGAGAATCTTGGCCTTGCCTTCGTAGATCTGGCGGCGACGAACCATGGTGCCCCTTCGGTGCGCTTGAGGAGCGGGCGCTATAGGCGAGCGGCTCGCCCGTGCCAATCGCAAAGCCCGGGGTTTGGAGGCCTCCCTAACGCTCGGCGGCGCCGGCCCTCGTCGGGCGCAGGGCGGTGGAGGCGGCCGCCTCCTCGACGAGTGCCGTGAGGAACAGGCTCATGCCTTTCAGAGACGCCTCGGTCGGGTCGACCCAACTGCGTCGGTGGTCGACCGGATCGTCCTGCCGGCTCATCAGCTCGGCCTTCTCGAGCCGTTCGAGATGGCGCAGCGCGGTAGTCGGCGGCACACCGGAGGCATAGCAAAGCGCACTGACCGATAGCCGGTCGCCGCGTTCGTGGGCGCTGAACATGTCGAGCAGCATGTCCCATGCCGGATCGCGGAACAGGGCATGGCCCATGAATTCCTGTCGCCGTGCCCGAAGCCGCATCAGCCGTTCCGCGAACAGGCCGAGCCGCAGCGAACGCCCCTGGATCGGCCCGTCCGACGCATCGCGGGCCAAAAGGTCGATCGCCTGCGACGGCGAGCAGCCGCGCTGCGAGGCGACTTCGGCAACAAGGCGAAGCACCCGCGCCGCCTCGTCGGCGGTAAGCGCGATTTCGAGCGCGGTTTCCGGCTTGAATGCGGGATCGGGACGGTGAGGACGAAGCGACATCCGAAATGATGTGCCTTCTCACCCGCTTCGGATGCAAAGCGAAGTGGGTGCATTACGGAGAGATGCCGTCCCAAAGAAACGCCACTATGGATGAAACGCTGGCCACTTGTGGGTGGGTGCCCATGTCCCCTAGGAGGCGAGCGCAACTGCTAGGGAAATGCATGCCTTCGCTTCCGCCGATCAAGCCCGATGTCGAACAGCGCGCCCGGACTGCGCCGGACCACGGTGCGTTCGATGCGCCGGCGCTGGTCGACCATGACCCGCCGCTGTTCGACTACCTCTGTCGGCTGGGCGACGACTCCCTGATCCTCGGGCAACGGCTTAGTGAGTGGTGCGGGCATGCGCCGGCGCTGGAGGTCGACCTCAGTCTTGCCAACCTCGCGCTCGACCTGATCGGGCAGGCGAACAATTTCCTCACGACCGCCGGCGGGTCGGCCGACGGCGCCGACGCTCTCGCGTTCAAACGCGACGTGCTGGACTTCAAGAATTGCTGGCTGGTCGAACAGCCCAACGGCGACTTCGCGCAGACCATTGCCCGCCAATTCCTCTTTTCGACCTGGCAGCAGATGCTGCTCGGACGGCTGACGACGTCGGCCCACCAAGGCATTGCCGGGGTCGCGCTGAAAGCGGCCAAGGAAGTCGCCTACCACCAGGAAATCGCAGCGGAGTGGGTCATCCGTCTCGGCGACGGCACCGACGAAAGCGCGCGCCGGATGGCTGACGGACTCGACTGGTGCTGGCGCTTCGTCCCCGAACTGTTCGAAGTCGACGAGGTGCTGCAGGGACTGATCGATCGGGGAATCGCCGCCGACCCGCGCGCGTTTGAGGACGAATATCGCCAGCGGTTGGCAAGCGTCCTGGCGGAGGCGAAGCTGGAGGCCCCCGCCGACCAGCGGCCGATCCTCGGCGGCCGGCGCGGTCACCATAGCGAGCATCTTGGCCATTTGCTGGCGGTTATGCAGTTCCTGCCCCGCACCTATCCGGACGCGTGCTGGTAATGGCCGAGCATTTCGTGCCGCTGAAGGTCGCCGCGATTGTTGCGGAAACCGACGACGCCAATTCGATCCTATTCGACTTACCGGCGGAACTGGCCGAGCAGTTCCGCTTCAAGGCCGGCCAGCACCTGACGCTGAAGGCCGACATCGCCGGCGAGGAAGTGCGCCGCAATTACTCGCTGTGCGTCGCGCCGGACGATGGCGAACTGAAAGTCACGGTCAAGCGGATCGCCGGCGGCGCTTTCTCCAATTGGGTCACGGAGGTGCTGAAGCCCGGCGACACGGTCGAGGTGTTGCCGCCCCATGGCAGCTTCACGCGACCGTTCGAGGAGGGCGCGGCTCGGCGTTACGTCGCCTTCGCTGGCGGGTCCGGCATCACGCCGATCCTCTCGCTGATCCGCACCGCGCTGGCGACCGAGGCGGACAGCCGCTTCACGCTTTTCTACGGTAACCGCGATAGCAACTCGATCATCTTCCTTGAGACGCTCAGTGGCCTGAAGGATCGCTACCTCGGCCGGTTCGAGCTGTTCCACTTCCTTAGCGACGAGGAGGGCGACGTCGACCTGTTCAACGGCATGCTCGATCGCGCCACTTGCGACGCCGCCATCGACGCGCTGGTCGCGGAGCCGCAGGGCGTCAGCGACTGGTTCATTTGCGGCCCCGGCCCGATGATGGACGCGGCGGAGGCCGCATTGCTCGAACATGGCGTTGCGAAGGACAAGATCCACATCGAGCGTTTTACTGCTGGACGGCCGTCGGCTGCCGCCGCCGCGGCACTGCAGAAACTGCAGCAGGACGCGGCCGGCCTGACGCTGAGCGTCACCCTCGACGGGCGAACTCGCAAGGTGGAATTCGACGGGCGCAACATCCTCGATAGCGCGCGCGAGGCAGGACTGCCCGCGCCATTCGCTTGCAAGGCCGGCGTTTGCGCGACCTGCAGGGCAAAAGTCGTCAAGGGGAAGGTCGAGATGGCCGCGCGCTACGGGCTGACCGACGAGGAGGTCGCCGCCGGCTACGTCCTGACCTGCCAGTCGGTGCCGAGCGGCGAGGGCGTGGCCGTCGACTATGACGCCTGATTGGTCTAGGCGCTTGGCCCATGCTTGATACGCCTACCGCGACCACCGGCAGCGCCGACCTCTTATCATCGCTTCCCGCCATCGAGAGCGATTCGCTCCTGGCCCTCATCGCCCTCGCCAATGCCGACGAGCGGCCCGAGAAAATCGATGTTGGGGTGGGAGTCTACAAGGACGGGACCGGGGCCACCCCCATCCTGCGCGCGGTCAAGGCGGCCGAACAGATCCTTTGGGAGCGGCAGGACAGCAAGTCCTACCTCGGCGGGCGCGGCGACAAGCGCTTCCCGCAACTTCTGAAGCCCTACGTCCTGGGAAGGCATGCGGACGACCCGGCGATCGACGGCCTGCAGACGCCCGGCGGGTGCGGCGCGCTCAGCCTTGCCGCCAAGCTGATCGGTGCCGCCCGGCCCGGGGCGCGGGTGTGGGTGGGAACGCCGACGTGGCCAAACCACATGCCGATCCTCAACAGCGCCGGACTGACCATCGAGCGTTACACCTTCTACGACCGGGACACGCAGACCATCCACTTCGACGAGATGGTCGAGCGTCTGGACGGCGCGCGGGCCGGGGACGTCGTGCTGCTCCACGGCTGCTGCCACAACCCGACCGGCGCCGACCTCGACGAGGACCAGTGGGCCGATATTGCCCGCGTCTTGGCCCACCGCCGCCTCCTGCCGCTGATCGACTTTGCCTACCAGGGCCTGGGACGCGGGTTCGAGGGTGACCGTCGCGGTGTCGAGATGGTGCTCGACAAGTGCGACGAAGTCATCCTCGCGCAGAGCTGCGACAAGAATTTCGGCGCCTACCGCGACCGCGTCGGCGCGCTGTACCTCAAGACCGGGTCGAAGGCGTCGACCGACCTCGCGATGCGTCACGTCTTGCAGATCGCGCGCGAGATGTGGTCGATGCCGCCCGATCATGGCGCGGCGACGGTGCGCACCGTCTTGGAGGACGAGGCGTTGACGGCCGACTGGCTCGCCGAAGTGGGAGAAATGCGCGCCCGCATTGCGCGCATCCGGACGCGCATCGCCGCAGCCGACCCGCGCCTTGCCTACATCGGCGAACAGTTCGGCATGTTCTCGATGCTGCCACTTGAGCGCGACCAGGTCCGCCGCCTGCGCGAGGACAAGGCGATCTACATGGCCGACAGCGGCCGCTTCAACGTGCTCGGCATGGCCGACGACGCGGTCGACCGGTTCGTCGCAGCGGTGCTCGAGGTGATGGATGGCTGAGGGCGACCCGATGCTCGCCAGCAGGCTCGACTGGGGCGAGGTCGCCCGCCTGGTGCTGACCAGCCGCGCGCTCGACCATCTCGAGGAATCTGTCCTCGTTCCCGAGAAGAAGGTGCTCTACCAGTTCTCGGCACGTGGCCACGACATGGCGCAAGTCATTCTGGGCATGCACCTTCGCGACGGCGACGCGGCCTGTGGATACTATCGCTCGCGCCCGATGCTGCTGGCGCTGGGCGTCGATATCGCCGATGCGCTGGGTAGCGGGATGGGCCGTGAAGGCGGCTATTCCGACGGCCGCGATATTGGCGTCGTCTTCAACTATCCCAATCCGGGCGGCGCGCACGCCCTGCCGATGTGCGGCGGGGTCGGGGCGCAATATACCCCGGCGGCCGGCTGGGCGCAGGCCATTTCCTACAAGGCACGCGTGCTGGGTGAGGCCGACACCGGCGCGATGGCGGTGGTGCTCGGCGGTGACGCCAGCTGTTCGACGGGCGGATTTTGGTCGGCGCTAACAATTGCTACGACGCAATCGTTGCCAATGCTTTTTTATGTCGAGGACAATGGCTATGGCATTTCGACGACGTCGGATTTCCAGACGCCGGGCCGCGACATTGCCGCAAACCTTGCCAGCTTCACGAACCTTGCGGTGTGGAACGGTGAGGGCACGGATCCAGAGACGGCGGCGACCCTGATCGGTGAAGCAGTCGCGCATGTCCGTGGACGTAAGGGGCCAGCGCTGGTCCGCCTGACGGTGCCGCGGCTCGAAGGCCACAGCGCTCAGGACACGCAGGCTTACAAAACGCCCGAAGAAATCGAGGCGGAATGGGCGCGCGATCCGCTGCCCAAGCTCAAGGCCTACCTCGAGGAGCGGCAGCTCGGCAGCATGGCGTGGGACGAAATGGCGACCCGTGTCGACCATGCCGTCGACGCCGCGCGAGGCGAGGCGGAGGCGAGAGGGATCTCCACGCCAGAACGCGTCACCGACCATGTCTTCTTTGACGGCGAGGATGCCGCGGTCGGCGGACAGGCGGGCCTTTCGCTCGACGGTTCGACCGAGACTGCTGCGCCCGAGGGCCAGCGGATCAACATGGTCACCGCGATCCGCCGCGTTCTCGACCAGGAGCTGTCGGCCAATCCGAAGATGTGCGTGTTCGGCGAAGATGTCGGGCCGAAGGGCGGCGTCCATGCGGTGACGCTCGGTTTGCAGGACAAGTATGGCGTGGACCGGGTATTCGACACGTCGCTGAACGAGGAAGGCATCGTCGGCCGTGCGGTGGGCATGGCGCTCGCAGGCTTGCTGCCGGTGCCCGAAATCCAGTTCCGCAAATATGCCGAGCCGGCGACAGAACAGATCAACGACTGTGGGACGATGCGCTGGCGCACCGCCAACCGCTTCGCCGCGCCGATGGTGCTGCGCATCCCGGGTGGCTTCTTCAAGTGCGGCGACCCGTGGCACAGCCAGACAAACGAGGTGCAGTTTGTCCACAACCCAGGCTGGAAGGTCGCGGTGCCGTCCAACGCAGAGGACGCGGTTGGCCTGTTGCGGATGTCATTGCGCGGCAACGACCCGGTGATCTTTTTCGAACATCGCGCAATGCTGGACGACAGCTGGGCACGGCGACCATGGCCGGGCGACGAATTCGTCGTCCCGTTCGGTAAGGCGAAGAAAACCCGCGAAGGCGACAGGATCACGATCGTCACTTGGGGCGCAATGGTTCCGCGGTGCGAGGCGGCCGCGGAAGGCGTCAGCGCCGACGTCATCGACCTGCGCACCTTGAACCCATGGGACCGCGACATGGTTCTCGACAGCGTGCGGCGTACGCGCCGCTGCCTGATCGTGCATGAGGACCTGCGCACCGGCGGCTTCGGCGCGGAAATCGCCGCGGTGGTGGCGGACGAAGCGTTCCTCGACCTCGATGCCCCGGTGGCGCGGGTGACGATGCCCGACATTCCCAGCCCGCATCATCCCAAGCTGCTCGACTGGGCCGTGCCGAGCGTGGAAAAGATCCGTGCAGAAATCGACCGGCTGGTGGGATTTTAGACCATGATCGACGTTCGCGTTCCCGACGAGCAGGAAGGCACCAAGGCGGTCGTCCGCGCCTGGCTGAAACAGGTCGGCGAGGCGGTCGCGGTCAACGATCCGCTGGTCGAGCTCGAGACGGACAAGGTGACGCAGGAGGTTCCTGCGCCCGTCGCCGGTGTGTTGGCGGAGGTGCTGCTGACGACCGACGACACCGCCGAGCCGGGCGCACTGTTGGCGCGGATCGATCCCTCGAAAAATGCGGCTGTGCCGATTGAAGCCAAGGCAGAGCCGGTCGCAACGCCTAAGGTCGACACACTCAGGGGCAATGCCGACGCGGCGCGCGAAATGCGCCTGTCTCCGGCCGTCAAGCGGGCCGTTCTCCAGCATGACATCGATCCTTCGCGGATCGACGGCACCGGCCGTGACGGGCGCATCACTCGCGAGGATGTCGACCGCTTCGTCGCCATGGCAACGGTTACGCACGCGGGTTCGGTTGCCACCGCGCAGCCTCGCCACTTCGAAGGCGCCGACATCCCGCACGATCGCATGCGCCTCAAGATCGCCGAGAACATGGTTCGAGCGGTGTCTGAGGCGCCGCACGTCACCGCCCTGTTCGAGGCCGATTTTTCCGCCATCGCGGCGGACAAGGCCGCGCTGGCGGCAAAGGGCGTGAAGCTCAGCTACACGGCCTACCTGATCAAGGCCGCGGCCGAGGCGATGGCGGTGGCGCCGGCGATCAACGGACGCTGGGAAGAGGACCGGATCGCGGTCTCGCCCACGATCAACGTCGGCGTTGGCACCGCTCTAGGCGACAAGGGCCTTGTCGTGCCGGTGGTCAAGGATGCCGGGGCGCTGGGTCTGGAAGAGATCGGCCGCACGCTCGACGACCTGACCGGGCGGGCGCGCGGCGGGCAGCTGACCGGCGCCGACGTTTCGGGCGGCAGCTTCACCATTTCCAACCATGGCGTATCGGGCTCGCTGCTGGCTTCACCGATCATCCTCCACGCCGGCCAGGCGGCGATCCTGGGCGTCGGCAAGCTGGAGAAGCGGGTCGTGGTGCGCACGGTCGATGGGCAGGATGCCATCCTGATCCGGCCGATGGCCTATGTCACGCTGACGATCGACCATCGCGTGGTCGACGGCCACCAGACCAACGCCTGGCTCAGCCGCTTCGTGGAAATCCTGGAAAGCTGGCCTGCCGCTTAAAGCGGCGCGACCAATACGGCGCGGCAGCCGTTGTGCGCCTTGTCGTAGGTCATCTTGCTCGACAGGCTGTGCGCCATCGCGTTGATCAGCTTCGAACCGAGGCCCGTGCCCTTCGGGCCGTCGTCGTTGAGGCCGCAGCCGTCATCCTCGACCTCGAGCATGAAGCGCTGCACGTCGCCGCTGGGATCGCGCTTGAAGCGCACGCGCACTTCGCCCGACTGCCCCTCGCCATAGGCATATTTGCAGGCGTTGGAGACCAGCTCGTTGACGATGACGCCAAGGCTGACCGCCTTGTCGGTATGGATCCTCATCGCCTCCGCCTCGAGGCGGATGGTGCGCGGGCTGACCGGTGTCGACCAGGTCGCCTGCAGCTCTTCGACGATCGCGGCCAGATACTCGTCCATCGCCACGCTCTCGACATCGTCGGAGGTGTAGAGGCGACGATGGACCTGGGCGATGGCCTGGATCCGCCGCTCGGTATCGACCAACGCGGCGCGGGCGGACTCGTCGGGCAGGGTCTTCGACTGCATCAGCACCATCGCGCTGACCAGCTGCAGCGAGTTGGCGACACGGTGGTTCACCTCGCGCAGCAGCGTCGCCAGCCGCTCATTGGCGGTCACGAGATTGGCTTCCGCCTCTTCCTTCGCAACGCGCAGCCGCTGGGTGGCCAGGGCATGGTCGAACGCGCGTTCGAGCAGGTCGACAAAGTCATCGCCCAGGGACTTCACGACATATTCGAAGGCGCCCGCCTTGAGCGCCGCGACCGCGACACTGCTCTCTTCCGAACCGGTAACGTAAATGACCGGCGGGCAGTGCGGCAGTTCCTTCAGCGCCTTGAGCGTCTGCAGGCCGTCCATGCCCGGCATGTAATGGTCGACGCCGATGATCTCGAAGTCACCGCCACGCGCGAGCTCTACGCCTTCGGCACCGCTTTGGGCCGTCGCGACCGAATGGCCGCGGCGTCCGAGCAGTTTCTGGACAAGCCGGGCCGTGCCCGGATCGTCGTCGATGTAGAGGATCTTGCGCGATTGCTGCATTTATTCCTGCGGTACGCTGGGCAACTGGATCACCGACAGGAACAGGCCAAGCTGGCGGATGGCGTCGGCGAAGCTGTCATAGTTGACGGGCTTGGTGATGTAGACGTTGCAGCCGAGGTCGTAGCAGCGCTGGATCTCGGCCTTGTCGTCGGTGGTCGTCAGGATCACGACCGGCACCTGGTGCAGCTTCGGGTCCTGCTTGATCTTGGCGAGGATGTCGGTGCCGCTCATGTCCGGCAGGTTGAGGTCGAGGAGGACCATGGCCGGGCCGTTCTGGCCCGGTCCTTCGGGATGATTGAAGAGGTAATCGAGGCCGCTCGAACCATCGAGGAAGTGCTTCAGGTTATTGGAAATGCCGGCGCGGCGGATGTTCTTCTCGATCAGGCGGGCATGGCCTTCATCGTCCTCGATCATGACGATGTTCACGGCCTGCGGCATCGGGCTCATTCTTCTTCCCCTCCAACGGCCTGGGTCACGGGAAGGTCGACGATGAAGGTCGAACCCTGACCCAGTGCTGACCGAATATTGACTGTTCCGCCAAGGCGATAGGCGAGCGCCCGCACATTAGCCAGCCCGATTCCTTCGCCCTTCTGGTCCTGCGTGCCGGCGCGCCGGAAGAGCTCGAAAATCCGCTCAAGATCGTGGGGCGCGACGCCGCGGCCATTATCCTCGACTTCGAAGATCGCGCGCTCGCCTTCCTTGCGGCCGCGGATGAGGACCTTCCCGGGCCGTCCGGGCTCGAGATATTTGGTCGCGTTCTCGATCAGGTTCTGGAAGATCTGCTCGATCGCGAGCCGGTCATGTTCGATCGTCGGCAGCTTTCCTTCGATCGCGATGTCGGCTCCGCGGTTCTCGGCAAGTGTGGCCAGGCTGTCGTTGATGTCGCCAACGACCTTGTTCATGTCGAGCGGCTCGGGCGACAGGACCCGCCGGCCTTGCCTCGACAGGGCGAGGATGGCGTTGATCAGCCGGTCCATCTTCTCGGTCGCCGACCGGATGAAGCCGACCGCTTCCGGCAGGTCCTCGCGCACCGCCAGCTTGACCGGTTCGGGGACGCTGCCCGGCGTTTTTTCCTCCAGCTGGTCGACGTAGCGGGCGAGAATCTTGTCGTTGCCCTCCAGCTCCGACGTGAACCCCATGACATTGACCAGGGGCGAGCGAAGGTCGTGGCTGACGATGTAGGCGAAGCGCTGGATCTCTTCGTTGGCGCGCTTCAGGTCCGCGGTGCGTTCGGCGACCGCGCCCTCGAGGTCGGTGTTGAGCACGTGCAGGCGCGCCCGGCTGGCCAGCAAGTCGTTGGTGAAGCGCCGGACGAGGACGAACGTCACGGTCGCGAGGGCGACGAGCAGGGCGCCGACGAACAACATGACCTGCTGGAACCTGGCGAGCGCAGCGTCTTCGGCCGAACGTCGTTCCAGGAGGAGCCGGCGCTCCTCGGTCCGCATCGCCGACATTTGCTTGCGGATCGCGGTGACATGGTACTGGTTCGCGGTTGCGCGGAAGGTGTCCATGGCGCCCGCCGCGTCATTTGCGCTCGCCTTGTCCATGATGGATTCAAGCGTCGTGACTTCCAACATCAGGTCCGGCTTGACCTCGGCCAGCACTTTTAGGTGTCGGGGATTGTCCGCCGTCAGTTCGTGAAGCCGTCGATAGGTCGGAACGATTTGGTCGGCCGCAGCATGAAAATTGCCGATCCGCACCTTGTCGTTGACGAGCAGCCACCCGCGCGAAGCCGTTTCCGCCCGCTCGACGTAGGTTTCGAGCAGGCCGATCGTGTTGAGTACCTCGAACGTATGCTGGACCCGATCGGACGCCTCGGAATTCAGTTTGGCCTGGCGCGCCGCGACGATTAGAGCCGTTCCCAGCAGGACAAAGGATGCGATGAGCGCGACCACGCCCCAGCGATTGAAACGACGTTCGTTGATTGGAACCACGTGAACCCCACCCCCTATGCGGCGGTCACCTCATCCGAGCTGGCAGGTCTGCGCGCAAGCGCAGAAAACAGCGACTTGTGTGAAAAGTTCCGGTGCAGGGAGAAATGGCGCACCCAAGAGGATTCGAACCTCTGGCCTCTGCCTTCGGAGGGCAGCGCTCTATCCAGCTGAGCTATGGGTGCGTGTGAAGTGCGCTTAGCCCCGACCGCTTGGCCCCGCAAGCGCCTGATGTTGCCGTGCAGCGCAAGCGCGCCTAGACCTTGGGTGCAACTGCGAAGGACCATGGCATGGCGCGTGACGGCGAGAAGGTGACGATCAAGAAATACGCCAACCGGCGGCTCTACGACACCGGCAGCTCGTCCTACATCACGCTCGACAAGCTGGCGGCGATGATCCGCGAGGGGCGCGATTTCGAGGTCGTTGACGCTAAGACCGGCGAGGATATCACCCACCAGGTGCTGACCCAGATCATCGTCGAGGAAGAAGCGCGCGGCACGACCATGTTGCCGGTCAACTTCCTGCGGCAGCTGATCGGCCTTTACGGCGACCAGATGCAGTCGGCGGTGCCCAACTACCTCGACGCGGCGATGGACGCGTTCCGAAAGAACCAGGAAGCGATGTCGGGCGCGTTTTCGGGAAACAATTTCTTCGCGGACATGACCAAGCGCAACATGGCGATGTTCGAGGATGCCGCCGGAAAGTTCGGCGCCGCCGCCAAGCCCGGCGCCAAGCCGGCCGACGCCAAAGACTCGGACGAACTGGCCAAGGTGAAGGCTGAACTCGCCGCCCTGCAGGCCAAGGTCGACAAGCTCGGCAAATGATCGTCTCCGCATTGCTGGCCATCGCCGTCCAGTCGGCTTTCGACAACGGTCGTCTCCTGCCGATCGCGCCCGGCGACTGGACATACGCCTCGGACGTGGCGGGAAGCACGGCGAGGTTCGGCGACCAGTTCCTGATTCGCTGCGACCGGTCGAGCCGCCGTGTGACCCTCAACCGGTTGCGGCCGGCCGCCGGCAATGCGGCGATGCAGATCGCGACCGACACTAAGGAAATGACCTACCCCGGCCCAGTCGTTGCCCTGGCCGCGTCGGACGCGATGCTCGACTCGATCGCCTACACGCGGGGACGCTTCGTGGTGACGCTGGCAGGGGCGGGGAGTGTCGCGCTGCCGTTTGAGCCGGAAGTGGCGCGAAGCATCGAGGATTGTCGAAACTAAACCACAATACAAGCCTTGTTTTGTTGGTCGAACCACAACATGTTGGTGTCGGCAATAACGCAGCGAAAGGAGGTGATCCGATGTCTCATGGTTCAGCTAAGAGGTCGGAACTGTTCGCTCGGGGAATGGACGCCTAACCAGCGCTTCCGCAGTTTCCCGGGCTTGAGCGCCCGATCGCTGACCATGTTCGGGGGTTGTCGCGTGGTGCGACAGCCCCCGATGCATTTTCACAATCCCGGTTGCCAAAAGCCGCCGTTTGTCGGAACCGTTTCGGCCCTGAACCGCTTTGGACAGCGAGTATCAACCGGAGGGTTATTCCCATGGCCGCACGCAAATCCACTTCGTCCACCACCAAATCGAAATCCTCTTCGTCGTCGAGCAAGTCGACGATGGACAAGATCGCCAAGGCGGCGATGAGCCGCGAAATGCTGGCAGCAGGCCTCACCGCCGCGGCCGCCGCGATCGCCGCCAGCCCGAAGGCGCGCAAGGCGATCCGCGACGCCGGCCTCGACGCCGCGGACAGCGCCAGCCAGGCTGCGACCAACATGATGACCAGCGCTTCGAAGCTGGGTTCGCTGATCGCCGAGGCGGTTGCCGATGCGGCGCAGCGCGTCCTGTCGGGCAACTGGACGGAGGGTGATGCGCCGCAGGCCGCGGCCGCCAAGCCGGCCGCGCCGAAAAAGACGGGCGCAACGCGCAAGGCCCCCACGCGCAAGCCGGCCGCGAAGAAGGCTTCCAGCACGACCGCCAAGCGCCGTTCGAGCAGTGCAGCGCGCAAGCGCACGCCGGCCAAGCCCAAGACCACGCCGGCCAGCTAAGGCCACCTCATCGGAAAAAAGCGAGGGCCTCGGCGGATTGCCGGGGCCCTTCCTTATGGTCTTACCCATCATCCCATGGCAGAGCGCATCGCATGAACCGTGATTTCGCCGTGATCGTGCTGGCCGCTGGGCAAGGCACCCGAATGCGCTCCGACACCCACAAGGTCCTCCACCCGATTGCAGGGAAGGCCATGCTTTTGCACCTGCTCGACACCGTCGAGGGCATGGGCGCCAAGCGCCAGGTCGTGGTCGTCGGCAAGGGGCGTGAGCAGGTCGAGGGCGCTCTGGCCGAGCGGCAAGTTACGACCGCCCTGCAGGCCGAACAGAAGGGGACTGCCCACGCTGTGCAAATGGCGAAGGAGGCACTTACCGGGTTCGAGGGATCGATCCTCATCCTCTACGGCGACACGCCGTTCGTGACGCCGGAAACCTTGCGCGCGATGCTGGACCGGCTCGAGCAGGGCGATGCGCCGGGCGTGGTGGTGCTGGCCAGCGCGCCTGTAGACGGCAAGACCTATGGCCGGGTCATCCTTGAGGAGCAATCCGACCGCATCGCGCGGATGGTCGAATATAAGGACGCGAGCGCCGAGGAACGTGCCGTGCCGCTGTGCAACTCGGGCATGATGGCTGCCGACGCCGCCGACCTTTGGCGCTGGCTGGGCGCGGTCGGCAACGACAATGCCGCGGGTGAATATTACCTGCCGGACGTGGTGATGATCGCTCGCGACGAAGGCCGTCACCCGGTGGCGATCGAGGGTGAGGAGTTCGAGACCGCCGGCGTCAACAGCCGCGCCGAACTGGCGCACCTCGAACTCGACTGGCAGCGCCGACGCCGCGAGGAGGCGCTGGAAAAGGGCGCGACCCTGATCGATCCGGAAAGCGTCTGGTTTTCCGCCGATACGGAGTTGGGCCGCGACTGCACGATCGAACCGCACGTCGTGTTCGGCCCCGGCGTGGCAATTGCGGACGGAGCCGTGATCCGGGCCTTCAGCCATATCGAAGGCGCGACCATTTCGCCCGGCTGCGAAGTCGGCCCCTTTGCGCGGCTTCGCCCGGGCGCGGTGATGGAGGAGGGCTCCAAGGTCGGCAACTTCGTCGAGATGAAAAAGGCGCGGCTCGGCAAGGGCGCAAAGGCCAATCACCTGACCTATCTCGGCGATGCGGACGTCGGCGAGAAAGCCAATATCGGCGCCGGCACGATCACTTGCAATTACGACGGCTTCTTCAAATATCCGACGACGATCGGCGCGGGCGCCTTCATCGGCTCGAACAGCGCGCTGGTCGCGCCGGTCAGCATCGGCGAAGGTGCCATTGTCGGCGCCGGCTCGGTCATTACCAAGAATGTCGACGCCGACGAACTCGCGATTGCGCGCGGCGAGCAGCGCGGGTTCAAGGCATGGGCCGCCCGCTTCCGCGAGCGGCAGAAATCGAAAAAGGACGCGAAATAGCATGTGCGGGATCGTCGGGATCGTGGGGAAGAGTGAAGTCGCGCAGCGCCTGTTCGACGGACTGAAGCGGCTGGAATACCGCGGCTATGACTCCTCGGGCATCTGTACCGTCCAGGACGGCGGATTCGACCGTCGGCGCGCGCCGGGCAAGCTCGAACATCTCAAGGCCGAACTTGATGCCGCGCCGCTCCACGGCGACGTCGGCATCGCCCATACCCGCTGGGCGACCCACGGCGCGCCGAACACGCAAAACGCGCACCCGCATATCGCGGGACCTGTCGCGCTGGTGCACAACGGCATCATCGAAAATTTCAAGCCGCTGCGGGATGAACTGATCGCCGACGGCCGCGAAATCCTGAGCGAGACCGACAGCGAAGTGGTCGCTCACCTCGTCGCCCGGGAAGTCGAGCGCGGTGCCTCTCCAAAGGAGGCGGTCGCCGCTGTCCTGCCGCGCCTTCACGGCGCCTTCGCGATCGCGTTCCTGTTCAAGGATCATCCCGACACGCTGATCGCCGCCCGCATGGGCGCGCCGCTGACCGTGGGCTATGGCGATGGCGAGAATTATCTTGGCTCCGACGCGCTGGCGCTCGCCCCGCTGACGCAACGCATTGCCTATCTCGACGAGGGTGACTGGGCCGTCGTGACCCGCGAAGGCATCGAGATTTTCGACCGTCACAATGCGCCGGTGAAGCGCGAAATCGTCGAGAGCGGCGCCTCGGCCCAGCGGATCGAAAAAGGCAATTACCGCCACTTCATGCAGAAGGAGATCTTCGAGCAGCCGGTGGTCGTCGGCGACACGCTCAGCTCCTACGTCCGCACGCTCGAGGGCGTGGTCGCACTGCCCGACATCGAGTTCGATCTGTCCGCCGTCAATCGCGTGACGATCGTCGCCTGCGGCACGAGCTTCTACGCCGGCATGGTCGCCAAATACTGGTTCGAACAGTTCGCCCGCGTGCCGGTCGACATCGATGTGGCGAGCGAGTTCCGCTATCGCGAACCGGTGCTGGAGCCGGGTGGCCTGGCGCTGTTCGTTTCGCAGAGCGGCGAGACTGCCGATACGCTGGCCGCGCTGCGCCATGCGCGGAGCGAGGGCCAGGTGATCGCGGTGGTCTGCAACGTGCCGACCAGTTCGATGGCGCGAGAGGCCGACCTGCTGCTCCCGACCCATGCTGGCCCGGAAATCGGCGTCGCGTCGACCAAGGCCTTCACCTGCCAGCTGGCGGTGCTGGCTTCGCTCGCGGCCAACCTGGCGCGGGCCAAGGGCAAATTGTCGGCGGAAGACGAACGGACAATCGTCGAGCACCTCAAGGAAGCGCCCGAGGCGATGAACCATGCGCTCGGCCATGACGAGGAGATTGCCGCAATGGCCCACCTCGTCGCGCCGGCCCGCGACGTGCTCTACCTGGGCCGCGGCCCCGATTATCCGATGGCGCTGGAAGGGGCGCTGAAGCTGAAGGAAATCAGCTACATCCACGCCGAAGGCTACGCCGCGGGCGAAATGAAGCACGGGCCGATCGCGCTGATCGACGACCTCGTTCCGGTCATCGTGCTCGCTCCCAGCGGCCCGCTGTTCGAAAAGACGGTCAGCAACATGCAGGAAGTCCGGGCCCGCGGCGGCCGGATCGTCCTCATCTCCGATGCGGCCGGCATCGCCGAGGCGGGCGAGGGCTGCATGGCGACCATCGAAATGCCCCAGGTTCACCCGCTGATCGCACCGCTGGTGTACGCCGTCCCGGTGCAATTGCTGGCCTATCACGTCGCCGTGCTGAAAGGCACCGATGTCGACCAGCCTCGCAATCTGGCCAAGAGTGTCACGGTCGAGTGAGTCCTAGTCGAGGTGCAACGCCTCGACCCTGTCCTTGAGCCGCAAGTACAGAAAATCGATCGCGGTCCGTACAGGCGGGAAATGACGGACGCGGTCGTGGGTCAGCAGCCATAGCTGGCCGTCCGCGCCGGCCTTGGGCGGGACGCACCGAACCAGGGTCTCGTCCCCATCGGCGATGATGCACGGAAGGACGCCGACGCCGAAGCCTGACCGTACGCTGGCCAGCAAGCCGGACGAACTGGGATGATGGATGGCGACCTGGCTTTCCAGGCCGTGCGCGCGAAGGAAAGCCTGGTAGGCGCGCCACAAGCTTCCGCCGCCGCCGCCGACGAAGGCGTGGTGGCGCAATTCGGCCTTGGTTCGGGGAACGCCGCCGTGACGTTCGGCGTAAGCGCGCGAACAGTAGAGCGTCCAGTCGTTCCGGCACAGCCGGCGGCCGACCACGCCAGCCGGCGCTTCGTGCGCCGTGCCGCGCAGGGCGATATCGGCCTCGCCGGCGCCGAGGTCGCGAATGGTGCTGCTCGACTCGACCTCGATACGGATTTCCGGATGGGCCGCGTGCAGGTCGGCCAGCATAGGCGCGAGGAGATCGTTGGCGAAGATTTCTTCGGCGGTCAGCCGCACCGTGCCCGCCGTGGCGCGAAGCTGGACACGCGCCGCCGCATCGAAATCGCCCGCTGCCTCGGTCACGCTGCGCGCATGGACGAGCAGCGCCTCACCGGCAGGCGTCAGCCGATATCCCGCCTGGTGTCGGTCGAACAGGACAAGGCCGGTGGCGGCTTCAAGTGCGGCCAATCTCCTTGCCACCGTGGTCTGGCTGACGCGCAGCATGCGCGACGCGGCAAGGGTGCTGCCCAAGTCGGCCACCGCCACGAGGAAACGGATGTCGTTCCAGTCGGTCATCATCGACGCATGCTCCGCCGGACCTACAGATGCATTCTGCAACTTTGCAGAACCATAATGCAAACACGTTGCTTTTGGAAACTTAAATGCGGGCATAAATGGTCGGTCGCACCGAAACCCAAAGGGGATGCGATATGACCAAGATGATGTTCCTGTTTCCGCTGGCGCTGGGCGCCGCCTTTCCCGCCATCGCCGCCGAGCCGCTCCCGGTCGAAAGCCGGACCGTCGTCACCGCCGACCTCGACTTGTCGAGCGAGGCGGGTCGGGCGACCCTCGACCGGCGACTTGCCGGTGCTGCCCGCGATGTTTGCGGAAGGGCCGCCGACATCGACCTCGAAGGCCGCAATGACGTCCGCGCCTGCAAGGTCGCCGCGCTCGGCAAGGCCAGGGCGGCGGCGGATGAGCACATTGCAAATCTCGACACCGCGCGGCCGATCCAAGTGGCCACCCGCTGATTGACCGCGAACCGCGCCCGGCGCATCACGCCAAGCATGAGAGCTCAAGGCGGATGCCACTGCGGCGCGGTTCGTTTTTCCTGTGAGTTGGGTGAGGCGCCGGTCCCGGCGCTGTCCTGCAACTGCTCGATCTGCAGCGCGACCGGTTTCCTCCACCTGATCGTCCCGCACGAAGAATTCGGCCTTGAGAGCGGAGAGGACAAGCTGACCAGCTACCGCTTCGGATCCGGCGCGGCGAACCATCTCTTCTGCTCGGTCTGCGGGGTAAAGAGCTTTTACCAGCCGCGCAGCCACCCGGAGGCGTGGAGCGTCAACGCGAACGCCCTCGACGAACGGCCCGACCTCGCGATCGAGCCGTTCGACGGGAAAAACTGGGAACGCGCGAAAGCGGCCCTCGACGCCTCCGGTCCCGCCGACTAGGGCAGGGCGCGTGACCCACCACGCCCTCCGCCTCCGCCTGGACAGTGCCGCCCTCGTCGCCAACTGGCGATGGCTCGACCGCGTCGGCGGCGCGCCGGCCGGGGCCGCGGTAAAGGCCGACGCTTATGGGCTAGGCGCAGTCGAAGTCGTGAAACGCCTGGCCGAGGCAGGCTGCCGCGACTTCTTCGTGTCGACCTGGGCAGAGGCCGAGGCGATCGGTCGTCTCCCCGACGGCGTCAGCTTGTCGGTCCTGCACGGCATCGGACCGGACGATATGGAAGCGGCGTCTGCCGGGCTGGCGACACCAGTCCTCAACACCGCCGAACAGATCGCGCGCTGGAAGCAGGGTGCCCACTCAAAACCATGCCATGTGATGGTCGATACGGGCATGAACCGGCTGGGCATACGCGCGGACGAACTCCATGTCGCCGACGGGCTGGTGATCGACACGGTGATGAGCCACCTGGCCTGCGCCGACGAAAACAGCTCGATGAATGCGGTCCAGCTCGACCGCTTCCGCGCAGTCAGGGCGGCGCTCCCCGCCCGCCGGGCCAGCCTCGCCAACTCGGCTGGCATTTGCCTCGGCCAGGAATATGGCTTCAATCTCACGCGGCCCGGGATCGCGCTTTACGGCGGCATTCCGCGCATCGAGGCGGAGGGCCACATCGCGCCCGTCGTCCTGCCCGAGGCCGAGGTGCTCCAGAGACGCCGCGTGAAGGCTGGCGAGACCGTAGGGTACGGCGCGACGTGGACCGCAGAGGCCGACACCGAGGCGGCCGTGATCAACCTCGGCTATGCGGACGGCTACCTGCGCAGCTTCACCGGCAAGGGCAAGGCCTATGCCGGCAACGCCACCTTGCCGCTGATCGGCCGCGTCAGCATGGACCTGGTCGTCGCCGACTGCTCGGCCGCGCCCGGACTTCGCGAAGGCGACTGGGTATCGATGGACTATGACCTGGTCGCGGCATCGGAAGCGACCGGCCTGGCGCAATATGAACTGCTGACCGGCCTCAGCCCGCGCTTCGAACGGCGCTGGAGCTAGCGCTTACTTCAACAGGTTGCCGCGGTGCAGCTGCATCAGCGCGGTGCGGGCGACGTCGTGCGAGGACAATTCGGCGCCGCTGGCGACTTTCACCGTCTGCTCGTCATGGTTGAGCACCGCCATGAACCGGCCCTCGGCTTCCGCCGTCTTGCCGGTCTTGGCAAGGATGATGCCGAGATTGATGTCACGGCCCGCATCGAACTGCGTGGTCGACGAGGCGCGAATCTGCGATTCCGCGGCCGAGAAGTCGGACGACAGGATGGCGGCGGCGCCGGGCGTGGGCTGGGCGACCTGCGGCGGGACGGCGTCGGCAGCGAAGGCAGCGATCGCGAGGATGATCATGGGCGTTTCCTTTCCGGATATCTTCAGGACCGGAATTACGCCTGTGCCAAGTCACTGTCACACAATGTCACTGGAAAACGCGCCGAATGGTTCCGATTTTCCCCTCTGACGGCAGAGAGTGACTCGAACGCCACGGTTTATGAAATCACCGTGACGGTTCGAAGACAGCGTATGACAATTATGTGACGTTTTCGGCTGATTCTTGCATTTTTTTGCGGGGCGCCAAGGTCTTCGGCCTGTATGCGCAGAGGTCGGCCACCGGGCAGCGCCAGCACTCCGGCGTGCGGGCTTTGCAGACGTACCGGCCGTGCAAGATCAGCCAGTGGTGCGCGCCGAACCGAAACGGCGCGGGCACGACTTTTTCCAGCTTCAGTTCGATTGCGAGGACGGTCTTTCCCTTGGCGAGGCCCGTGCGGTTGGCGACGCGGAAGATGTGGGTGTCGACCGCGAAGGTTTCCTGGCCGAAAGCGCAATTGAGGACGACGTTGGCCGTCTTGCGCCCGACGCCGGGCAAGCGCTCAAGGCTCTCCCGGTTTTCCGGCACCTCGCCGCCGAATTCGTCGACCAGCATTCGCGCGGCGGCGATGACGTTCTTGGCCTTGGTGTTGAACAGGCCGATGGTCTTGATGTGCTCCCTGAGGCCTTCCTCGCCGAGCGCGAGCATTTGCGCGGGCGTCTTCACTTTGGCGAACAGCGCGCGGGTGGCCTTGTTGACGCCGACGTCGGTCGACTGCGCCGACAGCGCTACCGCCACCACCAGCTGGTAGGGATTGCCGAATTCAAGCTCGGTCTCGGGCGACGGGTTGGCCTCCGCCAGCCGGCGGAAGAATTCGAAAACGTCGGCTTTCTTCACGCCGCTTCGATCACGTCGCGCATCGAATAAAGGCTGGCGGGCTTGCCGACGAGGAAGCGCGCCGCGGCGAGCGCGCCCCGGGCGAAGATCGCCCGGCTCTCGGCGCGGTGGGAGAGGATCAAGCGCTCTTCGGGGCCGAGGAAGAGGACGTCATGGTCCCCGGCGACCGTGCCGCCGCGCACCGCGGCGTAGCCGATCGATCCGGTCTCGCGAGCGAGGCCCGTTCCCGAGCGGCCCAATTCTTCCTTGCAGTCCTCGCGGCGCCCACGCTCCGCGGCGGTGCCGAGGTGAAGCGCGGTGCCGGACGGTGCGTCGGCTTTCCTGCGATGGTGCGCCTCGACGATCTCGATGTCCCAGTCCTCGCGGCCCAGCACCCGGGCGGCACGTTCGACGAGGTCGGTAAGGAGCGCGACACCAAGGGACGTGTTCGCCGCCTTGAGGATGGGGATGGTCCGCGCCGCATCGGCGATCAGCGCGTCGTGCCCTTCGTCGAGGCCGGTAGTGCCGACCAGCAGCGGAATGCCGCCGCTGATCGCCCGGTCGAGGCTGCCCCGAAGGGCGTCGGGCGCGGAGAAATCGATAAGGGCGTCGCCATGATCCGGGTCGATGGCGAAACCGGCATCGGCCTTGACAGCTGCGACAATCGCCCGACCCATCTTGCCGTCGGGAGCGTAGAGCGAGAGGCGGATCGGCTGGTCGGAGGTGCGCATGTTTTCCCGATACCCTCAGGCGGGCGAGATGCCCAGCCGCTCCTGCAAGGCGATTGCCGCAGCCGGTGCGCGGCGTTTCGCCCCGTTGATAAGGAAAATGTACCCGTCGCGGCCTTTGCTTTGCCATTCGCTGGCAAGGGCCGCGAACCGATCGAGCGCCTGTCCGTCATAACCCGCCTCGATGGCGTCGTTCATCCGCTGCAATCGCGCGTAGCGGAACGATGCCGTGTCGAGGTCGAGCAAGGGGAACTCGTCGTCGTCGCCATACGCCACCGCGACGCCGCGATCACGGCAAAGGGTGGCGAACTTCTCGTCGCGAAACGTTTCGTGCCGGGGTTCGATCACATGACGGAGCGGCAAGTCTCCCAACTTCGCCGGCAGCAGGTCGAGGAAGGCGGCAATGTCGTCGGCGTCGAACTGGCGGTGGCGGGCGAGGGTCCATAGCGTCGGCCCCAGCTTGTCGCCCAGGCATTCCAGGCCCTGTGCGTAGAAATTGCCGATACCCTCGCCGGCGTCGGCCAGCTGGGGCCGTGTGACGATGAACCGTGAGCCCTTAATCGCATATTCGAACCCGTCGGGTGCCGCCGCGGCCCATTTGGTCCAGCTTGCCGGCGACTGGCGACTGTAGAAGGTTGAATTGATCTCGATCGCGCCGAATGTCGACGCGGCGTAGGCCTGCTCCTTCGCATGGGCGAGGCCGGGCGGGTAGAACAGCCCGCGCCATTCCGGGTAGGTCCAGCCGCCGATGCCGATCCGGATGCGCGCGTCGCTCATCCGCCAAGCTTAAATCAGCCGGTGAACTTCTGCGCAATCTCGCGGGCCAGGCGGGCAGGGCGCTTGGTCACCGCGTCGAGGCAGCACCAGGTCGACTGGACTTCCGCCAGCACGGTCTCGCCGCGCTTGATGATGGTGGTGAAATAGGCCTTCGCGCCCTCCATCCGTTCGGCGATCACGTCGGCGACGACGACATCGTCGAGGAAAGTCGGACGGCGAAAGGCGATTTCATGGCGCAAGGCGACCCACAGGTGGCGGGCCACCGCGTCGGGCGGGGCCAGGGTCTCCCAATAGCGCACCACCGCGTCCTGCACCCACTTCAGGTACACGCTATTGTTGACATGACCCATGTGGTCGATGTCGTCGGGCCGGATCGGCACCGGGTGGTGGAAGGCTTCGCTCGCCATGGTGCAACCCTGCCATAACTGACATTTATGTCAATGGCGTGAACTTGCGGCCGGCCCCTGGCTATGGTTCTGTCGGTCGCATGGCCCGACCCGATCTCAGCGACCCGGAACAGCGCAGCGCCTACCGCCGCGAATTGCACGGCGTGGCGCGGCCCGTCCGCTTTGCCGCGGTGGCGTTCCTGACCGTCAGCCTGATCCTGCTCCTCCTGGTGCCGGCGCAGCCGACGGTTGCCTATGCCTGCCTGGCGGCGGGGGCGGTACTATCGGTCATCGGCATCGTCCAGCGTTCGCAGTACCACCGCCGCCGCATGTCGGAATGAGCGTCCGCAACATCGTCATCCTGACCGGTGCGGGGATCAGCGCCGAAAGCGGCATTCGCACGTTCCGCGCGGCCGACGGCCTGTGGGAAGACCACCCGGTCGAGGATGTTGCGACGCCCGAAGCCTTCGTCCGCGATCCCGGATTGGTGCACCGCTTCTACGATGCGCGGCGAGCACGGCTGACGGAAGTGGTGCCCAATGCCGCGCACGAAGCGCTCGCCCGGCTCGACGCTGAATGGCCGGGCGAATTGCTGCTGGTCACGCAGAACGTCGACGACCTGCATGAGCGGGCAGGGGCCAGGCGGCTGCTCCACATGCATGGCGAACTGAACAGCGGATGGTGCCTCGCCTGCGATACGCGCAGCGGATGGGTCGGGCCGATGGGCGAGGCCGCGACTTGTCCGTCGTGCGGTTCGGCGGGCCAGGTCCGGCCCGACATCGTCTGGTTCGGCGAGATGCCGTACGACATGGACCGCATCGAGGCCGCGGTTCGCGACGCCGACCTGTTCGTATCGATCGGCACGTCGGGCGCCGTCTATCCCGCCGCCGGCTTCGTCCAGACCGCGCGCTATTGCGGCGCGCGGACGCTGGAGATCAACCTCGAGCCGAGCCAGGGCAGCTTGTTCTTCGACGAGCGGCGATACGGTCCGGCCAGCGTGGAAGTGCCGGCGTGGGTCGATGAAGTCTTGGCCTATTCGGACCAGTCGAGCCCGATGTCCTCGTAAAGCGAGCGGTCCTCGCTCCAGCGTGGGTTGACCTTCACGTGCAGGAACAAGTGCACCTTGCGGCCCAAGTGCTCGCCGATCGCCTCGCGCGCTGCCTGGCCGATAGCTTTCAACCGCGCGCCGCCCTTGCCGACGACGATCGCCTTCTGGCTCTCGCGCTCGATCAGGATCTGCTGGTGGATGGCGGTCGATCCGTCGCGGCGGTCCTCCCACTTCTCCGTCTCGACCGCGGCCGAATAGGGCACCTCGGCGTGGAGCTGGAGGTAGAGCTGCTCGCGGGTCAGCTCGTTCGCGACCATGCGGTCGGTGGCGTCGGTGAGCTGGTCCTCGGGGAAGTGCCAAGGCCCCTCGGGCATGGCGTTGGCAAGGTAGGCCTTCACGTCGGCGACGCCGTCGCCGGTCGAGGCGGACACCATGAAGATCTGCTCGGGCTTCAGCCGCTCGTTGAGGCGGGTAGCGAGCGCGAGGAGGTCGTCCTTCTTGGCAATATCGACCTTGTTGAGGACGAGGATTTTGGGTTCGCTGCGGGCCTCGACGCCTTCGAGCACCTGCTCGACCCGCTGACCGACCTTGGCCGCGGCGTCGATCACCAGCAGCACGCGGTCGGCGTCCTCGGCGCCTTCCCAGGCAGCCTTGACCATCGCCCGGTCAAGCCGGCGGTTGGGATTGAAGATGCCGGGCGTATCGACCAGCAGCATCTGGCTGTCGCCGTCCAATGCGATGCCCATCAGGCGCGCGCGCGTCGTCTGCGCCTTGGGGCTGACGATCGCGACTTTCTGGCCGACCAGCGCATTGACGAGGGTCGACTTGCCCGCGTTGGGCGCACCGAGGACGGCGACGAGGCCGCAGCGTTGGGTCATTTGGAAAGCTTTCCGAGCAAAGTGGCGGCGGCGGCGGTTTCGGCTTCCTGTTTGCTGTCGCCTTCGGCTTCCGCCTCGCCGTGCCGGCCAAGGCTCACCCTGACCTTGAACGTCGGCGCATGGTGCGGGCCGGAGCGGCTGACGAGTTCGTAGGCGGGGACCCCCAGACCGTGCTGCGCGGCATGCTCCTGCAAGCCCGACTTGGGGTGCATCGGCGCGCGCTTCTGTCCGTCGAGGAACGGCGCCCATTGTTTCCGCACGAACGCTTCCGCCGCTTCGAATCCGCGTTCGATAAACAGCGCGCCGAGCAGCGCCTCGACGACGTCGCCGATGACATTGTCGCTCGAGGTCGCCTTGTCCTCCCGCGCCTGGCGGCCGAGGCGGATTTCGGAGGGCACGCCAAGCGCGCGGCCGACATCGGCACAGGTTTCCCGCGCCACCAGGGCGTTGTAGCGACGGCTCATCTGGCCTTCCGGCTCGTTCGGGTAGCGCTCGTACAGCCAGTTCGCGATGGCGAGGCCGAGGACGCGGTCGCCGAGGAATTCTAGCCGCTCGTAGCTGGCACCACCATGGCTGCCATGGGTCAGGGCACGCTCGAACAGCGCCTCGTCCTTGGGCGGTACGCCGGTCGCCTTGGCGACGAAAGCCGCGACGCTCACTGGTTGTAGCTCCCGCCAATGCGGTTACTTCGGAGCGCGGTGAACCAACTCACCGGATTGATCCAGCTGGCCGAGCCGTCGGTCGACCAGAAACGCACCGTCGCCCGGCCGACGAGATGGTCGACCGGGACATAACCGATGCCGCCGATCGCCACCGGGAAGCGGCTGTCGAGGCTGTCGTCGCGGTTGTCGCCCATCAGGAAGACATGGCCGGCCGGGACGGTGATCTCGGGAAAATCGTCGCCCGGCCCGTTGTCGAGGTAGTTGAGGGTGGTGAAGGCCGGCTCGCCGGGAAGCGTCTCGCGATAAGAGGGTATCTTGCACACCGTGCCGTCCGCGCCCGTGTCGACGTGCACCAGCGTGCCCTCGACGGCGCGACACGGCGAGTTCGGGCTCATCGGCAGCGCCGCCTCCCCGGTCGCGACGCGGGGAATGGCCACGCCGTTGAGGGTGACCTGGCCGCCGCTGACCGAGATGCGGTCGCCGGGCAGGCCGATCACCCGCTTGACCCAGTCCTCGCCCTCGTGGCCTGGCGGACGGAAAACGACGATGTCACCGCGGTCGGGCAGGCCGTTCGGGATGCGGCCGCTGATCGGCGGGAATTGGAACGGGAAACTGTATTTCGAATAGCCGTAGGCCCATTTCTGGACGAACAGATAGTCGCCGATCCACATCGTCGGCAGCATCGAGCCCGACGGGATCGAAAAGGGCGCGACGATCAGGCTGCGCAAGATCCACGCTGCGACGACGAACGTCAGCAGGAAGCGGACCCAGCTTTCCTTCTTCTTTTCGGGCGCCGCTTCGAAGGCTTCGGACGGGGTTTCGGACATTCCTGGCGGCTTGGCCGTCACGCGGTAAGCCGTCAAGCGCTATGGCTTTTCGGCGTCGGCCCCTTACATGCGAGCGCTATGGAGCAAGCTGATTCCCCGGCCGACTGGGCGGCGCTGGACGCCCTTCCGAAACCGACGCTGATCGAATTGTTCAAGGGCGATCCCGGTCGGGTCGAAAAGTTCGGCCGCGATGTCGCCGGGATTCACTTCGACTGGTCGAAGACTCACCTCGACGATGCGCTGGTCGACGGTTTCCTCAAGCTGGCCGACACGATGGGTTACGCCAAGCGGCGCGAGGCGCTGTTTTCCGGCGCGATCGTCAACCCGAGCGAGGACCGTCCCGCGACCCATGTCGCCGAGCGCGGGCAGGGCGCCGCCAAGGACGATGACCTTGCGGCATCGCGTCACGCCCGGATGCGCAGCCTGATCGACGCGATCGAAGGCGAGGCATTCGGCGAAATCGTCTCGGTGCTGCACATCGGCATCGGGGGCTCCGCGCTGGGTCCCGACCTCATCATCGACGCGCTCGGCCGGATGAGCGATCGGTTCGAAGTGCGCGTCCTGTCAAACATCGACGGCGAGGCATTTGACGAGGCGGTCGACGGGCTGGACCCGGCCTCGACGCTGGTCGTTGCCGTCAGCAAGACCTTCACCACCACTGAAACGCTGATGAATACCGAAGCGGCGATCGAATGGCTGTCCGACGCCGGGGTCGCCGATCCTTACGGCCAGCTGATCGCGGTCACCGCCGCGCCGGAGAAGGCGGTGGAATTCGGGATTGACGAGACCCGGGTCCTTCCGTTCGGGGAAGGCGTCGGCGGTCGCTACTCGCTGTGGTCTACCGTAGGCCTGTCGATCGCGTTGGCGCTCGGCTGGCCGGCGTTCGAGGAGATGCTCGAAGGCGCGGCGGAAATGGACCGCCACGTGCGCCATGCCGAGGGCGTCGACAATGTAGCGCTGCTCGCGGTCTTCGCCGACCTCTATTACAACCGCGTCCGCAAGGCGGAAACGCGCGCGCTGTTCGCCTATGACGAGCGGCTACGCCTGCTGCCCTTCTACCTCCAGCAGCTCGAGATGGAGTCGAACGGCAAGGGCGCGACGCTCGACAACAAGCCGCTGGAGGGAACCAGCGCGCCGATCCTGTGGGGCGGAACCGGGACCGACGCGCAGCACGCGGTGTTCCAGTTGCTTCATCAGGGGACTCACCTCGTCCCGGTCGAGTTCGTTGCCGTGACGGAGAATGAGGACAGCCTCGACCCGCGCCACCACCGGATGTTGCTGCTCAATGCCTTCGCGCAGGGCGCCGCGCTGATGCACGGTCGGCACAGCGACGACGCGGCGCGCAATTACACCGGCGACCGTCCATCCTCGACCGTCCTGCTGGAGCGGCTGGACGCCCGGACGCTGGGTGCGCTGATCGCCTTTTACGAGCATCGGACGTTCGCCAACGCGGCGCTGCTCGGAATCAATCCGTTCGACCAGTTCGGCGTCGAGCTGGGCAAGGAAATCGCCCGCAGCCTCGACGATCCGGAAGACCGCGCCGACCTGGACCCCTCGACCCGCGACCTGATCGAGAGGGCCGGCCTGTGAGTGACAAGGTCGACCTGTTCGTCATCGGCGCCGGGTCGGGCGGCGTGCGCGCGGCGCGGATTGCCGCCAGCCACGGCGCCAAGGTCGCGGTGGCCGAGGAATTCCGCGTCGGCGGCACTTGCGTGATCCGCGGCTGCGTGCCGAAGAAGCTGCTCGTCTACGGCGCGCATTTCGCCGAGGACATCGAGGACGCCGCGATGTTCGGCTGGGACGTGCCGACCAAGCGGTTCGACTGGAACGTGCTGCGCGACAATGTCCTGGCCGAGGTCGACCGGCTCGAAGGGCTGTACGGGCAGACTCTCGGCAATCACAAGGTCGAGGTGGTCCGCGAACGCGCGACGCTGGCCGGTCCGAACCGGGTGCGGCTGGCGAGCGGGCGGGAAATCGAAGCCGGCAGAGTCCTCGTCGCCACCGGCGCCCGGCCGTGGCTGCCCGACTGCGAGGGGATCGAGCATGCCATCACCTCCAACGAGGTGTTCTGGCTGGAAAAGCTGCCGAAGCGGATCGCGATCGCCGGCGGCGGCTACATCGCCAATGAATTCGCCGGCATCTTCCACGAATTCGGGAGCAAGGTGACGGTCATCAACCGGTCCGACACGATCCTTCGCGGCTACGACGAACAGATGCGCGATCGCCTGCTGCAAATCTCGATGACCAAGGGCATCGAGTATCGCTTCAATTCGACGTTCGAGCGGATCGAGAAACAGGATGACGGTAGCCTCAAGCTGCACATGAAGGGCTGCGACGACATAATCGTCGACCAGGTCATGTTCGCCACGGGACGCGTCCCCAATACCGAGGGGCTGGGCCTCGAAGCGGCGGGTGTCGAACTCGGTGCGAAGGGCGAGATCAAGGTCGATGCCGACAGCCGTACCAACGTCGACAGCATTTTCGCGGTCGGCGACGTCACCGACCGCGTCCAGTTGACGCCGGTCGCCATCCGCGAGGGCCACGCCTTCGCGGATACCCAGTTCGGCGGCAAGCCGTGGCAGGTCGACTATTCGGCGATCCCCAACGCTGTCTTTTCGCACCCGCCGATTGCCGGTGTCGGCATGACGGAAGGCGAGGCCCGCAACAAGCTGGGGCAGGTCAAGACCTTCACCAGCGACTTCCGGGCGATGAAGAACGTGCTGGCCGGCCGCAACGAGCGCTCGCTCTACAAGCTGGTGGTGGACGGTGCGACCGACGAAGTGGTGGGCATCCACATGATCGGTCCCGACGCTCCGGAAATCCTCCAGGCGGCGGCGATCGCAGTCACGGCGAAACTCAAGAAAGCCGATTTCGACCGGACCATCGCCCTCCATCCGACCATGGCCGAAGAACTGGTATTGATGCGCTGATGCATGACGCGGTGATCATCGGGGCGGGGCACAACGGGCTGACCTGCGCCTATTATCTTGCGAAAAAGGGCCTGAAGGTCGCGGTGCTCGAAGCGGCGGACAAGGTCGGCGGCGCCGCCGTGACCGACGAGTTCGCGCCCGGATACCGCAACTCGGCCGCCAGCTACACGGTCAGCCTGCTGCAGCCCAAGGTCATCGAGGACATGGGACTCGAGAGGCATGGGCTGAAGGTGGTCCTCCGCAAGGTCGACAATTTCCTGCCCGGACCCAAGGGCAGCTTCCTTCTGGCCGGCCGAGACGGGCTGACCCGGTCCGAACTGGCGCGCCATCACCCGGCCGACGGGACGGCCTACGACCGCTATAACCACGACCTCGAAACGGTCGTGAAGCTGGTCAAGAAATGGCTGCTGCGTGCGCCGCCCGAGGCGGGGCAGGGGCTCAAAGGGCTGCCGGCAATGGCCAGCCTCGGCAAGGACCTGGTCGGCCTGTCGAAGGACGAGGTGCGCACCGTCCACGACTTCGCGACGCGGAGCGCGGGCGACATTCTGGACCGCTATTTCGAAGGCGAGATGGCCAAGGCGCTGTTCGCGTTCGACGGCATCGTCGGCAATTTCGCGTCGCCCTACACGCCGGGCACGGCCTATGTCCTGCTGCACCACCTGTTCGGTGAAGCGGCGGGGGTCCCCGGTGCCTGGGGTCATGCGATCGGCGGCATGGGCGCGATCACACAGGCGATGGCCAAGGCCTGCCGCGAGGCCGGCGTGGACATCGTCCTCAATGCCCCTGTCGAGCAACTGATCGTCGAGAAAGGCCGCGCCGTCGGCGTGGTCAGCGACGGCAAGGCGTGGCGTGCGGGCCGCGTGGTGGCGGGCGTCAATCCCAAGCTGCTGTTCGACTATATCGTGCCCAAGGGCGCGGTGAGTCACGCGGTCGAACAGCATTTCACCCATTGGCAGTGCGAGAGCGCGACGTTCCGCATGAACGTTGCGCTAAGCAAGCTGCCCAATTTCACCTCGCTCCCCGGGCGCGGCGACCATTTGACCGCCGGGATCATCATGGCGCCGTCGATGGCCTACATGGAGCGCGCCCACGCCGAAGCGGCGCTCGACGGCTGGTCGAAGCACCCGGTGATCGAGATGCTGATCCCTTCGACGCTCGACGATAGCCTGGCACCCAAGGGCAAGCATGTCGCCTCGCTGTTCTGCCAGCACTTCCGCTACCATTTGCCGGGCAAGCGCCATTGGGACGACGAGCGCGAAAAGGCGGCGGACGCGATCATCGCCACGGTCGACGCCCACGCGCCCGGCTTCGCCAAATCAGTAACGGCGCGTCAGATCCATTCGCCGCTGGACCTCGAACGGCGTTTTGGCCTGATCGGCGGCGACATCTTCCACGGCAAGATGGGCAGCGACCAGCTGTTCAGCGCCCGCCCGATGCTTGGCGCATCGAATTATCGCATGCCGCTGCCCGGCCTCTACCTGTGCGGATCGGGCGCGCATCCCGGCGGCGGCGTGACGGGTGCACCCGGCCATAATGCGGCCAAGGCGATCCTCAGCGACGTGCGGTGGAAAAAGTGAAGCCGCTCGAGGGCATTCGGGTCCTCGACCTGTCGCGCGTGCTGGCGGGCCCGTGGGCGACGCAGTTGCTGGCCGACCTTGGTGCCGAAGTCATCAAGGTCGAAAAGCCGGGCGCCGGCGACGACACCCGTCATTGGGGTCCTCCCTGGCACGGCGAGGGCGAGGCGCGCATCGCCGCCTATTTCCTCGCTGCCAATCGGGGAAAGAAATCGGTCGCGATCGATTTCGCGACGCCAGAGGGCGCGGCGATCGTGCGGCGGCTGGCCGCGACCTGCGACGTGGTCGTGGAAAATTTCAAGGTCGGCGCGCTCGAACGCTACGGGCTCGACGCTGCCACGCTGCGCGCGGCGCATCCGCGCCTCGTCTATGCCTCCATCACCGGCTTCGGACAGGATGGGCCGTACAAGGACCGTGCGGGTTACGACTACATCATCCAGGGCATGAGCGGGCTCATGAGCATCACCGGCCAGCCCGAAGAAGCGCCGGGCGGCGAGCCGATGCGCGTCGGCGTCGCGGTCATCGACCTGTTCACCGGCATGTACACCGCCAACGCCATCCTCGCTGCGCTGGTTCGCCGCGGCGTGACGGGCGAGGGCGCGACCATCGACAGCGCCTTGTTCGACGTCAGCCTCGCGTTGCTGGCCAACCAGGCGTCGAATGCGCTGGTGTCGGGCAAGGACCCGCCCCGGCAAGGCAACAGCCATCCCAACATCGTGCCCTACCAGCCGTTCACGACGGCCGACCAACCGCTGATCATCGCTGTCGGCAATGACCGGCAGTTCGCTAGGCTGGCGGCGATCCTCGGCACGCCGGAATGGGCCAGCGACCCGCGCTTCGCGACCAACGCGGAAAGGGTCGCGCACCGCGGCGACCTTATCCCGATGATCGAGGAACGGTTGGCCGCCAAGCCCGCCGCCGACTGGTTCGCGGCGCTCGACGAGGCCGGGATACCGGCCGGCCCGATCAACACGATCCGCCAGGCACTAGACGATCCTCAGGCCGTGCATCGGGCGTTGCTGCGCGAAATGGGGGGCATGCGCCTGCTCGGCTCGCCGCTTCGCCTTGACGGCCATCGTTCGGACAGCGACCTTCCGCCGCCGCGACTGGGGCAGCACACCGACGAGGTGTTGGCCGACCTCGAGGCGCGCGAGGCCTAGCGATGGCGGCGATCCTCGTCCTCGATCCGATCGCCACCTTCACCCACGACCTCGCCGTCGCCAACCCGCTCTACGCCTACCCGCCGGTCGCCGCCGAGCAACTGGCGCAGGGCGAGCAGCTTGCCATCCACACGTTCGGCGACCTGCTTTCCGGCATTCGCTCGCCCCGCCACATGTACATGGGCGCCTGGCGTGATCCCGACCCGCATGGATTTCTGCCAGGTGGCGAAAACGAACCGCCGACTTCCATCCTCCTCACCGTGATGTGCGGCGTGGCGCCCTACGAAACGCCTGCCTCGCTGGTCGACGCGGCTACGATCTACAACTCGGTCGATCGCTCGCGGCTCCGGATCGATCTTGCCCGTCAGGAAGGGGAGTGGCGGCCGACCTTCATCGAGGTCGAAGTGAACGGCCAGGCGCTCCAGTCGATGTTTCGATCGGTGTGGAAGGGGGATGACATCGCCCAGCTCGACCTGGAGTTCGGGATGACGCCACCAGGCACGCGGAACGCCCCGCTCAGCTTCGCCTTTCGCGCGACGATGCCCCGGAAATTTAATGCCAACGATCCGGTCACTGGTCCCACCGCGCGCATCCACGCGTACGGGACCGTCGACCCCTTACCGAAATGGGTCAACTTCTAGCGTCAGTCGATCGAGCCGGGATCCTTGTAGCGGCTTTCCAGGAACCGACCCTGTGTCTCGAACGCCAGCAGGTCGTTTTTCGCCAACGTCTCGCCCATCTCGTCGAGCGCTTGCCGGCTCGCGCTGAGCGCTTCGACCAGCCTGTCGTCGGCGCTGACGCCATCGTCCTGCTTTTCGCTGCGATATGCCTTTGGCACGTTGAGATAACGGTCGATCAGGCCGGGCAAGTGGACCTGCATCAGCCGCCGCGCGTCCTGCGCCGCGGGATCGCCCATGTCCACCCGCTCCAGAGTCTCGCGAAGCGGCGTCAGCCGGGCCGAAATCTGGTCGATTTGCGCCTGGGCCGGGGCAGGCAGAAGCGCGCGGCTTCGATAGAGATAGCTGTCGAAGCGCTGGACGAGCTCGCCGTTGGGCAGGGCCGTGGGGATCGCGACGGGCGGCGCCAGCGCCTGCCGTCCGGCAGAAAACATCAGCACTGCCGCGACACCGACGGCCAAGCCGACGGCAGCGAGGAAGCCGAACATTCCGATCGGGACGATGAGGCCGATGGCGATCGCCGCCAGGCTGATCGCGCCGACGGCGATCCCAATCCGCGCCAGCGTCTTGCCTGCGGTCTGGTTGAGTCGCCGCAGTTCACGCCGCCGGGCATCGCGCACCGCGCCGTCACGTTCGTTGATCTGGGCGAGGACGCGGTCGGCACGGTCGACACTTCTGGCGACCAGCGCGCGGCTCGACGTCGCGCGGTCGAAACTGTCTTCGGCCCGCGCCAGCACCTGTCCGAGGTCGCTCCCGCTCACTTGGCGTCGATCGCCTCGAACGCCGGCTTGGTCTGCTCGATCCGGCTTTGGGCGACGCCCTCGGCCCGGGCGATATAGCCGCGCGATTTCTCGACCTCGTTACCGAGCGTGTCGACGGTCGCCTTCATATTGCTCAGCGCCTTCATCTTGAACTCGTCGATCGAGTCCATCGTGTCGTAGATGTTCTGAAAGGCGCGTTGCAGAGTCTCGAGCGGGATGGTCGACGAGGCTGCCTGCTCGTGGATGATGCCCGATTGCTGCTTGAGCAGTTCGCCGGTGGTGTCGATCATTCCCGCCGTGGTCGTATTTAGCGCCGTCACCTGCTCGAGCACCAGCTTCTGGTTTGACAGGGCCGAGGCGACGGTCACCGCGGTCCGCAGCGCCGCGACGGTCGTGGTGGAGGCGCGGTCGACGCCCTTCACCAGCTCGACATTGTTCTTCTTCACCAGGTCGAGGGCGAGGTAGCCCTGCACCGTCACCGCCATCTGCGTCAGCAGATCGGTCGTGCGCTGGCGGGTGTAGAACAGCGCGCTCTCGCGGATCGCCTTCGACTTGGCCGGCTCGGTCGCGTCGAGCTCGTTGGCCTTGGCTTCCAGTTGCGCATCGAGGCTCTTGGAGATGTGGATCATCTGCTCGAGCTTGTGCATTGTCTTCCACAGCTGCGCGCGCTCGGTGTCGATCGCGGCATTGTCCATCAGCAGCTCGTCCTTGCCGTTGCCGAGGCGCGTCAGGATGGCGCTGATGTGGGTTTGGCTGCTGCGATACTTGTCGAAGTAATTGTTGATCTTGTTGCCGAACGGAATGATCCCGAGGAACTTGCGGGTGGTCATTCCCTTGCCCGCTTCCTTGGGGTCGAGCGCCTCGACCGTCCGGCGAAGCTCGGTCAGGTCGGCGCCGATCCCCGTGTCGCTGTCGATCGCCTTGACCGGCCGGTCGAGGAAGCGGTTCGAAGCGCCTGCGGCTTCCGCGATTTCCTTTCGGCCCATGGCGGTCAGCTGGTCCACCTTCTTGCCGAAGTCAGGGCTGTTGCTGTCCAGCGCGGCCAGCTCGTTGACGAACTGCGCGACCTTGTCGTCGAGCGCGCTGGTCTCGGCGTCCTTCAACGGCACCAGGCCCGCGGCCTCGTGCACCGGCACGGCCTGCAGCGCGTCGGGCGCTTCCAGCTTGATCTTGGTCGTCGTGGTGGTCGGGGTCTCGCTCGCCATGGACGTCACTCTCACTCCCAAAAGGGTCTGTCTCGCGCCAGCCTGAACGCCGTTCGAAGCGGGTGCAAGCGCCTTTAGTGTATTATAGGAATAAGACGGAAGCGCTGCAAGGCGCCTCGGTTAGGGTTTCGTCAACCATGGTTTGGAACGAGTTGCTTACCGTGACCGGCCTACAGCGGACCGGATTACCGATCCACGTGGGGACGACCATGGTCAATCCGTTCAAGAAAATGTGGAATGACAAGCGCGGCAACGTGCTGGTCATCATGGGCGCGACGCTGCCGCTGCTGATCGGCGCGGCCGGCCTTGCCACAGACACGATCGAGTGGGCGTTGTGGAAGCGCCAGCTGCAGCGGGCGGCGGATTCCGCGGCGCTGGCCGGTGTTTACACGCGGATCAAGACGGATACGACCTCGGCCGTCGAGACGGCGGTGACGAACGACCTCGGGATCAACTACCATGTCGCGACTAGCCTCGCGACGGGTTACCCCAAGGTCACTCTCCTCAGCACCAGCGGCGTCCAGGAAAAGCGCGTCCAGGTGCAGCTTCAGATGTCCAAGTCGCTGCCGTTCAGCTCGGTCTTCCTCTCGTCGCCGCCGGCCATCAAGGCGACCGCGACGGCGGCGAGCGTCCCGGGCGCGGCGGAATTCTGCGTGCTTGCGACCGACACCAGCTCCGGCGTTAGCGGCATCACCGTCACCGGCAGTGCGTCGCTCGATATCGGCACCTGTTCGCTGATGGCCAACTCGTCGAACCCGACGGCGGCGGCGACCAATGGCAACAACGGCGGCGGCAACTCGGGCGGGGGCTCCAACGTCACCGCGGCATCGCTCGCGGCGGTTGGCGGCGTCAACTATTCCAACGGTTGGCATGTGACCGATTACGACCCGAACAGCCCGGCCGTCGCCGATCCGTTCGCCGGGAAATCGCCGCCGACCTGCACCAAGCATGTCACGATCGACATGACCAAGAACCAGTCCTACCCGATGGACCGGACCACCGGCGCGAACGCGGACACCGCGGGTGACGTGGTGTGCTTCGACGGTGCCGGCAACAACAAGGAAGGCCTCAAGGTCCAGGGCCAGCTGAAGCTGCAGGATGGCGTTTCCTACGTCATCAACAGCGGTCCGCTGGAGATGACCAGCACCGGCTCGTCGATCAGCTGCTCGAATTGCACGCTGTTCCTGACAAACACAGCCGACCCCGCCAACACGGGAAACGTGAACATCACCGGTGGCACGCTCAGCATCACGGCGCCGACGACCGGAACCTACAAGGGCATCGCGATCTTCCAGGATCGCCGTGCGTCCGACGGGGGCGGTGCGCAGAACACGATCAACGGCAACCTCGGTGCTTCCATCACCGGCGCGGTCTACATGGGCAACCGCGGCCTCAGCTACTCGGGCGGCAGCAACAGCGTTTATGCCTGCCTCCAGATCGTCAGCAAGCGCGTGGTCTTCACCGGCAACTCGGCGATGAAGCTGACCAGCCAGTGCGGCACCACGGGCCTCGATGCCATCGGCGGCGGCCGCCGCGTCCGGTTGGTGGCGTAATGAAGAAGCTCGCCAAACTCCTCCGCAGCGAACGCGGCGCCGTCATCATCGAGCTGGCGATGGCAGCGCCGGTGCTGGCCACGATGGCCATCGGCGTGATCGATATCAGCATCGCCTACGGCAAGAAGCTGCAACTCGAACAGGCCGCCCAGCGCGCAATCGAGAAGGTCGCCCAGACGACGGGCGAGGACACGCTGTCCAACACCATCAAGACCGAAGCGGTTTGCCAGTACAACGGTGTGAGTGGCACCACCTGCAAGACGGCCCCGATCACGGCGACCAATGTGACGGTGACGTTCAAGCTGACCTGCGACGGCGTCAACACCACCTGGACGCTGGATTGCACCGGTGGCCAAACCGAAGTCCGCTATATCACGACCAAGGTCGAGGACACCTACACGCCGATGTTCCCGCTGCATTTCGGGACCGCGGCCGACGGCAAATATCACCTTTCGGCTACCGCGGGGGTGCGCGTCGTATGAAGAAATTCCGCACTCTTCGCCGCGACGAGGGCGGCGCGGCCGTGATCGAGATGGCGTTCGCCTTCCCGATCCTCATAATGATGCTGTGGATGATCGTCCAGGCGGGCCTCGTCTTCCGCGCCATGTCCGGTATCCAGCACTCGCTGGGTGAGGGCGCCCGGATGGCGACGCTGTGGCCGGTGCCGAGCGACTCCACGATCACCAGCCGGATGACACAGGCCGTCTACGGTATCGGCCCCGGAACCTTCAACATTCCGACCCCGGTCTCGGGCACCGCCGATGGCGCCGACTATCTCGACCTGAAGGTCACCTACACGCAGAAGACCGACCTTCTGATCGTGCCCGGCCCGACGATCAGTGTGTCGCGGTCCAAGCGGGTGTGGAAGTCGGAAAGCTAGGCCTTCGCCCGAGCGGCGAAGAACATCGCGATCGCCTGTCTCACTTCATCGGACGCCAGCCGTTCGGCGAAGTGGCCGTTTTCCAACTCCATCCGTTCCAGCACTTCTGCACGATTCGATCGGCGCAGGAGTGACTGGGTCAACTGCAGCGCCTGCGCGGGTTTGGCGAGCAGGGCGGCGACCAGGGCATCGCGCGCCGCGGCGAGATCACCTTGCGCGATGACGTGACTGGCGATGCCCATTTCCTGCGCTTCCCGCGCGCCGAACGACTCGCCGAGCAACAATGCGCGGGCCGCTGCACGCCTGCCGGCGATTTGCGGCAAGAGCAGTGAACTGGCGGCTTCGGGAACGAGGCCGAGGTCGACGAACGGCATCACCATCCGGCAGCCATCTTCGGCGAGGACGAAATCGCAGTGGAGCAGGAGAGTCGTGCCGATCCCCACCGCATTGCCCTGCACCGAAGCGATCAGGGGCTTTTCGTTGTTGGCCAGCGCGCGAAGCAGGCGCCACACGGGAATGTCCCCCGAACCGGGTGCCGGCATCGCCTGCAGGAAGTCCGCAAGGTCGTTGCCGGCGGTGAAGTCCCGGCCTTCGCCTTCGATGGTCACAAGCCGGACCTTTGCGTCCGCATTGGCCGCTTCCACCGCGTCCGCCATGGCCGCGTACATGGCGACGGTAATGGCATTGCGCTGCGCCGGACGGGCCAGCGTGATCGCCATGACGGCGCCGTCGTGGATGCGTTCGACCTTCACCAGTTCGGTCATCGTGAGCCTGCCTTTTTTGGCGCGAATCGGGTGACCTTGATGGCCCGAAGGTCTATGCCGGGGCAAATTCCCGCCCTGCCGTAAGGACAATCATCCGATGAAATTCTTCGCCGACACCGCCGAAATCGACGACATTCGCGAACTGGCCGCGACCGGCCTGCTCGACGGCGTCACCACCAACCCGTCGCTGGTCAAGAAATCGGGCCGCGACTTCAAGGAAGTGGTGACGGAAATCGCCGGCATCGTCGACGGCCCAGTCTCGGCGGAAGTGGTCGCGCTCGACCATGACGGGATGATGAAAGAGGCCGAGGTCCTGCGGAAGATCGGCGACAACATCGCCATCAAGGTTCCGCTGACCATCGACGGCCTCAAGACCTGCAAGAAGCTGTCGGGTGACGGGACGATGGTCAACGTCACGCTGTGTTTCTCGGCTAACCAGGCGCTTCTGGCAGCCAAGGCCGGTGCCAGCTTCATCTCGCCGTTCGTCGGCCGGCTCGACGATATCGGACAGCAGGGCATGGACCTGATCAGCGATATCCGGATGATCTACGACAATTATGACTTCGCGACGGAAATCCTGGTCGCCAGCGTTCGCAGCCCGGCCCACATCCTCGAATCGGCCAAGATCGGCGCTGACGTGATGACCGCGCCGCCGTCCGTCATCTGGCAGTTGTTCAAGCATCCGCTGACCGACAACGGGATCGCGGCGTTCCTCAAGGACTGGGAAGCCACCGGCCAGAAAATTGGCTGACGAAATCTCAACGCCGCGTCGACGTTGAATTAACCCTGTCGCGCTAGCAATGGCGCCATGGGAACCCTGATCCAGTTCGAAGAGCAGGCCGTCGCCTCGCTGCGGCGTCAGCTCGGCGCGGCCGAAAGCGCGAACGCCGACCTGATCGCCTTCGCGCGCGGCCATTCGGGCACTGTCGCCGCCATCCACGGCGCCGTGTTGATGGCGGTCCAGGCGGATTCGCTGTCCGAATTGCTCGACTGCGTGACCAAGGATTGGCCCGACGTGCTCGGGATCGATGCAGTCGCGCTGGCGCTTGACGTGAATGGCAAAGGCTTTCGAGCCGATGCCCGTGGCGTCGAGCGGCTGGAACCGGCATTGATCGGTCGGGCCATCCCGCAAGGCGATCCGGTATTCATCGAATCGACCGGGCACGGACACCCGTTGTTCGGACGGGAAGCCGCTCACCTGCGCGGCCAGGCCCTGGTCGCGATCGATGCCCAGCATGTGCGGGGCGTGCTCTTGCTCGGGCAGCGCTCGCCGGCGCCGATGGGCGATCGCCACGGCGCCCAATTGCTCGAGTTCCTTGGCGCCTCGCTTGCCGCTATCATCCGCCGGTGGACACTGAACGGCTAGACGAGGAGCATTCGCCGCCGCGCGCGCTGGCCGTGCAATGGGGCAAGCATCTCGCCTTCGACCGTCGCCGCAGTCCGCACACTGTGCGCGCCTATGTCGCGACGGCGCATCGACTGATCGAGTTCCTCGAACGGCATCGCGGCGAACATTTGGGCCGTTTCGGCCTGCTCAATCTTCACGCAGCGGATTTGCGCGCTTTCCTGTCCGATCGCCGGATGGGCGGGCTCGGAGCCTCGTCGGCATCGCGCGAGATGTCGGCCGTACGTGCCTTTTTGACCTATGCGGCGGAGAGCGCGGGCAACGAGCCGCAACTGCCCCGGACGCGAAGCCCGAAGCGTCCGCGCACCCTGCCGCGCCCCGTGAGCCCGGATGACGCGACCAATCTCGCCGCCGAGGCCGGTGAACTGGCCAGCCAGCCGTGGATCGGCGCGCGCGACCTGGCGTTACTTCTCCTGCTCTACGGGGCCGGCCTGCGGATCAGCGAAGCGCTGGGGCTCAAGGCCTCGATGCTGCCCGCGGGCCAGGCGATCCGGGTGACCGGCAAGCGCGGCAAGACGCGGATCGTCCCGCTGGTCGACGCCGTGCGGGAAGCCCTGGCCGAATACGAGCGCCAGTGCCCCTGGCCTTTGTCAGGCGACAAGCCGTTGTTCGTCGGCGCTCGGGGCGGCCCCCTTAGTGCCGACGTGGTTCGCCGCGCGGTGCGGCACGCCAGGCGGCGCCTGGGCCTCGCCGAAAGCCTGACTCCGCATGCCCTCCGACACAGCTTCGCGACGCATTTGCTCGCCGGTGGTGCGGACCTGCGCTCGCTGCAGGAGTTGTTGGGCCACGCCAGCCTCAGTTCGACGCAGATTTACACGGAGGTCGATGCCGCACGGCTGCTCGACGTCTACCGCCACGCGCACCCGCGCGCCTGACCTCAGAGCAACGGCAGGTTGGGGGTGTCGTCGCCCTCGTGCGGGTCGTGGCCGCGATGCGCGATGACCCGGTAGACGTAGCCGAGGCCGAGGACGACCAGCACGGCCGTCGAGAACGGGCCGACCCAGGCGTCGATCTGCGAATAGCGCTCGCCCATCTTGAAGCCGGCGTAGGCCAGCGCCGCCGTCCAGCCGGCGGTGCCGATGGTCGACGCGATCATGAAGGTGCGGAAGCGCATCTTGAGCAAGCCGGCCGGGATCGACACCAAGCTCCGAACGGTCGGGATCATCCGCCCGAGGCAGACGAAGGCGGTGCCGTGAGCGGCGAACCAGCCCTCGGCGCGGCGCACTTCGCCCCAGGTCAGCGTCAGCCAGCGGCCCCAGCGGAAAATGATTGGCTTGAGGCGCTGGATGCCGAGCGCCCGCGCGGCCAGGTACCAGAAGACGTTGCCCAGCATCGCGCCGGCGGTCCCCGCGGCGATCGCGCCGCCGAGGTCGAGCTTGCCGCGCGCCGCGGCGAGACCCGACACCGACATGATGATTTCCGACGGGATCGGTGGGAACACCGTTTCGAGGAACATCAGGAAGCCGACACCGAGGTAGGACGACTGCTCGATCAGTTTGACGATCCAGTCGTTCACGCGGCGACCTTTTTCTCGACAACGTCCCAGAACAGTGCCGGCGTGTCGGTGCCGTTGAAGCGGTCGATCGCGACGATGCCGGTGGGCGACGTGACGTTGATTTCGGTGAGGTGCCCGCCGATCACGTCGATTCCGACGAAGACAAGGCCGCGCGCCTTGAGATCCGGGCCCAGCGCGTCGCAAATCTCCCGTTCGCGCGGCGTCAGCTCGGTGGCGGCGGCACTCCCTCCGGCGGCCAGGTTGGAGCGGAACTCCCCTTTGCCGGGTATGCGGTTGATCGCGCCGGCGACCTCGCCGTCAATCAGGACGATGCGCTTGTCGCCCTCGCTGACCGCGGGGAGGAAGGCCTGGGCGATGAACGGCTCGCGGCCGAGTCCCGCAAATAATTCGACCAGCGCATTCAGGTTGGAACCGTCCTTGCCGACCTTGAACACACCTTCGCCCGCCTTGCCGTGCAGCGGCTTGATGACGATGTCGCCGTGCCGGGCGTGGAACGCGCGAATTTCGTCTCGGTCGCGGCTGATTAGCGTCGGCGGCATGAATTGCGCGAAATCGAGAACGAACAGCTTCTCAGGCGCATCGCGGACGCTGCGCGGATCGTTCACCACCAAGGTCTCTCGAGCGACCCGCTCGAGCAGATAGGTCGCCGTGATATACCCGATGTCGAACGGCGGGTCCTGTCGCATCAGGACAACGTCCGTATCCTTGCCAAGGTCGATTCGCTGCGCCTCGCCGGCGTCGAAATGGTCGCCCTCGCTGGCGCGGACCGTGACTGGCCGCGCAATCGCCAACACGCGTCCGTCCTCGTAGGACAGCTGGTCGGCGCGGTAATGCAGCAGGTGGTGGCCGCGCGCCTGCGCCTCCAGCATCAGCGCGAAGGTGGAATCGCCCGCGATGGCGATCGATTCCAGCGGGTCCATCTGCACGGCGACGGTCAGGGTCATGGTCTCGCGCCTAGGCGAGGGCAGCGGGCTTGTCACCCCAGCCAGACGTTAGGGAGGTGATGGGGCCATCGCCCGGGGATGACGAAGATCGCGTCGATGCGGATATCGTCGTTGCCGCGTGCGAAGCGCGGCGCCAGCTGTTCGGCGGCTGCGACCACGCGCCGCAATCGCCGTTCGTCGAGCGACAGGGCGGCGGCATCGGCGCTGGCCCGCTGCTTCACTTCGACGAAGGCCAGGGTCTTGCCGCGACGGGCGACCAGGTCGACTTCGCCGCCGCGGACCCGGGCGCGCCGGGCGAGAATCCGCCAGCCGTGGAGGCGAAGCCACCAGGCGGCGATGGTTTCTGCACGGCGTCCACGCCGTTCCGCCTCGGCGCGGTTCAGCCGCCGTCCCCGAGCTCGAGGGCGCGCGCGTAGGCGCGCTTGCGCGGGATCGAAAGGGCCTCGGCCACTTCGGCGGCGGCACGCGACGGCGACAGGCGCTGCATGGCCTCGATCAGGGCGGCGTCGAGATCCTCTTCGCTGGCCGCGGCGCGCTCGGCGGGCGGTCCGACCATAACGACAATCTCGCCTTTGGGCGGCGAAGCGGTGAAGCGGGCGGCGAGGTCGAGAAGGGGGCCGCTGGCGACTTCTTCGTGAAGCTTGCTGATTTCGCGGGCGACGACCGCGTCGCGGCTGCCCAACCCGGCCGCCAGCGCGGCAAGCGACTCGCCAAGCCGCGGGCCGCTTTCATAAAACACGAGCGTCGCGCGGATCGGTGACAACTCGGCAATCGTGTCCGCCCGCGCCTTGGCCTTGGCGGGCAGGAAGCCGGCGAACAGGAATCGGTCGGTCGGAAGGCCCGCCATCGACAGCCCCGCGATCGCCGCACAAGGGCCGGGCAGGGTGGTGACGAAGTGACCCGCTTCGCGCGCTGCGCGCACCAGCTTGAAGCCGGGATCGCTGATCAAGGGCGTGCCCGCGTCGCTGACCAGTGCCACGGCCTTGGACGAAAGGTCGCCGAGGATGCGTTCGCGAACTCCCTCGTCGCTATGGTCGTGATACGCCATCATCGGCGCCTTCGACCCGATGTGACGGAGCAGCTTGGCGCTGACCCTCTTGTCTTCGGCCAGCACGAGGTCCGCGCGCTTCAGGATGTCGGCGGCGCGCATGGTGAGGTCGCCCAAGTTGCCGATGGGCGTCGCAACGATGTAGAGGCCAGGGGGGAGGGGATCGGACATGGAGATCAGGCACTGATGGCACTTCTACGCGGACATCGGCAAGCGCGTCGCAACTTCCTCCTCGGCCTGACATCGGCGGGCGCCCTCGCGCTGGCCGCTTGCGTCGGCGGACCGCGCGGTCCGATCGGCCCCGGCCCCGGCCCCGGCCCCAACCTCCCGCCCGGCGAGCGCAACCTTGTCGCGGTCATCGTGCCGCTGTCGGGCAACGATGCGGGCATCGGCCAGTCGCTGGCCAACGCGGCAAGCCTAGCCCTGCTCGACACCGGCGAAAAGAATATCCGCGTGTCGATGTACGACAGTGCCGGTGCGGGCGGGGCGGCCGCCGCGACGAACCGCGCACTGGCCGAAGGGGCCGGAATCATCCTCGGGCCGTTGCTCAGCGAAGATGTTGCCGCCGCTTCGCCGATCGCGCGCAACGCTGGCGTGCCGATTATCGCCTTTTCCAATGACGCCGGCGTCGCCGCGCCGGGCGTCTACGTCCTCGGCTTCACGCCGAACCAGTCGGTCGACCGCGTCGTCTCGTTCGCGCGGAGCCAAGGCGCCACGCGCTTCACCGGGATCGTACCGCAGGGGCTATACGGCGATCGCGCCAAGGCCGCGCTGGCAAGTGCCGTCGGCAATGCAGGTGGCCGTCTGGGCGCGGTCGAAACCTATCCGCGCAATGCGGTCGGGCCGAAGGCGGCTGCGACGCGGTTGAAGGCCAAGGGGCCGTTCGATGCCGTGCTGATCGGCGATAACGGCCGCGCCGCCGCCAATGCCGCACCGGTTTTGCCGCGAACGGCGAAGATCCTGGGCACCGAGCTTTGGTCGAGCGATTCGTCTCTCGGCAAGACGGCAGCGCTTCGCGGGGCCTTCTACGCCGCGCCCAGCGATGCGCGGTTCCAGCAGCTGACTGGCCGCTACCAGGCCCGCTATGGCAAGCAGCCTTACCGGCTCGCCAGCCTCGGCTACGACGCCATGCTGCTGGCCGTGCGTGCCGCGAAGGACTGGCCGCGGGGCCGTCCGTTCCCGCAGCGCAGCCTGCTCGACAAGGATGGCTTTGCCGGTGTCGACGGCAGCTTCCGCTTCCGCCGGGACGGGGTGGCCGAAAGGATGCTCGAGGTGCGGCAGGTGACGGCCAAGGGGACCACCGTTGTGTCGCCCGCCGGGACGAAATTCTAAGGCGCCAGCTCGACCAGGATCGCGTCGAGCAACAGGCGGCCGGATTCGGTCGTGCCGATTTTGCCACCTTCGCGCCACAACAGGCCGTGGCCGATGAGTCGTTCGGTCGCGACAGGGTCGGCCAGCGTGGCGTCGACGCCTTCGGCAAGGCGAAGGCCCATCACCAGCCTCTCGTGCGCGATTTCCTCGGCGGTCAGCTTTTCTTCCTCGACCAAGCCGTGGCCGTTGCGGGCGACGGCGGCGAGGAAGTTCTCCGGCTTCTTGTGACGGACGGTGCGCATGCCGGTGCGGCGGCCATGCGCGCCGGGACCGATGCCCGCGTAGTCGCCGTAACGCCAGTAGGTCAGGTTGTGGCGGCTTTCCGCGCCTGGGCGGGCGTGGTTGGAGATTTCGTAGGCCGGGATTCCGGCGGCGGCCGTCACGTCCCGCGTCATCTCGAACAGCGCGGCGGAACGGTCGGAGTCGAGCGGTTCGAATGCATGCTTGGCGACGTCGGTGGCGAAGCGCGTGCCCGGTTCGATCGTCAGCTGGTAGAGCGAGAGATGCTCGGTGCCGAGCGACAGCGCACGGTCGAGGTCGCGTTGCCAGCTGGCCTCGTCGTCGCCGGGCAAGGCGTAGATCAGGTCGAAGCTGACGCGGGGCACAACGGCTTGCGCGGCGGCGAGCGCGCGCTGGCCCTCGTCGGCGCTGTGCGCACGGCCGAGGAAGGCGAGCTTGGCATCGTCGAAGCTTTGCAAGCCGAGGCTGATGCGATTGACGCCGGCGGCAGCGAGGTCGGCGAAACGCGCGGCCTCGGCGCTGTTGGGGTTGGCCTCGAGCGTGATCTCGATGTCGTCCGACGGCGCCCATGCGGCCTTGGCGGCGCGGATCACCGCTTCGGCGGTCGAGGGCCCCATTAGTGACGGGGTGCCGCCGCCGAAGAAGATGCTGGTCAGCTGGCGATCGGGGAGAAGCGCCGCCTCATGTGCGAGGTCGGCCAGCAGCGCGTCGCGCCACGCATCCTGATCAACGGAGTCGCGGATGTGGCTATTGAAGTCGCAATAGGGACATTTGGAAACGCAGAACGGCCAGTGGACGTAAAGCGCGAGGGGCTGGGCGGTCACTGGTCGAGGAAGGCCACCAGCTGGCGGAACGCGTCGGCGCGGTGGCTGATCGCGTGCTTTTCGGCCGGGTCGATCTCGGCGAAGGTCTGCGTCAGCCCGTTGGCGACGAACACCGGATCGTAGCCGAAGCCCCGTTCGCCGCGCGGCGGCCATGTGAGCGTGCCATGGACCTTACCCTCGAACGTTTCGATGTTGCCGTCGGGCCAGGCGAGCGAAAGCGCGCAGACGAAGTGGGCGTCGTGACCCGCGTCCTCGCCGGCCGCCTCGACCTCCCTGTTCACCCGCTCCATCGCACGCGAAAAGTCACGGTTGCCGGATTCGTCCTCGGCCCAGCGGGCGGAAAAGATTCCCGGCATGCCGTGAAGCGCGTCGACGCTCAGACCGCTGTCGTCGGCCAGCGCAGGCAGGCCGGACAAATCCGCCGCCTGCCGCGCCTTGAGCTCGGCATTGTCGACGAACGTGTTGCCGGTCTCTTCCGGCTCGGGAAGGTCAAGCTCGGCCGCGCCCAGGCACTCGATGCCGTAGGGCGCCAGCAGCTCGCGGATTTCGCGAAGCTTGCCCGCGTTGTGCGTGGCGATGACAAGCTTGTCCCCGACCTTGTTCACGCTTCTGGTCTCCTTACCGGCCGGTGGCCTTCAACTGTGCCTTGAAAATTTCGGTGCAGCCGAGCCGCGCCAGCCGGAGCAGGCGGAGAAGGCCTTCCTCGTCGAAGGTTGCGCCCTCGGCGGTCAGCTGCGCTTCGACGATGTTGCCGTCTCCGGTCATCACGAAATTGCCGTCCGAATGGGCCGAGCTGTCCTCGATATAGTCGAGGTCGAGCACCGGCGTGCCTTCGTGGATGCCGCACGACACGGCCGCGACCTGGGTCACGATCGGGTCTTCGGCCAGCGCGCCAGAGGCCAGCAGCTTGTCGATGGCGATGCGCAGCGCAACCCAGGCGCCGGTGATCGACGCGGTGCGGGTGCCGCCGTCGGCCTGGATGACGTCGCAGTCGAGCGTGATCTGGCGCTCGCCGAGCTTCTTCATGTCGACCACGGCGCGCAGCGAGCGGCCGATCAGGCGCTGGATTTCTTGCGTGCGGCCGGACTGCTTGCCCTTGGCCGCCTCGCGGTTGCCGCGGGTGTGGGTTGCGCGGGGCAGCATGCCATATTCGGCGGTGACCCAGCCTTGGCCCTTGCCACGCAAGAACGGCGGGACGCGGTCTTCGACGCTGGCGGTGACGAGCACGCGGGTCTCGCCGAAGCTGACCAGGCACGAGCCTTCGGCGTGCTTGGTGAAGGCGGGCTCGAAGGTGTGGGCGCGCATTTCGTCGGGCGCGCGGCCGGAAGGACGCATGGGAATCTCCGTATGGTGTGCCGCAGGCCCTAGACGCATGGGCGCGAAACCGCCAGCGTCGGCGCCATGAAGACACTCCCGCTCGCCGCACTCCCGCTTCTCCTCGCCGCCTGCCAGACGATGGTCGCGCCCGTACCTGCGTCGCCGCTCCTCGAGTCGGCGTCGTTCGAGGTTCGGTCGTGGGGCAATCTCGTCCATCGCTGGACGCTCGATGCGAGTGGTCACGTTGACCATGTGCGAGACGAAACACCTTTCGGAGGGCGGGAGAAGCCGGGTTACCAGCACCGCCGGACGACGCTGACGACAGCGCAGGTCGCGGCACTGTCCGCGGCCCTCGACCGTGTCGCGACCGAGGCCGCGCGGCCGGAAGGCTGCGATGCGCGGTTCACCGACGGCCCGTATGGCAAGATCGCGTGGACCAAGGCCGGGCAGGCTACCGCCTTTTCGTGGAACACCAACTGCTCGGCGGGACGGGACGCCGACCTGTCGGCCGCGCTGAAGGCCGCTGACGCGATCGTCGACGACGCTGCGATGACGACCCCCGTTCTCGACATGTTGCCCGAGGAAGGCGGCGGCAAGGGAAGTTGAGGTCGCGCGTCGCCGCGCCTACATCGCCCCCATGAACGAGCCGATCGGCGACCTGTCCAACCGCATGCGGGATATCTTCCGGCTGGTGGTCGAGGATTACCTGAGCCGCGGGCAACCGGTCGGGTCGAAACAGCTCGCCGGTTCGGTCAGCCTGTCGCCCGCCTCGATCCGCGGCGTGATGCAGGCGCTGGAAGAACGGGGACTGCTGACCCATCCCCACACCAGCGCCGGGCGAATCCCGACCGAAAGCGGGCTGCGGCTGTTCGTCGACGGGATCATGCAGGCGTCGATTCCGCGGCCGATCGAGCGGGCCGCGATCGAGCGCGGAATCGGCGAAGGGCCGGTCGAGCAGGCCCTCGCGGCGGCCAGCGCGACGCTTTCGGGCCTGTCCGCCTGTGCCGGGGTGGTCACCGCGCCGAAGATGGAAATGCGCCTTAAGCAGTTGAGCTTCGTGCCGCTAGACGGCGCGAGGGCACTGGCGGTGCTGGTCGGCATGGACGGCGCGGTCGAAAACCGCGTGGTCCCGTTGCCCGGCGGCACGAGTGCGCTGCAGATGGCCGAGGTCGCCAACTACGTCAGCGCCCGCCTGTCCGGCCTGACCATCGGTGAAGCGGTGGCCAGGCTGCGGGCCGAGAATGTCGCCCGCCGAGAGGCGATCGACAGCGCCGCAGCCGAACTGGTCGCCCAGGGCCTTGCCGCATGGAGCGAGGATCTCGACCAGCGGCCGGTGCTGATCGTCAAGGGCGCGGCCAACCTGCTCGACGCGTCGGCGGTCGCCGATCTCGAGCGGGTGCGGAAGCTGCTTGAAGAATTGGAGGACGCGCACGACATCGCGCGCCTGCTGGAAAGCGCGAGCGAAGGGGAAGGCTGCCGGATATTCATCGGCAGCGAGAACCGGATGTTCTCGCTTTCGGGGTCGAGCGTCATTGCCGCGCCCTACCGCGGGCCCGAGGGCCAGGTGGTGGGGGTGGTCGGCGTGATCGGCCCGACACGGTTGAATTATGCCCGCGTGGTCCCGATGGTGGACTTCACCGCGCAGGCGCTTACGAGGCGGATGCAATGAACGACGACAAGAAGCTTCACGACGAGGCGGAGGAAATCCGCGCAGAAACCGCCGAGGGTGCTCCCGAACTGGCCGAGCACGACCGTGTCGGCGAGCTTGAAAAGCAGGTCGAGGAGGCCAACGCGAAGGCGCTGTACGCCGCCGCCGAGCTGCAGAACGCGCGGCGGCGGATGGAAAAGGAACTGGCCGACACGCGCAGCTTCGCCGCCGCCGGCTTTGCCCGCGACATGCTGAGCGTGAAAGATCACCTCGAGCGCGCCATCGCCCACGTGCCGGCTGGTGCCCGTGAAGGCGAAATGAAGAGCTTCGTCGAAGGCATCGAGGCCACTCTGCGCGAAATGGAGTCGGTCATGACCCGCAACGGCGTCGAACGCGTCGCCGCCAAGGGCCTGCCGCTCGACCCGAACAAGCACCAGGCGATGATCGAAATTCCCAGCGCGGACGCCGAGCCCGGCACGGTCGTCGAGGAGATGCAGGCGGGTTACGAAATGAAGGGGCGGCTGCTACGTCCGGCGCTGGTCGGCGTCGCCAAGGCGGGCTGATCCGAAGGGAAGCAACCCCGCTTCGCAGACCTGCTTCACCACCGCGCCGCGGTTGGCGAGGAAGCGGTGGCGGACCAGTTCCGCCTGCTGCTCGAGGCCGTAGCCGCCGAACGGCTGCCCGTCTTTCAGTCGATAGTCATAACGGCAAAAGGGATGGCGCATCAGCGGCAGGAAGTAGCGGCCTTTCGTTTGCGTCTGCCAGACATGGGTCATTTCGTGGATGAAGAGGCCCTGCAGCGACAGGCCTTCCTTCGAAAAGTCCTCCGACCAGTTCGGGCTGTCCGGATGGAAGTGGATATTGCCGGTCGGTGCCATGGTGATGCCCTTGGGCTGGAAGGGCCACCACTTGCGGCGGACGATCTTGACCCTCCCATAATCGATCGCGTCGCCGAATATCGTCCGCGCCAGTGCGATTTCACCGTTCGTGAGGGGGCGGGCACCTTTCATCGCGTCCCGAGTTAGGGCTTCACAGGACACTTGCCCAGTGCCGCCGGCACCGCTAGGGCAACCGGCAAAGAACAAAGGGAAGGAAGTTTTATGAGCGAGACCGCTGATCGGGTGAAGAAGATCGTTGTCGAGCACCTGGGTGTCGACGCCGAAAAGGTGACGGAAGACGCCAGCTTCATCGACGATCTCGGCGCCGACAGCCTCGACATCGTCGAGCTCGTCATGGCGTTCGAGGAAGAATTCGGTGTCGAAATCCCGGACGACGCGGCCGAGAAGATCGCCACCGTCAAGGACGCGATCGACTACATCGACAACAACAAGGGCTGATCGGGAACCGATCGGCTGCCGCCCGCCTGTTGTGGCGGCACGAACGGCTTCCCGCCTGAAACGGGAGGCCGTTTGCATTTGGATCAACAGTCAGGGGTTTGATGCATGCGGCGTGTGGTCGTGACGGGATTGGGTCTGGTGACGCCGCTGGGCGGCGACGTGGAGACCACTTGGGCCAACATCCTTGCCGGCAAGTCCGGCGCCGGGAAAATCACGCATTTCGATGCGTCGGACCAGAAGTGCCATATCGCCTGCGAAGTGAAGCCGGCCGACCATGAGTATGGCTTCGACCCGAACAAGCGCGTCGACCACAAGGTCCAGCGCCAGGTCGACCCGTTCATCGTCTACGGCATCGACGCCGCGGGCCAGGCGATCGAGGACGCCGGCCTGACCGACATGCCCGAGGCAATGCGCCTGCGCGCCGGCTGCTCGATCGGCAGCGGCATCGGCGGCCTGCCGGGGATCGAAAGCGAGAGCCTGGTGCTGGCCGAGAAGGGCCCGGGCCGGGTTAGCCCACACTTCGTCCACGGACGCCTGATCAACCTGATCTCGGGCCAGGTCAGCATCAAGTACGGCCTCATGGGTCCTAACCATGCCGTCGTGACCGCCTGCTCGACCGGTGCCCATTCGATTGGCGACGCGGCGCGCATGATCAAGGACGACGACGCCGACATCATGCTGGCGGGCGGCGCGGAAGCGACCATCTGCCCGATCGGCATCGCCGGCTTCGCGCAGGCACGCGCGCTCAGCACCAATTTCAACGACCAGCCGGAAAAGGCCTCGCGTCCTTACGACAAGGACCGGGATGGCTTCGTCATGGGCGAGGGCGCGGGCGTCGTCGTGCTCGAAGAGTATGAGCACGCCAAGGCGCGCGGCGCGAAGATTTACGCCGAAGTCGTCGGTTACGGCCTGTCGGGCGACGCCTACCACGTCACCGCGCCGCATCCGGAAGGCTCGGGCGCGTTCCGTTCGATGGAAATGGCGCTCAAGAAGTCGGGCCTTCAGCCGAGCGAAATCGACTATATCAATGCCCACGGCACCTCGACCCCCTTGGGCGACGAGCTGGAGCTGGGCGCGGTCCGCCGGCTGTTCGGCAACGCGATCGGCAATGTGTCGATGAGCTCGACCAAGTCGGCGATCGGCCACTTGCTGGGTGGTGCCGGTGCGGTCGAAAGCATCTTCTGCATCCTGGCCTTGCGCGACCAGATCGTGCCGCCGACCCTCAACCTCGACAATCCGAGCGAAGGCACGGCGGGCGTCGACCTCGTTCCGCACCAGGCGAAGAAGCGCGAAGTGCGCGCAGTGCTCAACAACAGCTTCGGTTTTGGCGGCACCAATGCGTCGCTCGTCATGAAGGCCGTCGACTAAGCGCATGCGCAAGCTGCTGGGCGCCGCCATCGTCCTCCTGCTGGCGGCGTTCGTTGTCCTGTGGGCCTTCTGGTGGCGCGCGGGCGGCAACGCCAAGCCGGTCCCCTTCATCGTCGAAGAGGGATCGAGCGTCGGCTCGGTCGCGGCCAAGTTGGAAAAGGCCGGGCTGATTGGCTCGGCGCCCGGTTTCCGCGGTTTCGCCAAGTTCCTTGGTGGCGGCGATCCCGTGCAGGCGGGAGAATTCGAAATTCCCCCGTACGCCAGCCCGTCGGCGATTCTTGCCCTGCTCCAGCATGGCCGTCCGGTCCAGCGCCTCCTGACGGTGCCGGAAGGCATGCCCTCGATCCTCGTGCAGGAGCGGCTGGCCGCGCTTCCGTTCGCCAGCGGCGCGGTACCGGCGCTGGCCGAGGGAAGCGTCCTTCCTGACAGCTACACATACGAACGGGGCGAGGAGCGTTCCGCGATCGCCAGGCGCATGACCGACGCGATGGACAAGTCGTTCGACGCGGCATGGAAGGCAAGGAAGGGCGATTGCCCGGTCGCCAATCGCAATGAGGTCATCACGCTGGCCTCGATCGTCGAAAAGGAAACGGGCAAGCCGTCCGAACGGCCGATGGTGGCCGGCGTCTACTGCAACCGGCTGAAGATCGGGATGAAGCTCGATGCCGATCCGACGGTTATCTACCCTGTGACCAAGGGCAAGCCGCTGGGGCGCAAGATCCTGCGCTCCGAATTGATGGCGCAGAACGGGTACAATACCTACCGGATGGCGGGGCTTCCGGAAGGACCGATCGCCAACCCGGGCAAGGAAAGCATTGCCGCCGTCCTCAATCCGGCGAAAACGGAGGCGCTGTATTTTGTGGCGGACGGCACGGGCGGCCATGTGTTCGCCAACACGCTGGCCGAGCATAACGCCAATGTCGTGAAGTGGCGCGCGATCCGGCGCGCCAAGGGCATCTGATCAACCGATGAAGGCGCCGCTCTCGACGTAACCCACCTGGCCGTCGGGCGCATATCCCCAAGCCCAACCACGGCTGTTGTCGAGCATCCGGAAAAGCGCACCGGCCGCAAGGTCGCCGAGCGGCCGGCTGCCAGCATCACCGGCTTCACGGAGAACGGCGTCCCTCACCAATGCCTTGGTCATCGGATCGGCGTAATGCGAGGCGATGACCCGTCCCGCGAGCGCGGTATCGGCCAGGTCTTTGCGATAGGCATGAGTCGACGGATCCGGGAGGTCCGACACTCCCGACAAAGCGAAACCCTCAACGGTGGGCGAAGACGGGCTCCGACTCGCGCTTGCGGACGGGGTTGTCGTTGCCGCCCCGGCTCGGCTGTTCGCCGCCGTCGCCGCGGATGTAGCGTTTAAATCCTTCAAGGAATTCGGTCCCGTCGCTGGTGCGGACGACGAACACGTTACGCCGGTCGTCCTGATCACGTTCGCGGCGCAGATAGCCGAGAGCGCCCAACGTATTCAAGGCGCGGGTGACGACGGGCTTCGAGACGCCCAGTGTCTGGGCGAGGCCACGGACGGTGTGCGGACCGGACGTTTGGTACACAAGCATCAACAGAGCCATTTGCCGGTTTGTCAGGTCGGGCTCCCCTGACCGGACATATCCGATCAAGGTCCGCATCCAACCCGTCAGCGATACGTCGCCCATCGGGTCACATTCCTTCTCGTCGCGTTGTCAATGTGGAACCCGCGACACGAGGGATTGGTTGCGTCATCCCAATGATATTCGTCGTTAAATTCCGCCGATTCAGCGGATCGTTGGTCAGCCGAAGCGTTTTTCAAGCGCTGCGAAGGCGGCCCGAAGGCCCAGTGCATCACCGCCCGCAGGGCGCCCCGGCTTGGGCGAAGGTCGCCAGGCGAACGTATCGAAATGCGCCCATGCGACGCCCTCCGCGGGAACGAATTTCTTGAGGAAAAGGGCGGCCGTCACCGCCCCGGCCATCCCGCCACCGCCGGCGTTCGCGAGGTCGGCGACCGATGATTTCAGCATCTCAAGGTATGCATCGTGAAGCGGCATCCGCCACAAGGGATCCTGCTCCGCCGCGGCCGCTTCGGCCAACTGCCCGGCCAGCCCGTCGTCGTTGGCGAACAGGGCAGGAAGGTCCGGCCCAAGTGCGACGCGCGCCGCGCCGGTCAGGGTCGCGAAGTCGATAATGATCTCCGGTTCCGCTTCGCCGGCCTTGGCCAGCGCGTCGGCCAAGATCAGTCGGCCTTCCGCGTCGGTGTTGTCGATTTCGACCGTCATGCCCTGCCGCGACCGGATCACGTCGCCGGGCCGGAAGGCGTTTCCGGACACCGCGTTCTCGACGGCCGGAATGAGGAGGTGCAGGCGGACCGGCAGGCGACTTTCCATCACCAGCCGCGCGAGCGCCAGCGCATGCGCCGCGCCGCCCATGTCCTTCTTCATCAGCCGCATGCCGCTGGCCGGCTTGATATCAAGCCCGCCGCTATCGAAGCAGACGCCCTTGCCGATGATGGCGACACGAGGGGCGTCTTCCTTGCCCCAGACGAGTTCGATCAGCCGCGGCGCCCGTTCTTTTGTCGCTGCCTGCCCGACGGCCTGCACCAGCGGATAGCCCTCGACCAGCGCATCACCGCGAGTGACATCGAGCGACGCCCCGTAATCCCTCGCCAGCGCGGCCGCCTCGGCCTCGAGTTCGGGCGGGCCCATATCCGCCGACGGCGTGTCCACCAGGTCGCGGACCTTGGCGGTCGCGCGGGCCAGGCGCACGGACCGATCGATGCCGGCCGGGTCGGACGTGAGCAGGACGCGCTCGCCGACCGGTTCGTCCGGCTTCGATTTGTACCGGTCGAAGCGGTGCTGGGCGAGCAGCCAGCCGAGCGCAGCGAGACCGGGCGAGCCCGCGGCCAGCCGGTAGCGGCCTGGCGCGAGCGACGAGGCGAGCCGAGCCAGGCACCACGGCGACAGGACGTCGGCCCGCGCCACCGCGGCGACGACCTCGAACGGGTCGCGGCCCTCGGCGGGCAGGATGGCGAACTGGTGCGCCGTCTTGCCTTCGAATCGCTGCGCGTGGAGCAAGGCGCGGCGCGCGGCACTTTGCCCCGCTTTCCACCCCTCGAAGCTCACCTTGTCGACGAGGTGGATCGTGTGGGCTTCGTCGCCCCGGTCGACCTGAAGCAGGGCCGAAAAATCGGTCATTCGCCGCTCACCAGGAACTGCTCGATCCGGCCGTTGGCGCCCGGCTCGGTAAACACCGACAGGTCGAGGCTGCGATCCTTGTATTTGACTGTGTAACCCTGGACCACGAAACCGCCGCGCAAGCTCGACGACCCGTCCGCGGTGATCGCATCCGGCGTGCCGAGCGGCGACAGGCTGTTCTTGAAGTCGGCCACCCGCTGCGGCGTGAAGTAAAATTGCAGGTTCGGCGTCATGAGCGCCTTGTCCGGCTTACCGGCCAGCAATTCCTTATAGAGCGAGGCCACCTTGGCATCGCGCACCTTGGCGTCGGCATCGACCTTGGCCGGCAGGATGATGTCGCTGACACCGCGGACGATGGTGGCATAGGCCCGGCCCGACCAGCTGTTGGTCATCACCACGACCGCCGCCTTGTCGTCGGGGTAGACGTAGTTCGCCGAAAGGAAGCCGACGCTTTCGCCGGTATGGGCGATCAGCTTGTGGCCGTTGCGGTTCCCGACCTGGACGCCGAGGCCGTAGCCGGTGTCCTTGCCGTCGGTCAGCTTGACGCTGGTTTCCTGCGCCGCCCAGTCGTCGGCCGGGACGAGCGTGCGGTTCATGCGGGCAATGTCCCACTTGGCCAGGTCGGTCGGCGTCATCGCCAGTTCGCCCGCCGCATACAGCCATCCGCGCGCTGCCGGGGTATCGGGACGCACCGGCCCGAGCGCTGCCCGGCCGTAGGGCTGAGGGAAGCGCGGGCCGATCGCATCGTCCTGGTCCATCGCACTCGTCATGCCGAGCGGTGTGAAGATCCGCGCCTTGAGGAAGTCGAACAGCTTCATGCCGCTGACCTTTTCGACGATCATTCCGGCGACGACGTAGCCGGTGTTCGAATATTGCCACAGAGTGCCGGGCTCATAATCGAGCGGCTTCTTGGCCCAGATGTCGACGATCCCCTGCGGCGTCACCGGCTTGGACATGGCGGCGAAGCTGTAGTCGTGCGGCCAATAGTCCTGCAGGCCGGCAGTGTGGCTGAGCAACTGGCGCAGCGTGATCTTGTCGCCCTGCGTAATGCCCGGGATATATTTCGACACATGGTCGTCGAGGCTCAGCTTGCCCTCGTCCTCGAGCATCAGCATCGCCATGGCGGTGAACTGCTTGGAGTTGGAGGCGATCTGGTAGGGCAGATCGGGCGTCGCGACCGGGATCGTTTCGGACGCTTTCCCGTAAGCCTTGGCCATCACGACCTTCCCGCCGCGGACCACCGCGATGGTCGCGCTCGGCACCTTGGTCTTCGTCAGCGCGTCGGTGACGAGCGCGTCGATCTTGGCCTGCTCGGCGGGGGTGATGGCCTGCGACAGGGCAGGTGAGGCGGCGAGGAGCGCGACAAGCGCAACGGCGGTTTTCAGCATGACCGGAGCCTAGGCCGTGGCCCGGCCAGGTCAATCGCTCCTTCGACGAGCGGTCAGGCGCCGATCAGCGCAATCGCTGCCGCAGCGAGGCTGGCCCCGATGACCGCGATGCCAATCCGCTTCCGGCGGCTTCGCGACCATTCGTCGAAGCGCGGAATGTCGATCCAGTATCGGCCGGGTTCGGCCTCGTGCAGCACGCCCGCGTCGACCATCCGCTCGAACTGGCGTCGGCGCACGCGGCGATCCGGTTCGTAGCCGACCGCCTTGTCGCGCGAGATCGCGTCCGCGGTCATGAAATGGGACACGATGTCGCGCCGTGCCTTCGCGATTACTGCCGCTGCCGCAGTCGCCATTCGCGTGCTCCCGTGCCGTTCAGGTGCGAAACCTGCACGCGAGGCGCGCGGCAATCAAGGTCAGTTCAGCGGCACACCGAACAGGTCGTGGTCGTCGCTTTCCTCGACCAGAACCTTGGCAAAGTCGCCCGCCTTGAGATGGCCGGCGTCGCGCAAGTGCACTTCGCCGTCGATTTCCGGCGCATCGGCCTTGGAGCGACCGGTCGCGCCGCCGTCCTCGTCGACCGCGTCGACCAGCACGTCGATCGTCCGACCCACCTTTTCGGCTAGCTTCTCCGCCGAGATGCGCGCGGTCAGCTCCATCACCCGGGCGTAGCGCTCTTCCTTGACCTCTTCCGGCACGGCACCCGGCAATTCGTTGGCCGCTGCACCCTCGACCGGTTCGAACCGGAACGCGCCGACCCGGTCGAGCCGCGCTTCGGCCAGCCAGTCGAGCAGGTACTGGAAGTCCTCCTCGGTCTCGCCAGGAAAGCCGACGACGAAGGAGGAACGTATGGTAATGTCCGGGCAAATCTGCCGCCATTCGGCGATCCGCTCGAGCACACGGGCCTCGTTGGCCGGGCGCTTCATCGCCTTCAACACCTTTGGGCTGGCGTGCTGGAAGGGAATGTCGAGGTAGGGCAGGACCAGCCCTTCCGCCATCAGCGGGATGACCCGGTCGACGTGCGGATAGGGGTAGACGTAGTGGAGTCGGATCCACGGGGTCTCGCCTTCGGGCGTCTTCAGCCGGCCCAGCTCGCGGGCGAGGTCGGTCATGTGCGCGCGGACCTCGTCGCCCTTCCACGGCCACGCCTGGTGCTTCAAATCGAGGCCGTAAGCGCTGGTGTCCTGGCTGATGACGAGCAGTTCCTTGGTCCCGGCAGCGACCAGCTTCTCCGCCTCGCGAAGGATCGCGTCGGGACGGCGCGACACGAGGTCGCCGCGGATCGAGGGGATGATGCAGAAGGCGCAGCGGTGGTTGCAGCCCTCGGAAATCTTCAGATAGCTGTAGTGGCGCGGCGTGAGTTTGAGGCCCGCCTCTGGCACCAGGTCGACGAACGCGTTCGGCACCGGCGGGGCGGCCTCATGGACAGCGCCGACCACTGCCTCATACTGCTGCGGGCCGGTGATCGCGAGCACCTCGGGGAAGCGCGCGCGGATGATGTCGGCGTCGTTGCCCATGCAGCCGGTGACGACGACGCGGCCGTTCTCGGCGATCGCTTCGCCGATCGCCTCGAGGCTCTCCTCCTTGGCGGAATCGAGGAAGCCGCAGGTGTTGACCAGCACGACATCGGCGCCTGCGTAGTCGGGGCTCATCTGGTAGCCGTCGGCGCGCAGCTTGGTGAGGATGCGTTCGGAATCGACCAGCGCCTTGGGGCAGCCGAGCGAGACCATGCCGACCTTGGGCGGGGTGGGGAGTTTCGTAGCCATGGGATTGCGCGGCCCCTTAGCGGCAATATGGGGCAAAAGCGAGGCGCTTCGAACGGCTTAGGCGGGGACCTTTGGGAACGCCTCGTCGGGAATGACCTCGATGATCTTGTCGCCGCGTTGCAAGATTCTGGCGCCTTCCTCCCAGAACCCGATCACCGTGTCGCCGCGCAGGATCCTCAGGCCAAGGCCGATGGCGACGTCGGAAAGGCTCTTTCCGACCTCGAACGCTTCGACCGTCCGTTCGTGGAGGCGCACCCGTCCGCCGGCCGAGGCCAGGTCGGCCATGTAGTCGGCGATGCCGCTGCCCTGCGTCGTCCCGGCGAGCAAGAGGCCGGCGAAGCTGACCGGGTTGATGACACTGGTCGCACCCGCGGCGCGGGCGGGAAACTCATTGTCGCTGTTCCGGACGACGAGGGAGATCGGGACGGTCTTGTTGAGATGTCGGGCAGTCAGGCAGATCAGGATCGACGTATCGTCCGCGCCGGCCGAAATGATCATCGCCCGGGCCGATCCGATGTTGACCGCCTGCAGCGTCGCGTCGCGCGTAGCATCGGCCTGCATGATGAGGCAGCCCAGGTTGGCAGCCTCCTCGAGCCGCTCGCTGTCGTTGTCGAGGACGACGATCCGGTCGGCGCGCTCACCGCGCGCGAGCAGTTCGCGGACGGCTTCGGTGCCGCTGGTCCCGTAACCGGCGAGAATGATGTGATTGGAAAGCCGTTTCTTGAGGCGTTGCATGAGCCACCTGTTCCAGGTCTGCTTGATGATGAAGGTGTAGGCCGTGCCGGCAAGGATCAGGATGAAGAAAATCCGGATCGGGGTGACGACCAGCGCGTCGAACAGCCGCGCCCGTTCGGTCACCGGGACGATATCGCCATAGCCCGTCGTGGTCGCCGAAATCATCGTGAAATAGATGATGTCGGCGAAGCTCATCGATCCGTCGACATTGTCTCGGAATGCGTCGCGCTCGATCCAGTGGACGGTGACGATGAAGGTCAGCAGCGCGAGCAGCAAGGCGAAGCGGATGCCAAGCTGCGCCCACACGCTGAGCGTCGAACGCCGCATCAACAGGCCGTTGATGGGGATGAGGGGCTTGCGCTGCACGAGGGGAGGTTAGCGCCTGGCATGGCCGTCGCCTAGTGCGGGCTGGCCTTAACGCGCCCGCGCGGTTAAAGGCCCGCAACCCTGGATCTTCGAAGGTTTTCAGCATGCGCATCACCATGATCGGCACCGGTTATGTCGGCCTCGTCTCGGGCGCGTGCCTGGCCGATTTCGGTCATCATGTGACCTGCCTCGACAAGGACCAGAAGAAGATCGACGGCCTACACCAGGGCGTCATGCCGATCTGGGAGCCGGGACTCGACCTTCTGGTCAAGGCCAACGTCGACCGTGGTCGGCTCGAATTCACCACCGACATGGCGACCTCGGTCGCGGATGCCGACGCGGTTTTCATCGCCGTCGGTACGCCCTCGCGCCGCGGCGACGGTCATGCGGACCTATCGTTCGTGTTCGCTGCGGTCGAGGAACTGGCCAGGGCGCTGACCCACCCAGTCGTGGTCGTCACCAAGTCTACGGTTCCGGTCGGTACCGGGGACAAAATCGCCGAGCTCCTCAAGCAGCACGGTGCGCCGGAAGGCTGTTCGGTGGCGTCGAACCCCGAGTTCTTGCGCGAAGGCGCGGCGATCAGCGACTTCAAGCACCCGGACCGTATCCTGGTCGGTGCGGAGGACGACCATGCCCGCGACGTGCTGGCCGAAATTTATCGCCCGTTGTTCCTCAACCGCGCGCCGCTGCTGTTCACCTCGCGCCGCACGGCCGAGCTGACGAAGTACGCGGCCAATGCCTTCCTCGCGACCAAGATCAGCTTCATCAACGAAATGGCCGACCTTTGCGAAGCGGTGGGCGCCGACGTCCAGGACCTGGCGCGCGGCATCGGCCTCGACAACCGCATCGGCCCGAAATTCCTCCACCCCGGGCCCGGTTACGGCGGCAGCTGCTTTCCCAAGGATACGCTGGCCCTGCTCAAGACCGCCGAGGAAGCCGGTGTCGACCAGCGGATCGTCTCCACCGTCGTCAGCGTCAACGACGACCGCAAGGACGCGATGGCGGGACGCGTCGAAAAGGCGTTCGGTGGCAGCCTGGACGGCAAGCGGGTCGGCGTGCTCGGCCTGACCTTCAAGCCGAACACCGACGACATGCGCGACGCGCCGTCGATTCCGCTGGTCAAGGGCCTGATGACGATGGGCGCTTCCGTCGTCGCCTACGATCCCGTCGGTCGTGAACAGGCCGAGCCGCTGATGGACGGTGTGGAATTCGCCAAGGACGCTCAGAGCGTCGCCGACGGCGCGGACGCCTTGGTGATCGTGACAGAGTGGGACGAATTCCGCGCCCTTGACCTGGCCGACGTCAAAAAGCGCATGAAGGGCGACTTGCTGGTCGACCTCAGGAACATATATGACCGTTCCGAAGCGGTCCGTGCCGGGCTTCGTTACTCCGCCATTGGGCGGAACTGACATCAGTCAGGGATGACGGCCGCACAGTAGGGCGTTCGTCATCCCGATGATGCATCACGCGACGATTACCGGGCCAACTGCCAAGCGCTCGCTGGTCACACGGCAGCGCTTTGCCGCGGCCGGCGCGGCGTTGCTGGTCCCGCTGATCCCGTTCGCGCTGCGCGTCTCGGTCCTGAAAACGCCGCATCTCGAAATCTCGACCATCAATTCGCTGGCGGCGAATTTCATTGCGGTCATGATTGCCATCTGGATCCGCTTTGCGGTGCAGACGCTGCCGGGGACTCGGGGCAGCGCCGTCGTGCTGCCGACAGTGGCGTTCAGCCACGGCATCATCCTCGCCATCCTGCTGCTTACCCGCATGCCCTACGACCGCGTGTCACAGTCGGTCGGCTTCATCGTCCACCTGCTTTGGCTGTTCGGGCTGTATGTCGCGGTTCACCGCCGGATCCGGCAGCGGATCGGCGTCGTTCCTAGTGCCGGCGCGGAGCGGCTGTTTGCGTTGCCGGATATCGCGTGGGTTCGGCTCGAACGCGCCGACCTCGCTCTGGTGCAGACCTGTGATGCGATCGTCGCCGATTTCCGCTCCCTGACCGACGAATGGGAGGCCGTCCTCGCCGACGCCGCGCTCGACGGTCGGGTCGTCTACCAGGTCAAGCCGCTGGTCGAATCGCTGACCGGGCGCGTGGAAATCGACCATTTGAGCGAGAATGCCTTCGGTTACCTCGTGCCGATGAGGGCCTATGCCTATCTGAAGGATGTCGGGGACTGGCTGTTCGCCGTCCTGATGCTTCCGATCCTGGTGCCGGTGATGGCGATCATCGCCGTGGCCATCCGGCTCGACAGTCGCGGGCCCGCCTTTTTCCGCCAGCAGCGGGTCGGTCGGCGCGGCAAGCCGATCACGATCTACAAATTCCGCACCATGCGGGTGGGTGAAGCCTCGGGCGACCGGCGGGCCGCGGCGATGACCGGCGACGACGATCCGCGCATCACGCGGGTGGGATCGTGGCTGCGCCGGACGCGGCTCGACGAACTGGCGCAGGTGATAAATATCCTCAAGGGGCAGATGAGCTGGATCGGACCGCGACCGGAGGCGGAAGTCCTTTCGGCCTGGTACGTCGGCGAAATCCCGTTCTACCGCTACCGCCACGTGGTGAAGCCGGGGATCTCGGGCTGGGCGCAGGTCAACCAGGGCCATGTCGCGGACGTCAACAGCGTCCACGAGAAGCTCCAGTACGACTTTTTCTACGTGAAATATTTCTCGCTGTGGCTCGACCTGCTGATCGTGTTCAAGACGATCCGCACGATGACCAGCGGGTTCGGCGCTCGATAACGCGCCTCACGGCGCGAAATAGCGCTTAGTTGGTCGCGCCGGCAGGCAACGGCGCGAGCGGGTCGCGGTTGCTGTTGAAGCTGATCCCGAACGGCGCGGTGATGGCGGTGCGGAAACCGTCGTAGATCGTCCGCGCGGCGGCGGCGATGGCGGACGGGCGGTTGCTACCGTAGCGCGCGAACACCGCGACCGCGACGCGCCGGCCATCGGGCAGCGTCATGAAACCGACGTCGGTCGACAGCCCGTTGAGCGTGCCCGTCTTGTGCTCGATCTTGACGCCCGGCAGGTCGCCCTTGAGGCGGTTACGGCCGGTGGCGCACTGTTCCATCAGGTTCAGCAGGTAGGCACGGCTGGCGGGGCGCAGGAGGACGCCGCTGTCGAGCTTCTGGAGCAGCTTGACGAAGGCGATCGGGGTCGCGCTGTCGCGTTCGTCCTGAAGGTCGCGCTTGGCGGAAAGGAGCTGGGCGATCGTGCGGTCGATACGGATGCCGGCCAATCCCTGCTGGCGCATCCACGCCTGGATCGTCGACGGGCCACCAAGATCGGCCAGCACCTTGTCGGTGGCGATGTTGTCAGAGTGAATCATCATCCGCGACAGGAGGTAGCGAGCGCTCTGCCCGCCAATCTGGTCGTCGAGGCTGCGGCGGCCGTTCTCGACCTGGGCAAGATAATTGGCGGCGATGGCGACCTTCACAACCGACGCCATGGGGTAAGGCGTATTACCGCTGATCGACACCATCTCGCCAGACTGCAGGTCGAGGGCGGCAATGCCGACATCGGACGGGCTCGAGGCCGCGACCGAGCGCAGCTGGCTTTCGAGGCTGGAGAGGTGGGCGGGCGCATCGGCAAGCGCGGGCGACGCCACCAGCAACGAGAGCCACGCGAACACCTTCATCAACCTGCGCATCATCCGTCCCCTTCCCCAATTGCCGGATAGTACGCCCCAAAAGGCGTCGTTTCCAACACGATAGCTAGACGAGCTGACAAATTGAAAGGTCGATGGTTACTCAAAGGTTAAAATTGACGACGAGCGGAGTCTGACGCGCGACGAGCCGAATGAACCGGGCGGCGAAACGCATCAACCCTGCTGTTCGGTGTCGAATAACGTTGGAGTTGGCATGAGTCCGGCCATGTCGACGCTCCCCAGATTGCGCTCGCGGATCCGCGCACCCTCCTCGTCGTAGAAGAACGGGAGGAAGGCGTAGCGCTTGCCGCGGGTCACCGGTTCGACGCGGTGAAGCAGCGCGCAGGAAAAGATCAGCGCGCCGCCGGTCGGCGGACGATAGCCGCGCTCGCCGAACTCCGGGAAGTGGAGATCGCCGCCGTCATACTCTTCGCTATTGAGGTTGATCGAGCAGGCGAACTTGCGATGCGCCGTGCCCGGGGTCGTATTGTCGCGATGAGCGCGGAAATGGCCCCCGTCGTCGGCGTCGTAACAGGACACGATCCATCGCTCGATCCGGGTCGCCTCGAACTGGAAGACTCGGCGGATCATCGGTCTGAGCACCCGGCCGATCCGCGAATTGAGCGATGCGATCAACGGTTCGTCGGTAATAACGTGATCGCGGCGGCGCTTGTGACCGGGATCGAAGCGGCGAACGGTTTTTCCGTTCTCCTCGCGCATGAAGCCCGATTCCTCGGCTCCTCCGTCTTCGTGCAGGCGGATCAGCTTTTCACAAGTCGTTCGGGTAAAGACGTTCGGAACGATGAGCACTGGCGCTCCCGGTTGATCAGCCGTGGTCGCGCCGACACGCTGTCGAAGCTCGTCGAGCAACTTGTCGCCGTTCTCCAAAGACGCGCGGGCATGAACCCGAAGCAGGGGATCAAGCAGAAGCCAATGGGGCCGGTATCCGCTGCGGTCGCCTGCAATCGCGCCATAGGCCGAGGACACGGCGCCGTCATAGTCGAGAAGCCATCGGATTCCGGGCGTGTCCGGGGCAATGCGACCCTCCCGCGCGTCGTCCGGGTCGCAAGACACGCCGAAGAAGCAGGCGCTATGATCATCGAATAGCGAGCGGTGGCTATTCAGGAGGTCAAGGGCGACGTGCGCCCGACCATCGGCGCCGCTGCCCATGAAAAAGAGCAGCACCCATCTGCCGCCGACGCTGTTGAAAGCGTATTTGGGATTGCCGCCGAGGGCAGGCGCATGAAACCAGGGCGCCGCATCACCAGGTACGAGGAGTTCGGGCATCACAAACTGATAGCAGTTGGCTTCCAGCGCTCAAGTCGGCCTGCCGCTGGTGCTAGGCGTCGATCATGCCACCTTGGGTTTAGTCCCCCGGACTAAACGTCGATGGCATCGTCCTCGACGCCGGCGGCGCGGGCCTGGATGAAATTGAACCGGTGTTCGGGGTTCTTGCCCATTAGCTGGTCGACAAGGTCCTTCACCGGCTGGCGGTCCTGATATTCGGCCGGAAGGGTGATGCGGATCAGCGAGCGGGTCGCCGGGTCCATCGTCGTTTCCTTCAGCTGGTTCGGGTTCATCTCGCCAAGGCCCTTGAAGCGGCCCACCTCGACCTTCTTGCCCTTGAACTCGGTCCGTTCCAGCTCGGCCCGGTGGGCGTCGTCGCGGGCGTAGAGCGACTTTGAGCCTGAGGTCAGGCGGTAGAGCGGCGGCTGGGCGAGGTAGAGGTGCCCGCGACGCACCAGGTCCGGCATTTCCTGGAAGAAGAAGGTCATCAGCAGCGTGGCGATGTGCGCCCCGTCGACGTCGGCGTCGGTCATGATGATGATTCGCTCATAGCGGAGAGCCGCCTCGTCGAACTTGTCGCGGATGCCGCAGCCCAGCGCCTGCTGGAGGTCGGCGATTTCCTGGTTCGCGCGGATCTTCTCGGCCGTGGCCGAGGCGACGTTCAGGATCTTGCCGCGGATGGGCAAGATGGCCTGGGTCTTGCGGTCGCGCGCCTGCTTGGCGGAGCCGCCCGCGCTGTCGCCTTCGACGATGAATAGCTCGCTGCCCTCGGCGTCATCGTTGGAGCAGTCGGTGAGCTTGCCCGGGAGGCGAAGCTTGCGGGCGGACGTGGCGGTCTTGCGCTTCACCTCGCGCTCGGCTCGGCGTTTCAGCCGCTCGTCCATTTTCTCGAGCACGGCGCCGAGCAGCGCGCGGCCGCGGTCCATGTTGTCGGAGAGATAGTGATCGAAATGGTCCCGCACCGCGCCTTCGACGAAGCGCGCCGCCTCGAGGCTGGTGAGGCGGTCCTTGGTCTGGCTCTGGAAGTGCGGGTTGCGGATGAAGACGGAGAGCATCAGCTCGATCCCGCCCATCACGTCGTCGGCGGTGATGTCCTTGGACTTCTTCTGGCCGACGAGCTCGCCGAAGCCGCGCAGGCCCTTGGTGAGGGCGGCGCGGAGGCCCGCTTCATGCGTGCCGCCGTCGGGCGTCGGGATGGTGTTGCAGTAATAGGACTGGCTGCCCTCACTCCACAGCGGCCAGGCGACCGCCCATTCGCAGCGGCCTTCGCCGTCGGGGAAATCCTGGCTGCCGGTGAAGGGTGGGGTAGTCACGCACTCCCGCTCGCCGATCTGCTCCTTGAGGTGATCGGCAAGACCGCCGGGGAAGGTGAAAACGGCGCTTTCGGGCACTTTGTCGGTGGCGAGGCTGGGGTCGCACTTCCAGCGGATTTCGACGCCAGCGAACAAGTAGGCTTTGGAGCGCGCGAGCTTGTAGAGCCGGTCTGCGCTGAATGCCGCGTCCTTGCCGAAAATTTCGGGGTCGGGGGTGAAGGTGACCGTCGTGCCGCGCCGGTTGGGGGCGGCGCCGACCTCTTCCAGCTTCGAGGTGGCATGGCCCTTGGCGAAGCTCTGGCGGTAGAGCTTCTTGTCGCGGGCGACCTCGACGATAGTCTCGGTCGAGAGCGCGTTGACGACCGACACGCCGACGCCGTGGAGGCCGCCACTCGTTGAGTACGCTTTTCCTTCAAATTTCCCGCCCGAGTGGAGGGTGGTGAGGATGACCTCGAGCGCCGATTTGCCCGGGTATTTGGGATGCTCGTCGACCGGCATGCCGCGGCCGTTGTCGGTCACGGTCAGCCGGTTGCCGGTGTCCAGCGTGACCTCGATCCTGCTGGCATGGCCGGCAACGGCTTCGTCCATCGAGTTGTCGATGACTTCGGCCGCGAGGTGATGAAGCGCCCGCGCGTCGGTGCCGCCGATGTACATGCCCGGACGGCGCCGGACAGGTTCCAGCCCCTCCAGCACCTCGATGGCGCTGGCGTCGTAGGCGTTGGAGGCGGCGGTGGCTTCGGGCGAACCGGATTCGAACAGGTCGGACATATTGGGAACAGCTATAGGATTGCGCGACCGCCAAAGCCAAGCGGCGCCGTGGCAACACTCCCCGGATTTAAGTGGGCCGCGCGTTCCACTGGCGGATGGCCGGTTCAGTGAGGTCGTGGTCGTAGCCAAGAATGCTGACGCTGGCGGTGTCGAGGGTCAGCTTGGCGCCCGCTTCCACGCCGAGGCCGGTCCAGCGGGCGGCGAGAGCGCGCAGGAAATGACCGCTGGAAAAGATGAGGGCCGGGGCATCGAGCGCGCGTAGGGACGCGATCACGCGGTCGGCGCGGGCTTCGACATCCGCGAGGCTTTCGCCACCGGGACAACCGCTATGAAATAACGACCATCGAGGGCGTTGCTGCCGGATCGCCGACGTCGTCAGGCCTTCGAAATCGCCATAGTCCCATTCGGCGAGGTCGGGGTCGACCTTGGCGTCGGCCCATCCGGCCAGGCTTGCGGTCTCGCGGGCGCGGCTCGACGGGCTCGTGCGGACGTCGGCGTACGGCAAGTCCGGGATCGATGGTGCCAGCGCCTGCGCTTGTTCCTTGCCCAGCGCGGTGAGGGGAACGTCCGTCCGGCCGGTATGGCGACCGCTTTCGCTCCACTCGGTCGCGCCGTGGCGGACGAGGACAATCTTCGGTAGGGTCGATCGGCGGATATCGGTCACGGCGAGATGCCTAGGACCGATCGGCGCCGGACGCCATCGTTCAGCGGTCGAGTGGCCGGCGCGCGCCGACCGGGCGCCAGTGCTGCTGGACCCAACCCCTGCGATCGAGCCAGTCGAGGATCGTGAACGATATCGGCAAGCGCCGCTCCGCAATTCCGGGCCAGGACAGGGGCGAAGCGACACTCCACGGGATGAAGGGTGACCGGCGTCGATAGGCCCATAACTCGGCCCGCGCGGTTGCGCCTGAAGAAGTGCCCCGGGCGTGGAAACCAAAGGTGTCGATCAGCACCAGCGTGTTGGCCGGTACGGCGAAACGAACGGGTGCGTCGAGCCCGAGCGACGCGAGTTCGTCGATGCCGACACGTAAGGAACCGCGCTGTGAAAGGCGCTCGCCCTTTTCCAGCACGTCGAGGCTGCGGGCGTGCTCCCAGTCCAGTCGCGCCGGGGTCAGGCGCTGCGATCCGCGCACGTAGACCAGCGGCCCCTCGTTGTCGGCCACGTCGGTCAGGAACAGCCATGCCTTCAATGCCGGGTGGAAGGCGTCGGCGTGAAGCGTCCGTTGGGGATCGGGCGGTCCCTTGCCGTCGGTCAGGATCGACTGGACGTGATAAAGCGGGGTGCCGGCGTCACTGGCGACGTAGCGCATCAAGCCCTTCCAGCGCGGCGACCCGATCAGTGATCGAAGCGCGGGCAAACTGCGCAGGAGAGTCTCGTCGACGCCGATCCGGCGCGTCACCGTGTCCCCCTGGCGATGCTCGCGCGCGGGGCGGGGTACATCAAGCAGGTTGCGGCGGAGCGCCTCGAACTGGTCGGCGGGAAGGTAGTCGGAAATGACGATGAAGCCGTCGCGCTCGAACGCTTCGCGCAGTTCCGGAGCGATGCCGCTCGCGAGGCTCCGGCGGCGCCAGCGCGCCATCGCCTGTGCCAGGCGGACGCGACCCGTATGAAGGCCAAGGCGGTTCAGTCGGCGCGACCCGATCAGCGGGTTATCGACGAAGCTCTTGGCCCCGGTGCAAAGCTGCAGCAACCACCACGGGGCGCGCCACCAACGCAACATCGCCCGCACCGGCGCGCGAGTCCGGGTCTAGCGGACGCGCGGGCCGCCGAAGGGCAGCGGGGGCGGAGGACGACGGTCGCGACGCGGCAACTGCGCCTGGTAGGCGACGCCGCAATGCTGGACGCAATAGGGGTAGCCGGGATTGGCGGCCTGGCCGCAGAAGTGGAAGTCGGGCTCGCCCGGATGACCCATCGGCCAGCGGCAGACCCGGTCGTTCAAGTCGAGCAGGCTGGTCTTGTCGGCCACCTCGGCACTCGGCTTGGCCGGTACCAGCCGGCGAGGCGGTGCGGGCGGGATCGGCGCCTGGGTGTCGCCCGGACCCTGGCGGATGAAGCCGCCGGGGCCGACCGAGCGATACTGCATGCCGTCGCCGGATGGGGCGGGCGGCGCCGCCCGCGGCGATTCGCGCAGCGGAATTTCGTTCTTGGCGGGGGCCGCGGGCGCCTCCTCGGCGATAGGAGCGGCGGCCTTCGGCGCGGGCGCCGGCTTGGCGACCTTGGGCGCGGGCACAGGCTTCGCGGCTTTCGGTGCCTTGGCCTTCTTTTCCTTTTCCTCGCCCGGCTTCACCGGCGAGGGACGTGATTCCAGGCCAAGGCGGTGGGCCTTGCCGATGACCGCGTTGCGGCTCACGCCGCCCAGATCCTCGGCGATCTGGCTGGCGGTCGAGCCCTCGGCCCACATCGACTTCAGCCGCTCGATCCGTTCCTCGGTCCAGCTCATAGTTGCTCTCGTTTCTTCCTAGTCATTGCGCGAGGGTCCGGCAGCCGATAGGCGATTGCCCGGTGAACGACCAGACCTCGAGAAATTTCCGGACCGAACCCGGCGTGCCGACGCTTGGTGGCGTCAACTGGGGCGGCCTCAAGGCCCTCTATATCAAGGAGGTGCGCCGTTTCTTCAAGGTGCAGCTGCAAACCGTGTGGGGGCCGGCGGTCACCACCATGCTGTACCTCATCATCTTCACCGTCGCGATGGGCCGGTCGGGCCGCACCGTCTTGGGCGTCCCGTTCGGCGATTTTGTCGCGCCGGGCCTCATCATCATGGCGATGCTCCAGAACGCGTTCGCCAACTCCAGCTTCTCGCTGCTGGTCGGCAAGATGCAGGGAACGATCGTCGATTACCTGATGCCGCCGCTGTCGACCGGGGAGCTGATTGCCGGACTGGTCGGCGCCGCCGTTACCCGGGCGATCCTCGTCGGCTGCGCCGTGTGGTTGGCGATGGCGCTGTGGCCGGGCGTGTACGTCGGTATTTCGCATCCGCTGTCGGTGGTCGGTTTCGGGCTGCTCGGCGCGTTGATGCTGTCGTTCCTCGGCCTGCTGACCTCGATCTGGGCGGACAAGTTCGACCAGGCGGCGATGATCACCAATTTCGTGGTCGCGCCGCTGTCGCTGCTCAGCGGCACGTTCTACTCGGTGACTCAGCTGTCGCCGCCGTTCCAGGCGGTCAGCCATGCCAACCCGTTCTTTTATGTGATTTCAGGCTTCCGACATGGATTCCTGGGGGAGGCCGATTCGCCGGTATGGGTCGGCGCCACCTTTCTGATCGTCTTGAATCTGGCCCTGTTCGGCCTGTGCTTCGTCCTGCTCAAGAGGGGCTGGAAGATCAAGAACTGAACCTTTCCAGCGACTTGGTTCGTTTCGGTCGGTGAATGGCGAATAACAGGTGCATTCAGCGTCGCATCAGTGGCCAATGCCTAAAACGCCTTCATCAGCTCGAAAGGAGAGCCAGTATGAAGAAGATTGCTTTCACCGCCGCCGCCCTCACCGCGCTCGCCGCCGCTTCGCCGGCCGCCGCGCAGGGGTATTACGGCTATCCGCAGCCGGCTCCTTATGGAAACGCCTACGGCTACCAGAACAACTATGGACAGGTCCGCAACCTGCAGGCCCGAGTCGACAATGTGCAGCGCCAGATCCGCATGCTGGATCGCCGCAACGCACTGTCGAACCGCGAAGCCCGCAGGCTCGACGCGCAGGCCCGTAACATCGAGTACCGTCTCCAGCGCCTGGGCTATAACGGCCTGAGCTATAACGAGATGCGAAACCTCGACCAGCAGGTCCGCAACCTCGAGTGGCGCGTCCAGCGTGAAGCCCGTGACGGCAACGGCCGCTACGGCCAGAACTGGAACGATCGCGACCGCGACGGCGTCCGCGATGGCCGCGACGGCTGGATCGACCGCGACCGCGATGGCCGCGACGACCGCTTCGAACCGCACCGCTAAGCGGTTCTAAAGCAGCTCACTCCGCCGCCCGCACGGCGGATGACGGGAAGGGGCGGGTCTCGAAAGGGACCCGCCCCTTTCGTTTGCGCAAGGCCGGCGGTATAGCCCGCCGCCTTCACCTTCCATCCCTGATCAAGAGGTTCTGCCCCATGGCCATCACGCCGCTCATGCCCGTCTATCCGCGCTGCGATACGAGGCCGGTGAGGGGCGAGGGGGTTTACCTCTTCGGCGAAAATGGCGAGCGTTACATCGACTTCGCGAGCGGCATCGCGGTCAACCTCCTCGGTCACGGCCATCCGGTGCTGACCAAGGCGATCCAGGACCAGGCCGCGACGCTGATGCACGTGTCCAACCTCTACGGTTCGCCCCAGGGCGAGAAGTTCGCCCAGCGGCTGGTCGACCTGACCTTCGCCGACACCGTCTTCTTCACCAATTCCGGTGCCGAGGCGGTCGAATGCGCGATCAAGACCGCGCGCCGCTACCATCATGCCAAGGGCAATCCGCACAAGCACACGCTGATCACTTTCTCGAACGCCTTCCACGGCCGGACGATGGCGACCATCAGCGCCACCAACCAGGAGAAGCTGCGCGACGGGTTCGCCCCGCTGCTGCCCGGTTTCGACGTGGTCGCATTCGATGACCTTGATGCGGCGCTGACCGCGGTCGACGAAAATACCGCCGGCTTCCTTCTGGAGCCGGTGCAGGGCGAGGGCGGCATCCGCCCGGCGTCGAAGGAATTCATCCAGGGCCTGCGCAAGATCTGCGACGAAAAGGACCTGATGCTGGTGTTCGACGAGGTGCAGTGCGGCGTGGCCCGCACCGGCTACCTCTACGCCTATGAATATTATGGGGTGCAGCCGGACATCATGGCCTCGGCCAAGGGCATCGGCGGCGGCTTCCCGATGGGCGCGTGCCTGGCCACCGAAAAGGCGGCCAGCGGCATGGTCGTCGGCACCCACGGCTCGACCTACGGCGGCAACCCGTTGGCGATGGCGGCGGGTGAGGCGGTGTTCGACGTCGTCGCCAACGACGAGTTCCTCGATCATGTGAAGACGATGGGCGAGCGCCTTCGCTCGTCGCTCGAGCAGATGATCGGCAATCACCCCGACCTGTTCGAAAGCGTCCGCGGCCTCGGCCTGATGCTCGGCATCAAGATGAAGAGTGACAGCCGCGCGTTCGTGAACTGGCTGCGTTCGCAAGGTGTGTTGCTGGTCGCGGCGGGCGATAATGTCGTGCGTATCCTGCCGCCGCTGACGATCGACGAGGGCAACATCCGCGAATTCGTCGACGCCCTGAGCGCGGCGGCCGACAAGTACGACCTGCCGGACGCCGCCTGATGGCGCGGCGCTTCCTGACGCTGGGCGACGCGGGGCCGGAAGGCCTGACGCGGATCCTGGCCGAAGCGGCGCAGCGCAAGGCCGCGCGGGTCGGAAAGCCGAAGGGTGCGGTCGACGACGACCGGCCGCTCGAAGGCCGCGTTCTGGCCATGATTTTCGAGAAAAGCTCGACCCGGACCCGGGTCAGCTTCGACATGGCGATGCGCCAGCTGGGCGGCTCGTCGCTGATCCTCGAGGGGAGCAGCTCGCAGCTCGGCCGGGGCGAGACGATCGCCGACACCGCACGCGTCCTGTCGCGCTACGTCGACGCGATCATGATCCGCACCGACATCCATCGTAAGGCGATGGAGTTGGCGGACCATGCGACGGTGCCGGTCATCAACGGCCTGACCGACCTTGCGCATCCGTGCCAGATCCTGGCCGATATGCAGACGGTCGCGGAGAAGCGCGGCAGCCTTGCCGGGTCACGCTGGGCGTGGGTCGGGGACGGCAACAACGTCTGCAATTCGCTGATCGAGGCCGCGTCGCTGATGGGTTTCGGCCTGGCGGTCGCGACACCTGACGGGTTCGAGCCGGATCCGGCGATGGTGGCGCTCGGATCGACCTACGACGACATCTATTTCGGGTCCGACGCCATCGAGGCGGTGGGCGATGCCGACGTGGTGGTCACCGACACCTGGATTTCGATGGGGCAGGACGAGGAGGCCGAATACCGGCGCGAGCAGTTCGCCGGCTACCTGGTCGACGACGCATTGATGGCCAAGGCGGCGCCCGGCGCGCAATTCCTCCATTGCCTTCCCGCCCACCGCGGCGAAGAAGTCACCGATGCGGTGATCGACGGACCGGCCAGCCTGGTGTGGGACGAAGCCGAAAACCGGCTTCACGCGCAGAAGGCACTGCTCCGCTGGGCCTTCGAGCAGGTCTGAGGCCGCGGCGGTTGCGCTTTGGCCGGCGCATGACCATCTGGACGCGATGCAACTTTCCCCCATTTCCATGACCAGCGACGTGGCGCTGGGCGTCACCGTGCCGTCGCGGCACGCCCGCGGCCGGCTGGCCCGGATCGACCGCACGCTCGATGCCATCCTGTCCAACCATGGCTATCCGCCGCTGATCGAGAACCTCCTTGCCGAAGCGCTGGTCCTGACCGCGCTGCTGGGCTCGTTGCTGAAAGATCCGGGCGGGCAGATGACCCTTCAGGCGCAGACGGAGAACGGCGCGATCGACCTGCTCGTCTGCGACTACAAGGCAGGCGAGCTCCGCGGTTACGTCAATTACACGTCCGAGCGGTTGGCCGAAGCGGGACCGAACCCGACGTTGTTCGGCCTGTTCGGCAAGGGTTACCTCGCCATCACCTTCGACCAGCCGGCCACGGACGAGCGCTACCAGGGCATCGTTCCGCTGGAAGGCGAAAGCCTGGCCGAAGCGGCACAGAGTTTCTTTTCCCAGTCGGAGCAGATTCCCTCGATCGTCCGTCTCGCGGTCGCGAAGGATGCTGACGGGTGGGTTGGCGGCGGCTTGCTATTCCAGCATTTGCCGGAAGGTGAAGAAGGGCGGGAGCGCCTGCACACCCGGCTCGACCACCCCGAGTGGCCGCATGTCGCCACGCTGACCGGCTCGGTCACGGCCGGCGAATTGACCGACCGGACGCTGCCGCTCGACAACCTCGCGTGGCGCTTGCTCCACGAGGAGCAGGAAGTGCGGACGTTGGCCCCACTTCCGTTGGTCAAGGGCTGCCGCTGTTCAAGCGATTACATCGCCTCGGTTCTCGCCCGCTTCCCAGAAGAGGAGAAGGCGGCGATGGCCGGCGAGGACGGAATCATCCGCGTCGATTGCGCCTTCTGCGCGACCAGCTTCCCGATCGATTTCGGGACAGTCGCCGAAGAGGTCGGTGGCAAGTCCTGATTAGCCCCGTTAATTATACATTATCATGATTCGCTCGATTTTTCCTGTCCTGACCATCCTCGGCCTGTCGTCCGCCGTGCACTCGGCCGCACCCGTCGCCCAGGGCTCGCGGGCGATGGCGGGTCTTTGGGAAGTCAGCGCCCGGGCGGACGGACACGGCGCGCAGCGGGTCTGCCTCTCAACGCTGTCGACGCTCCTCCAATGGGAACATCGCGCCTTGTCGTGTGGCCAGAAAATCCTTGGCAGCAGCCCGCGCGGCGTCACGGTCGACTATAACTGTGGCCCGGCAGGCTTCGGTCATTCCCGCCTGACGGTCATCACGCCGCGCACCCTTAAGGTCGAAACGCAGGGCATCTCGGCCGATTATCCCTTCCAGTACACTCTCCATGCGCGGCGCGTCGGCGGCTGCGCGGTCCGTTAAGCCAGCGTTTACTTGACGCTGTTTATATCCCGACTCGTGCTTTAGGCACGCTTTCCTCCCTGTCGGGCGCAAGCCCGCTTGGCCGTCCGCTCGCTGCCCATGCGTCGGACGGCCTTCTTTTTGCAGCGCACCCGCTCTAAAGGCCCGCGCATGTTGGGATTTATCGCCAAGGCCGCGTTCAGCGGCGTGATGGTCGCGTTGGTGACTGTCGTTGCCAAGCGCTACCCCGGTTGGGGCGGGTTGCTGGCCAGCTTGCCGCTGACCTCATTGCTCGCGCTGTCATTGCTCTATGTCGACACCGGCGATCCCCAGCGGGTGAAGGATTTGTCGATGTCGATCGCGCTCTTCATCCTGCCGTCGTTGCCGCTGTTCTTCGTCCTGCCGGGCCTGATGCGGGGCGGAATGGCCTTCTGGCCGGCGCTGGCCGTCTCCGTCATCATGACGCTCGCGCTCTATGCCGCCTTTTTCAACCTCCTGCCGCGGTTCGGGGTGAAGCTGTGAAGAAAGCTGTCGTCCTTCTCTCCGGCGGCCTCGACTCAATGGTCTGTGCCGGACTTGCCCGCGAAGCCGGGTGCGAGGTGCTGGCGCTGACCATCGACTACAACCAGCGCCACCGCGTCGAACTGGAAGCGGCGAAGACGATCGCGGCCCAGCTTGCCGACCGTCACATCATTCTGCCGCTCGACCTGACGGCTTTCGGTGGGTCGGCGCTAACGGCCGACATCGACGTCCCGAAAAGCGGGGTCGAGGAGGGCGGCATTCCCGTCACCTACGTCCCCGCACGCAACACCGTGTTCCTCAGCCTCGCGCTGGCCTGGGCCGAAGCGGCGGGCGCGCACGACCTGTTCGTTGGGGTCAACGCGCTGGATTATTCGGGCTACCCCGATTGCCGTCCGGCCTTCATCGACGCGTTCGAAAAACTCGCCAACCAGGCGACCCGTGACGGCGTCGAAGGGCGGCCGTTCACCATCCACGCCCCGTTGCAGCACATGACCAAGGCGGACATCGCCGCCGAAGCGGCGCGCCTCGGTCTCGACGCGGGCATGAGCCACAGCTGCTACGATCCCGCGCCCGACGGCGACGCATGCGGCACCTGCGACGCCTGCCGCCTGCGCGCCAAGGGCTTCGTCGAGGCCGGCTTGCCCGACCCGACCCGCTACGCCGCGTCATGACCTACACGGTCAAGGAAATCTTCCTGACGCTGCAGGGCGAGGGGATGCAGGCGGGACGGCGCGCGGTGTTCCTGCGCTTTTCCGGCTGCAACTTGTGGACGGGCCGCGAGCAGGACCGTGGCAAGGCGATCTGCCAGTTCTGCGATACGGATTTCGTCGGCACGGACGGGCCGGGCGGCGGAAAGTTCGTGGATGCGGAGGCGCTCGCGGATGCGGTGGCTGAGTGCTGGGGGGACCGCGCCGAACGGCGGCTGGTGGTCATCACCGGCGGCGAACCGATGCTGCAACTCGATCCCGAACTCATTGATGCCCTGCACGCGCGAGGGTTCGAGGTCGCAGTCGAAAGCAATGGGACGATCGAGGCGGTGCCAGGCATCGACTGGCTGTGCATCAGCCCCAAGGCGGGGAGCGAGGTGGTGCAGCGCTCCGGCCACGAGCTGAAGCTGGTGTGGCCGCAGGCGGGGATCGATCTCGAAGCGCTGGAGAGTTGGGATTTCCCGCACTTCCTGATCCAGCCGATGGATTCGCCCGCGCGCGACGCCAATGTGAAGGCCGCGATTGCGCTGGCGATGGAGCGGCCGCGCTGGAAGCTGACGCTCCAGGCGCACAAGCTGGTGGGACTGCCCTAGCGGCAGCTCGACTTGATCTGGCCGTTCGACTTGTAGCAGCTCGGATCGTAGCGGACGCCATTGACGGCGACCTGCCCGATCGACGGGGCGGCGAAGAACATGTCGGCGGTGGGGGTCAGGCTGTTGCGGAGTTCGCGCATGCGGTTCTGCGCCACCACGAGGAGGCCGCCGCCGCGTGGCGCGAATGCCGCTTCCTTGCCGACGGCGCCGGCCATCTGGCAGAAGCTGAGCTTGCCGTAGAGCGTCGAAAAGCCGTTGTAAGTCTTGGTATTGTAGTCGTCGAAGGCCTTCATCCCGGCCTTCTGCCCTTGAGTGCGCGTGAAATATTTTTCCACCGTCTCGTAGGCCGGTCCGAGCTCGTCGCCGTGATCGGTCAGCATCTCGTTGTAATTGTCGATCGAGTTGAGGAACGGCCAGGGATGGCAGGAAAGCGCCGCGACATTCATCGCCGCGCGCAGGTTCCAGACGAGGGCGGCGCTATTTTCGGCAGCGGTCGCGCCCGGCATCGGCAGGGAAATGCCCGGCTCGCCCCCGATCACGCGTTCGGCGCGGAAATTAGGATCCTGCCAATAAAGCTGCGCGCTCGCTGCTGACGGGACGAGGGCCGCCGAAATCGTGGAAAGCACCCCGGCCAAAAGCAACGCACGCATGTTCGAAATCCTCCCCTGGCGGACGGGCAATACCGCGTCCCGTCACTCAACAGCCTAGGGGATGAACCACGGCTGACAAGGCGTCCGGACACAAAAAAAGGGCCGCCGGACGTGCCGGCGGCCCTTCCATCGCATGCCGGGACGCGCGGACGCGTCCCGAACCGATTACATCGCGTTGGCGGTGTTGTCGGTGGCGTTCGCGTCGGTCGCGTTCGCGTCCATGGTCATGTTGGCGTCAGCAGCCATGTTGGCGTCCATGCCGTTGGCGGCGTCGACGGCCATCGTGTCGTTGGTGACGTTTTCGGTGGTGAGCGTCTCGTCGACGTTCATCGTGTTTTCAGCGGCTTCGTTCTTGCTGCAAGCCGAGACAGCGAGGGCCGCGGCAGCGACCAGGATAAGAGCACGCATTTGGATAACTCCCTAGTATTTCTTTTTTTCTCGATCTGCCGTGAGCGCGAAGCTCACTCAAACCGCGCGCACCATAGTCGTTGGTGTGACGCCCAACAAGCGACTTGTCGCTAACCTTCCAACGCCTTGAGAAAAGACGGAAAATGCGCCTCCAGTGCAGCATCGAGCGGGCCCATTGACGTCTCGCCGGTCAGTTTTTCGAGGCTGGTGACGCCGAATTCGCTGATCCCGCATGGCACGATGCCGCCGAAGTGCGCCAGGTCGGGGGCGACGTTGATCGACAGGCCGTGCATCGTCACCCAACGTCGGACGCGCACGCCGATGGCGCCAATCTTCGCTTCCTTGGCGCCGCGCCCGGTCCAGATCCCGATCCGGCCCTCTTCGCGGCGGGCGGCCACGCCGACGTCGGCCAGCGCCGCAATCATCCAGCCTTCGAGCGAATGAACGAAACGGCGGATGTCGCGGCCCCGCCGATCGAGGTCTAGGTTGAGATAAACGACCCGCTGGCCTGGGCCATGGTAGGTATACCGCCCGCCGCGCCCGGCCTCGTACACCGGGAAGCCGAGCGGGTTGAACAGTTCGGCCGGGTCGGCGCTGGTACCGGCCGTGAACAGGGGTGGATGCTCGACCAGCCATACGCCCTCGTCCGCTCCGTCGTTGCGGATCGCCGCGGCGCGCGCTTCCATGTCGGCCAGCGCCGCCTCGTAGGGGACGAGCCCGTCGCTTTGCCGCCACTCGATCGGTCCGCTTTCCATTGTGCGGGCCAGATGGCGCGCTAAGCTGGCGGCGTAAAGGGGAGGATTCGTGAACAGCCTGTCGATCAACCGCGCGTGGGACGATACGCGCGCCTTCATCCTTGCCGACAAGCGGCTGATCGTTCCGGTGGTGTTCGCCTTCATGATCCTCCCGTCCGTGCTCTACCGCATCTCGGTCCCGGCAGCGGACGATGTCGAGGCGATCATGAGCGGCAACGGCCCGCCGGCGTGGGCCGGACTGCTCGGTTACGGGATCGCGTTCCTGAGCTTCATCGGCACCTTCACCCTGATCCTGCTGGCGCTCGGTCGGCGGGAATCGCTCGGCCAGCTGATCGCGCTTTCCGCCCGGCGTTGCCTGACCCTGTTGTTGTCGATGTTTTTGCTCGGCCTGCTCCTGACTCCGATCGCCCTGATCGCGGTGGTGCCGATGATCATGGCCGATGGCGCGACGACTCCGGCGCAAATGTCGCCGCGGACGATGTCGGCATTCGGTCTGATGATGATCCTGTTCCTGCTCCTCCTGTTCCGCCTGTTCCTGCTGTTTCCGGCGGTTGCGGCGGAGCAGATCGGGCCGTGGCAGGCGCTCAAGCGCGGTTGGGCCCTGGGCCGTGGCAACTGGCTAAAGCTGGTCGGTACGTTCGCGCTGCTGTTCCTCGGGTCGATGACGGTTTCCTACGTCATCAACCATGTCGGCGGTACGATCGCGACCGTGGCGCTCGACGGCGATCGCGGGTTGACGGTCGGCAGCGTGATCGTCGGCTTCCTCGCCGCGTCCGCTAGCGCGGCCTTCCAGTCCATCCAGGCCGGGATGCTGGCCTCGCTCTACCGCCAGGCCAACGCCTGACCGTCAGGCCCAGCGGGCCAGGGGCGGCAGGCTCATCAGGATGGCGTCGATGTTGCCGCCGGTCTTGAGACCGAACAGCGTCCCGCGGTCGTAGAGTAGGTTGAACTCGACGTAGCGGCCACGGAACTCAAGCAGTTCGCGCATGTCCTCGTCGCTGAACGGCGCGTCCATGCGGCGCCGCACGATTTGCGGGAAGACATCCAGAAAGGCTTCGCCGACGTCGCGCGTGAACGCGAAGTTCGGTTCGAACAGCGCGCCTTCCGCCTCGAGCCGGTCGTAGAAAATGCCACCGACCCCGCGGGCGCGGTGACGATGGGGGATCCAGAAATACTCCTCCGCCCACTTGGCGAAGCGGTCGTAGTAGGTGGGGTCGTGCGCCGCGCAGGCGGCGCGCAGGCGGGCATGGAAGGCGTCTGTATCCTCTTGCACGGGCAGCGCGGGATTGAGGTCGGCGCCGCCGCCGAACCAGCGCTTCGTGGTGGTCAGGAAACGGGTATTCATGTGGACGGCGGGCACATGCGGGTTGGCCATGTGCGCGACGAGGCTGATGCCGGTGGCGAAAAAGCTCGGGTCCTCTTCGGCGCCGGGGATCGATTGAGCGAATTCCGGCGAGAAGCGCCCGCCAACCGACGACACGTTGACGCCAACTTTCTCGAACACCTTGCCCTTCATCTGTCCGCGCATGCCGCCGCCGCCGGGCGTGCCGTCGTCGTCCGTCCGGTCCCAAGGGATGAATTCGAATGAGGCGTCGCTGCCGGCTTCGCGCTCGATCGCCTCGAATTCGGCGGTGATGCGGTCGCGCAAGGTTTCGAACCAATCGCGGGCCGCTTGCTGCTGGTCGTCGAGCGGTTTCATCGGGGCAGGTCTCCGGTCTGTCGCAGCGCCTCGCCGATGGCGATCGCCGCGCTGCTGGCAAGATTGAAGGAACGAACATCGGCGTGGATCGGAATGCGCACCGCGGCGTCGGATGCTTCCGCGACTATTGCGGGAACGCCGGCGCTTTCCTTGCCGAACAGCAAGATGTCGTTGGCGCCATAGGCAAAGTCGAACGACGAAGTCGTCGCCTTGGTGGTGAACAGCACCAGGCGGCCCGGGCGCTGGCTGCGGAAGTGGTCGAAATCGGCGAAGCGGGTCACGTCGACATGGTCGATATAGTCCATCGCCGTGCGCCGCACCCGCTTGTCGTCCCAGGCGAATCCCAGCGGCTCGATCAGGTCGACGCCGACGCCGAAGCACGCGCCCAGCCGCATCACCGCACCGACGTTGCCGGCGATCTCGGGCTGGTAGAGGGCGATGCGCATGCTGGGCCGCTTAGGGATGTGGCGCGAAAGCGGCAAGCGGCTGCCATTTTTGCGGTTGGCGAGGGCGCAGGCGGGCGCTATCAGGCCCGCCAATCGTACCCGGCGCGCCGGGCGCGACCTCGTACCATACGAAGTCCGGCCACCAGCCGGACCGGGTATATTCGGAATAAGGGTGAGCATGGCCACGCTGGAAGAAACCACCGCGCAGATGGAGGCTGATCACAGCCTTCGCCGGCGCGACTTCATCAATATCGCTGCCGTCAGCTTCGCGGGTGTTGGCGCGGCCGCCGCGGTCCTGCCGCTGGTCAGCCAGATGAGCCCGTCGGCCGACGTGCTCGCGCTCGCCTCGGTCGAGGTCGACGTGTCGAAAATCGCACCCGGCCAGGCAATCAAGACCAGCTGGCGCAAGCAGCCGGTGTTCATCCGCAACCTGACGGCCAAGGAAATCGGCGAGGCGAACGCGGTCAAGCTGTCGGACCTGCGCGATCCCCAGACGCTGGCCGAGCGGACCAAGCCGGGCAAGGAAAACTGGCTCGTCACGCTGGGCGTTTGCACCCACCTCGGCTGCGTCCCGCTGGGCGTCGGCGAGGGCGAGAACCGCGGCCCGTTCGGCGGCTATTTCTGCCCGTGCCACGGCTCGGCCTACGACACCGCCGCGCGCATCCGCCAGGGTCCGGCACCGCTCAACCTGCAGGTGCCAGATTATGAATTCACGTCCGACACTGTCGTGACGATCGGCTAAAGGGGGCCAAGCACATGAGTTTTGCCTGGGCCAAGCCCTATGAACCGACGACGGCCCTGGGCCGCTGGATCGACGACCGCATGCCGCTGCCGCGGCTGGTCTACGGCGCGATCGGCGGCGGCTATCCGGTGCCGCGCAACCTGAACTACCTTTGGAACTTCGGCGTCCTGTCGGGTCTCATGCTGGTGGTGCAGATCGTCACCGGCATCGTCATGGCGATGCACTATCACGCCGATGCCGGCGGGGCGTTCAACTCGGTCGAGCACATCATGCGCGACGTCAACGCCGGCTGGATGCTGCGCTATGCGCACGCCAAAGGCGCGAGCTTCTTCTTCGTCGCGGTCTACATCCATATCTTCCGCGGCCTGTTCTACGGCTCCTACAAGGCGCCGCGCGAGCTGGTGTGGATGCTCGGCCTTGTCATCTATCTCCTCATGATGGCGACCGCCTTCATGGGCTATGTGCTGCCGTGGGGCCAGATGAGCTACTGGGGCGCGCAGGTCATCACCGGCTTCTTCTCGGCTTTCCCGGTCGTGGGCGAGCCGATCCGCGTCTGGCTGCTTGGCGGCTTCGCGCCGGACCAGGCCGCGCTGACCCGCTTCTTCGCGCTTCACTACCTTCTGCCGTTCGTGATCGCGGGCGTGGTCATCCTCCACATCTGGTCGCTGCACATCCCGGGTTCGAACAACCCGACCGGCGTCGACGTGAAGGACGAAAAGGACACGCTGCCGTTCCACCCGTTCTACACGGCGAAGGACGGCTGGTTCATGGGCCTGTTCGTGACCCTCTACTGCCTGTTCATCTTCTTCCTGCCGAACAGCCTGGGCCACCCGGACAATTACATCCCGGCCAACCCGCTGGCGACGCCGGCGCACATCGTCCCCGAATGGTATTTCTGGCCGTTCTACGCGATCCTGCGCTCGTTCACCGTCGACCTGATCCTGCCGGCGAAGCTGTGGGGCGTGCTGGCGATGTTCGGCTCGATCCTGCTGCTGTTCTTCTTGCCGTGGCTCGACAATTCGCCGGTCCGGTCGGGCAACTACCGCCCGCTGTTCAAGCGCTTCTTCTGGCTCCTGCTGATCGACGTCGCGATCCTCGGCTATGTCGGCGGCGCACACATTTCGCCGTTCAACGTGGCGCTCGGCCAGATCGCCGCCGCCTATTATTTCGCGCACTTCCTGATCATCCTTCCGTGGGTGTCGCGGAACGAAAAAACGCTGCCGCTGCCGACGTCGATCACGGCGTCCGTGCTGCACGGCGAAAAGGCGGAAAGCGCGCCGCTCGGCGCCAAGACCGTCGCTTAAGGGGATAGGTTCAAGATGGTTCGCATTCTCGGCAACATCGTCGGCGCGGTCTTCGCGGGCGTTCTCCTGCTGGCTTTCGGCGGAACGGTGAAAGATTATTTCTCCGAACCGCCGCTGCCGTCGGTGTCGGAGGAATTCCACCTCGAGCCGGAGCATCTGGCGCTTTCGTCCGACGGGCCGTTCGGCAAGTATGACAAGGCCCAGCTGCAGCGCGGCCTCCAGATCTATCACGAGGTCTGCTCGGGCTGTCACAGCCTCAACCGCGTCGCGTTCCGCGACCTCAAGGACCTCGGCTACAACGAGGCGCAGGTGAAGAACTTCGCCGCTCAGTTCGAGGTGCCGGACGTCAATCCGGACACGGGTGAGCCCGCGCTGCGCAAGGCACTGCCGAGCGACTATTTCCCGTCGCCCTACGCCAACGAGACGGCGGCCCGTGCGGCCAACAACAACGCCGTGCCGCCCGACCTGTCGCTGATCACCAAGTCGCGCGAGGGCGGGGCATCCTACGTCCATGCGCTGCTGACCGGCTACCGCGATCCGAAGACGTACAAGAACGAAAAGGGCGAGCCGCTGCCGAAGGAAGGCATGCCGGCCTCGGCGACGCTTCACTTCAACCCCTATTTCGCCAACCTCAACCTCGCCATGCCGGCGCCGCTCAACAGCGACGGCCAGGTGACCTACGCGCCGGGTAACCCGAAGCCTACGGTCAACCAGATGGCGAGCGACATCGCGGCGTTCCTGGTGTGGACGGCCGAGCCCAAGCTCGAAAACCGCCATCGTGCCGGTATTGCGGTGCTGATCTTCCTGATTATCGCCACCGCCCTGGGTTACCTGAGCTACCAGAACGTCTGGGCCGAGGCGAAGCGCAAGGTCGCACCGGTCGGGCCGCTCGATCCGGAGAACAAGGCCAAGCGCACCCGCGCGACGGCCAAGGCCCGAGACTGACGAACATGGGTCATGGTGCGGACGAGCTGAAAGCGCTGGTCCGCACCATCCCGGACTTCCCGTCGCCGGGCATCCAGTTCCGCGACATTACGACACTCCTCCTCGACCGTGACGGGCTGACCCGCGCGGTCGATTTTTTATGTGCCAGCGTCGACGACAGGGTTGACCTGGTCGCGGCGATCGAGGCGCGCGGGTTCGCGATCGGTGGCATGGTGGCGGAGCGGCTCGGGGCCGGGCTGTTGCTCGTGCGCAAGGATGGCAAACTGCCCGGCGCGACGATCGCCGAAGACTATGCCCTGGAATATGGCCGCGATCGCCTGACGATGCACGTTGACGCCATCACACCGGGCGCGCGAGTGCTCATCCTTGACGACTTGGTCGCCACGGGCGGAACAGCTCTGGCCGCGGTGAGGCTGGTGCGGCGGGCAGGAGGTGAGGTTGTCGGCGCCCGTTTCCTGATCGACCTGCCGGATGCTGGCGGGTCGGAGCGATTGCGCGCGGAAGGTATCGAGGTACGCAGCTTGATGGAATTCGACGGCGATTAACCGGATTGGCGGCACGCGAAATTCATTTGCTGTTCAACTCGTTAAGCGGATTCTAAACGTCTGTACCGATTCTCCCCGGGAGACTGCCCATGTTCGCGTTTCGCATTCGTACCGCTGCCGTCGCGGTCGCCTCGACCCTTGCTCTCTCTGCCTGCGTCGGCCCCTATGGCGGGATCGGCGTCGGCTACGGAAACGACGGCTATTACGGTGGCTACGGAAGTTACGGCGGTTACGGCGGTTACGGCTATGACCCGTACGGCTACGGCGGCTACAGCAGCTATGGCTACGGCTATGACGGTTTTCCGTATGGCCGCTCGCCGGCTTATGGCTATCCGCCCTACGGCGGCTGGTACGACAACTACTATTATCCCGGCACCGGCTACTATGTGTACGGCCGCGACGGCACGCGCCAGCGCTGGACGTCGACCCAGCAGCAGTATTGGGAATCGCGCCGCAAGGACCGCGGCGGCGACCACCAATGGACCCGCGACCGCGATCGGAACGGAGACCGCAATAGTGGCGGCTGGACTCGCCAGACCGAGCGCTGGACCGGCCGCACCGCGACCACCCCGCAGCGTGATGACCGGCCGACGACGCCCGAGTCCGCGGGACGGAAAGGCTTCCGCGTCCATCCGGTGACGACGACCGAAGAAAAGAAGGACTGATGGCCTAGTCGGGCCGGCGGCGCATCAGCACGATCGACGTGTAGCGCATGACCGGCTCGCCATGCTGGTTTTCGACCACCGTCTCGGTCCTGAAGCTGCCAATGTGCGGCTTCGACCGGGACGGTGTTTTTTCGATGATCGTGCCTTTCACGGTCAGCCGGTCGCCGGGATAAACCGGCTTGAGCCAGCGCAACTCGTCGATCCCAGGCGAGCCGAGGCCCGCCTGTTCGTCGGCCACGACCTTGCGCGCGATCACCGCCATCGTCATCGCCGTGGTGTGCCAGCCCGACGCGGCGATGCGGCCGAAGTGGGTCTTGGCCGCTTCCTCGTCGCTGAGGTGGAAGGGCTGGGGGTCGTATTTGCGCGCGAAGTCGAGGACCTCTTCGCGCGTCACGTCGTAGTGGCCGAAGGTTTCCGTCTCGCCGACGACCAAGTCTTCCCAATAGATCATTTGCGTTTCATTTCAGAACTGACCTCGCCTGTCCAGCCATTGGTCGAAAGCGCGTAGGCAGGGGCCGCGCGCGCGTGCAGCATCGCGGCCTACCAATCACGGGGGAATATTGATGCGATCCATGTTTGTCGTCGCGTTGCTGGCCGGCGCTGCCTTTTCCACGCTGGCCATGGCCCAGTCCGATCCTGCGCGGATCATCGACGAAGGGCTGAACCGTAGCCAGGCGATGCTGGCTGCCAGCGAATTGATGGACGGCATCGGCGGGCGGCTGACCGGCAGCGACAATTTGCGCAAGGCGGAAGACTGGGCGGTTGCCAAGATGCAGTCGTATGGCCTGTCAAACGTGCGCAAGGAGCCCTTCAATTTCGGCCGCGGCTGGAATTTGGGCAGCTATTCGGCGCGAATGGTCGCGCCGCGCCCGATCCAGATGACCGCCATCCCCGTCGCCTGGACGCCTGGCACCAACGGCGTGTTGCGCGCGCCCGTCATCGTCGCGCCGATCTCGAAGCGCGAAAATTTCGCGGCTTGGCGCGGCAAGCTCAATGGCAAGATCGTAATGATCAGCCTGCCCTCGACATCGAGCGAGCCGGACAAGGCGGCGTTCCAGCGCCTCGACAAGGCCGACATCGCCCGGCGCGACGAGTTCCGCCTGCCGACCTACGATCCGGCGACGGCCGCGCTGCGCGCCGAACGCCGCGGATTCGGCAAGGAGCTCGACGCCTTCCTGAAATCGGAAGGTGCGGTTGCGGTCGTCAAGGAAAGCTATCGCGACGGCATGCTCGTCCACGGTGAGGGCTACACCTACGCGGCGGGCGACACGCCGGCGCTTCCGGTGTGGGAAGTGGCGGCCGAAGATTACCGTCGCCTCGCGCGGCTCGCCAAGACCGGCAACGCGCCGGTCATCGAGCTGGAAAGCCAAGTTCGCTGGAACGATTCCAACCCCAACGCCAACAACATCATCGGCGAAATCCCGGGCAGCGACCGCAATGCCGGTTACGTCATGGCTGGCGCTCACTTCGACAGTTGGGTCGCCGGCGACGGCGCGAGCGATAACGGCGCTGGCAGCATCGTCGTGCTCGAGGCGGCGCGCATCCTGCGCACGCTCGGCGTCCGGCCCAAGCGCGCGATCCGCTTCGCCCTGTGGGAAGGCGAGGAGCAGGGCTTGCTGGGCAGCCGCGCCTATATCGAGCAGCATTACGTCAGCCGCCCGGTCGACCCGTCGCTCGACGGGCTGAGTGCCTATTACGCGTGGAGCGATGCCTACCCGATCACCAAGAAGCCGGAGTATGACCAGCTCAAGGCCTACTTCAACCTCGACAACGGGTCGGGCAAGATCCGCGGCATCCACGCCGAACAGAACAGCGCGGCCGAACCGATCCTTGGCGACTGGATGCGCCCGTACAATGCGCTGGGCGCGGAAAGCGTCGTCATCGGCAAGACCGGCGGCACCGACCACGTCTTCATGCAGGCGGTCGGGCTGCAGGGCTACCAGTTCATCCAGGACCCGCTGGATTACGGCAGCCGGGTACACCACTCCAACCTCGACACGCTCGACCATATGCGGGGCGACGACATCCGCCAGGCGGCGACGGTGATGGCGGGGATGCTGCTTGCCGCGGCCAACAGCGACACGGTGCTCCCGCGTCCGCCGCTGCCGACCCGGCCGGCGGTGACCGATCCGTTCGCCTATCAGGACCCCAACAAGTAAGCGCGTCATGAAAAAGGGGCCGGCCGCGACAATGTCCGCGGCCGGCCCCTTTGTCGTGTCGGGTTCTCAGAACCTGTAGCCGGCCTTGAACCCGATCGTCCGTGGACGCGTGTAGGTGGTGTAGACGATCCCGCCGCGCGTCGTGATCATGTCCGGGTCGCCGCAAGTAATCTCGAGGCACTGGATATTCTTCGAGGTCTGCCCGCGCCCGTCGAACACATTCTTGGCGTAGAGCTCGGCGTCCCACGGCCCGCTCTCGATGCCGGCCGACAGGTCGACCTGCGTGTACGCGCGCATGTTGCCGTAGATGCCGTTCTCGAGGATGCGCAGGTCGCGCGTCCTGCGGCCCTCATAGGTCGCGACGCCCTGCAGATGCGCCTTCATGGTCGCCGACAGAGGCCATTCGTAGCGCATCTGGGTGCTGCCCTTGAGTTTGGCCGTGACCGGCAGGCGCCGGCCCGCCGGGGCGAGCTCGGCGTTGTCCTCGGGAATGCCATCGCCGTCGAGGTCCACGCCGACCGAACAATCGAAGTCCGGTGTGGCGATCAGGCAGAAAGCGTTGCGCAGCTTGGCATCGTTATAGGCCGCACCCGTGCTCCACGTCAGGCCCTCGGCCGGCCTGAGGACCAGGTCGGCCTCGACGCCCCAAATCCGGGCATTGCCGGCGTTGCGGATTTCGGTGAGTCCATTTTCGCCGAGGAACGACAGCTGCACGTTCCGCCAATCCTCGCGGTAGCCGGCGACGTTAATGTGCGCGCCGCGGCCGAGGTTGTACTTAAGGCCTACCTCGTAATTGGTCAGGAAGTCCGGCTTGTAAGGCGGCAGGCTGCCGCGCCGGTTGATGCCTCCCGGCCGGAAACCGCGCGACCAGGTGGCATAGGCCAGCAGCTGCTCGGTCGGCTTCCAGGTGACATTGAGCCGATGGACGAAGCCGGATCCCTTGGTCCGCTTGTCGACGTTGGTACAGGGCGTGCCCTCTAACTCCGCCGGGCCGAAGCAGGCGGCCACACCGGTCCCGCTCGACCAGCCATCGCTGTAGCCGAAGAAGCCGAGGAGGCTGTTGTCGTACTTGTACAGGCGGCCGCCACCCGTGATGGTGACCTGCGGCGTGACGTCGTAGCTCAGCTCGCCGAACAGCGCGTAATCGCGGTCGACGCGCTTCTGCTTGGTTAGCCAGATGTCACTGTCGGTACCCGGGACGGTAATGGCGTCCGCGATATTGTCGATGATGTAGTTCTCTTCGATGCCGTCGACCTGGCGCTGATAAAAGGCGCCGGCGATCAGCCGCAGCGGCTTGTCGGCGGGCGAGCTGAATCGCAATTCCTGGCTCAGCTTGGTGTAGTGGTGATCGGCTTCGACCCGCTGGTTCGGGCTGATGGTGTCGCCGTTGTTGTCGTAGAAGGTCGACCCCAGCGCATCGTAGAAATAGCTGTAGTCGGAATAGTCGGCCGAGCTTTCGACCCGCCGCTTCATGTAGGCGCCGGCGTAGGTCATGTCGAAACTGCCGACCTTGCCTTCGACGGTCAGCGCGGCCTGGACCCAGCGGTCCTTCGACCCTTCCGGGTTGAACTGCATGATCTGGTTGTCGCCAAGGCCGCTTTCTTCGGAGAAATTTCCATGGACGGTTTGCGTCTGGCCCATCACGGCAGGCGTGATCGTCCAGTTTTCATCGAGGTCGATCTTCAGCGCGGCGCGCGCGCCGCTGGTGTTGACGTCGTTGAAGTCCTTCTCCGCCAGGTCGGCGTTGTCGATCGTGATTCCGGCGGCGGCGAAGGTCATCGTGCCTGGCACATTGTCGATCCAGCCGGCGTCGCGGCGATGCCAGCCGACCACGCGCAGCGCCATGTTGTTGGCGACCGGCAGGTTGATGTAGCCCTCGCCGGTGTAGCCGAAATCGCCATGCGCGACGTGGTTCACCTCGAGGTTTAGCTGGCCGTAGGTGCCGGACAGGTCGGGCTTGTTGGTGATCAGTCGAATGGTCCCGGCCTGGCTCGACGCGCCGTACAGTGTGCCTTGGGGACCGGCGAGCGCTTCGATGCGGGCCATATCGAACACATGGACGTCGAGCGCGCCGATGATGGTCGTGATCGGCTGCTCGTCGAGATAGGTGCCGACGCTCGGCAGCGAGGCCGAATGGTTGCCGTTCTCGCCCGACGCGACGCCGCGGAAATAGACGTTGTTGTTGCCCGGACCGTTAGCACTGCCGCCGCTGCCGCCGCCCTTTGAGGACAGCGAGGGGACGAGGCGGGCGTAATCTTCGAACTGGGCAACGTTGAGGTCTTCAAGCGACTTGGTTGTGATCGCAGTGATCGCCATCGGCACCTTTTGCAGGTTTTCCGACCGCTTTTGCGCCGTGACGATGATTTCCTGACTCTCGGCTGCCGCAGACGGCTGCTCGGCCGGGTCGGCCGGCGGTGCGTCCTGGGCGAAGGCCGGAGCAGCGAGGATCGACGACGCAAGCAACAGCGCGAACGCCGGCTGGCGTCGCGTGAAGGGAGAAAAACGGCGCATGAAGGCCCCCGGTTGAGTTGGAATGGCGGAGCCTGCCAGAACCCGATTGAGCGTCAATCTCGTTTCGGCTGAGTCATGGAGGATTCGGCGCTAGCGACACCAATCTGCAACAGTGTTGCCGAGAGCTGCCTTGAGCGGGTCGAGCCAGAGCTCGAAGTGGCGCCATTGGTCGACGCCGGAAGCGTTGACCGGCTGGCGCACCTGTTCGGCGCTCGGCGTCCGGACCGCTCGCTTGTTCTCGTGGTGCGACAGGCAGGCGTCGTCCCACGGAAGGCCCAGCGCGGCCACGAGCGCGCGGATTTGTCCCTCGGGATCGGCGACCAGCTCCTCGTTGATGATGCGCGTGACCCGGGCGGGCAGCACCCGATCCCAATGGCGCATCAGGCGGACGTAATCGCTATAGTAGGCACCGAGGTCGCCGAGGTCGTAGGAGAAGCCCTGGCCGCGCGCGAAATGCTGTTTGAAGTTGGAGAAGCCGCACGCCAACGGGTGCCGCCGCGCGTCGACGATTTTCGCGTTGGGCAGGATAAGCCGGATGAAGCCGACGTGCATCCAGTTGTTGGGCAGCTTGTCGATGAAGAAGGGGCGGTCGGTGAGGCGCTGGACCCCGACCCGTTCGAGATATTCCTCGCCCAGCGCCGCGGCGTCGGCGGGGGAGAGGTCGGCCAGCAACTCGGGATAGCACCCGTCCGCCATCCGCGCGTCGCCGGCGAGGCGGCGAACCATGACGGGAATGTCGGGATGTTCGGTCGTCCCCTCGACCAGGGGATGGGAGGAGAGGATCTGCTCCACCAATGTCGATCCTGCGCGCGGCATGCCGACAATGAAGATCGGATCGGGGGAGGGACAGCCGAAGCCGGTGCGCTCGGTGAAAAACGCGGGGGTGAAGAAAGCGATGTGGCGATCGACCATCCCGGAAAACTCGTCGGCGTCATAATCGAGCGAGCGTCGGCGTTCGCGGTTGGCGTCCGCGTAATGCGCGAAGCTTCCTTCCCACGCCTGGCGGTCCTCCAGCGCCTTGCCGAGCGCGAAATGGAGGTGAACGCGGTCTTCCTCGATCAGGCCGGGTTGGCGAAGCGCTGCCTCCATCGCTGCTACGTCCAGGTCGCTGAATCGGAAGGTCTTGAGGTTGGCGAGGCTCCACCAGATTTCGCCCAGTGCGGGATTGAGCCGGACCGCCCGTCGGTAGGCGTCGATCGCTTCGCCGGTCCGACCGACGGTGCGCAAATTATGGCCGAGGCTCATCCATATCTTCGGTTCGTCCGGGCGTTGGTCGAGCACGTGCCGGTAAAGCGCGATCGCTTCCTCATGGCCACCAAGGCGCCCGGTCGCGGCGGCGCGCAGGCTGGTCTGGCCCAGCGTGGTCTGGGAGGTGTCGATCGCGTCGAGCTCGGCGAGCGCGTCGAGCGGGCGCTGCTGCTTGTAGAGTACGGTGGCCAAGTTGGCGCGGGCGGCGGTAAACTGCGGGGCCAGTTCCAGTGCGCGGCGGAGGAGGTTCTCTGCATCCACGAGCCGACCGATGCGCGCCGCCAACTCGGCCATCATGCGGATCGCGGCGACGTCGGCCGGTCGCTCCTTGAGGTAGGGGCGAAGCAGGGCTTCCGCCCGCGGCAGGTCGCCAGTAGCGAGTGCTTCGCCCGCGCCGAGCAGGCGTGTTTCACGCACTGCCCGGGCCATTTGCCGCTGGAAATCCACCCCGCTCATAGTGGATACGCTAGGCGAGCGGGGCAGGGGGTCAAACGTTGAATTTGAAGTGGAGGACGTCGCCGTCCTTCACGACATATTCCTTGCCTTCCTGGCGCAGCTTGCCGGCGTCGCGAGCGCCGCTTTCACCGTTCAGCGCGACATAGTCGTCATAGGCGATGGTCTCGGCGCGGATGAAGCCGCGTTCAAAGTCGGTGTGGATCTCGCCGGCCGCCTGCGGGGCCTTGCTGCCCTTCTCGACGGTCCAGGCGCGCGCTTCCTTCGGGCCGACGGTGAAAAAGGTGATGAGATGCAGCAGGTCGTAGCCAGCGCGGATGACGCGGGCGAGGCCGGTCTCGTGAAGCCCCATCTCCTCGAGGAAGGCGACACGCTCGTCCATGTCCATGCCGACAAGATCGCTCTCGATCGCAGCCGAGACGATGACGGCGTTGGCGCCCTCGGCCTTGGCCTTTTCGAACACGGCGGCGCTGTGGGCGTTGCCCTCGGCCGCTTCGTCCTCGTTGACGTTGCAGACGTAGAGCACCGGCTTGGCGGTGATCAGCTGCGCCTGCGAAAAGACGCGCGCTTCCTCGTCGTCCTTGGGCTGGGTCAGGCGGGCGGGCTTGCCTTCGCGCAGCAATTCGAGCGCTTGGCCGAGTACGCTGGCGGCAATCTTGGATTCCTTGTCGCCCTGCTGCCCGCGCTTGACCAGGTTGGGCACGCGCTTCTCGAGGCTTTCGAGATCGGAGAGCAGCAGCTCGGTCTCGACCACCTCGGCGTCGGCCAGCGGGTTCACATGGTTGTCGACGTGCTGGATGTCGTCATTCTCGAAGCAGCGCAGGACGTGGACGATCGCGTCCACCTCGCGGATGTTGCCGAGAAACTGGTTGCCCAGGCCTTCACCCTGGCTCGCGCCCTTCACCAGGCCGGCAATGTCGACGAAGGCGAGCTGGGTCGGGATGATCTTCGCGGAGCTGGCGATCTTGGCGAGCGTGTCGAGACGCGGATCGGGCACGGCGACCTGGCCGACGTTCGGTTCGATCGTGCAGAACGGATAATTCGCCGCCTGCGCCGCCTGCGTTTCGGTCAGCGCGTTGAAGAGGGTCGACTTGCCGACGTTGGGCAGGCCGACGATGCCGCATTTGAAACCCATGAAACCGTTTGTCCGTTGATGAGGGAAGTCGGCGCCGCCTTAGGGCAAAGGCGGCAGCTTTTGAACCCTGCCGGACGCCATGGTTTTTTTCATCCGTTCCTGAGCCTTGGCCCGAAAATTGACATGGCGTTAACCATCGAAGAAGCAGAAAGCGCGCATGATTTTTGCTCGGCCTACACTCTCGAACCTGCTGCTCTGCGCGGCCTACTTCGTCGCGGCTTCGCTGATGGCGGCATTGACCCGCTTCGACGGCGGCGTGGCGTTCCTGTGGATCGCCGGTGCGCTCGCCATGCCCTATCTCTCCATGCGGCCGCGCCGCGACTGGGGGACGCCACTCGTGCTGTGCGGCATTGCAAGCGCAGTGGCGACCGGCATGTTCGGTTTGGGATGGGCGCTGGCCCTGCCCATGGCGGTCGTCAACATGATCGAGGCGTATGTCGGCGCGTCCCTTCTGGTCCGCTATCGCTCGCACCGTGTGCCCTTGGGTTCGCTCCCGTGGTTGTTCGACTTCGCCCTGGCCGTCGGCGTGATCGCGCCGGGCACCGCGGCGGCGCTGGCGACAGGCGTCGTCAGCGCGACCGGGCGTCCGCCGGTGAGCACGTTCCTTCACTTCTTCGCCGGCCATGCGCTGGGCAACCTGACCTTCATCCCGCTGGTCACGCTGGCGTTGCAGCAAGGCAAGTTCGCCGCCGCCATCGACTTCTCGCGTCGCCGTACGAAAGAGGGGCTGGGCCTTCTGGCGCTGGTGGCCGCGACGTCCGCAGTGGTTTTCAGCCAAAGCTCTTTGCCGCTGCTGTTCCTCCCAATGCTGCCGATCATCCTGACGACGTTCCGGGCGAGCCAGGCGGGCGCGGCAGCGTCCATCGTCCTGCTGGCGGTGATCGGCGGCGCATTCACGCTGGTCGGCAAGGGGCCGATGAGCCTGATCGACGCCGATACCGGCATCCGGATCCAGTTCTTCCAATTCTACTTGGCGGCGACGGTTCTTACCGTCCTCCCGGTCGCCGCCGATTTGCGCAACCGTTCGCGCCTGCATCGCGCGCTGCGGGACAGCGAAGAGCGTTACCGGCTGCTCGCCGACCATTCGACCGACATCATCTTCCACATGGATGCGGCTGGCAACGTCCTGTACGCCTCGCCGTCGATCCACCAGATTGGCGGCTACAGTCCCGCCGATATCGTCGGGCGGCATATCCTTTCGCTGGTTCCCGAAGCGTCGCATGGAGCCGTCAAGGCCGGCCACGCGGCAACGCTGGCCGCTGGGGGCCGGACCCACAGCTATCGCCATCTCGCGAACACCCGCCACGGCGAAGCGCGGTGGTACGAAAGCCATGCGCGGATCATGTTCGGCGCCAATGGCGAACCCGACGGAATCCTCAGCGTCGTTCGCGACATCACCTTGCAGGTCGAGGCCGAGGAGCGACTGGCCCAGGCGGCCATGACCGACGCACTGACCGGCCTCCCCAATCGGCGCGCCTTCCGCGCCGCGGCCGAAAGCCTGATGAACGCGCCGCCGGCCGACCGAACGGATTGCATCGCGATCTTCGACATCGACCATTTCAAGAAGGTCAACGACCGCTACGGCCACGAAGCTGGCGACGAGGTTCTCGTCCATTTTGCCCGGGTCGCCCGCGAAGTCGTCAGGCCGAGCGACCTTGTCGCCCGTTTAGGCGGTGAGGAATTCGCCGCGATCCTGCCGTCGACGACGATCGAGGTGGCGATGGACATCTGCGAGCGCCTCCGCACCGAGATCGGGGTGCGCTATGCCATGGTCGACCAAGAGGCCATCCGGGTGACGATCAGCGGCGGCGTCGCGATGCTGGACGAGGCCGGCCTGGACGCTGCCTTGCGCCGCGCCGACGCCGCGCTTTACGACGCGAAAAATGCCGGGCGGGACCAGCTCAAGCTTGCCGCCTAGGCGAAATTGAAGCTGACGCTCAGCCGTTCGCCCTTGCCGGTGTGAGGGCGCACTTCGTGCCGGAGCCAGCTTTCCCACAACAGGAGCAACCCCGGCTCAGGAGTGATGTCGACGAACGTCCGCAACGCCTCCGGCGCGTCCTCCGCGCGTAGGGGTGCGGCCATCATCATCGCGAGGCGGGGATCCTCGAACCGGATCGGTCCGCTGCCGCTCGACGCCTCGACGTAGAGCGTGCCCGACAGGATCGAGTGGGGATGGATGTGCGCCGAATGATGGCCGCCGCCCTTGAGCAGGTTGACCCACAGGCTGTCCAGCTTCGGCTTCACGCCCCACGACAGCGCCGTGGCGAACGCTGCGGCGTGCTTCGTCAGCAGGCGCTTGAGGTCATCGAAAATCGGGTCGCGGCGCGGCAGGTCGTCGAGTGAAGCGTAGCTGGTGTAGCCCTTGTAGCCATGCTCACGGCTCCAGTGAATTCCGGCGCCATCGTCCTCGGCCAGGGTCCGGATCGAATGGGCCAGGTCCTGAAGCAAGTCCTCGTCGTCGAGGCTTGCTTCGTAGAGCGGCGTGGCGAAAAGCTGGCGCATCAGGCCTGCTGCCTCATCGCGATATCGCTCATGAAGCGGGCGTGGTCGCCTTCCGCGAGGCGCGGCGCCTCGGCCGCGATGGCACCCAGCATGTCGGACAGCGCGTCGATTTCGTTCTTTGCGTAATTGCCAAGGACATAACCGGTGACGCGGTCCTTGTGGCCGGGATGGCCGATGCCGATCCGGACCCGGCGGAAGTCCGGGCCGAGCGAGGCGTTGATCGAACGAAGGCCGTTATGGCCCGCCAGCCCGCCGCCGATGCGCGCCTTGACCTTCATCGGCGCGAGGTCGAGCTCGTCATGGAACACGGTGAGATCCTCGACCCCCAACTTGTAGAACTTCAGCGCTTGCTGCACCGCGTCGCCGCTGTCGTTCATATAGGTCTGCGGCTTGACCAGCAGCACCTTCTGCGTGCCGATCCGTCCTTCGGCGACCAGGCTGCGGAATTTCTTCGTCCACGGCGAGAAACGGTACATGTCGGCGATCACGTCGGCGGCCATGAAGCCGACGTTGTGGCGGTGCATCGCATACTGCGTGCCCGGATTGCCGAGGCCTGCCCAGATTTGCATCGCCGGTGACCCTTAAAGCGAAACGCCCACCCCGCAAGGCGGGATGGGCGCTCATTTGCGTATCCGCGAAGGGGAGAGGCTTAGGCCTCTTCGCCGCCTTCGGCTTCGCCGCCTTCGCCTTCGGCGTCTTCGTCACCGACGGTCGGGACGTCGCCGGCATCGGCCTGGGTGGTGTCACCCTCTTCAGACTTCATCGCCGACGGGGCGACGAGGGTGGCAACGGTGAAGTCGCGGTCCTCGATCGCCGGCTTGGCGCCCTTGGGCAGCTTGACCGCGCTGATGTGGATCGAGTCGCCAATTTCGAGGCCGGTGAGGTCGATGTGCAGCTCGTCGGGGATTTCCGACGCGTCGCAGACGAGCTCGACTTCGTGCTGGACGACGTTGAGCACGCCGCCGCGCTTCAGGCCCGGCGAGGCTTCTTCGTTGTCGAAGCGGACCGGGACAGCAACGGTGACCGTGCTGTGCGCACCGATGCGCAGGAAGTCGACGTGGATCGGACGGCTGGTCACGGGGTGGAACTGAACGTCCTTCGGCAGGGTGCGGTGCGCCTTGCCGCCGACGTCGATCATGACGACGGTGTTCATGAAGTGGCCCGTCGACAGCGCCTTGGCCAGCGCCTTCTCTTCGACGTGAACCGACAGCGGTTCCTTCTTGTCGCCGTAGACCACGGCGGGGACCCGTCCATCACGACGCAGTTCGCGGGAGGCTCCCTTGCCAGCCCGGTCGCGCGTCTCGGCGGGCAGCGTCAGCTGTTCGCTCATTCGCTCGTCTCCAAATATCTCGTTATGTAATTTGCTCGCCCCGCCTCCAGGGATGACCAGAGCCAGCAAGCGCGCGCCTATAGCAGGACGTCCCTCGAAAGCAAGGGAGGAGAGGGGCTTAGCCGATGCGCCGGGCGCGGATTCCCTGTTCGGAGAGGCGGGCCTGGACGCTGTCCTCACCCGACAGGTGGCCGGAGCCCACGGCAACGAAGGTTACGCCGGGCGTTTCTAGACGTTGGTGGATCCAGTTCGCCCAATGCCGGTTCCGCTCGGCAATCAGGATGTCGTAGGCATCCGGCGCCTTCGATTTGAACCCCGAGAGCATGGCCGCGAAGGCGCCCGTATCGCCTGTACGCCACGCCGCTAGGAGCCGATCCAGTGAAACGTCCGCCTTCGCCAGCGGCGCGGCGACGGCGGAGGCGGGGACGGGCGTCGCCTTGATCCTCGCGAGCGTCTGCAACTGCGCACCGAATTCCTCGAGCCCGCTGACCGGCTTTCCGTCGTCCTCGGCCAGCATGCGTAGGACCTGGTCGGCGCCGGTCGCGGTCGACATGCCCTTGGCGTGGCCGTCATGCATGACCTTGGCCGCGCCTTTCAGATAGTCGGAGTTGCGGGCTTCCTTCGAGGCGGCGACCTCCCCCGGGCTTTTCGGCACGACCGTTTCGAGCACCAGTTCCCTTGCGCTACCAAGGGCCTGGGCGACCTGCGGCGTCAGCCAGTCGCGGTTGGCATCCAGCGTGTGGAAGGTCCCGAACAGGTAGATCGTCGTGTCGGCGTCCTGGACGACCCACAAGGCCGGGCGGGATGGGGCCTGCGCGGCACCGGGAAAGGCTAGCCCGAAGGCCGCCGCGAAGGCGATGAATGACAGTCTTCCGGGCGCAGAACGCCCGCGCTTGAAAACCCGATTCATTGAGCGACCCCCCGCCCGATGTGATGGGTGGAGGATGCCCGTAAGTGGTTAATGGTCAACGAAAATCGTCGGTCGTTACGTCGCCATGCGACGAACGGAGACTAGCGGGCCTTCACATGAGGGACGCGCGCGCTGGTGATGCCTTTCTTGCCCAGCATCGACTGCAGGCTGTCGCCGCCGGCAAGATGCGCCGCCCCGACCGCGACGAAGGTCGTTCCCGGAGTCTTGAGGCGGTTCTGGACCCAGTTCGCCCAGTTGGCGTTCCGCTCGACCAGCAGCTTCTGGTAGAGCAGGGGGCTGTCGTTGTCGGTCGCGTTGATGATCTTGGCGACGGCTTCGGCATCGCCCTTGCCCCAGGCGGCAACGATCTCGTCGAGGTTGCCGTCGGCGAATTCCTTGTTCTTCAGCCCGTCCTCGAGCATCCGCACCTGCTCCTGTTCGGGCAGCGCGTCGAACAGGCCCAGCTGGAAGTCCATCGATTCGAGCGAGCCGACCTTCTTGCCGCTGGCCTTGGCCGACGATTCGAGGAGCTTTTCGACGCCGTCGTCGGACGACGTCCCGTCGGCCATCAGGTGCAGCATCGTCAGCGATACCGCCGCGAAAAACGGCTTGTAGGGGTCGAGCGTCGTCCGCGGCAGGCCGAGCGAGGCGAGGTCGTCGCCGAGCAGCTTTCGTCCCTCCGGCGACAGCTTCGACGGCAGCGTCTGGCCCGCGGGCAATAGCCCGAACTTGCGGACCTGCTCGCCCAGCGCCGCCTTGTCCTCCGGAATGTCCACCTCGATCACCAGGTCCTGCGACTTGTCGAACGCGGTCTTCACCTCGTCGTTGAACCAGTCGAGCCCGGGCTTGAGCGCATGGACGGTGCCGAACAGGTAGATGGTAGTGTCGGCGTCCTTCACCACCCACAGGGCCGGATCGAGGTCCTTCGGCGCAGAGGCGGCGAGGCCGGGGGTGGCGACGAGGGCCGCGGCGGCGATCGAGCGGGCGATGGACTTGCGCATGGATGGGCTCCTAATGGACGCTGCGTTAGCGGAACTTGAACCAGCCCCAGACCGCGGCCTGGATGACGAAGGAAACGAGGACAATGGCGATGGCGGGGCCGGCGGTGAGCGCCGGAATTAGGCCGCCGCGCTGGAGGACCCACCATGCCGGAAGGGCTAGCGAGACGAAATAATAGGCGACCTGCGATCCCCACAGGTAACCGCGCTCCTCCTGCTCATCGATCGTGCGATGGTACATCAGGAACGCCGCGCCGCAGAGGATCACGCCGCAAGCGGTAAACAGGATCGCCGCGGTGGGAGTGATCGGCGCGCTCGAAAAGGGCGCCATCAACAGCGATCCGAAAGAATGCGGCCGTCCGCTACGAAGGGCGGGCAACACGGCGGCCATGCCGAGCGGTGCGCCCAGCAGGCAGATCCACATCCACATCTTCCAGTAGCGCCGTTCGAACCCGCGCGATTCTTTCGGCGGAGACGCGAAACGCCAGGCCTTGCGAAGGAGCAGGAAAGCGAGAGCGAAAGCAATGCCCGGCAGGCCGAGCAGCCAGGCTTTTCCGGCCGGCAATCCGCCCCTGGCCATCGCCACGGCGATTACGCCCGCCCCGACCCCGACAAGGAACATGCCGAGGATGGTGTTCACGACGGCGAGCGGAATCCGCTGCATGGCCGGACGGTCGGCAGGGAGAGCGTCAGTTGGCTTGGTCATCGAAAATCTCCTCGATCGACATGCCGAACAGGCGCGCGATCTTGAACGCGAGAGGGAGGGAAGGGTCGTACTTGCCGGTCTCGATGGCGTTGATCGCCTGCCGGGACACGTCGAGGTGTGCGCCGAGGTCGGCCTGGCTCCACCCGCGCTCGGCCCGCAGGACGCGCAGGCGGTTGTTCATCGAGAAAGTCCCTTGGAGGCTAATCGGCGTGTCATGTACCCCTGACATAAAGTCACGATTCACTGACACTGTCAACAAGACCTGACATTTGGTCAGGGTCAGGTGACCTTCACGGCCTGCGCTTGCGCCTTCGCAGGCCGAGCTTTAGGGCCGCTGGCCATGGCTTTGAGCTTCCAAGACCTGATCCTGACCCTGCACCGCTATTGGGGCGAGCAAGGGTGCGTCATCCTCCAGCCCTACGACATGGAAATGGGGGCGGGGACGTTCCACCCGGCGACCGTGCTGCGCGCGCTAGGTCCCGATCCGTGGAAGGCGGCGTTCGTGCAGCCGTGCCGCCGCCCGACCGACGGCCGTTATGGTGAGAACCCGAACCGGCTGGGTCACTATTACCAGTACCAGGTGATCCTGAAGCCGAGCCCGGCGAACCTGCAGGAGCTGTATCTCGGCTCGCTCGACGCCATCGGCATCGACCCGCTCAAGCACGACATCCGCTTCGTCGAGGACGACTGGGAAAGCCCGACGCTGGGCGCCTGGGGGCTCGGCTGGGAAGTGTGGTGCGACGGGATGGAAGTGACCCAGTTCACCTATTTCCAGCAGGTCGGCGGGTTCGACTGCAAGCCGGTGTCGGGCGAACTGACGTACGGCCTCGAACGCCTCGCCATGTACATCCAGGGCGTCGACAATGTCTTCGACCTCAAGTTCAACAACGAGGGCGTGACGTACGGAGACGTGTTCCTCGATAACGAAAAACAGATGTCGAAGTGGCACTTCGAAGTGGCCGACACCGAAGCGCTGTTCGACCTGTTCAGGAAGGCGGTCGCGGAAAGCGAAAACAGCCTGAAGGCGGGCGTGCCGATCGCGGCCTATGAGCAGGCGATCAAGGCGAGCCATGTGTTCAACACGTTACAGGCGCGCGGCGTCATCTCGGTCGCCGAGCGGCAGGCCTACATCGGCCGCGTCCGCGACCTCGCCAAGGGCGCCTGCGCCGCGTGGATGGACTACAAGGGGTACGCGGCATGAGCGCGGACTTCCTCTTGGAATTGCGCTGCGAGGAAATCCCTGCGCGAATGCAGGCCAAGGCCCGCAACGACCTGGCGCGGCTGTTCGCCGAAGGGCTGGAAGCGGCCGGCCTCAAGACCGACGGCATCACCACTTATTCGACCCCGCGTCGGCTGGCGCTGATCGCCAGGGCACTTCCGCTCGCGACCGAGGCGGTGAGCGAGGAGCTGAAGGGCCCGCGCACCAGCGCGCCGCCGCAAGCGCTCGAAGGCTTCCTGCGCAAGACGGGGCTGACGCAGGACCAGCTCGAAGACCGCGACGGGACTTGGTTCGCGGTGATCGACAAGCCGGGCCGCGGCACTGCCGAGATGCTGGCCGAGCTGATCCCGCAGATCGTCCGCGACTTCCCTTGGCCCAAGTCGATGCGATGGGGCGCGGCGTCGGCGTCGAGCGCCTCGCTGCGTTGGGTCCGCCCGCTGCACGCGGTGGTCGCGATCCTCGGCGACGAAGTGCTGACCGTGGCAATCGACGGCGTCGAGAGCGGCGCGGCAACGCTCGGCCATCGTTTCCACCACCCGGGCCCGATCACCGTCGGCGGCGCGCACGACTATGTCGAAAAGCTGCGCGCGTGCCATGTGCTGGTCGACCAGGAAGAGCGCGAGAAGATCGTCCGCGACCGCTCGCGCGAGCTGGCCGACGATGCCGGATACCAGCTGGTCGAGGACGAAGGCCTTGTGGTCGAGAATGCGGGTTTGACCGAATGGCCGGTGCCGCTGCTCGGCTCGTTCGACCCGGCATACCTCGACGTGCCGGAAGAGGTGATCCAGCTCACCGCGCGCCTCAACCAGAAGTACTTCGTCCTGCGCGACCCGATGTCAGGCAAGCTGGCGCCGCACTTCGTCTGCACGGCGAACATCACTGCCAACGACGGCGGCGAGGCGATCGTCGCCGGCAACGAACGCGTGCTGGCCGCACGCCTGAGCGACGCCCGCTTTTTCTGGGAGCAGGACCTCAAGACGCCGCTCGAGGAGCATCTGCCCAAGCTGGACGGCATGCTCTTTTACGAGGGTATGGGTTCGCTGCGGGCGAAGGCCGAGAGGATCGGGACCTTGGCTTCACTTCTGACGGCGAAATACTTCCCGGAGCGCGATCCGGCGACGGCGCAACGCGCCGGTCTCCTGGCCAAGGCCGATCTGGCGACGGGCATGGTCGGCGAGTTCCCCGAATTGCAGGGTATCATGGGCGGCTATTATGCTGACCGTGGCGGCGAAAAGCCGGGCGTCGTGTCGGCGCTTCAGCAGCAGTATGTGGCGGCTGTCGAAGGGTGCATTCCGGCGGCGGTCGCACTGGCGGATCGTCTCGACACACTGACCGCATTCTTCGCGCGCGGCATTCGGCCGACCGGTTCGAAGGATCCGTTCGCCCTGCGCCGTGCCGCGCTCCAAGTCATCCAGACCATTCTCATCAACCAAACGCGGCTTGGGCTCGGCGATGCGCTGCAGGCGGCGAAGGCCGGATTGGGGCTGGAAGGAGAGAAGCTCGATACGACCGAACTGCTCGAATTCTTCGCCGATCGCCTCAAGGTCCAGCAGCGTGAAGCGGGTGTTCGACACGACCTGATCGACGCCGTCTTCGCGCTGGGCGGGGAGGATGATCTTGTCCGGCTGCTCGCCCGGGTGACGGCGCTGCAGGCATTTGTCGAGACGGGTGAGGGGACGAACCTGCTCGCCGGCTACAAGCGGGCGGCGAACATCCTCAAGAAAGAAAAATGGGACGCGGTTGCCGCTTCAACGGGCTCGGTCGAAGCGGAAGAGCAGGCGCTCATCGATGCGCTTGACGAGGCGCAGCCCAAGGCCAGGGCGGCGGTCGAGGCGGAGGACTTTACCGCCGCGATGGCCGCGCTCGCTTCGCTGCGTGCGCCGATCGATGCCTTTTTCGACAAGGTGACGGTCAACGCTGACGACGCGGGCGTTCGTGCGCGTCGGCTGAGCCTGCTCGCCCGGTTCCGCGACGCGGTGCATGGCGTCGCGGATTTCTCGAAGATCGAGGGCTAGCCTTTAGACTTCGCGGCGGTCGTCGATGCCGTCGCCGTCGCGGTCGATCTTGCGTTCCGTTACGCCTTCGCGCTTGAGCGCGGCCGCGCGCAGGCTGTCGCGCTCGCGCCATTCCTTTTCCGCCGCGACGTGGCGCGCCTCGATGTCCTTCCGCCGGTCGACTTCGGCGTTGTAGCGGTGGCGCCACTTACGCCCGCCGCCCGAGAAGAGGAAGCCGCCGACAAGAAGGCCGAGGACGAAGATCAGGGCGATGATCACCCATTGGTCGGTGGTGAAGTTCAACATGGCGGACCCCGTTTGGTTGTTCGTTACGGTCCCCAACCGATGGTGCGCCCAAAAGGTTGCCGCCGCCGCCCCGGGCAGGACGACGGCGGCATGTTCTCCCCCACCAGGAGAACGGTCCGGTTAGCCGTTGATGAAGCTGTCCGAGATCGAGCAGGCCGCCGGGCCCAGGATGACGATGAACAGCGTCGGCAGGATGAACAGGATCAGCGGCACGGTCATGATCGCCGGAAGGCGCGCGGCCTTTTCCTCGGCGCGCATCATGCGCTCGTTGCGGAACTCGGCCGACAGCACGCGCAGCGCCGACGCTAGCGGGGTGCCGTACTTCTCGGTCTGGATCATGGTCGTGACCACGCCGCGCACCGCTTCGAGGTCGACGCGCTGCGAGAGGTTCTCGAACGCCTGGCGACGTTCGGCGAGGAAGCCCAATTCGATCGCGGTCAGGCCGAATTCGTCGCCCAGTTCCGGATAGGCCTTGCCCAGTTCCTTCGCCACGCGGTTGAACGCGGCGTCGACGGTCAGGCCGGCCTCGGCGCAGATGACGAGGAGGTCGAGCGCGTCGGGCAGGCCCTTGCGGACAGCGTCCGAACGCTTGCCGACCTTGTTCTTGAGCCAGATGTCCGGCGCCTTGTAGCTGCCGACCAGCGTCGCCGCGACGGCGGCGTATTTCTTCATGAAGCCCCATTCCGGCTTCACGTCGAACACGTAGACGGCGAGGATTACGGCGGTGCCGAACAGCAGCGGCGCGATGAAGCGCGCGGCGATGATGAAGAAGGCCAGTTCCTTGTTGCGGATGCCGGCCTGCATCAGCTTGGTCTGGGTCTTCTTGACCTGCTCGTCCTGGAGCATCTTGAACTGCGACAGGAAGCCGCGGACCTTGTCGGCCGCCGCATTCTTGTTGGTCAGTTTCTTGCGCTTGTTGGTCGAGGCGACGATGCCGGCCTTGAGCTGCTCGCGACGTTCATTGAGCGCCTTGACGCGGCGGGCCATCGGGTCCTTGACCGTGGTCGCCGCATAAAGTGCGGTGAGGACCGCCAGCGTGGCGACCGCGCTGAGCAGGGTCGCGACCCAGATGACGTCGACGCCGAGGAGGGTGGGATGTCCGTTCACTGTCTCGCCCCTAGATCTCGAAGTTGACCATCTTGGCCATGATGAACACGCCGATGCCCATCCAGGTCAGGCCGCCGAGGCCGGCGACGATCAGTCGCGGGTCTTCGAAGAAGCCGTGCATGTAGCCAGGGTTGATCATCCAAACCATCGTGAACACGATGAACGGGAGGGCGCCGACGATCATCGCCGAAGCCTTCGATTCCGAGCTCATCGCGCGAATCTTGAGCTTCATCTGCGCGCGCTTGCGCAGCACGTCGGCGAGGTTCGACAGCGTCTCGGCCAGGTTGCCACCCGTTTCGCGCTGGATCGCCAGCGTGATCGTGAAGAACTGGAATTCCGGCGTGCCGAGGCGGTCGGCGGTGTCCTGCAGCGCCGATTCCATGGTCTTGCCGATCTTCATCTTGTCGCTGACCATGCGAAATTCGTAGCCGACAGGGCCCGGGATTTCGCTCGACACGATGCCCAGCGTTTCCGTGATCGGCAGGCCCGAGCGCAGGCCGCGGACCATCAGTTCGATGGCATCCGGGAAGTTCGCGGTGAACTTGGCGATGCGCCGCTTGATCAACTTGCCGACGACGAAGTGCGGCAGGCCGAGGCCAGCCAGCGTGCCCATGAAAAACGAAAGATACCACGGCAGGCCGCGCGACATCAGGACGACCATCAGGATTCCCGCGATGCCGCCGGAGATCGAGACATATTTCGAGAGGGTGATGTCCTTGCCGGTCTGCTCCAGCCGCTTGCGCAGCAGGGCGGGCTTCGGCAGCACGGTGTTCAGCCAGCTTTCGGCACGGCTGTCGCGCGCCGCCATGAGCTTGCGGATCTGGGCCTGCGCGTGACCGGTGATCACGTCGCCGTGACGTTCCTTCATCGTCTCCAGGCGGCGCTTGAACGACTTGGCCGGGCTGGGGCCCCTGAGCGCCATGACGCCGAGGCCCAAGGCCGCGACCGCAAGGAGAGAGAACAGAAGGTAGATCATCATCGCATCACCCCGGTGGCGAGCGGTTAGCGAGCATTAGGGCCCGCTACCCGGATCATCAGGCCGCAGCCTTGTCTTTCTTCGACAGCATCGACTTGAAGCCATCGACGATCGATTTCGGCGACGTCTTGGAGTCGGTCGCCGCACCCTCTTCGCTGGCATGGCTGAGCACCATGTTCACCAGCTGGGCGAACGAGGCACCAGACTTGCCGCTGGCGATTTCCGCCATCGGCTTGCCCAGCTTGGCCGACTGGGCAGCCGTCTTGCCGTCGTCGTTGAACACGAGGTCCACCTGGCGTTCGATCGACTGTTCGAAATCCTTTTTCGAGATTTCGAGCGCGCCGCCCGAAGGCACGCGGTTGGCGACGACGATCACCTTCGTCTGCGGTGCGTTCGACTTCAGCCAGGCAAGCACGCGGATGGTGTCGCGGGTGGCGGCCAGCGTCAGTTCGCTGACGACCACCGCGACATGCGCGTCGTGCACCATGTGCGGATACTGGATCAGCATGTGGCGGGGCAGGTCGATGACGGTCGATTCGAACGCGTTCTTCATCTCTTCCTGGAGCTGGAAGAAAGCGGCGCCGTCGGTCATCAGCGGCTGGTTGATCGGCGCTTCGGCCGACAGCACGCTGAGGCGCTCGTTGGCGCGAACCATGGCGCGTTCGATGAACAGGCCGTCGATGCGGCTGGGGTTCTCGATCGCATCGGTCAGGCCGCGGCCCGGCTCGAGGTCGAGCGCCAGCGCGCCGGTGCCGAAGTGGATGTCGAGATCGAGCAGCGCCGTCGAGCGGTGGGCCTTGTCCCCCAGTTGCCAAGCCAGGCTGGTGGCGAGAGTGGAGGCGCCGACGCCGCCGCGAACGCCGACCACGGCGGTCATGACGTGCGGCTTGTCCACCTGCGCCTCACCACGCGGTCCCGAAAGGATCGCCTGGGCATGCGCGAAAGTGTCGCGCAGCTGGTCGACCGTGAACGGCTTGAGCAGGTAATCATGAATGCCGCTCGCGACGAGGTCGCGATACAGGCGGACGTCGTTGACGCCGCCGGTCGCGATCACGATCGTGCCGGGCTCGCAGACTTCCGCCAGTGCGTTGATGTCGTTCAGCGGGTCGGCCGATTCCGACAGGTCGACGAACAGGATGTTCGGGCTGGCCGAGACCGAGAGGGACTGGACGGCGTTGCGCAGGCCGCCCTTGTTGACCTTTTCCGGCGACCAGCCGTGTTCGACGGCGACCGGGCGGAGCATGTCCGCCGTCGCGTCGTCGCAGACGAACGCCGTGAACGGGTCACGCAAGCCGGCGCGGGCATGAAACGGAGCGTTCATCGCTTAATTCCCCTGCTCTTTGGTCGTGTTCGTGGTCTCGAGGCTCCGGCGGGCGCGGCCTTCGGTCACACCCGTCTGCTCCCACGTGCGATACATGGAGATCGCCTTCGACGCGGTCGCGCCGTCGCTGGCGGCTTCCCCGGCATGACCCATGACGAGGTCCTGCGGGTTGGCGACCTGGGCGGCGAGGGCGGCATTCACGCCGCAGCCGAAGTTGCTCGTCTGCCGGTTGTTGTAGTTCGGCTCCGACGGCTGGCTCCAGTCGGGGCAGCCCGGGACGCTGGCCTGGGTGCGGCTGACCACCACCCGGACCGTGTCGTAACCGGTGGCGCCGACCGTCACCGGTGCGCCATTGCTCAGCAGGATGCCGTACTGGCCGACGACCGACTGGACCTGACCGCGGGCGTCGGGACCGGCGGAGTTGCCGACATAGACGTTGTCGCCGTAGCGCATGTCCATGGTCCGGAACCAGGCATCGAGACGAGCAAGCTCGCTCGGCTGGATCGAGCCGCCGGGCGCCTGCGCGTCGAACACATAGTCGACGCGATTGACGACCGGGACGTGCACGGGCGCCAGGCCCTTGCGCGGATCGTCCGCACCCATCGTGGTGGCACAGGCCGAAAGGGTTGCCCCAAGGGCCACGATCAAAATCTTGGAATGCATCGTCGCTTCCTTCCTGACGGCCTTAGAGTTTGAAGCCCGGGGCGGGGGCGGCGCTGGCAGTGACCGGCGCCGCTGTCACCGCGGTCGGCTCACGCACGCCGCTGGTTCCCTTGAAGGTCTGGCCCAGCAGGTCGCGCGTCGCGTCGCCCGGCAGGCGAAGCCCGTCGACCGGCGTGGCGATCTGACCGTTGACCGGACGGACGAGGTAGGGGGTCACGACGACCACCAGCTCGGTTTCCTGCTTCTGGAATCGGGTCGAGCGGAACAGCGCGCCAAGGATCGGCAGGTCGCCAAGGAAAGGTGCCTTGTTGATGCTGTTGTTGCCCGTCGCCCGCAGCAGGCCGGCGATCATGAAGCTCTGGCCCGATCCCAGTTCCACCGTCGTTTCCGCGCGGCGGGTGGTGAGGGCGGGGACGGTATAGCCGTTGAGCTTCACCGCGCCGCTGTCCGACAGCTCGCTGACTTCGGGGCGGACGCGCATCGAGATGCGGCCGTCCGACAAGACGATCGGCGTGAAGGCGAGGCCGACACCGTACTGCTTGTACTCGATCGTCACCGCGCCCAGGCTCTGGGAGACCGGGATCGGGAATTCGCCGCCGGCAAGGAAGCTCGCCGTCTCGCCGGTGACTGCAGTCAGCGACGGTTCGGCGAGAATCGACACGAGGCCGTCGTTCGCCGCGATATCGAGCGAGCTCAGAATATCGAGACCGAAGAGCTTGCCGCTTCCGCCGATCGTCGAGCCGATCGCGTTGCGGATGATCTTGGCCGGTCCAGGCGACTTGTCGGAAGGATCAGGCAGGTAAATGCCCGAGCCTTGCGAGAAGGAGAAATTGTCGCCGACGGCAAGGAGGTTGACCCCCATCTGCTTCAGGACCGTGCGGTTGATCTCGGCAATCCGGACCTTGAGCGTCACCTGCAGCGGCGTCGCGACCTTCAGCCGGTTGATCGGCACGATGTTGAGCGCGTCGCCGGCCTTGATGCCGGGGTTGAGCGCGCTGCGGACCAGAAGCTCGGCCTGGGTCGCGTCGTCGGGCGAGGCGACGGTGCCGTTGAGCACGGCGACCTGACCGACGGTGGTGACCGTGATGTTCGAGTCCGGCATTGCGGCCTTCATCATCTGGTCGATCGAGCTGATGTTCTGCGAGACGCGGACGGCGGCACCATAGACCACCGAGCCGTCAGCGGCGGTGGCGATGATGGTGGCTTCGCCATTGGCCTTGCCAAACAGGCTGATCTGCCGGGTGTTGGCGACGTAGACGTCGGCCACGCCCGGGTTCGAGGTCCACACGTCGGCGACGCCGCGGGGCAAGTTGATCATCTGGCCTTCGCCGACCGACAGCTGGACCTGGCGGGTCGGGCGGTAGGTGGCGGCGGCGGCCGGCTGGGCCAGGGCCGAGGCCGGGGCCGCCGAAAGGGCGACCGCGACGGCGGCGAGCGCCATGGCGCTGCGGTTCAAGAAACGGCTGGTCATCTTAGCGAGCTCCCACCGGAACGACGGTCACGGCATTGCCGCGGCTGACGCGGACGACCGGACCGGCAGGCGCCGCAGCGGCGACGATACCGGCGGGCGAACCGCCTTCGTTGTTGTTGTTCGACTTGCCCGGGACCGTACGGCGACGGAAACGCGAGACGTCTCCGCCCGTCGTGTACGACGTGGCCGTGTCATTCGGGCGATTGGCGATGGCGAGAAGCATGTCGCGCTCCTGCGCCGGGTTGGTTCCGGCCGGCACCTTGACTTCGCCCGAAGCGACCAGGCGCTCGAGTTCGGCGGTGTTGTCGGCGATCGAGCGAAGCGCGAGCGAGAGCGAGCCCATCGACTGCGACACCGCGATCTTCTCCGCGATGCGCGGGGTGGCTTCGAGCGTGACGTTGTCGATGTACTTGACCTCGACCTTGCCGTCTTCGCCGCGGTCGTCGATGCGCTGGTCGGTGGCGAGGACGCGCAAGTTGCGCACCACCGTCTCCGACACCTTGAGCGGATCGCCGTCGCCACCGCCCTTGACCTCCTGGGTCAAGACGAGGTCGACGCGGTCACCCGGGAAGACGAAGCCGGCGACGCCGGCGGCCTTGGTCACCGGGACCGTGACGGCACGCATGCCCGGGCCAAGCGCCGCGGCGAGGAAGCCGCGATCGTTCGGGCCGACGAGGCTGCCGCGGGTCACCGGCTGGCCGGCCGTGATCGGCGAGCGCACCACGGTGCCGAGCATCTTCTGCACGTTCGCGTCCGGCGCGCCTTCGGTGAAGTAGGCGTTCTGGACGAGTTCCTTCGGCCAGGGCTGGAAGGTCAGTGCCTCGGCGTCGATGATCGTGCCGACCGGCAGCGCCTTGCGGGCGACCAGGATTTTCGGCCCCATCGGCACCGCCGGAGCGGCCTGGGCCTGCGGGGCGGATGCTCCCGTGAACATGCTCTTGGCCGTCATCGCGGCGAATACCGCGACCACCAGCGCTCCGATGAGCAATGCGACTTTCTTGACGTCCATGGCGTACCTCGCCCCCTTCAGGGTTTTCCCTCAATCCTGGGAGTTCATCCGGCAAAATGGTTAAGAAAGCGTTGGGCGAGTAACCACATTGCGCCCGCCGCGATGGCGATGCCGTACGGAACTTCCGGACGACCTTCCTTGCCGCGCTTCATGTGAAGTCCGGCGACGATCAGGGTCAGCAGGCCACCGGCCAACGACATGATAACGATGAAGCTGAGTGTGCCGTGGGGCGTGAACCACAGCGCCAGCGCGGCCGCCAGCTTGACGTCGCCGCCGCCCATCATCCCGATGTAGAACGCGATGGCGAAGAGGCCGAACACCGCCGCCGCGACTCCGAGGCGGATCGCGCCGTCGGGCCAGATCGGCAGCTGGATCGACCACCAGTAGACCAGCCCCAGGCCCGCGACGATGAGGTTGATGCGGTTCGAGATCGTATACGTCTGGCTGTCGACCCATGCGATCCAGACGAGAATCAGCGCGAGCGCGACCAGCAGCAGTTCGGTGAATCCGGCGTTCATCATGAACGCGAGGCCTAGACGCGAGGGATTAGGAAACCGTAACCAGCCGCCGGTGGACAAGTTCGACATCCTGATCGTCGGCGGCGGAATTGCCGGTGCCAGTCTCGGCGCACGGCTTGCGCCGCACCGCTCCGTCCTGCTCGTCGAGGCCGAGTCGCTGTGCGGGACCCACGCCACGGGCCGATCGGCCGCCTTCTGGCAGGCCAGCCTCGGCGGCGACACGCCCGAAAGGACACTGTCCATCCTTTCCAAGCCGATGTTCGACGCGCGCTGGCCGGACGCAGAGGTTCCGCTCCTTCATCCGCGCGGCGCACTTCACTTGACGGGTCCCGGCGGCGAGGCGTTCCCGGACATGGGAAGCCTCGCGGGGGATGATCGCCCGACGCATCTCGACAAGGCCGGCCTCGACGCGCGCCTCCCGGGTGCGCGGGAGCAGTGGACGGGTGCGTGGTGGGAGGAAAGCTGTGCCGACATCGACGTCGCCGCGTTGCACGCCGCTTGCCTTAAGGCCTTCCGCAAGGCCGGCGGCGAAATCCGCACCGAAAGCGAGTTTCTCGGGGCACGGCGAGAAGGTCAGCGTTGGTCCGTGGCTTTGTCCGATGGCGACGTCGAGGCCGGCCTGATCGTCGATGCCGCCGGCGCCTGGGGCGATTCGGTCGCCCAAGCTGCGGGCGTCCTTCCGCTTGGTTTGATCCCGAAGCGCAGGACGGTTGTGCAGGTTCGGGTCAAACGGACCGGCCTGAAGGACCTTCCGTTCGTCACGGACCTGCACGAGAGTTTCTATTTCAAGGGAGAAACGGACGATTCGGTCTGGGTCTGCCCGCTCGACGAAACGCCTGTCGATCCTTGCGACGCGCAGCCGGAAGAGCTCGACGTGGCGGTGGCGGTCGACCGGTTCGAGAAAGCGGTCGACTGGCCGGTGGAAGCGGTCACGCGCAAATGGGCGGGCCTGCGCACCTTCGCGCCCGACAAGCGCTTCAAACTGGGGTTCGACCGGCACGAACCGGCCTTCTTCTGGTGCGTGGGCCAGGGGGGGATGGGGATCCAGACCGCGCCGGCGGCGTCGCTGCTTTGCGCCCGGCTGATCCTGGGCGAGCCGCTCGGTCCCGAACTCGCCGGTGTCAGCGCCGACAACTTCCGGCCTTAACGGCGGCGCTCGGCTTCCTCGCAGGCCAGTGCGTCCGCGCGTTCGTTCTCCGGGTGACCGGCATGGCCCTTGACCCAGTGCCACTCGACCTCGTGCGGAGCGCGGGCGGCATCCAGCGCCTGCCACAGTTCCGCATTCTTGACGGGCTTCTTGTCGCTCGTCTTCCAGCCGTTGCGCTTCCAGCCATGGATCCATTGGCGGATCCCGTCGCGGACGTAGTTGCTGTCGGTGGTCAGGCTGACGCGGCACGGGCGCTTGAGCGCGTTGAGCGCCTCGATTGCCGCCATCAATTCCATGCGGTTGTTGGTGCTGGGGAATTCGCCTCCCGACAATTCGCGTTCGCGGCCGTCGGCCGCGCGCAGGATGGCGCCCCATCCGCCCGGCCCGGGATTGCCCTTGCAGGCGCCATCGGTCCAGATCTCGACGAAGGGAAGGTCGCTCATCAGGCGACGAGTTCGCGCGGCAATTTGAACGTCATGCCCTCGGGGACATGGTCGAGTTCCTGCTCCTCGACATCGAAGCGGTCGGAAAGTGCCGCCACCACCTCCCGCACCAGCTCTTCCGGGGCCGACGCGCCCGCCGTCAGGCCGAGACTTGCAGGCGTACCAAGCCATGCCCAGTCGATATCGGCCGCGCGCTGGACCAGGCGGGCAGGGGTGCCGCACCGCTCGGCCACTTCGGCGAGGCGCAGCGAGTTCGAACTGTTGGGCGCGCCGATCACCAGCATTTTCTCGACCTGCGGCGCGATTTCCTTGACCGCGGCCTGGCGATTGGACGTCGCGTAGCAAATGTCTTCGGCCAGCGGTCCGCGGATTTCCGGGAAGCGGGCCTGCATCGCCTCGATGATGTCGCGGGTGTCGTCGACCGACAGCGTCGTCTGGGTCAAGAAAGCGAGCCGCTCGCGGCCCGTCGGGTCGAACGCGCCGACATCGGCGACTGTCTCGATTAGCGTGATATGGCCGTCCGGTACCTGGCCCATGGTGCCGATTACCTCGGGATGACCGGCATGGCCGACGAACAGGATGTGTCGCCCGTCCTCGATCAGCCGCTGGGCGCGCTTATGGACTTTGCCGACGAGCGGACAAGTCGCGTCGAGATAGTCGAGGCCGCGCGCTTCGGCGGCGTTGGGCACGGCCTTGGGCACGCCATGGGCGGAGAAGACCACCGGCCGACCGTCGGGCACCTGGTCCAGCTCGGCGACGAACACCGCGCCCATGCCGCGCAACCGGTCGACCACGAACTTGTTATGGACGATCTCGTGGCGGACGTAGACCGGCGGGCCGTAGCGTTCGATCGCCAGCTCGACGATCTGGATCGCACGGTCGACACCGGCGCAAAATCCGCGCGGCGCGGCGACCAGCAGGTGGAGCGGGGGCTTCGGCATGGCGGCGATGTAAGCGATTGCTTGCAGCGCGCCAAGGCGCTTCCTATGACGAGGCCAACCCGACCATCGTTGAGGAAACGCCCTCCCGTGAACGCCAAGCTCGTCCTGATCGCCGCCGCTGCCGCCACCCTCGCCTCGTGCGGAGGACGCAAGGAACTTGAAGACGGCGGTGTCTATATCACCCGCAACACCTGTCCGCGGGTCGCGATCCCGGCGGGAACCGGCGATATCACGCTGTTCAACCCGACGACGTCGAAGGATGCGTCGGCGATCGACTTTACCGCGTCGATGACGAACGTCCGTGCCGGCTGCACCGAAAGCGCCGACCAGATCATCTCGACCGCGACCTTCGACATCGTCGCCCAGCGCCGCGAGGCGGGTCCCGCCCGGACGGTCGTGGTTCCTTACTACGATATCGCCATGCAGGGCGGGAACCAGGTCGTCGCGAAGCGCGTCGGCCAGGTCGCGCTCAACTTTGCCGCCGGCCAGGTGCGCGCATCGAGCAACGGTCAGGCGACGATCCGCGTGTCGCGGGCGGCGACCTCGCTGCCCGAAGATGTCCGCGCCATCCTGACCGCCAAGCGCAAGGCGGGCGAGGAATCGGCCGCGGTCGACCCGATGACCATCCCGTCGGTCCGCGCCGCCGTCAGCCGCGCTACCTTCGAGCATCTCGTCGGCTTCAACCTGACCGACGAACAGCTTCGGTACAACGTGACGCGTTAAGCGTTCACGTTGACACGGCCTTGGGGCAGGGCCAAGGCGAGCTTCGTCATCCACGGCCTTCCGCAAGGAAGATTCGCGGACGGCACGCGCGGGAGAGACCGGTTCACGCGACCGGCGCCGAAGGAGCAACCGCCCCCGGAATCTCTCAGGCGAAAGGACCGCGCGGGCCTTGTGACACTCTGGAAAGCGTCCTCGCGGCCTTGCGGGGACCACCGAAGGGGCAAAGCTCTCAGGTCGACGCGACAGAGGGGGGTCCGGATCAATCCGCAGGCGGGAGACCCGCGTGCGACGGACCTAGGAGCGCGTTAGTGAGCGATACGGCAGAAACTCTCGGACAGTTGCCGCTCGACGGCTGGCATCGCGCCAAAGGCGGCCGGATGGTGCCGTTCGCCGGTTATGAAATGCCGGTCCAGTATGAAGGCATCATGGCCGAGCATTTGTGGACCCGCGAGCACGCCGGCCTGTTCGACGTCAGCCACATGGGCCAGTTGATGCTACGCGGCGAAAATGTCGCCGAAGCGCTCGAAACTCTGCTGCCGGGCGACATCATGGGCCTGAAGCCAGGCCGGATCCGCTATTCGATGCTGCTGGCCGACAATGGCGGCATTATCGACGACCTGATGGTCACCAACGTCACCCGCGGCGAGGGCGCAGCGGACGAATATTACATGGTGGTCAACGGCGCGACCAAGCAAGGCGACATCGCCGACCTCCAGAAGCGCCTGCCCGGGAGCGTGAGCCTCGAGCACATGACCGACCGCGCGCTGCTGGCCTTGCAGGGCCCCGATGCGGCAGCGGTGGTCGACTCGCTTTGGCCGGGAGTCACGGAAGAGACCGCGTTCATGCAGGGCACCTCGCGCGAATGGGAAGGTGTCGCGCTCGGTTTCGGGCGTTCCGGCTATACCGGCGAGGACGGATTCGAGCTTTCGGTACCGTCGAGCCACGCCGAGAAGCTGGCCGAGCTGCTGACGAGCGACGAGCGGGTCAAGCCGATCGGCCTCGGCGCGCGCGACTCGCTACGTCTCGAGGCCGGCCTTCCCCTTTACGGTCACGACCTCGACACCGACACGACGCCGGTGATGGCCGACCTCACCTTCGCCATTTCCAAGCGCCGCCGCGAGGAAGGCGGGTTCGCCGGTGCGGACCGCATCCTGACCGAAATCGCCAATGGCCCCGCGCAAAGGCGCGTCGGCCTCGACGTCGAAGGCCGCCAGCCGGTTCGCGAGGGCGCGCTGATCCTCGACGGCGAAGGCAATGAAATCGGCCGGGTCACTTCGGGCGGCTTCTCACCGTCGCTCCAGCGACCGATCGCCATGGGTTATGTCGCGACCGCGCTTGCCACGGAAGGCCAGGCGCTCAAGCTCGAACAACGCGGCAAGCTGTTCGACGCGACCGTCGCGGCCATGCCGTTCGTCCCCCATCGTTACCATCGCAAGCCCAAGGGAGTTTGATCATGACCCTCTATTACACCAAGGACCATGAGTGGCTCCGCGTCGAAGGCGACACCGCCACCGTCGGCATTTCCAGCCACGCGCAGGAAGCGCTGGGCGACATCGTGTTCGCCGAAGTGCCGGAGAGCGGCAAGCAGCTGAAAAAGGGCGACGACGCCGCGGTCGTGGAATCGGTCAAAGCCGCCAGCGACGTCTATGCACCGGCAACGGGCGAGGTCATCCAGGGCAACGGCGCGATCGCCGACGATCCCTCGCTCATCAACTCGGATCCTGAAGGCAACGGCTGGTTTTTCACCATGAAACTGGCCGATGCAGGCGAACTCGACGGCCTGATGGATGAGGCCGCCTACCGCGCCTATTGCGACAGCCTGTGATGCGCGTCGCCGCGCTCGCCATCCTCGTCGCCGGTTGCGCTTCGGTGCAGAGCGGCGCCGCGCCCTTGGGCGTCGGGCAGGCGTGGCAACGCGGTGACGAACTCGACGGGCTGATGGTGAGCATCGAAGGCGTCGCCAGCGGCTGCGACCTCGAAGGTTGCCACCTGCTCGACCGCTCCGGCGACGGTCCGGCGATTCGGGTTGGCGGAAGTGCGGCGTTCGCCAACGCGATGCGGCGCGCGACCGGGCGGACGGTCATCGTCCGCGGTCGCTTCAACGCGACCTGCCTCCGCGGCTCGATGCCCAAAGCACCGACCACGGGATTCGTGTCCTGTACGGGGGCGGGAACGCCTTTGCGCAACGGCCGATTGGTAGCTGTTCTTTGACCGACGCGCCCGCCTCGACGCCGGAATCCACGAGTGACTGGAATGCAGCGGACTACGCCAGGGTCGGCGGATTCGTGCCGGCGCTGGGCGAGGCGGCGCTCGACCTTCTCGACCCGCAACCGGGCGAGCATATCCTCGACGTTGGCTGCGGCGACGGGACGCTAACGCTCAAGATCAAGGAGCGCGGGGCGGACGTCGTCGGGATCGACAACAATTTGTCGATGATCGGCGCGGCGCGGGCCAAGGGCCTCGACGCCCGGCTGATGGACGCGGCGGAGCTGAAGTTCGCCGAGGCGTTCGACGCCGCTTTCTCCAACGCCACGCTGCACTGGGTGCTCGACAAGGAGCGCGCGGCGCGGGCGATCTGGTTCGCGCTGAAGTTCGAAGGCCGCTTCGCGGGCGAGATGGGGGGCAAGGCCAACCTGCGCCGCCTGCGCACCGCGCTCGACGAGGAACTGGTCGCGCGCGGCTATGGTCCGCCGACCTACGCTGCCAACTGGTACCCGACGGTCGAGGAATTCACGGCCGTTTACGAAACAGCCGGCTTCATCGACATCGAGGCGCGACTGATCGAACGGCCGACCCCGCTCGATCATGGCGTCGCCCCCTGGGTGCTGACCTTCCGCAAAGGCTGGCTCGACCGCGCCGAAGTCCCGCCGGGCGAGCGCCAGTCCATTGCCGAGGCCGTCGCCGCGCGCGTCGGCGACACCATCGCGGATTACGTCCGCCTCCGCTTCACCATGAGGAAACCGAAATAATGCGTTACCTGCCGCTGAGCGATGCCGATCGTTCGGAGATGCTGAAAGTCGTTGGCGCGGATAGCGTCGACGCGCTGTTTTGCGACGTGCCGGAGGAGGCGCGGCTGACCGGGCCGATCAAGGGCCTGCCGATGCACGCGCCCGAGATGGCGGTCGAGCGGCACCTTACCGCGCTCGCCAACAAGAACATGGTCGCGGGGCAGGTGCCCTTCTTCCTCGGCTGCGGCGCCTACAAGCACCATGTGCCGGCCTCGGTCGATCACCTGATCCAGCGCGGCGAGTTCCTGACCGCCTACACGCCCTACCAGCCTGAAATCGCGCAGGGCACGTTGCAGGTGCTGTTCGAATTCCAGACGCAGGTCGCCCGGCTGCTTGGCTGCGAAGTCGCCAACGCATCAATGTACGATGGCTCGACCGCCTGCTGGGAAGCGATCGGCATGGCCGGCCGCATCACGCGGAAAAAGAAGGCGATCCTGTCGGGCGGTCTCCACCCGCACTACGTCGGCGTGTGCAAGACGATGGCGAAGTTCACCGGCGACAGCCTAGTTACCGCCGATCCGAAGCTCGAGGCGGCGACCGACGCGGACGAACTGATCGCGGGAATTGACGACGAAACCTCATGCGTGGTCGTCCAATACCCCGACATCCTCGGCCGCATTGCCGACCTGACGCCGATCGCCGACGCCTGCCACGCGAATGGCGCGCTGCTGGTGGCGGTAGTGACCGAGCCGGTGGCACTCGGCCTGATCAAGGCGCCGGGTGAAATGGGCGCGGACATTGTCGTCGGAGAAGGCCAGTCGATCGGCGTCGGCCTTCAGTTCGGCGGGCCGTACGTCGGCCTGTTCGCGACCCGCGAGAAATATGTCCGCCAGATGCCGGGCCGCCTGGCCGGCGAGACGGTGGATGCGGAGGGCAAGCGCGGGTTCGTGCTGACCCTTTCGACCCGCGAGCAGCACATCCGCCGCGAGAAGGCGACGTCGAACATCTGCACCAACTCGGGCCTCTGCGCGCTGGCGTTCAGCATCCACCTGACGCTGCTCGGCGAGAAGGGGTTGGGCGAAATGGCGAAGGTCAACCACGCCAAGGCGGTGAAGGCAGCGGAGCAGCTGTCCGCGATCCCTGGCGTGCGGCTGGTCAACGACAGCTTCTTCAACGAATTCACGCTAGAGCTTCCGGTCGAGGCGCGGCCCGCGGTCCATGCGATGGTCGAAAAAGGCGTACTCGGCGGCGTGTCGCTTGGCCGGCTCTACCCGGGCGTCGATGCGCTGAAGAACGGGCTGGTGCTCGCGGTGACGGAAGTGGCGACCGATGCGGATATCGATGCGCTGGAAGCGGCGCTGAAGGAGGCGGTGCAATGAGCTCGGTCAACCAGAGCGGCTGGAAGCCGACGACGCCGACCGCCGCCAAGGGCGAGTCCGGCACCACCACCGGCAACCGCGCGCTGATGCTCGAAGAGCCGTTGCTGTTCGAGATCGGCAAGCGCGACCAGACCGGCGTCGACATCGAGAAGGTCGAGGGCGGCAAGAGCCGTCTCGGCGGGCTGGAGCGCTTGAGCCTCAACCTCCCGGGCCTCAGCGAGCCGGAGGCGGTGCGCCACTACACCCGCCTGTCGCGGCAGAATTATGCCATCGACCTCGGCCTGTTCCCGCTCGGCTCGTGCACGATGAAGCACAACCCGCGGCTCAACGAGAAGATGGCGCGTCTTCCCGGCTTCGCCGACATCCATCCGCTGCAGCCTCGCGAGACGATCCACGGCGCGCTGGAAGTGATCAACGAACTCGCTTTCTGGCTGATCGACCTGACCGGCATGCACGGCGTGGCGATGAGCCCCAAGGCCGGCGCGCACGGCGAGCTGTGCGGCATCCTGTGCATTCGCGCCGCGCTCGAAGCGCGGGGCGATGCGCGCGAGGTGATCCTCGTGCCGGAAAGCGCCCACGGTACCAACCCGGCGACGGCGGCCTTCGCCGGCTACAGGGTCGAGAACATCCCGGCGACCAAGGAAGGGCGCGTTGATCTGGAGGCGCTCAAGGCGCGGCTGGGGCCGGACGTCGCGGCGGTGATGATCACCAACCCCAACACCTGCGGCCTGTTCGAGCCGCAGATGAAGGAGATCAGCGACGCGGTCCACGCGGCGGGCGGCTTCGTCTATTGCGACGGCGCCAACTTCAACGCGGTGGTCGGCAAGGTGCGCCCGGGCGACCTCGGCGTCGACGCGATGCACATCAACCTGCACAAGACCTTCTCCACCCCGCACGGCGGCGGCGGGCCGGGCTCGGGCCCGGTGGTGCTGTCGGAGGCGCTGAGCGCGTTCGGCCCGCTGCCCTACACCGCGCGGACCAAGGACGGCGTCGTCCACCTGGTCGAGGAAGAGGATGCGGACGAGTTCGCGGAAACCCACTTCGGCGGCAAGCTGAAGAGCTTCGGCCGGATGGTCGCGTTCCATGGCCAGATGGGCATGTTCACGCGCGCGCTGAGCTACATTCTCAGCCACGGCGCGGACGGGCTGAAGCAGGTCGCCGAAGACGCGGTGCTCAACGCCAACTATGTCCTCAGGAGCCTCGAGGACGTGCTCGACGCGCCGTTCGGCTTCTCGGGCCCGTGCATGCACGAGGCGATCTTCTCCGATAAGGGTTTCGCGGAGGGCTTTTCGACCCTCGACGTCGCCAAGGCGCTGATCGACGAGGGCTTCCACCCGATGACCATGTACTTCCCGCTGGTGGTGCATGGCGCGATGCTGGTCGAGCCGACCGAGACGGAATCGAAGGCCAACCTCGACCAGTTCATCACCGCCCTCCGAGGCATCGCCGAAAAGGCGCGGGCCGGGGACGAAAGCCTCAAGGCCGCGCCGGTCCACGCACCCCGCCGCCGCCTCGACGAGACGCTGGCGGCGCGCAAGCCGGTGCTGGCCTACCAGACGCCTGCGCCCGACGGAGTCAGCGCCGCGCCGCTGGCCGGCGGAGGCTGATGGCCGGGCTGCGCTGGGAGACGCTGCTCGCCTTCGCGCTTGCGGGGGTGATGCTGTTCTTCCGCTTCCGGCGCATGGCGCGGGAGCAGGAACTGAAGCCTGCCCGGCTGTGGATCCTGCCAGTCATCCTGTTCGTGATCCTGGCAATGACGACCATTGCCGCTCCGCCACCCTTGTGGGGATTGGCGATCATGCTCGGAGCCTTCCTCTCCGGCGGCCTGGTCGGTTGGAAGCGGGGCCAGTTGACGCACATCCGGCGCGACGGCGGGAAATGGATGCAGAAGTCCTCGCCGTTGGCGCTGATCCTGTTGATCGCCGTGATCGCGTTCAAGTTCGTCGTCCGCAAGGCGACGGGCGGTGATGCATTGCCCGATGCCGGCAAGCCGCTCGACAGCACCGCGCAGGTCGTTTCCGACGCGCTGCTGGCGTTCCTTGTCGCGATGGTGTCGATGACCCGCATCGAAATGGCGCTGCGCTGCAAGCGGATCGCGGCCGGCAAGCAGGGCGAGGGATGCGCATGAGCTGGGACACGATCTTCACGCTGGTCAACGCGGTCGCCCTGTTCGGGTGGCTGCTGCTGTTCGTGGGCTCGCGCGGGCCGAAGACCGCGGCGGTCGTGCTGTTCGCGGGCGTCGGCCTGCTCTGCCTGGCCTACGCCTCGATGATCGTCGGCATGCACTTCGGATGGATCGACTCAGCGCGGCCCACCGGGGCGCCGCCGCCCAACTTCGCCGACTACAATATCGACGGGCTGCAGAACCTGTTCGTCAGCCGCGGCGGGATGGTGCTGGGCTGGACCCATTACCTTGCGTTCGACCTGTTCGTCGGCCAGTGGGTCGCCAAGGACGCCGACCACAAGGGCTTCTCCCGCCTCGCGCAGGCGCCGGTGCTGTTTCTGATCCTGATGGCGGGGCCGGTCGGGCTGCTTGTCTGGCTGGTGCTGCGCGAGCGGCGGGCACGGCGCATGTCCCGTGCCCTCTAGCCTTCCGCCCTACACGATGGGCGACCTCGGTGCGGGCGTGCGACGCCGGGCGCCGGCCGCGGCCCGCAATGTCGCCTTCATCGAGGCGGTGCTGCGCGACTGGTTGCCGGTGTCGGGTCTCGTCCTCGAGGTAGCGAGCGGTACGGGCGAACATGCGCTCGCCTTCGCCCGCGCCTTTCCCGGCCTCGAATGGCAGCCGACCGATCCCGATCCGCAAGCGCTCGCGTCGATTGAATCGTGGGGCGAGGAGGGAACGCCGAACCTCCTCCCAGTGCAGTTCCTCGATGCGTCGTCAGCAACATGGCCCGTCGAGAAGGCGGATGCCGTGCTCAATATCAACATGGTCCATATCGCGCCGGTGGAAGCCGGACTTGGCCTCCTCGACGGCGCGGCGCGGGTGCTCGACGGCGGATCGCCGCTGATTCTTTACGGCCCGTGGCTGGAGGAGGGAATTACCCCGGCACCCTCCAACATCGCCTTCGACCAAAGTCTCAAGAGCCGCGATCCGAGCTGGGGACTGCGAACCGTCGAATGGTTCGCAAATGAGGCGGACAAGCGCGGTCTCGAACTCGTCGAACGGCGGTCGATGCCGGCCAACAACCTCATGCTGCGGCTGGTGAAGCGCCCGGCCTGAACGGCGCGGCCAACAACAGCACGGCGCCGCCCAGCATCCAGCCGGCCAGGACGTCGCTCGGCCAGTGGACGCCGAGGTATGGTCGCGTCAGGCCGATCAGGATGGCGAGAATGACGGCCATCGTGCTCCCTGTGCGGCGGGCTTCAGGGGGCAGCGCCAAAAGAGCCAGCACGCCAAACCCCAGCATGCTGTTTGTGGCATGGCCGGACGGGAAGCTGAGGCTGCTGACCGGAACCGGCCAAGGTGTGAAGTGGGGACGTGGACGGCCTACGGCCCATTTCACGACTTCCGCCAGCAGCCGGCCACCACCGACGGTCGCGAATGCCCAAATGGCAGCGGCGCGATCACGCGCCAGCCAACGCCAGATCGACGCCGCCAGAACGCCGCCCAGCGTGACATAGGCGCTGCCCAGCCAGGTCATTGCTATTGCAATGGCCGTCAGTGTCGGCGCGCCGGCCCGCACGTTAGTGAGTCGAATGATCGTGTCGTAATCGAACCGGTTTTCCTGCCCACCCGTCCAGCCAAGCCAGGCGACAATCGCCAGCAAGGTAACCGCAAGGGTAATTCGGAGTGGGGACAATCGGTTCATCGTTCCGCCATTAAACGAACCTTTAGGCTTTTCGATTAGAGAAATGAGCATGGACGAGAGCACGACCACGCAAAATCGGAAGAACCGCCGGTCGAACGTCTTCATGAAGGCGGTCATCGAACAGGCAGGGCAGTCGCTCGACGTTAAGCTGCGCAACCTTTCCGCGGAAGGGGCGCTGGTCGAAGCCGCGTCGCTTCCGGTCGAGGGCAGCGAGCTCATGTTCATCAAGGGCGACCTGCGCGTTCCGGGCCGGGTGGCGTGGAATGACGCGGGCCACGCCGGGATCGCCTTCACCAAAGTGCTCGATCCGGTGCAGTTGATGCGTCACGTCCCGGCGCCCAAGGCGCGGGTCGCGGCAAAATTCCGCCGTCCAGGCCTCGGCCTCGAGATGAGTGACGCGGAAAAGGCGTTCGGTGAAAACTGGCTCTACGGCCGTCCCCTCCCGCCAGTCGGCGAATAATCCTTCATTACGGCGATTGAGGCTTAGCCGGCCTTGAGCGTGCGTTCGTGGCGCGCGCGAATCCACAGCACCAGCTTTTCGAGTGGCAGGGGCGTGTTGAACGACACCCCGACATGGCCGCCGTCGCACCAGCAGATCGTGCCATGGATCGGCCCGAGTTCGGGCAGGGTGACGACAACCTCGCTGGCCTCGGCCAGTTCCAGGTCGCTGCGCAGCTTGATGCCGCCTTGCGAAATGTCGCATGCCGCGACGCGCCAGTGGTGGGCGCCTTCGCGCAGGCCGACCATGCCCTCGACCGCCACGCGCGGCATCCGCGGCTTGGTGCCCTTCATCGATGTGTTGAGGATGTCGAACACATCGATCGGCTCGTCGGAAACGATCCCGGCCTCATTGCCTTTCACCCAACCGACCTTGCCCTCCACGGGCACACCGCACTTCAACTCGATGGCGACCCGCGCGCCGATTTCCAGGGGGCAGTAGGCACGAATCCGCATGCCGCCACCGCTGACATTCTTGATTAGGCAGAGTTCGTGATTCTCGCCCACCGTGATGGCGCCAACCCGGAAGAGGGTCAGGTAGCGCTCGGTCTCGCGCCGCTCGCCCGCGGGCGAAGGGGGATGATCCGAGAGGGAATAGACCGTCGTGTCGATCGGCTGCTGTTCCACGAACCCACTCCATTGCGTGGCAGCCGGAGGACCGGCCTGCCCGAGAATGGACGA
>JAEWBB010000008.1 GCA_023391375.1 Pseudomonadota bacterium | reverse complement strand
GGTCGACCCCATTCCGATGCCCGAGGTCGAGGAACCTGCGGACGAGCCAGCGCCTGTGGCGACCGGCGCGTTGGCGGCCGCGCCCCCGTTTCGCCGCGCCGCGACCGCCCGGCGCGTGGCCGCGCCGCATCGCGTCGTCCGATCCGCGTCTCCGCCGGCCCGTCCCGAAGCCGCGCCGCCGATGCCCAAGATCATGTCGGTGCGCTTCTCGCCGCCGCCGAGCGCCGGCGTGCCCGGCACGGTGGTCGACCTCGGCCGCTACCTGTCGCCCACGCTTGCCGACGCCGCCTATCGCCGCACGCTCGGCAGCTATCCCTACCTCGCGCGCCTGCCCAAGGTCGTCGCGCCGCAGCCGGTGGTCTATGGCGAACCGCGCCTCTACGCGCTCAACCTCGGCGCGAAGAACGCCCGGGAAGCGCGGCAATTGTGCGACAATCTGAAAAAGATCGGGCGTCCCTGCGTCGTCCGCTAGGAAGGCCGCGGCCGACGCGCTAGGGCTGGGCGACTACCAACCAACAACAAGGGTGCGACGGTTCGATGGCAGGCCCGGTGGCGAGCGACGATAACGACCTTCCCTGGCTGGCCGCGGTCGACGACCTCGACGAAGCGCCGCGGGTGTCGGGCAGCAAGATGATGGCCGTGCTGGCGGTCGTGCTGGTCGGTGCGGCGCTGGTCGCCGGCACCTTCTTCTGGATCGGCCGCAAGGACCCGGCGGAGAGCGGGCGGATCGAACTGATCCGCGCACCCGACGGGCCGTACAAGGTGCGGCCGGAGAATCCCGGCGGGCTCGACATCGCCGGCGACAGCGAGACCGCGTTCGCCACCGGCGCGGGGGTCGACACCGACGCGCAGCTCGACCCGACCAAGCTCGGCCCCGACCAGCAGCCGCTGCCCGACGAAGCCTCTACGCCCGAGCCCAAGGCGGCACCGCCCAAGCCCGAGCCGAAGGCCGAGGAACCCGCACCGCCGGCAGCGGGCGGGCCGACGATCCAACTCGGCGCTTATGGGTCGAGCGCCAAGGCCGACGTCGCCTGGTCGATGCTGTCGTCGCGCTTCCCCGAGGTGGCCGCGATGCGCAAGCAGGTCGTCTCCGCCAACGTCGGCGGCAAGACCGTCGTCCGCCTGCGCGCCATCGGCAGCCAGGCGCAGGCCAGCGCCGCCTGCTCGGCCTTGAAGGCCGGCGGCGAGAGCTGCCTGGTGGTCAATTGATGCAGGCGGCGATCTACGGCTTCGCCGGCACCGAACTGACCGCTGAGGAGCGGGCCTTCTTCCGCGATTGCAAACCGGCCGGCTACATCCTTTTCCGGCGCAATATCGAAACGAAAGCGCAGCTCAAGGCGCTGACCGACAGCCTCCGCGACCTCGAGGGCCGCGACGACGTGGCCATCCTGATCGACCAGGAAGGCGGTCGCGTGGCGCGGATGCGGCCGCCGGAATGGCCCGCCTTTCCCGCCGCCGAAGCCTTCGGAAAGCTGTGGGACGTCGGCCCGTCGAGCGCGATCGAGGCGGCGCGGGTCAATGCGCGGGCATTGGGCCTGATGCTGGCCGAATGCGGCGTGACGGTCGATTGCCTGCCGATGCTCGACGTGCGCCAGCAGGGCGCGACCGACATCGTCGGCGACCGCGCCTTCGGCTACGAGCCGATGCAGGTGTCCGCGCTCGGCAAGGCGCAGCTCGACGGGCTCGCTTCGGCCGGCATCGTCGGGGTGGTCAAGCATATGCCGGGCCATGGCCGCGCGCTGGTCGACAGCCACCACGAACTGCCGTTCGTCGACGCCAGCGACGAGGAACTGGCGATCGACCTCGAGCCGTTCGAGCGGCTGCGCGACGCGCCGATGGGGATGGTCGCGCACCTGGTGTTCAACGCCTGGGATCCGGCGCTCCCCGCCAGCCAGTCGCCGACCGTCATCCGCGACATCATCCGCGGGCGGATCGGCTTCGACGGCTTCCTGATGAGCGACGACAGCAACATGGGCGCATTGAGCGGCACGTCGGGCGAACGCGCGGCGGCCTGCGTCGCGGCGGGCTGCGATGCGGCGCTTCCGTGCAACGGCGTGCTGGAAGACAATATCGATGTGGCCAACCGCGTTCCGGCCCTGACCCCCGAGGGTGCCGAGCGGCTGGCGCGGGCGATGGCCACCGCCTTCACGCCTGCCGACGACATCGATTTCGCCGAGGCACTGGCCAAGCGCGACGCGCTGCTGGCGCTGGTCTGACGCTTGCGATAGCGTCGGCGGCGATGGGGGAGTTCGAGTTCGAAACCGCTGCCGCCCCGGCCGGGGATGATGCGCTCAACCTCAGCCTCGACGGCTGGGAAGGCCCGCTCGACCTGCTGCTCAACCTCGCCCGGTCGCAAAAGGTCGACCTGCGTCAGATTTCGATCCTGCAACTGGTCGACCAGTATCTCGCCTACATCGCCGACGCGCGCGAGCTGAAGCTGGAGGTCGCCGCCGACTATCTCGTCATGGCGGCGTGGCTGACCTACCTCAAAAGCGGCCTGCTGCTGCCCAAGGATCCCGAGGTCGACCCGAGCCCCGAGGAACTGGCGTGGCGGCTGCAGCAGCGGCTGATGCGGCTCGACGCGATGCGCGAAGCCGGGGCCCGGCTGATGGGCCGCGACCGGATCGGCCGCGACGTCTTCGTGCGTGGGAGTCCCGAGGGGCTTCGGCTGGTGCGCAAGGCGGCGTGGCAGGTCACCCCGTTCGAGTTGTTCGCGGCTTATGGCCGGGTGCGCGCGCGGACCCAGCCGGCGATGCACGTGGTCGCCCACCGCGCGGTGATGACGCTGGAGGATGCGATCCAGCGGGTGTCGATGCTGCTCGGGCAGGCGCTCGACTGGACGACGCTGGAGGCGTTCCTGCCGCCGAGCGGCGACCCGGCCTACCGCAAGTCGGCGCTCGCTTCCTCGTTCGTCGCCGCGCTCGAACTGGCGCGGCAGGGGCGGCTGGAAATCGAGCAGGAAGAGCCGTTCGCCGACATCATGGTGCGCGCCGCATGATGGACGAATTCGCCCGCGCGGTGGAAGCGACCTTGTTCGCCGCCGAACAGCCGATGAGCCCGGACGAAATCGGTGCCTACGCCGGCGAGGGCGACGTCGCGGTCGCGCTGGCCTCGTTGCAGGACCATTACGGCGGCCGTGGCATCGAACTGGTCGAGCGCGGCGGGCGCTGGCATTTCCAGACCGCGCCGGATCTCGCCCACCTGCTCCGCCGTGAGCGCGAGGAGCCGCGCCGACTGTCGCGCGCGGCGACCGAGTGCCTGGCCATCATCGCCTATCACGAACCCGTCAGCCGGGCCGAGATCGAGGCGATCCGCGGCGTGCAGATATCGAAGGGCACGCTCGACGTCCTGATGGAAGCGGGCTGGGTCCGCACCGCTGGCCGCCGCGAGACGCCGGGTCGGCCGCTGCTTTATGCCACGACGACCGACTTCTTGGCCCACTTCGGACTGGCCAGCCGCAAGGAGTTGCCGGGTATCGACGATCTGAAAGCCGCCGGCCTGCTCGACCCGCTCGACGAGAGCGCGCTCCAGCTTGAACTGGAAAGCGGCGACGAGGACGCCTAAGAGGGCGTCATATTCACTTTCAACGGTATCGGAGTCCCCCGATGGGCGGTTTCAGCTTCTGGCATATCCTTCTCTTCGCGCTGCTCGTGCTGTTGCTGTTCGGCGGCAACCGCTTCTCGACCATGATGGGCGACATCGCCAAGGGGCTGAAGAGCTTCAAGGAAGGCATGAACGACGAGGACGAGCGTAATCGCCGTCCGGAAGACCGCCGCCTGCCGCCTGGTCAGCAGCCGATCGACACCACGGCGACGCGTGACACGCGCCCGTATGATCCGGCCCCGCCGCCGCCCCCGCCGCCCCCGGGCCAGTCCGACACGCCGCAGGGATAAGGCAGGCACGCCATGTTCGGCGTCGACGGAAGCGAGCTGCTGATTGTCGCGGCGCTCGCGCTGATCTTCATCGGCCCCAAGGAGTTGCCGACGGTGATGATGCGGGTCGGCCGCGTCATCGGCAAGGTGCGCGGCTATGCCCGCCATTTCACCGCCGGGGTCGAGCAGGTGATCCGCGAGGCCGAGCTGGAGGAAATGGAAAAGAAGTGGCGGGAGGAGAATGCGCGGATCATGGCGCAGCACCCGCCCGAGGCTTACTACCCCGATCCCGCGCCGCAGCCGCCGCGTCCGGACGATCCCGCGATGACGGGCCCAAACGAAGAGCAGGTCATGCTGCCCCTGGAAGCGCCCGCCGCGCCCGACGACGACCCCCGCCCGCCTTCGGAGCGTGAACTGCCGTGATCGACGACATCGACGACACCAAGGCGCCGCTGCTCGAGCACCTGATCGAACTGCGCAAGCGGCTGCTGATCGTGGCAGCGACGCTGGTCGCTTGCTTTTTCTTGTGTCTGTCGTTCGCCAAGCCGATCTTTGCCGTGCTGGTCCGCCCGCTGTTGATGGCGGGGCAGGGCAAGCTCATCTACACCGACATCTTCGAGGCCTTTTTCACCGAGGTGAAGGTGGCCTTCTTCGCCTCCCTGATGCTGGCCTTCCCGGTCGCGGCGACCCAGTTGTGGCGGTTCGTCGCGCCGGGACTCTATGCCAAGGAAAAGCGGGCCTTCCTGCCGTTCCTGCTCATGACCCCGCTGTTCTTCGGCGCAGGGGCGAGCTTTGCCTATTTCGTCGCCATGCCTTGGGCGCTGAAGTTCCTCCTGGGCTTCCAGGGCAATGTCGGCGGGGTGCAGCAGGAAGCGCTGCCGGCGATCGGCAACTACCTTAGCTTCGTCACCCGCTTCCTGTTCGGGTTCGGCGTCGCCTTCCTGACCCCGATCCTGCTGATGATCCTCGAGCGGGCGGGCATCGTCACGCGCGAACAGCTGCAGAAGTCGCGGCGCTACGCGATCGTCGTCTGCGCCGGTATCGCGGCGGTGCTCACCCCGCCCGATGCGGTGTCGATGCTGATGCTGCTGGTGCCGCTGTACGGCCTGTACGAGCTGGCGATCATCATGATCCGCCTCACGCACTGGCGCGCGTCGCGCAAGGCGTCAGCCGTTCCTGTCTCGAGTGATGTGGATGTGGCCCAGACAAATGTGGGCCCGGAAACGCCACCGGGGGGGGGGAGGGTTGGCGGTTCCGGGCCCATTTGATCGGATAGCGAGAGCGGGGGGGCAAAAGGTCACTATCCTGATGAGCAGAACGTCCGCTTTCGCCACTCAGTTCCCGCGCCTCGAAAATATTTTTCCTTAATTTTCCTAGCGCTCGGGAAACACCGCGATCTCGACGCTGTAGCGGCCCATCGTCTTCTCCAGCGGCGAGCGCAATTGCCGCGCGATCGCCTCGACGATCCGCTCGAACTGCTTGCGCTCGGCGCTCGGCTCGCCCTCTTCGTAAAGCGCTTTCGAGGTTACGGTCAGTCGCGCGGTCAGCTCGCTGGTGCGGCGGAGCGAAATCTCGGCCGGGACCGGCGGGCGGGCGACCATGGCATATTCGACCAGCTCGGTGACGAAGAAGGCGACGGCGACCGCCGTGTCCTGGGTGGTGGAGGTCGGTTCGAGGTCGAGGTCGATGGCGAAGCCGGCGCTTTCCTTGGGCGCCGACGCGCGCAGGCCCGACGCCAATTCGGTCAGCAGCGGGCGCAGCTGGATGCCCTTATTTTCTTCCAGCTCGGCGAAATGGTTGCGGTGGACGACTGACAGCGCATCGACCCGACGACCGATCCCGGCATAGGCGGCGCGGGCCTCGGCGCCCGACGCGCTGCGGCCGTGGATGGAAAGCAGCGAGGCGACGACCTGGAGGTTGTTCTTGACCCGATGGTGCACTTCGCGGACCAGCTTGCGCTGTCCCTCCAACGCTTCGCCCATCTGCTTTTCGCCCTCGTCGATCCGGGCCAGCGCGGCGGCGAAGCTCTCGGCCAGTTCGCGGATTTCGCCGGCCTGGCCGTAGCGGTCCTCGACCAGCTCGTCGAAATCGTCGCCCGGGACGTAGTCGACCACCCGCTTTTGCAATCGCCGCAGGGGCCCGATCAGCAGGCGGTGCATCAGGTACCAGCTCAGGATCCCGGCCATCGCCCACATCAGGACCGGGAGCAGGATCGACAGCTTGTCGCCCAATTTGATCGGGTCGATCTCCGACACCGCGACCAGCTGCAAGCGATTGCTGGCGATCGGCAGGGTATCGATCTGGGTGCGGTGCTCGGTGTCGATCGCGGTCTGGCTGACCAGAAGCGGAAGCGAATTCTTGCCGTCGCCCAGCGTCGCGGAAATCAGGTGCTTGTCGGCCTTGGCCAGTTCGACCAGCGTGCCCAGCGGGATGCGGGTCGTCGCACTGCCGCGCACGACGCCGGTGCGGATCATCAGCGAGGTGCCGTCGCTGGCCACCCACAGCTTGATATCGCCCGGCGCGACCAGCGGGTTGTCGGGCGCGGCGACATATCCGGGCGTGGCGCAGGTCGGCTGCCCGTTGGCGTCCTCCAGCTCGAATTCGCGGGCAAGGGCCGGGGCGATGGCCAGCGATCGCTGGGCGACGGCGCACGGGTTGCCGGCCGAGCCGACGAGCGCGGCATTGGCCGACACGCGCAGCGCCAGTGCATTTCGGGCGACAAGGTCCTGGATGGTGGCGGCCAGCATCGACGCGTCGAGGCGCGCGTTCTGGCGATTGCTGTTGTCCGCGTCGTACAGCGCCGACGACGCCGTCCACGCGAGGACCGCGCCGAACGGCAGCAGAGCCGCGGACAGGAACAGGAGAAGCTTGGCCGGTGTGGGAAGGGCCTCAATCCATCGGGGCAGGCGCATCAGGCGGCGGGCCCGGCCCTACCTCAATCGAGCTTGCCGAGCAGGTCGAGGAAGTCGTTGGGCACGTCTTCGCGCAGCGTATCGTCATAGACGGTACGCAGGGCGCGGCCGAGGTCGGCGCGACGTGTACGTTTCTTCTCTGCTGGCATCGATGACTGGTCCTGACGTGCGCGCCGCGACGAATCCGACGAACTATTATCCAAAATCCTCATCCCCCTCCGCGCTAACCCGCGACCGGCGAACACAACATTGCGGGCGAAACGGCAAGGTCCCGGACCACTGGCCGGACTTCTTATTGACCCCTTCGCCCACGTCAATCGCAACAAATACGCATCGTGCGGTTGCGGATGGGAAACCAAATGGCGACTGCTTTGTTCCGACGAGTGTGAACAGATGCGTGGGGGAGTGTCACAGCGATGCAACGGTCGCTCCGTTTCCCCGGCGCACTTGAAACATGAACAAGCCGCGCCCAACACGGTCGCGTAACGAATTTTTGGAGTCGATATGTCGCTAGGTCAGGAACTCGCCCCCCATCTTCCCTTCCTTCGCCGTTATGCCCGGGCCCTGACCGGCAGCCAGGCGCACGGGGACAATTTCGTCCGGGCGACCCTTGAAGCGATCGTCGCGGCGCCGGAGGATTTCCCGCGCGACGTCGATCCGCGGCTCGGCCTCTACAAGACCTTCCACGCCATCTGGTCGAGCGCGAGCATCGATGAAGGGGAGGATCCCGATGTCGCCAATGCGATCGGCGCCGAAGGCATCGCCCACGCCCGCCTTGCCCGGGTGACCCCGCTTTCGCGCCAGGCGCTGCTGCTGACCAGCCTCGAGGGCTTCTCCAGTGATGACGCCGGCTACCTCATCGGGGCGCCGGCCGCCGACGTCGAAAGCCTGGTCGCCGAAGCGGTCGAGGAAATCGAGCGCCAGACCCACGCCGACGTGCTGATCATCGAGGACGAGCCGATCATCGCGATGGACATCGAAACGATCGTCCGCGACCTCGGCCACAATGTTACCGGCGTCGCCGTCACCCGCGACGAAGCGGTCGCGCTCGCGCACCGCAACCCGCCGGGTCTGGTCCTGGCCGACATCCAGCTGGCCGACGACAGCTCGGGCATCGACGCGGTCAAGGACATCCTCCAGGACTTCCGCGTGCCAGTGATCTTCATCACCGCCTTCCCCGAGCGCCTGCTGACCGGCACCCGCCCTGAACCGACCTTCCTCATCACCAAGCCGTTCCAGCGTGCGACGGTGAAGGCGGCGATCAGCCAGGCGCTGTTCTTCGACCAGGCGACGGTTCCCGTCGCCTGACGCGGAACCGGGCCTTCGCGCCCGGCGTTGGCGACAGACCCGAAACGATCAAGGAGCGGCCATCCCGTGCCCGAACACCCCGAGCATCTCGACAAGACCGAAGCGCGCGCCGGCAATTCCAATCCGGTCAACCGCGTCGTGCTGACCGTCAGCCTGGTCGCGGTGATCGTGGTTTTCGCGCTGCTCTTGTTGGTCAAGGCCTGACCGCTTAAGTATCTTTCCAGGAAGCGATCTCCATTTGATGAGTGAGCGTAACAGCGCCGTCGCGCTTGGCGATGGCGGAGCAAGGGGCAGCGACACCGTGGCCGAGGACCTCGACCAGAAGCCTGTGCGCGCGGACGGCGAGCCGCCCACGCCGCTGTCCGATCCCGAATTCAAGGACCAGCTGGCGCAGGTCATCCCGCACCTGCGCGCCTTCGGCCGCTCGCTGTCGGGCAGCCGCGACGTCGCGGACGACCTGGTGCAGGAAACGCTGCTGAAGGCATGGGCGGCGCGCAAGCGCTTCCAGGCCGGCACCAACATGCGTGCCTGGACCTTCATCATCCTGCGCAACCTGTTCCTGTCGCAGATGCGCCGCGCGCGCTTCCGCGGCGAATGGGACGAGGTGACGGCGTCGCGCATCCTCGCCGCGCCGGCCAGCCAGGATCGGCACATCGAACTGGGCGACATGCAGCGCGCGCTGCTCCAGCTGCCGCAGCCGCAGCGCGAGGCGCTGATTCTCGTCGGCGCGGGCGGGTTTGCCTATGAAGAGGCCGCCGAGATTTGCGGCTGCGCGGTCGGCACGATCAAGAGCCGCGTCGCGCGTGGCCGTGTAGCGCTCGAACAGCTGATGACCGGCGATACGCTCCCGTCGCGCCGCCAGTCACCTTCGCAGGGCGACAAGACCGCGCTGCAGACCATCATGGGGCAGGTCGACGAACTGTCGGGCGGGCGCGATGCTGCCGCCGGCGCCGGATTGCAGGACGACGACGAAGACGACGACGCTTAGGGTTCTGGGCCTAGTGGACCTGCGACAGGAGGAGCGCGAATTCGTCCTCCACGTCGTCGGCCGGGCGGACGGGATTGTCGAACGCGCGCCGAAGCGCCGCCGCGATCCCCGCCTGCGGGCACGGGCCTTCGAGGCGGATCGGGCGACGCCCTTTGTCCACCATTTCGGCCGAGTCCAAGGTCTTGAGCAAGCTATGCATTGGGACCGAAACGCCTCAAATCCTTCAATAGTTTCCCTTTTCGTCGATTTGGGCGCATCGACTCGTCGATGATCGGCATTCCCGCCCAACGCGCCGATGCACTGGAGCGTGCGAAGGCGCACAGCGTCTTCCTCGCCGGTCTCGCCGCCCGGTTTCCCGATACAGTCGACCTATTCCTGCGAGAGGGGGCAGCGGCAGCCATCACGCGCGCGGTCGAACCGGGAGGCGTCGACCTCGCCGTCGACTTGCGCCGTCGCCGCCACCGCCTCGCGCTCGCCGCGGCGCTGGGCGACCTGTCCGGCGAGCTCGACCTCGAGGCGGTGACCGGCGCGCTGAGCGACTTCGCGGACTCGGCGATCGACGCGGCGATCCGCGGGGCCTTTGCCGAGCGACTGCCGGACGCCGAGCCGGCGGGCCTCGTCGCCCTCGCGCTGGGCAAGCTGGGCAGCCGCGAGCTCAACTATTCGTCCGACGTCGACCTCATCTTCCTGTTCGATCCCGCCATCCTGCCGCGCCGGCCGCGCGAGGAAGCGGGCGAGGCGGCGGTGCGGCTGGTGCGGCGCACGGTCGAACTGCTCCAGGCACGCGATTCCGAAGGCTTTGTCGAGCGGGTCGACCTGCGCTTGCGCCCGGCGAGCGAGGCGACGCCGATCGCGCTGTCGGTCGGCGCCGCCCTCTCCCATTACGAAAGCCAGGCCGAGACGTGGGAGCGCGCCGCCTTCATCCGCGCCCGGGCCTGCGCCGGGGACAAGGCGCTGGGCGAGCGGTTCCTGGCCGAGCTGCAGCCGTTCGTGTGGCGGCGCGCACTCGACTATGGCGCGATCGAGCAGATCGGTGGGCTGTCGAACCGGATCCGCGACCATTATGCGCAGGGGCAGGCGTTCGGCCCGGGCTTCGACCTCAAGCGCGGGCGCGGCGGGATCCGCGAGGCCGAATTCTTCGCCCAGGTGCTGCAACTGATTCACGGCGGGCGCGAGCCGGCGCTGCGGGTGCCGGCGACGGTGGGGGCGTTGGAAGCGCTCGCCGCGTCGGGGCACTTGCCGCATGACGAGGCGGGAGCGGTTGCCGCCGCCTACCGCGCGTTGCGCACTGCCGAACACCGCGTCCAGATGCTCGACGACCGCCAGGAGCACCGGCTGCCGGCGGGCGACACGCTGGAGCGGCTGGCCAGGCTGGACGGCGCGGCTGACTCCGCGACCTGGCTCGCCGGGCTCCGCCCGCATGTCGATGCGGTGGGCCGCCTGTTCGACCGGCTGGTGGCGCCGAAGGAAGACCGGCTGTCGAACGACCCCGACCTGCTGCGCGCCGAACTGGAAGAACTCGGCATGACCCCGCCGGACGAGGCGCTGCGGCGGATCGCCGACTGGCGCTCGGGCCGGGTGCGGGCGCTGCGCTCGACCGCAGCGCGCCAGGCCTTCGAAGCCATGCTGCCGACCCTATTCCGCGCGATTGCGGAAGGACCGGACTGGCCGCGTGCGCTCAACCGCTTCAGCGACCTGGTCGAGCGACTGTCGAGCGGCGTGAACCTGTTCCGCCTGTTGGAGGCACGGCCGCAGATGGCCGAGATGGTGGCGCTGGTGCTGGCCCACGCTCCGCCGCTGGCCGACCAGCTGTCGCGCCGCCCGGCGCTGCTCGACGGGCTGATCGACGAAACCAGTTTCGCGCTCCCGCCGCCGGTCGACGAACTGGCGGCGCGGTTTGCCGGCATCATCGGCCCGCTGCCGATGGACGAGGCGCTCGACCGGATGCGCCGGCTGGTCGGGGAGCGGCGGTTCGCGCTCGGCGTGCAGTTGCTGGCCGCGCACCGCGACCCGATCGCCGTCGCCGAGGGCTATAGCGACCTCGCCGAAGCGACCATCGTCGCGCTTGCCGAGCGGGTCGAAGAAGAGTTCGCGGTCAACCATGGCCGCGTGCCGGGCGGCGACATGGTCACGTTGGCGCTAGGCCGGCTGGGCGGCCGCGCGCTGACCCATGCCAGCGACCTCGACCTCATCTACCTCTACGACGCACCCGACGGCGTCCAGTCCGACGGCCGCAAACCCTTGAGCGCGACCGACTATTACAACCGGCTCGCCAGCCGGTTGACGGCGGCGCTCAGCGTCCCGACCGCCGCGGGGCCGTTGTACGACGTCGACACGCGGCTTAGGCCGCAGGGCACGCAGGGAATGCTGGCCGTCAGCTTCGACGGCTTCGACCGCTACCAGCGCGAGCAGGCCTGGACATGGGAACATATGGCGCTGTGTCGCGCCCGCCCGCTGACCGGCAGCGCCCACGGTCGCGCCCGCGCCGAGGCGCTGCTCAAGGGCGTCCTCGGCATGGCGCGCGACCCGGCCAAGGTGCGCGCCGACGCGGCGACGATGCGCGCCGACATCGCCCGTCACAAGCCGCCGGCCGGACCGCTCGACGTCAAGCTGGGTCCGGGCGGGCTGGTCGACCTCGAATTTGCCGTCCACACCCTCCAGCTGTCCACCCGCATCGGCCTCGACCCGCGGCTCGAGGTGGCCATCGCCGACCTCGCCGGTGCCGGCCTGGTCGATGGGCAGGCGGATGCGGACCTGCGCCTGTTGAGCCGGCTGCTGGTGGTCATGCGGCTGGTCGCGCCGGTCGAGCAGATGGACCCGGCCCCCGCCACCCGTGCCAAGGTCGCCGACCTGTGCGGCCATGCCGACTGGGACGGGCTGCTTGAAGCGATCGATGCCGCGCGGCAAAGGGTGGCGGCTCTTTGGGACAAGGTGAAGGACGGCGCATGATCGGTGAAGGCGACAAGGCCCCGGGAATCGCGGTGACGACGACGGGGGGCGACACGATCGACCTCGCGAGCCCGGGCGGGCCGCTCGTCCTCTATTTCTATCCCAAGGACGATACGCCCGGTTGCACCCGTGAGGCGCAGGACTTTTCGGCGCACATCGATGCCTTCGCCAAGGCTGGCGCGAAGGTGGTCGGCGTGTCGCGCGATACGGCCGCCAAGCACGACAAGTTCGCCGCCAAGTACGACCTCAAGGTGCCGCTGGTCAGCGATGCCGACGGCGCGATCAGCGACGCGTTTGGCACCTGGGTCGAAAAGAAACTCTACGGCCGCGAATATATGGGGCTGGAGCGCGCCACTTTCCTGATCGGCGAGGATGGCACGGTCAAAAAGGTGTGGCGCAAGGTCAAGGTCGCCGGCCACGCCGAAGCGGTGCTCGACGCAGTGAAGGCGCTCGGCTGAAGCGCGCCCTTTTCGCCCTGATGCTGGTTGTCGCGGGCTGTCGCGAGCGCAGCGTCGCGCCTGACCCCGCGTCCGTGACCGCGCTCGATGCGGTGGCCCTGCCCGGGCCCGATGCGGTCGGCTGGCGGCAGGTCGAGCTGGGCGGCGAGCCGGTCCTTCTCTTCTACCCGGCCAGTGGACCCGGTCGAGCGGCGCATTCGCCGCCGAGCGCTCCGCTTTCCCGACGATTCGGTGCCGCCGCGGCCGCCGACCTTGCCGCCGCCAGGGGACCGGCGGGACATGACGCTGAACCGCAAACCGGGACCTATCCGCTGGTGCTGTTCGCGCCGGGCGCGGGCCTCGGGTCGCGCGATTATCGCTGGCTGCTCTCGGGGCTTGCGAGTCGCGGGATGCTGGTCGCCGGACTCGATCCGGCCACCTCGCCGCAGGCCAGTGAGGGGCGGGTGGCGGAAGCACGGGACGCATTGTTGCGGGTGGCCAAGGCCGCACCGTCGTTGGCCGCGTTCGGGCGCGCGACGCGCATTCACCTCGTCGGTCATTCGATCGGCGGCGCGGCGGCCGTGGCAGCGTTGGCTGGGCTGCCCGGTGCGCGGGCGGTCGACCTCGACGGCGACTTCCTCGGCGTATCGAACGCGCCGGCGGCGGGTCCCGTCCTGCTCGTCAGCGGCCGCAATCCCAATGAACCGGCGCGGGCGGAGGCGCGGCGGACCGCCGACTGGCAATTGGTATCCAACGGGCGCGGCCAGCGGGTGATGCTGCCCGACATGCGCCACCTCGGCGCGACAGACGCGGCGCTCTTGCCCGCCGGTCGCCGTAACGGGGATTTGGGCGCCGATCCCGCGGCCCAGCACAAGGCGATGGGCGAGGCGGTCGCGGCGTTCCTGTCAGAAGGCGGTTAGCGCCAGCGCATAGGCGTCGAGAGTGTCGGCAAGGCGGTAGGCCTCGGCGCGCTTGCCCGGTTTCACCGGCTTGTCGAGTTGCCTGAGGATGCCATGGGCGATCGCCGCCTCGCTGTTGCCATCGACCAGTAAACCGTATCGGCCGCCGTCGAGCACGACCGCGGCGTCACCCGCCTGGCGGCTGGCCAAGAGCGGCGTGCCCACCGCCATCGCCTCGAGCAGCGCGTTCGACGAACCTTCCCACCGGCTGACAAGCGCGAACTGGTCGGCATGGCTCAGCCAGGCGAAAACGTTGGCCTGCTCGCCCGCGAACAAGACGTTGTCGGCGATGCCGAGATCGCGGGCCTGCGCCTTGAGCGCCGCGACGGCGTCGTCCGGCCCCTTGCCGACCAGCACCAGACGAAACGGCCGGGCCGCCATCGCCAGTGCGGCGGCGTCGAGCAGCATCGGCAGGTTCTTCTGCGGGTGGATGCGTCCGACCGCCATCACGACCGGCAACACCTTGTCCGCCAGCCACGGATGCGGGGCAGGGGTCTGGGCGAGGCGCCTGGCCTTGTCGAGGTCGATCCCGTTCGGAATGACGACCGCACGGCCCGCCGCCATCGCCGCGGCGTAGGGCGGGCGGTCCTTGAGGCTTTGCCCGACCAGCAGCAACAGGTCCGCATCACTGGCCAGCCGGCCGTGCCATGCCCGCCGGATGCGGGTACGAAGCCCGCCGCCCGGCCGGTCGACGGCGTTGGAAATGCGGTAGGCGGTGCGCACGCCGCTCCCCCGCGCCGCCAGCCAGACGGTGCCGTGGCCGAGGTTGCCGGCTGACAGGACCAGCGCCGGCTTCATCGCGCGGATGAGCTGGCGAAGCGGGCCGACCGGCGAGAGCTTGCTCGTTCCGTCGTCCTCGATCACTTCCAGCCGCGCGGGTGCGATATCGGCGTCGACGTGCAGCCCCACTCCATGCCCCGCGACCAGCACCACCTCGCGTTCCGCCGCCACCCGCCGCGCGATCGCCAGCGCATTGGCGACCACGCCGCTGGCGCGCAGGTCGTGGACGTAAATCAGGATCGGCCCCGGCATGACGCTAGCGATAGCCGCGCTTCACAACGCTGGCCATGGCCGCTAAGCGCATCGGCAACCACAGCCACCCGAAGCGAGTTCAAAGACCGATGGCCGAATTCACCCTGCCCAAGAACAGCAAGATCCAGAAGGGTCGGAACTACAAGGCGCAGGAGGGCAAGCGGCTCAAGTCGTTCAAGGTCTATCGCTACGATCCGGATACCGGCGCCAACCCGCGCTACGACACCTACACCATCGACCTCGACAAGACCGGCCCGATGGTCCTCGACGCGATCATCAAGATCAAGAACGAGGTCGACCCGACGCTGACCTTCCGCCGCTCATGCCGCGAGGGCATCTGCGGGTCGTGTGCGATGAACATGAACGGCAAAAACGGCCTCGCCTGCACCACCGCGATCGAGGATTGCAAGGGCGAGGTCCAGATCACCCCGCTGCCGCACATGGAAGTGGTCAAGGACCTGGTCCCCGACATGACCCACTTCTACGCGCAGTACGCCAGCGTACAGCCGTGGCTGAAGTCGTCGACCCCCGAGCCGTCGGGCAAGGAGCGTTTCCAGTCGCCGGAAGACCGCGCCAAGCTGGACGGCCTCTATGAGTGCATCCTGTGCGCCTGCTGCTCGACCAGCTGCCCGAGCTACTGGTGGAACAGCGACAAGTTCCTGGGCCCGGCGATCCTGCTCGCCGCCTACCGCTGGCTGGCCGACAGCCGCGACGAGGCGACCGGCGAACGGCTCGACCAGCTCGAGGATCCGTTCCGCCTGTATCGCTGCCACACCATCATGAACTGCGCCAACGTCTGCCCGAAGGGCCTGTCGCCCGCCAAGGCGATCGCCGAGACCAAGAAGATGGTCGCGGAGCGCGCCGCTTGAACCTGCCCAACGGGGCGGTCGAAGATGCCGATCATCCCGGCTGGTACAGCTGGGGCGACTTTCCCCGCGGCAGTTTTGCCGGGGCAACGGGGCGACTGATCTTCCGCCCGACCGGCGAGGATACCGCCGAGGTGCGGATGTTCCCGACCGAGGCGCACCAGAACATGGGCGGGTCGATCCACGGCGGCGCGGTGATGAGCTTCACTGACATGGCGCTGTTCGCCGGCGGGCGCTGCGCCGGGATGGCCGAGGGCCATTATGTCACCCTCGAAATGCACACCCGCTTCCTCGCGCGGGGCGTCGTCGGCACGCCGCTGACCGCTCACGTCCGGCTGGTGCGGCAGACGCCAGGCGGGATCGCCTTCCTGTCGGGCTGGCTCGAGCAGGACGGCGCGCCTTGCTACGACTTCACCGGCACGCTGAAGCTGATCAAGCCGCGCGGCGACCGGGTAGACGGGGACGCGGGTGCCGTCCGTCGTTGATGCCTATGCCGCGCTGGTCGCGGCCGGCGAACTGAAGGCCGATCCGGACCAGGAGCGGGCGGCCGTCGCCCTCGATGCCTTCGCCGCCACGCTCGGCAACACCAAGACCGGTTTCCTGTCCCGACTGTTCGGCCGTGAAACGCCGGCGCAGGCCGGGCTGTATCTTTGGGGCGGGGTCGGGCGCGGCAAGTCGATGCTGATGGACCTGGCCTACGCCAATATCGATGCGGCGCCAAAACGCCGCACCCACTTCGCGCCGTTCATGCTGGAAATCCACGACCGGCTGAAGGAGGCGCGCGGCAGCGAGGGCGATCCGGTGCTCAGGGTCGCCGACGACATCGCCGACGAAACGCGGCTGCTGTGTTTCGACGAGATGATGGTCACCAACCCGGCCGATGCGATGATCATGGGGCGCCTGTTCACCCGCCTGATCGAGCAGGGCGTGGGCATCGTCACGACGTCCAACAGGCCGCCCGCCGACCTCTACAAGGACGGGCTCAACCGCGAACTGTTCCTGCCCTTCATCCGGCTGATCGAGGCGCGGATGAAGGTGCTCCCGCTGAACGGCCCGGTCGATTACCGGCTCGACCGGCTGGGCGGGATGGACACCTGGTACGTGCCCAACGGGCCCGAAGCGACGGCGAAGCTGAGCGAGGCCTTTTTCCGCCTGACCGATTACCCGCCCGAGGACCGCGCCCACGTCCCGAGCTGCGAACTCGGTGTCGGCGCGGGGCGGTCGATGCACGTGCCCAAGGCCTTGAAGGGCGTCGCGGTGTTCAGTTTCAAGCGGCTGTGCGGCGAGGCGCGCGGTGCCGCCGACTATCTCGCCATTGCCCGCGAATTCCACACGATCATCGTCGTCGGAATTCCCAAGATGACCCGCGAAATGCGCAACGAGGCGGCGCGCTTCGTGACGCTGGTCGACGCGCTGTACGAACACCGGGTCAAACTGCTCGCAAGCGCCGACGCCGAACCCGAAGGCCTCTATCCCGCAGGCGACGGCAATTTCGAATTCCAGCGCACCGTCAGCCGCCTGGAGGAGATGCAGAGCGCCGACTACCTCGGCGAAGGGCACGGACTGGCGGCTTGACGCTGGCCCAGCGCGGTCGCACGCAATGCTGATGACAGCGCGCGCGATCCTTCTGGCCCTTGGGTTGGTCTCTTCGTCGGCCATGGCGGGACCACCTTATATTACCGACGACCCCGCACCGACCGACCTCGCCAAATGGGAAGTCTACACCTTCGTCGACGGAAGTTTCGACCATGGCGCGTTCGGCGGGGCAACCGGGTTCGACCTCAACTATGGCGCGCTGCCGGGGCTGCAGCTGACCGCGACCCTCCCGCTCGACCTGACGGCGGGCGGCGGCAACGGTCTCCGTGCCCGGAAGGGCGATGTCGAAGTCGCGGCCAAATTCAGATTCGTGAACGACGAAAAGAGCGGCGTTTCGATCGCCGCATTCCCGCGCCTGATCCTGCCGACCAGCGGCGAGGGCAAGGCGGCGGTGTTGCTTCCGCTATGGGCGGAGATGGACAAGGGCGACTGGTCGGTATTCGGCGGCGGGGGTATCACCCTGCGGAACGGTTTGGACGCAAGGGACAGTTGGCAGCAAGGCTTAGCCGTCACTCGCGCGCTTTCCGATAAGGCTACCGTTGGCGTCGAACTTGCCCATGAAGGCGCGGACGCCGACGGCGGCCATGGCGTCACTACCGCGGGAGTGGGCGCAGTCGTCGCCTTGGGCGGACCTGTGTCGCTCCTGATGTCCGCCGGCCCCGAGTTTGAAGACGGCACCGGCACCACGAGCGTCCACGCCTATGCCGCGCTCGGATTCGATTTCTAGCGCGTCGCCGGCGCGTCCATCGTCATCAGTTCGTCGAGGAACAACGACATGAGCATCGGCTGGCTCGACACGCCGGCCTTGGCATAGATCTGGCTTAGCTGCGCGCGGACCGTGCCCGGTGCGGCGGTCCGAAGTTCGGCAATCTCGGCGATGCTGCACCCCTTGAGGGCGAACAGCGCGACATCGGCCTCTGCGTTCGAAAGTCCCCATTGCGCGAAGCGGTCGACGAGGATGTCCGACAACGCCCCCTTTGCGATCGCCACGGCGGTGGCGCGCAACCGGACTTCACGCCGCAGTCGCATGATGTAAGCGGCGCTCACCAGGATCCCGGTGAGCAGGGCGACCGCAACGCCAAGTTCGAGCAGCGAAGCCGCGCCGGCGCCGGCCTCGCTCTGGTCGGAAATCGCGTCGAGGATGAAGAAGATGCAAGCGAGGATCTGCAGGAGGACGATCGCCGCCGCGGCCAGGATTTGCCGGTTTTCTGCGCGCTCGCGGGCCAAGCTGTCCTCCAAATCCTGTGTCTACGCGGCTGCTTATGGCGGCCCGTCCGTCCGCTGCCTAGCTTGGTCCGGCAAAGGAGAATGCCATGACCAAGACCGTTCTCATCGCCGCCGCCGCAGCCCTGCTCGCCACCGGCACGGGCGTCGCCGCAAAGCCGCCCGCTCCCCAATTGTCGATGGCCAAGGCGCGGGCGATCGCGCTCAAGCTCGCACCGGGCAAGATCATCTCGTCCGAGTATGAGAAGGAGGGCGGCATCTGGCGCTACTCGTTCGACATCCAGCAAAAGGCCAACGTCCAGGAAATCGGCATCGACGGAAGGACCGGGCGGGTTGTCGAGAATAAGTCCGAAGGCCGGGTCGACCACGACTAAACAGGAGCTGACGCATGACGGAGTTGGAAGCGCCTGAGGCGCAATCGGAACTGCTCTCCAAGGTCCCCGCGATCACGCTCGGCTTCTGGATTGCCAAGATCTTCGCCACCACGCTCGGCGAGACGGCGGGCGATGCGGTGAGCATGAGTTGGCTCGGCGAAACCACGCCGCAGGCCGGGGCGCAGGGCCTCAACGGCTATCTCGTCGGCACGGGCATTTTCGGGGTGATCCTGATCGTGCTCGTGCTGCTTCAGATCCGCGCCCGGCGCTTCCACCCCTTCCTCTACTGGGCGACCATCATCGCTTCGACCACGGCGGGAACGACGCTGGCCGACTTCGCGACCCGCTCGATGGGCATCGGCTACACCGGCGGGTCGCTCCTGCTGTTCGGCCTCGTGCTCGCCTCGCTCGTCTCGTGGCGGGCGGTCGAAGGAAAGGTGTCGACCGACCATATCGTCGCGCCGCGCACCGAGGCCTTCTACTGGCTGACAATCACCTTTTCTCAGACGCTCGGCACGGCACTCGGCGACTGGGCAGCGGATACGGGGGGGCTTGGCTATCTCGGCGGAGCGGCGCTGTTCGGCGGTCTGATCGCACTGGTGGCGGTGCTTTACTTCGCCACTCGCATCAACCGCGTCGCACTATTCTGGGCGGCGTTCATCCTGACTCGCCCGCTCGGCGCGACGGTTGGCGATTTCCTTGACAAGCCGATCGCTAAGGGCGGCCTCAACCTCAGTCGCCCGATCGCCTCGCTGGCGCTGGCCGCGGCGATCTTCGCCATCGTCCTGCTCTTTCCGCAACGGGCGAAGGAAGTCGAGCCGGAAGCAGCATAAGGAAAGGGCCGCCCCGTCGGATGACGGAGCGGCCCGGGGCCCGGTGGACGCCGCCGGGACGGGTTATG
>JAEWBB010000022.1 GCA_023391375.1 Pseudomonadota bacterium | reverse complement strand
TCGGCGCGTCGCGCGTCGGCGCGGGCGCGGGACGGGTGGCCGGAGGCTGCGACGGTGCGGGCGCGGGGGTCGCTTCGCGCGTCACGGTGCCGTTGAGGTTGAAATTCTCGAGCGCCGGATTGCCGATCGAGCCCGGCGTCGGGGTCGGGGTCGGCGCGGGCGCCGGGGTCGCCTGGTTGGTGGTCGCGGGCGCGGTCTGCTGTGCCGTCGCTACGCCGCTGCCGAGGACGATTCCCAGCGCGGTCATCGCACCCGTCATGCCAAACGATCTGAACATGCGAAGGCCCATGTCCCGCCCCGCGTCCTTTCCTTGGTCCCAAAGGATATGCACGTGTCCGGCCGCCCCCGCGACGGCCGCGCGCGGGCGCCTCTTGCCCCTAACGCGCGCGAAAGGAAAGACTTTTGGCGCCTAGCGCGCGTCGACCAGCACGATTTCCGCGTCGGAATCCGCCTCGATGCGGATTTCGTCCTCGCCGGTGATCGCCACGCCGTCTCGCGGCCCGGCGGCGACGCCGTTGACGCGGACGTTGCCCGAAGGGACGAGGTACTGGTGCCGCATCGGATCCGCCGCGTAGCGCAGTTCACCGCCCGGCTTGACGGTCGCGCCGAGCACGCGGGCATCGGCCTGGATGGTCAGCGATCCGTCGTCCGGATCGCCGCTCGCGAGCAGTTGGAAGGCACCGTCCCGGTCCTCCTTAGGGAACGGCTGCATGCCCCAGCCGGGCGCAGCGCCCTTGTGGTCGGTCTGGACCCAGATCTGGAACAGCGTCGTGTCCTCGTCCTCGAGGTTGTATTCGGCATGGACTACGCCCGAGCCGGCGCTCATCACCTGCACGTCGCCGGCCGCGGTGCGGCCTTCGTTGCCCATCGAGTCCTTGTGGCTGATGGCGCCTTCGCGGACGTAGGTGATGATTTCCATGTCACGGTGCGGGTGCGGCGGGAAACCATTCTTGGCAGCGATCGTGTCGTCGTTCCAGACACGGATCGCGCCCCAGCCCATCCGGCCGGGATCGTAATAGTCGGCGAAGCTGAAATGGCGGCGGGCATTGAGCCAGCCGTGTTGGGCGTGGCCAAGCGACTCGAAGGGGCGGACGTCGATCATGGGCGGCAATGTCTGCCTCCCCGGCACCGCCTTCAAGTGTCAGCGATGTGACCACCCCCGAAGTTGACACCGGCATCCATCGGCGCGAACGAGCGCCCGAACATTCGAAGGAGCGTTTGCCATGGCCGTGACCCCCGACAACCCGCTGGGCCTCGACGGGTTTGAGTTCTGCGAGTTTACCTCGCCCGACCCCGGCCAGCTGGAAACGCAGTTCCGCCTGCTGGGCTTTGTCCCTTCGCATCGCCATCCGACGCGCAACATCGAGCGCTTCGTCCAAGGCCGCATCAACCTGCTGCTCAATCGCGACGATACCGGCCAGGCGGCCGAATTTCGCAAGCTGCACGGCCCGTCGGCCAGCTCGATGGCGTTCAGGGTCGACGATGCGAAGAAGACCTACGAACATGCCGTCGCCAACGGCGCCAAGCCGGTCGATGCGGCGGAAGGCATCCTCGACGCCGACAGCTATGTCATCGAGGGCATCGGCGGCAGCTATCTCTACCTCGTCGACAAGTTCGGCGAGAAGGGTTCGATCTACGACGGCTGGGAGGAAATTCCCGGCTGGCGCGAGGAAGCGGCGAAGAACGACGTCGGCCTCGATATCCTCGATCACCTGACCCACAACGTCTACCGCGGCCAGATGCGCACCTGGTCGGAGTTCTACTCTAAGCTGTTCGGCTTCGAAGAGCAAAAGTACTTCGACATCAAGGGTCAGGCGACCGGCCTGTTTTCGCAGGCGATGATCGCGCCCGACAAGGCGATCCGCATTCCGCTCAACGAGAGCCAGGACGACAAGAGCCAGATCGAGGAATATCTCAACGAGTATCAGGGCGAAGGCATCCAGCACCTCGCGCTGACCACCGAGAATATCTACGACACGGTCGAGGCGCTGCGGGAACGCGGCGTCCGTTTGCAGGACACGATCGACACCTATTTCGAGCTGATCGACAAGCGCGTGCCCGGCCACGGCGAGGACGTCGAGCGGCTGAAGAAAAACAAGATCCTGATCGACGGCGCGGTCGGCGACGAGGGCATCCTCCTCCAGATCTTCACCGAGAACATGGTCGGGCCGATCTTCTTCGAGATCATCCAGCGCAAGGGCAACGAGGGCTTCGGCAACGGGAATTTCCAGGCGCTGTTCGAAAGCATCGAGCTCGACCAGATCCGCCGCGGCGTGATCAAGGTCGACGCGTGAGCAACGACGGGGCTTACCTGACCGGCTTCGGCGGGCATTTCGAAAGCGAGGCGGTGCCGGGCGCGCTGCCCAAGGGCCGCAACAGCCCGCAGCGCCCGGCCTTCGGCCTCTACACCGAGCAATTGAGCGGCACGGCCTTCACCGCGCCGCGGCACGAGAACCGGCGCAGCTGGCTCTACCGGATGCGGCCGACGGCGGATCATCCGCCTTATGGGAAATATGACGGCGCGAAGCTGTTTGCGCCGGGCACGGTCGACGCGCCGCTGCCACCCAACCGCCTGCGCTGGGACCCGATGCCGTTGCCCGAGGGCACCGACTTCGTCGACGGGCTGGTGACGATGATGGCCAACCGCGACCCGGCCGACCTTTCGGGCGTCGCGGTCCATCTCTACCGCGCCGGCAAGTCGATGGAGCGGCGCGTGTTCGTCGATGCCGACGGCGAGTTGCTGATCATCCCGCAGGCCGGCACGCTGCATGTCTTCACCGAGTTGGGCCGGATGGCGCTACACCCGGGCTGGGTCGGGCTGATTCCGAGGGGCATGAAGTTCCGGGTCGACGTCGACGGACCGGCGACCGGCTATGTCGCCGAAAACCATGGCGCGCCGTTTCGCCTTCCCGACCTCGGGCCGATCGGCTCCAACGGCCTCGCCAACCCGCGCGATTTCGAAACCCCAGTCGCTGCCTTCGAGGACGTCGACGGCGACCATGAGGTGGTCCAGAAATATCTCGGCAGCCTCTGGACGACGACGCTCGACCATTCCCCGCTCGACGTCGTCGCCTGGCACGGCAACCTCGCCCCGTGCCGCTATGAGCTGGCGCGGTTCAACACCATCGGTACGGTCAGTTTCGACCATCCCGATCCCTCGATCTTCACCGTCCTCACCAGCCCGAGCGAGACGCCGGGCCGGGCCAACGCCGACTTCGTCATCTTCCCGCCGCGCTGGATGGTGGGCGAGGACACGTTCCGCCCGCCCTGGTTCCACCGCAACGTGATGAGTGAGGCGATGGGCCTGATCCACGGCGCCTACGACGCCAAGGAAGGCGGCTTCGCGCCGGGCGGGCTGTCGCTGCACAATTTGATGAGCGGCCACGGCCCCGACGTCGATGCGTGGAAGAAGGCGAGCGCCGCCGAGCTGAAGCCGACCAAGATCGACAACACCATGGCCTTCATGGTCGAAAGCTGCTGGCCTTACCGGCCGACGCAGTTTGCGCTCGACCATGCGCAACACGACTACGACGCGTGCTGGGCCGACTTCCCGAAGGCCCAATTACCGCAATGAGCATGATCGACGAAACCCACGACCCGTCCCGCGAAAGCTGGCTCACCAGCGCCAACGGCCATCCGCATTTCCCGGTGCAAAATTTGCCGCTAGGCATCTTTTCGTTTGGCGGAAACGATCCGCGCCCGGGCGTGGCGATCGGCGAAAACATCCTCGACCTGAAGTCCGGCGCGGAGCTGTTGCCCGAAACGTGGCGCGCCGACCTGTCGAAGGCGACGCTCAATGACTGGTTTGCGCGCGGCCCCGACGATGCTCGGGCGCTTCGCCGCCACCTGTCCGAATTGCTGAGCGACGACATCCACCGCGACCGCGTGACGCCGCACCTCGTCGACGTGCTGGATGCGACGATGCACCTGCCGTGCGCCATCGGCGACTACACCGACTTCTACGTCGGCATCCATCACGCGACCAACGTCGGCAAGCAGTTCCGCCCCGACAATCCCCTGCTACCCAACTACAAATATGTCCCCATCGGCTACCACGGCCGGGCCAGCAGCGTGCGGGTGTCTGGCGAGCCGGTGGTGCGGCCCAAGGGCCAGCGCAAGGTGCCGGATGCCGAGGTTCCGGATTACGGTCCCTGCCGCCGCCTCGATTACGAGCTGGAGCTCGGCATCTTCGTCGGCCGCGGCAACGAACTGGGCCACCCGATCGCGATCGGCGAAGCGAGCGGCCACATCGCCGGTTATTGCCTGCTCAACGACTGGTCGGCGCGCGACTTGCAGGCATGGGAATATCAACCGCTCGGTCCGTTTCTGGCCAAGAATTTCCTGACCTCGATCTCGCCCTGGGTGGTGACGCCCGATGCGCTGGCGCCCTTCCGCACGGCGATGCCGGCGCGGCCAGAGGGCGATCCGGCGCCCCTGCCCTACCTCAACGACGAGGCCGACCGCGCATCGGGCGGTTTGGGCATCCAGCTCGAAGCGGTGCTGGTGACGCCGAAGATGCGCGAGGCGGGCCTGCCTCCGTTCGTGCTGAGCGAAGGCACGGCGGCGGCCGCGATGTACTGGTCGGCGGCGCAAATCGTGACCCACCACGCGTCGAACGGCTGCAACCTTCAGGCCGGCAACCTGATCGGCACCGGCACGCTATCCACCGACAGCACGACCGGTCTCGGTTCGCTGATGGAAATCTCGAAAGGCGGTAAGGAGCCACTCCAGTTGCCGACCGGCGAGACGCGCAGCTTCCTCGAGGACGGCGACGAGCTCACGCTCACCGCGCGGTGCGCGAAGGTCGGCGCGGTCGGCATCGGCTTCGGCTGGGTGACCGGCAAGGTGCTGCCCGCCGTCGATGGATGAGACGCCGCGCCTGACGGCGACGCCGCCGGGCGTGAAGCTCCTCCCCCTCGACGCACTGGCCGAAGGGGCGTCGCGCAACTTCGTGCTCGAAATGCGCGCCGGGCGATTCCACGGATTCGTCGTGCGCACAGGCGAAGACGTCGTCGGCTATGTCGACAAGTGCCCGCACATGGGCCTGCCATTGGCGCAGGAGCTCGACCGCTACCTGACGCCCGACGGATCGCTGATCGCCTGCAGCTGGCACGGCGCACTGTTTGAAATCGGGAACGGGACCTGCGTCGGCGGACCTTGCGTCGGCGCGGCGCTGACGCCGTGGCCGGTGACCGTCGCCGACGGGTTCATCACAACGGCTTGAGGTCTTGCCGGTAGTGCGCCGCCTTCGCGGCGTAGAGGTCGGCCGAGGCCTTGAGCATCGTCGCCACCTCGGGCCCCAGCGTCCGCACCACCCGCGCGGGCGAGCCGACGATCAGGCTGTGCGGCGGAAATTCCTTCTTCTCGGTCACCAGCGCGCCTGCGCCGACGATGCTCCCGGCGCCGATCACCGCATGGTTGAGGATCGTCGCGCCCATGCCGATCAGGCAGCCGTTACCGACCGTGCAGCCGTGGAGGATCGCCTTGTGCCCAACCGTCACGCCCGGGCCGATGGTCAGCGGCGCGTCGGGGTCGGAATGGCACACCGCGCCGTCCTGGATATTGGTATCGGCGCCGATCGTGATGGTGCCGTTGTCGGCGCGAATGACGGCGCCGAACCAGACGCTCGCCCGTTCGCCGAGCGCGACGTCGCCGATCAGGTCGGCCGATGGCGCCGCCCAGCTGCGCGCGGCGAGGCGCGGCGCTTTTCCGTCGAGGCTGTACAGCGGCATGCCCGATCACCTAGCGCGTTTGCGCCGGAAGCGCACCGCCTATCGGTTCGCGGCCAGCGTATCGCGCGCCACGACCTGCAATGCGGCCGCCTGCTTCTCGCTCAATCCCAGCGTGTCCGCCGAGGCCTCTCCTGGGCCAAGGCGGGTCGGGTCGATCCCCGTGATCGCGCCGAACACCACGAGCGCCTCGAGGTAATAGCCGGCGACGCTGGCGTGGTACTGGTCGTAGGTCCACAGGTCCAACTGGCCGAAGCTCGTCCCGTCATAGGGATTGGGATCGGCGACGCCGGTGGCGAACGCCCGGTTCCACGCCTTGCCCACCGGAAGCACGCCCGGATGGCCCGGCGTCTGCGCCTTCGCGAATAGCGCCGCGGCGTGGAGGTCGTCGGCCATCTGCGTCACCGGCTTGCCGTACCAATGCCCGTCCTTCCTGAACGTCTGGTCGGCCCGGGTCCACGTCGCCATCAGGCGGATGTCGACCTTGGGATTGCGCTTTTGCAGGAGCGACGACAGCCGCTTCACGTCGCGGAAATAGGTTGTCGGATCGCCCGGCCTGTCGCGGGTGAAGGTGCTGAGTTCCTGAAGCACGACCACGTCCCATGCCCTGTCGAACTTCTGCCGCCGCTCGTCGTAATGGAAAGCCAGCGTCTTGCCACCCTGCGTTTCCAGGCTGACGCGGTAGTTCAGCCCCGATTGGCGGGCGAAGGCGGCGAACAGCGCCGGCACGCCGCCATAGCCGTCGCCATTGAGGTCCGTCACCGTATCCGCTCGCCAGTTGCGCAGCGCCGAATGGGCGCCCTGGGTGAAACTGTTGCCGACGAACAGGATGGTTCGTTGAGGTGCGGCGGCCGCCGGGGGAGAGGGGGCGGCCGCCGCCTCGCCTCCCGCCGGCGCCAGGGCCGAAAGGGCAGCCGCGATGGCGACGGTGAGAGGCTTCAACGACATTACAGCTCCAGGCTCAGCGACGAGTACCAGTAGCGGGCATAGGGCAGGTACAGCGAGCCCAGGTAGCCCTCCGAGGTCAGCGGCGGTTTCTTGTCGGTCAGGTTGCGCACGCCGATCCGCCAGCGGACGTCCGCTTTGGTCGCCGCGAGGTTGTCGAACGTGACCTGCGCGTAGAGGTTTTCGGTCAGCTGCGCCTTGACCCGCCACGGGTTCCCGTCGGCATCGACGAAGCCGGTTTCATCGACCGCGCCGGTGTAGCGGGCGAAGGCGCCGACCTTGAACATTCCCTTGGTCCAGGTCAGCGATCCGGTCGCGCGCCATTTCGGCCGTCCGTTGGCCTCGATCAGGTTCAGCGTTTCGGGCAAGGGCGTGCCGGCATTGATCTCGCCCGAATCCCGCGCTTCGACCAGCTGGTCGACGGTCGGTCCAGGCGGACGCGAATATTTGAGCAGGCGGGACGCGTTGGCCGACGCCTCGAACCGGCCGAAGCGGGTCCGCGGACTGTTCCAGTAGGCCCCGAAGTCGAGTCCGCGCACGGTTTGCGGCAGCAGGTTCACGAATTGGTCGCGCACGGCGATGATCTTGCCCGCGGCAGCGATGCCGGTGCCGGCAAAGAAATCGCTGTCGTCGGCATTGACCGGGTCACGCACCACGTTCGGATTGGATGAACCGTTGAGCCGGAGCAGGTAATCGAGCGCGATGGCGGTATCGTTGCCGAGGATGCCAACGATGCCTTTCTGCTTGATCGTCCAGTAGTCGGCAGTCAGCGTGACCTTGCCGATCGGCCGCAGGAACGCCGGTTCGATGACCGTGCCGATGTTGTAGTTGGTGCTCTTTTCCGGCTGCAGGTCGGGGTTGCCCGACACGCGGCGCGAATAGCTGACGTTGTTGCCGCACGCGCCAAAGGTGGAGATGCGGCCCGCCCGCAGGTCGGCTTCGCAGCGGATGAAGTCCTGGGTGGTCGACAAGCGGGCATATTCGACCGCGTTGACCTGTTCGAGGTTCGGCGCGCGGAAGCCCTTGGAATAGGAACCGCGCAGGCGCAGGCCGGGGACCAGGTCCCATGCCGCCGCGACCTTGGGACGGGCGACGCTGCCGAAATCGCTGTAATGTTCGAACCGGCCGGCCAGTTGGACGTCGAAGCTGTGGACTAGCGGGATGTTCATGTCCTCCGACACCACCGGCACCGCCAGTTCGGCATAGGCCGCCTCGACCGTGCGCTTGCCGTAGGTGTCCGGATTGTCGCTGACCGCGGCGGCGTTGCTGGTCGTGATCTCGCCGGTCACGACGTCGACGAACGGCTCCGACCCGTCGACCGCGCTGTCACGGTCGTCACGCTGCGTTTCCCGGCGCACCTCGACGCCGATCGCGAGGCCGACATTGCCGCCCGGGAGCGCGAACAGGTCGGCCTTCGAGGCACGGAAGTCGGCCATCGTCAGCGAGGTCTTCGACTTGCGCTCGAGCTGGAAGCCGATCGCTTCGATCGCTTCCGGCGAGCTCGGCGTGCAGTCGCCGTAGCTCGGCGTGTCGACGCAGCCGCCGTTGAACGGGTTGTAGGCGTCGGGCGTGGACAGGCCGAGGCTTTGCTGGAGCAGCGAGCTCTTCACCGCGTAGGACCGGTCGCGCGACGTGGCGTTGGAATAGACCAGCGCGCTGTCCCACTTAAAGCCGAGCGCTTCGCCCTTGAGGCCGATGAGGCCGCGCAACTGGGTGCTGCGCACGTCCACCGACTGCGGGCCGGTGTCGACGAAACGATAGTTGGTCAGCAGCACCGGGAGGCCCGACGCCGGGACGTTGGTCAGGCCCGGAATGCGGTTGGGGTTGGGCTGCCCGTTGATCGTAGTCGGGCCGAACGGGTTGTAGTAGTTGGTCGCCGGGATCCAGATCCGGTTGAGGTTGATGACCGGTGGCTGCACGCGGTCGGTGTCGGCGCGGTAATAGCCGAATTCGCTGAACAGGGTCAGACCGTCGGTCAGATCGTAATGGCCGTTGGCGAAGAAATTGTAGCGCTTGACCTTGGGATAGACGGTGGTGCCGATCGCGGTGTCGTAGCGGATGTCGCGATAGGCACCGCCGGTCGCCAGCGCGGTGTTCACGAGGCAGGTGTCGGGCGTCAGCGCGTAGGTACAGCCGCCGAAGCTGACCGGGCGGATGGTGAAGCTGCCGGCCGAGGTGGTGAGGTTGGTCCCGCCGCGCCGCGGGCGGCCGCTGGTGACCGGCACCTGGAGCGCGGGCCAGACGCCGCGGGTCGCGCGCCCGTCGGGCCCGGTGAGGCCGGCGAATGCCGGATAGTCGGCGAACAGCGGGCGAAGGTCGGCCGAGGCGGTGAAATCCTGGTCCTCGGCGCGAAGCGCGGAGCGGCCGGTGAATTCGAACGACGCCGTGATGTTGCCCCGCGCGAAATTGTGGCCGGCCAGGATGCCCGCCTGGAATTCGCGCAGGTGGGTACCTTCCGCGCCGCCATAGCGGACGTCGGCGCGCAGCCCGTTATAATTGTCCTTCAGGACTGTATTGACGACGCCGGCAACGGCGTCCGACCCGTAGAGCGCGGCGGCGCCGTCGAGCAGCACTTCCATCCGGCGCAGGCCCATCGTCGGTAGCGCGTTGGAGTTGTAGCTCAACACCGGGACGGTTCCGGTGTCGGACAGGCCCTGGCTGGCGGCGTTGGTGACGACCCGGCGGCCGTTCAGCAGCACCAGCGTATTGCCGACGCCGAGCGAGCGCAGGTCGACCGACCCGACGTCGCCGCGCGCGGCATTGCTGGTCTGGGCGTTGTTGCCGGGGTTGAAGCTGACGTCTCCCATTTGTGGGATGGCGCGGATCAATTCGTCGCCGCTGACAGCGCCGATCGCGTCGAGCTTGGTCTCGTCGACCACGACCACCGGCAGCGCGTCGGTCACCTTGGCGCCGGCGATGCGGGTGCCGACGACGACGATGTCCTTGTCTCCCCCCGCCGGCTGGCCGGGCTGGGCGGCCGGCGTAACCTCCCCGGTCGGCGAGACCTGGGGCTGGCTGGCTTTGTCCTTGGACGCCGCTTCGGCTTCCGTCGGCGGCGGCACGGCCGCTTCCTGTCCATAAGCCTGCACCGGCATGAAACCGGCGGCGGTGGCGAGCAGAAGGTGCTTGTACGTCATCGGAAATGGTCTCCCCTCAGTCCTGCGGCAGGGAGCCCTGGGCCCCGATCTGCCGTTCGATGTCTTGCTTGGCCGGCGACGGACCGCCGGTGGCGGCGCGCGGCGCGCCGTGCAGCGCGGCGTCGAGCGCGCCCTTGTCGAGCGCCTTGTCCCAGCGGGCGACGACCACCGTCGCCACCGCGTTGCCGATGAAATTGGTGAGGCTGCGGCACTCGCTCATGAAGCGGTCGATGCCGAGGATGAGCGCCATGCCGGCGACCGGCACGGTCGGCACGATCGACAGGGTCGCGGCCAGCGTGATGAAGCCAGCGCCGGTCACGCCGGCGGCGCCCTTCGACGAGATCATCGCCACCAGTAACAGCGCGACCTGGTCACCCAGCGACAGGTCGACGCCGGTCGCCTGGGCGATGAACAACGCGGCCAGCGTCATGTAGATGTTGGTGCCGTCGAGGTTGAACGAATAGCCGGTCGGCACGACCAGCCCGACCACGCTTCGCGCACAGCCGGCGCGTTCCATCTTGTCGATCAGCGCGGGCAGCGCCGCCTCGGACGAGGAGGTGCCGAGCACCAGCAGCAGCTCGGCCTTGAGGTAGCGGATCAGCGCGAGGATCGAAAAGCCGTTGAGCCGGGCCACCGCGCCTAGCACGACCAGCACGAACAGCGCGCTCGTCAGGTAGAAGGTCAGCAGCAGGGCGCCGAGGTTGGCGAGCGTGCCGATGCCGTAGGCGCCGATGGTGAAGGCGATCGCGCCGAAAGCGCCGATCGGCGCCGCGCGCATCAGGATGCCGACGAGGCGAAACACCACCAGGCTCAGCCGTTCGAGGAAGTCGAGCACCGGCTGGGCCGGCGCGCCGACCAAGGACAGCGCGATCCCGAACAGCACCGCGACGAACAGCGTCTGGAGGATCGAGCCTTCGGTCAGTGCCGAGACCATCGTCGTCGGGATGATGTCGAGCAGGAAGCCGGTGATCGAGCTATCGTGGGCTTTCTCGGAATAGCTGGCGATCGCCCCGGTATCGAGCGTGGCCGGGTCGATGTTCATCCCCGCGCCGGGCTGGAAGACGTTGGCGACAATGAGGCCGATGACCAGCGCCAGCGTCGAGAAGAACAGGAAGTAGGCGATCGCCTTGCCCGCGACGCGGCCGACGGCGGACATTTCGCGCATGCCGGCGATTCCTGTGACCAGCGTCAGGAAGATCACCGGGGCGATGATCATCTTGACCAGCTTGATAAAACCGTCGCCCAGCGGCTTGAGCGACTCCCCGGTCGCGGGCCAGAAATGGCCGACGATCACACCCAGCGTGATCGCCACCAGCACCTGCACATAGAGGTGGGCGTAGAGCGGGCGGCGCTCCGGAACGGGCGCAGGCGCAGCGGTGGCGGCGGAATGCAAAGTAAGTCCCTCCATCGCGATGGTGCCGTGCGGCGGAATGTTTTTTCCGCTCTTGTCACGGCGCCCCGCCCATGCATCCTATGACGGCATCCGACACCACAAAGCGGAAATCGATAATTGGCCAAGTGGTTGATAGAATTCGGTTTTTCTTGTCCAGACTTGCGGGGGCTCTTCGTTTGATGTGCGGTTTTTCGCACATTGCAGCGCAACAAAGTGTGGAAATCCGCCAGTGACCCTGTCGCGCCACCAGACACTGTTGTTCCTGGGCATCCTGCTTTCGCTGCTGGCGGGACTCGCAGCGTGGGGCGGGCTGCGCTGGGCCGCCGGCAAGGCGCGCGCCGAAGCGGGCACGGAGGCGGTCCAGACCGCGCGCCTCCACAACGGCCTGCTCGCCAGCGAAATGCAGAAGTTCCGGCTGCTGCCGATCGTGCTGGCCGAATATCCCGACGTCGCGTCGGTGCTCGCCACATCGGACCCCGCGGCCGAGCGCCGGCTCGATGCGCAACTCGAGCAGCTCGCCCAGCGCACTGACGCCGCCGCGATCTACCTGATCGACGCCAACGGCCGCACGCGGGTCGCCAGCAACTGGCGGCTGCCGACCAGCTTCGTCGGGCAGAATTACGGCTTTCGCCCCTACTTCAAAGACGCCATGGCGCGCGGGGCGTCCGAATTGTTCGCGCTGGGCACGGTCAGCGGCCGCCCCGGCCTCTACCTCGCGCGGCGCGTCGACCTGGCGGGACGCAAGCTCGGCGCGATCGTCGTCAAGGTGGAGTTCGACCGGGTCGAAGCGAACTGGGCCCGCGCCACCGGCATGACCTTCGTCACCGATCCGCACGGTGTCGTGCTGGCCACCAGCGTCCCGGCCTGGCGGTTCGGGGCGACCGCGCCGCTCGACGCCGCGACCTTGGCCGACGCTCGCCGCACCCTGCAGTTCGGCAACCAACCGCCCCGCCGCCTGCCGCTGGACATCGACGGCCGTTCGGCGCGGGTCCGGACCGCGGAACGCGGCGCGCCTTACCGAGTCGCGGAATTGCCTGCCCCGATCGAGGGCGCGCGGCTGTTCCATCTTGCGCCGATGGACCCGCCCCTCGCCGCGGCGAGGAGCGCCCTGCTTTCCTGGGCCCTGGTCGTCGCGATGCTGCTCGCCGGTGCGACCGCGGCCTTCGTCCGCCAAGGCGAGAAGCAGCGTTTGCTTCGCGAAGCGCGTGCGGCGCTTGAGCGCGAGGTGGAGAAGCGCACCACGGAATTGCGCGACACCAATGCCCGCTTCCAGCTGGCGCGCGAGGAACTGGCCCGCGCCAACCGCCTCGGCACCCTAGGACAGATCACCGCCGGCGTGGCGCACGAGATCAACCAGCCGGTCGCCGCCATCCGCGCGTTCGCCGAGAACGGCCGGACGCTGCTGCATCGCGACGAGCGCGACCAGGTTCGCGAAAACCTCACACGCATCGTCTCGCTGACCGACCGGATCGGGTCGATCACCGCCGAGCTGCGAAGCTTCACCCGCCGCAAGACGCCCAGCCCGGTGCAGGCGACGCTCGGCTCGATCCTCGACGGGACGATGCTGCTGATGGGCGAGGCCGCGCGCGGCGTGGTCGGCGTCGAGGCGACGGCCAAGCAGCGCGCGGTCCGCCTGCTCGGCGACCGGGTGCGGCTGGAGCAGGTGCTGATCAACCTCGTCCGCAATGCGCTCGACGCGGTCGAAGGCCAGGACGACGGTGCCGTCAATGTGCGCGTCGGGGACGATGACGGCGGGCTGGCGGTGACCGTCGCCGACAATGGGCCGGGCGTCGACCCGGCGATCCGCGATCGGCTGTTCGACCCCTTCGAAAGCGCCAAGCCCGGCGGCCTCGGCCTGGGGCTGGCGATTGCCCGGGACATCGCCCGCGAATTCGGCGGCGACATCGTCCTGGCCCCGGGCGAGGCCGGCGCGGCCTTTGTCCTGACCCTGAGGAAGGCCGGATGAGCGGGCAGGTGATCTTCGTCGAGGACGACGACGAACTTCGCCGGGCAACGACCCAGGCGATGGAGATCGCGGGGTTCACCGTCACCGCCTTTCCCCGTGCCGACCTCGCGCTGCGCTCGATCAGCGGCGCGTTCGACGGGGTGATCGTGTCCGATATCCGGCTGCCGGGCATGGACGGCATCCAGTTCCTCGACGCGGTGCGCTCGATCGACGCCGATATCCCGCTGATCCTCGTCACCGGCCACGCCGACGTGGCGATGGCGGTCGCCGCGTTGAAGGCGGGGGCGTTCGACTTCCTCAGCAAGCCGTTCGCCACCGACCACCTGACGGCATCGATCCAGCGGGGGATCGAGCGGCGCGCCCTGCAGATCGAGAACCGGAAGCTTCGCGCGGCCGCCGATGCAAGCGATGCGGCCAGCCCGCTGGTCGGGGCCAGCGTCGCCGTCGCCCGCCTGCGCTCGGTGACGCGCCAGCTGGCCGCCGCTGATCTCGACGTGCTGGTCGAGGGCGAGACCGGGGTCGGCAAGGAACTGGTCGCCCACCTGCTGCACCGGCTCGGGCCGCGTGCCGGCCGGCCGTTCGTCGCGGTCAATTGCGCGGCCTGGGCGGAAGGCAATTTCGAGCTCGCCCTGTTCGGCCATGCCGCCGACACCATCTCCCACGCCCGCATGGCGCGGCGCGGCCAGATCGCGGCGTCGAGCGGCGGCACGCTGCTGCTCGACGAGATCGACAGCATGCCGCTGGGACTGCAGGCCCAGTTGCTGCGCGTCCTCGAGGAACGCGAGGTGCAGCCGCTCGGCGCAGAGCTTCCCGAACCGATCGACCTTCGGGTCGTCGCCACCAGCAAGGTCGACCTCGAGGCCGAGGCGGCCAGTGGGCGGTTTCGCTCCGACCTGTTTCACCGCCTGGCCATGACCCGCATCCGGGTCCCGCCGCTGCGCGAACGCGAGGACGATGCGGCGCTCCTGTTCGACTTGTTCGTCGAGGAGGCCAAGGATCAGCTCGGCCGGCCCGACTATCGTGCGCCGCGGGCCGTCCAGCAGCGCGTGCGGCGCCACGACTGGCCTGGCAACGTCCGCGAATTGCGCAACTATGCTTTCTCCGCCGTGCTCGGCCAGGCGACTTCGGACGCCGGCGATATGGCCTCCCCGCGATCGCTCAAGGAGCGGGTTGCCGCGTTCGAGGCGGTGGCGATCGCCGATGCGCTGGCGGAAACCGGCGGCAATGTCGGCCAGGCGATGGACAGGCTCGGCCTGCCGAGGAAGACGTTCTACGACAAGGTCGCGAGGCTCAAGCTCGACCTGCCGGCGTTGCGGAAAGGGGACGGGGAAGGCTAACTTGGGCGCCTTCCGGCGGATTGAATGAAAAAGACCAGTCCCCCGGACTGGCTGGCGGCGCGGTTGGCTTGGGCGCCATCCGGCGGACCAAAACAAAAAAGCCAGTCCCCCGGACTGGCTCGTTGTTTTGGTGGTGCCCAGGAGAGGACTCGAACCTCCACGCCGTTTCCAGCGCCGCCACCTGAAGACGGTGCGTCTACCAATTCCGCCACCTGGGCACAGGGACCATTTGGGTAGGCGGCGGCCCCTAGCGGGGGGCGGGCGAACCTGTCAACACAAGTTCGAAGGCTTTGGCCTTGCAAGGCGCTTTTCGCTGGCGCAAAGCCCGCCCGACCCGTTCGCAAGCTTCAGGATTTTCGCGATGCCCATCGACAATGTGCCCCCCATCGTCACCGTGTTCGGCGGCGGCGGATTCGTCGGTCGCTACGTCTGCGAGCAGCTGCTGAAGGCCGGCCTTCGCGTCCGCGTCGCCGAGCGCAATCCGCGCCGCGCCTACTTTCTCCAGCCGCTCGCCGGCGTCGGGCAGCTGGCCTTCGTCCAGTGCAACATCGCCCGCCCGTCGAGCATCGCCCCGGCCGTCGCCGGTGCCAGCGCGGTGATCAACCTGGTCGGCAGCTTCGGCGGCGACCTCGACGCGGTCCACGTCAAGGGTGCCGAAGCGATCGCCAGGGCGGCCAAGGACGCCGGCGCGAGCGCACTGGTCCATGTCTCGGCCATCGGCGCCGATGCCGACAGCGAATCGACCTATGCCCGGACCAAGGGTCAGGGCGAGGCCGCGGTCCGCGCCGCCTTCCCCCACGCGACCATCATCCGCCCCAGCGTCGTGTTCGGCGCGGAAGACGATTTCACGAACCGCTTCGCGCGCATGGCGGCGCTGCCGGTGACGCCGCTGCTCGCATCCGGCACGCGGTTCCAGCCGATCTGGGTGGCCGACCTTGCCCGGGCGATCGTCGCCGCGGCCAAGGCGCCGGCCACGTTCGGTGGCAAGACGTTCGACGTCGGCGGCCCCGAAGTGATGACGATGCGCGCGCTGAACGAGAAGATCGCCGCGCTGGCCAGCGTCCATCCCAACTTCGTCGACCTGCCGGACATCGCCGGCAACCTGCTGTCGATGGTCGGCTTCCTGCCCGGCGCACCGATCACCCGCGACCAGTGGATCATGCTCCAGCGCGACAATGTCGTGGCCGGCAAGAACGGTCTCGACGCGTTCGGCATCGAGCCGGTGACGCTGGACGCGATCGGGCCGGAATGGCTGGCGCGCTACAAGGAAGGCGGACGTTTCGCCAAGGCGAAAGCCGCCTGATGCCTGTCCTGCTGCTGGTCCTCCTCCTCGGCATCGTCGAGGGGCTCACCGAATATCTCCCGGTCTCGTCGACCGGCCACCTGATCCTCGCCACCGAGCTGCTCGGCTTCGATGCCGAGAAATGGGCGCTGTTCAACGTCGCCATCCAGCCCGGCGCGATCCTGGCCATCGTGCTGATCTACTGGAAGACGTTCTGGAGCGTGCTGACCGGCCTGTTTCGGATGGAGCCCGTGGCGCTGCGCTTCACCCGCAACCTGCTGATCGCCTTTTTCCCGGCCGTGATCCTCGGGCTCGCCTTTGGCGACCAGATCGACGCGATGCTGGAAAACGCCACGGTCGTCGCCTGGGCGCTGATCGTCGGCGGCATCGCCATCATCCTGGTCGAGCGGATGGTCCATCCCAAGCCCGCGCCGGAAGTCGAGCATCCGGCGCAGATGGTGGCCGACGTGACGCTGAAGCAGGCCGTCATCATCGGCCTCGTCCAGTGCCTCGCCATGGTCCCGGGCGTCAGCCGGTCTGGCGCAACGATCATGGGCGCGGTGGCGCTGGGCATCGACCGCAAGACCGCCGCCGACTTCAGCTTCTTCCTCGCCGTGCCGACGCTGGCCGGCGCGACGGTGCTGCAGCTGGCCAAGCATCACGACCAGCTTGGCGCGGGCATGGGCACCAACATCCTGATCGGCGCGGCAGTGTCGTTCGTCGTCGCCTTCGTGGTGGTGAAGGCCTTCCTCGCCTTCATCAAGAAGCACGGTTTCACCCCGTTCGGCTGGTACCGGATCGTCGCCGGCGCGGGCGCGCTGGTCTGGCTCGCTGCGCGCTGATCGGCGTTCAGCTTGCGCTAAGCGCCTGAAAAGTAGAGCCTAAGCCTGACCTAGCGAATCGCCGGGAGGATAGTCATGCGTTGGATCCCCGTACTTCTCGCCCTTGCCGCGACCCCGGCGATGGCCGCCGGCCAGGCTGCCCCGCCCTACGCTCCGCAATACCCGCAAGCGTCGCAGGACGAGCTCGCCGCCGCGCAGCGGGCGCTTCGCGATCCGTCGACCGCCCAGGCGATGAGCCGGGTGAGCGGCGCCCTGACCCGCGCCATCATGAACATGCCGGTGGGCGAGATCGAGGCCGCGGTCGAAGGCCGCGCGCCGACCGCGGCCGACCGGCGCCGGACCGTCGGCGACAGTGTCGGCGGGCCGCAGGAAGCGGCGCGTATCGAGCGCGACGTCGCCATGTCGGGCGCGCAGATGCAGGTCATGGGCAACGCGCTGGCCAACGCGCTGCCCGGCATGCTCGCCGCCGCCGGCCAGCTGCAGCAGGAAATCGAGCGCGCGACGGCTAACCTGCCGGACCCCACCTACCCGCGGCGTTAATTTTTTCGTTGCCGCCGGTGGACTGGCGGCCACGCGGCGCTAAGGCTGTCCGCTCATCATGTGGCAGCTGTTCCAATTCCCGCTTTGTCCTTTCTCCCGCAAGGTCCGCCTGGTGCTGGGCGAGAAGGGCGTCGCGCATGAACTGGTCCGCGAAAACCCGTGGGAGCGGCGCGACGAGTTCCTCGACCTCAACCCGGCCGGCGAAACGCCGGTGCTGGTCGAAACCGAGCTCGGCCTGACCCTGATCGGAAGCCAGCCGATCTGCGAATATTTCGAGGAGACGGTCGAAAAGGCGCCGATGATTCACGGCAACGCCCTCGCCCGCGCCGAAATCCGCCGGCTGACCGAGTGGTTCGACGAGAAGCTGTTCCGCGAAGTGGTCGAGCCGCTGATGCACGAGCGGATGCGCAAGCGGCTGATCAGCCGCGAAAGCCCCGACACGCGGATCCTGCGCGAGGCGATGCGGATCGCCAACGGCCACCTCGACTATCTCGATTACCTGCTGGACCACCGCCGCTGGATGGCGGGCGCCTCCTTGAGCCTCGCGGACTTCACCGCCGCGGCGCATTTGAGCGTGATCGACTATCTCGGCGCGCTCGACTGGCGCGGGCACAAGCAGACCAAGGACTGGTATTCGGTGATGAAGAGCCGCCCCGCCTTCCGCCCGCTGCTGGGCGAGCGGATGGAGGTGATCGTGCCCCCGGCACACTACGACAAGGTCGATTTCTAAAGGCCCGGGTTAAACGCCGGAATTAACCATTACCGGGCGTTGTCGACGAAGCGATAAGCGCCAGCGCCGAGCCGACCTCGACGGTCTCCGGCCCCTCCTCTAACCCTCTTGGGAACAAGGTTTTTCTCCGGGGGGAGGCAATGGGTTTCTCGATCTTCAATTTCGGTCCGCGCGACCTCGCCATCGACCTCGGCACCGCCAACACGGTGGTCTATCTGCGCGGGTCGGGCGTGGTGATTCATGAGCCATCGGTGGTCGCGCTCGAATATCGCGCCGGCGAGCCTAAGGTGGTCGCGGTCGGCGACGATGCCAAGCTCATGCTCGGCAAGACGCCCGCCAACCTGCGCACCGTGCGGCCCCTGCGCAGCGGCGTCATCGCCGACCTCGAGGTCGCCGAGCAGATGATCAAGCATTTCATGTCCAAGGCGCTCGGCAACCCGCGCCGCCTGGGCAAGGCCGAGGTCGTGATCTGCGTGCCGTCGGGGTCGACCAGCGTCGAGCGCCGCGCCATCCGCGATGCCGCGTCCAACGCCGGCGCCAGCCAGGTGTCGCTGATCGAGGAGCCGATGGCGGCCGCGATCGGCGCGGGCCTGCCGGTGGCGGACCCGATCGGGTCGATGGTGGTCGATATTGGGGGCGGCACGACCGAGGTCGGGGTGATTTCGCTCCAGGGCCTGGCCTATTCGCGTTCCGTGCGCGTCGGCGGCGACAAGTTGGACGAAGCGATCATGAGCTACGTCCGCCGCGCCCATAACCTGCACATCGGCGAGATGACCGCCGAGCGGGTGAAGAAGGAAGTCGGCTCCGCCCGCCCGCCGATCGACGGCCAGGGCACGCTGGTGCGGGTCAAGGGCCTGCACGTCGAAAAGGGCGTGCCGAAAGAAATCGAACTCACCCAAGCCGAGATCGCCGGGGCGATGGCCGAACCGATCGGCCGCATCGTCCACGCCGTCCGCGAGGCACTGGAACATGTCGCGCCGGAAATCGCCGCCGACATCATCGAGGAAGGCATCACCATGACCGGCGGCGGGTCGCTGCTGCACGGGATCGATGCGCTGCTGGCCGACGAGACCGGCCTTCCGGTGCGCATCGCCGACCAGCCGATGCACTGCGTCGCGCTCGGCGCGGGCGCGACGCTGGAAGACCGGATCCTGAAGGGTGCGCTGCAGCCGGCCTAGCGGCGCGGCGGATTTCCCGGTCCGCAGAAGCGATAGCGGACCGGCGGCCTGCCCGTCCCGATCAGGCTGAACGCGGTCCGGTTTTCCATGCGCAGGTACTGGACGGCGTTCACCGCGTAGGGCGACCGGGCGTCACGGCAGCGGACGGCGAGACGGAACGTCGGTCCGACCCGATCGTAGCGAAGCACGCGGCACTGCCGGCCCAGGCTTTCCATCGCGCCCTCGCCGCCCGCGTAAGTCAGCGTGTCGACACTCGCCGCGCGCCCGCAAGGCACGGCGTCGCGGACGTAAATCCCGTGGGCGAGCGGCAGCAGGTCCACCGCGGCGGCGGCGAGGGTAAAGGCCAGGCCGGTCAGGCCGGCCACGTCGCCGCGACCAGGTAGTTGAGGCGCACGTCCTCGCTCAGGTGCAGGCCATTGGACGGCGAGAAGGCGATGCCTTCGACGTCGATCACGGACAGGCCGGCGCCGGCGATCAGCGCCTTCATGCCCTCCGGATCGATGAACTTGTCAAAGTCGTGCGTGCCCTTGGGGATAGCCCCCACGCCTTCCGCCAGCGTAATCGTCAGCAACTTCGACAGCGCCGTCTTGCCCGGGGTCGACAGGATCAGCAGCCCGCCGGGCGCGAGGCGCCTGGCGAGGTCGACGACGAATTGCGCCGGATCGGCGACATGCTCGATCACCTCCATCGCGGTGACGAGGTCGAACGTTTCGTCCAGTTCCTCGACCGGTTTCGCCTTGTAGGTGATGTCGAGCCCGGCGCCGAGCGCATGCGCCGCGGCCACCCCGATCAGCTCGGGCGCGGCATCGATCGCGGTCACCCTGGCCCCCAGCCGCGCCAGCGGTTCGGCCAGCAGGCCCGCGCCGCAACCGACGTCGAGCGCGCTTTTGCCGGCCAGCGGGGTGAAGCCGCATTCGTCCGCCTGCCAGTGCTGGTCGACCATGTCGCGGACATAGCCGAGGCGCACCGGGTTGAGCTTGTGGAGCATCGCCGAGGCCCCCTTGGGGTCCCACCAGTCGCCCGCCATGGCGCCGAAGTGGGCGGCTTCGCCTTCAACGATGCTTGTGTTCGCCATGACCCCTTCCTAACAGGGCGGCGCTGAACACCCAAGGACCCAGATGGCACGCATCGTCATGAAATTCGGCGGCACGTCGATGGCCGGGATCGAGCGGATCCGGGCCGTGGCCGCGCGGGTGCAGCGCGAGGCGGCGGCCGGCAACGAAGTGCTGGTCGTGGTCAGCGCGATGGCCGGAGAGACCGACCGGCTGGTCCAGTTCTGCCGCGAAGCTTCTGCGCTCCACGATCCTTCCGAATATGACGTGGTCGTCGCCAGCGGCGAGCAGGTGACCGCCGGCCTCCTCGCCATGACTCTCCAGAACCTCGGCCTCAAGGCGCGCAGCTTCATGGGGTGGCAGCTGGTCCGCGCCAGCGGCATCCACGGCAACGCACGGGTCGACAAGGTCGAAGGCGCGTTGCTCGACGAGGCGCTGGCCTCCGGCACCGTCTGCGTCATCCCCGGCTTCCAGGGCGTCAGCGAGGACGGCCGCGTCGCGACCCTCGGCCGCGGCGGGTCGGACACCAGCGCGGTGGCGATCGCCGCCGGCGTGAAGGCCGACCGCTGCGACATCTACACCGACGTCGACGGCGTCTACACCACCGACCCGCGCATCGTGCCCAAGGCAAGGAAGCTCGAGCAAATCACCTTCGAGGAAATGCTCGAACTGGCCGGCGTCGGTGCCAAGGTGCTGCAGGTCCGCTCGGTCGGGCTGGCGATGCGCGAGAAATTGCCGCTGCGCGTGTTGAGCGCGTTCGAGGATGTGCCGGGGACCGAGATTGTCGCCGAGCTGGAGACCAATATGGAGAGGAACGCCATCGCCGGCATCGCGGCGGACCGCAACGAGGCGCGGGTCACGCTGACCGGCATCGCCGATCGGCCCGGCACCGTCGCCGCCGTGATGCGCCCGCTGGCCGAGGCCGGGATCCAGGTCGACATGATCGTCCACGCCGCGACCGCCGGCGAGGGCGCGAGCGACCTCACCTTTACCGTACCGCGCGCGAGCCTCGCGCAGGCGAAGAGCCTGCTGGAGGGCCAGAAGGCCGACCTCGGCTATGCCGCGCTCTACGCTGACGATGCGGTGGCGAAGGTCTCGATCGTAGGGGTCGGCATCCGCTCGAACCCCGAGCTGGCGTCGACGATGTTCGACACGCTGGCGAACTCGAAAATCAACCTGCTTGCGGTGAGCGCGAGCGAGATCAAGGTGTCGGCGCTGGTCGCCGAGGCCGACATGGAACTGGCCGTCCGCGTGCTGCACAGCGCGTTCGGCCTCGACGCATAAGGAAGAGTATATGAGCGGCGAAGGCCTGATCCAGGAAGCGCGCGGCGTCCACGGCGATGCCGGCATGGTTCGCCTCAAGGAATTGATGGCGCGCGGGTGCGACTTCCTCGGCACCGAATGGGCGATCCTCGGCGGCGCGATGAGCTGGGTGTCCGAGCGCAACCTCGTCGCCGCCATCTCCAATGCCGGCGGCTTCGGCGTCATCGCCTGCGGCGCAATGAGCCCCGAGCTGCTCGACACCGAGATCGCCGAAACCAAGAAGCGCACGTCGAAGCCGTTCGGCGTCAACCTCATCACCATGCACCCCCAGTTGAACGAGCTGATCGACGTCTGCGCCAAGCACCAGGTCGGCCATGTCGTCCTCGCCGGCGGCCTGCCGCCGGGCGGCGCGATCGAGCGGATCAAAGCGGGCGGCGCCAAGCTGATCGCGTTCGCGCCGGCGCTGTCACTGGCCAAAAAGCTGCTCCGGTCGGGTGCCGACGCGCTGGTCATCGAGGGGATGGAGGCCGGCGGCCACATCGGCCCGGTGTCGACCAGCGTGCTGTGCCAGGAAATCCTGCCCGAGGTCGCGACCCACGCCCCGGTGTTCGTGGCCGGCGGCATCGGCCGCGGCGAGGCGATTGCCGCCTACCTCGAAATGGGCGCGGTCGGCGTCCAACTCGGCACCCGCTTCGTCTGTGCCGAGGAAAGCATCGCCCACGCCAATTTCAAGAAGGCCTTTATCCGCGCCTCGGCCCGCGACGCGATCCCGTCGGTCCAGATCGACCCGCGCCTGCCCGTCATCCCGGTCCGCGCGCTGAAGAACCGCGAGATGGAGAATTTCGCCGCCAAGCAGCGCGAAGTCGCGCAGGCGCTCGACGACGGCAGCATCGAAATGGCCGAGGCCCAGCTCCAGATCGAACATTATTGGGCGGGCGCGCTGCGCCGCGCCGTGATCGATGGCGATGTCGAAAGCGGCAGCGTCATGGCCGGCCAGTCGGTCGGCATGGTCAAGCGCGAGGAGCCGGTGCAGGCGATCGTCGACGAACTGGTCGAGGAAGCGGCAGCCGCCCTCGGCAGCCGCAACTGACGGCAAACGAGGAGTAAAGCGTGATGAAGCTGGCCACCCTGACCCTCGCAGCGGTGGCCCTCGTCGCCGCTGCGCCTGCGCCTTCCCCCTACAATCCGCGCGAGGCCTTCGCGCCCTTCCCGATGGACGTGCCGTCGAGCCTGATGCGCACGTCGAGCGGTGTGCCGGGGCCGGCCTACTGGCAGAACCGCGCCGACTACAGGCTGGCGGTGACGCTCGACCCGGCGACGCACGTCATCCGCGGGACGGCGGAGATCGCCTACACCAACAACAGTCCGGACCGGCTCGACAGCCTTTGGCTCGACCTCGAGCAGAACCGCTACAGGCCGGATTCGCGCGGCAATCTTTCGAACGACCGGCCGGGTGGCGGAACGACCGACGGGATAGTGCTGGAAAGCATCTCCGTCGATGGCAAGGCGGCGTCGCCGCTGGTCAGCGACACTCGCGCCCAGCTGCGCCTTCCGGTGCCGCTGGCCCATGGTGGCAAGGCCGTCATTCGCGTTGCCTATCACTACACCGTGCCGGCCGAGCCGTGGGGTGGGCGCACCGGCTGGATGTCGACGCCGACCGGCGAAATCTACTCGGTTGCGCAATGGTATCCGCGCGTCGCGGTCTACGACGATTTGCGCGGCTGGGACCCGCTGCCCTACCTCGCGCAGGAATTCTACAACGACTATGGCAGCTTCGACTATGCGGTGACGGTGCCGGGCGACTGGCTCGTCGCCGGGTCGGGCGGCCTCGCCAACCCGGCCGAGGTCCTCAGCCCCGCCGAGCGCCAGCGCTGGGCCGCCGCGGCGAAGAGCGACAAGACGGTGATGATCCGCTCCGCGGCCGAAGCCGCCGCCCGGCGCGGCGGCCCGGCGAAGACCTGGCGCTTCCACATGGACAACAGCCGCGATGTCGCCTTCGCCGCCTCGCCCGCCTTCCTGTGGGACGCGGCGCGGATCGACTTGCCCGGCGGCAAGTCGTCGATGGCGATGAGCTTCTACCCGCCCGAAAGCGCGGGCGAGGCGGCGTGGGGCCGCTCGACCGAATATATGAAGCATGCGGTCGAGCGCTTCTCGGCCAAATACTACCCCTACCCGTGGCCGGCCGCGATCAACATCGCCGGGCCGGCATCGGGCATGGAATATCCGGGCATCGTGTTCGACGGCATCGAGGACAAGGGCAAGGAGCTGTTCTGGATCAGCGCGCACGAGATCGGCCACAGCTGGTTCCCGATGATCGTCGGCTTCGACGAGCGCCGCAACGCCTGGATGGACGAAGGCTTCAACACCTTCATCGACGTCTACGAGAGCGACGAATTCCAGGGCGGAGTCTACGGTCCGAAGCGTGACAGCGAATATGCCCAGAAGGGCGGCAACCCGGTCGACGAAATCCTGTCGGTGCTGGCCGATCCCGACGCGCCGCCGATCCTGACCCGCGCCGACAGCGTGATCGAAAAATACCGCCATCCGGTGACCTACTTCAAATCGGCGCTCGGCCTCGTCCTGCTGCGCGAGCAGATCATCGGGCCGGAGCGGTTCGACCCCGCCTTCCGGCGCTTCATTGCTGCCTGGGCGTTCAAGCACCCGACCCCGTCGGATTTCTTCCGCGCGATGGAAAGCGAGACCGGCGAGGACCTGAGCTACTGGTGGCGCGGCTGGTATGCGAACAATTGGTCGCTCGACCTCGCCGCGACCGGCATCAAGCCGATCCCGGCCAAGGCGAAGCAAGCCGGTTCGCTGGTCCATGTCGAAAGCCGCGACCGGCTGGTGATGCCGGCGACGATGCGCGTCACCTTCGCCGACGGGACACGGCGCGACGTCCGGCTGCCGGCGGAGACCTTCATCCGCTCCGCCGCCATCGACGTGCCGGTGCTATCGGCAAGCCCGGTCGTGCGCGCCGAGCTCGATCCCGACCACAAGATTCCCGACCGGGACCGGTCCAACAATGCCGCCAGCGCAAGGTGACCTGAGAAATCGTCACGCGTTCGTGACAATCGCCTCGGCTTCCTGCTAGCGCAACGCCATGGAAGCCAGCGCCGCCGCCGCCCGTGATATCCTGACCGGCCTTCACGACCTGATGGCGCGGAAAGGTGCGGTCCAGGCCAAGCTCGACCATGTCGTCGACCTGATCGCCGAGGCGATGGCGAGCGAAGTCTGCTCGATCTACATCCTCAAGGACAACGCGCTCGAGCTGTTCGCCACCCACGGCCTGCGCAAGGAAGCGGTCCATGTCACCCGGCTGAAGCTGGGCGAGGGCCTGGTAGGGACGATCGCCGACGAAGGGCGGATCCTCAACCTCGCGGAGGCTGCGACCCACCCCAACTTCGCCTACCGTCCGGAAACGGGCGAAGAGCGATTCCACAGCTTCGCCGGCGTTCCGATCATCCGCCGCGAGCGGGCGATCGGCGTGCTGGCCGTCCAGCATGCCGAGCCGCGCCGCTACGCCGACGTCGAGATCGAGGCGCTGCAGACGGTAGCGATGGTCTTGTCCGAACTGCTCGGATCCTCGCGGCTCGCCGGCCAGCGCGGGCGCCGGGAGACAGGCGCCCAGCGGATGTCGGGCCTCAAGCTGGTGGCCGGCATGGCCAAGGGTGTCGCCGTCTTCCACCAGCCGCGCGTGGTGGTCGAACATACGGTCGCCGAAGACACCGAGGCCGAGCGCGCCCGCGTCTACGCCGCCTTCCGCCGGATGCGCGAACAGATCGACCATATGACGCGCGACGCCGAATTCGGCACGGCGGGCGAGCACCAGGAAATCCTCGAGACCTACAAGATGTTCGCCTACGACGAGGGCTGGTCGCGGCGGATCAACGAGGCGATCGACAGCGGCCTGACCGCCGAGGCGGCGATCGAACGCGTCCAGCAGCGCACCCGGGCGCGGATGCAGGACATCGACGACCCGCTGCTGAAAGAGCGGATGCACGACCTCGAGGACCTGTCGAACCGGCTGATGCGGATCGTCAGCGGCCGGATGGGCACCGCGGCGCAGACCGGGTTGCAGAAGGACACGGTGCTGATCGCCCGCAACCTCGGGCCGGCCGAACTGCTCGAATATGACAGGCGGCGGCTCAAGGCCGTGGTGCTGGAGGAAGGGTCGCTGACCGCGCACATGACGATCGTCGCGCGGGCGATGGGCGTACCCGTCGTCGGCCGCTGCGACGACATCCGCCACATCGCCAGCGAAGGCGACCCGATCCTAGTCGACGGCGACGTCGGCGTCGTGGTCGTCCGCCCGACGCGTACCATCATCCAGCATTTCGACCAGCGCATGGCGATGAGCCAGAAGCGCCGGGCGGAATATGCCGCCTTGAAGGAATTGCCGGCGGTCACGACCGACGAGCAGCGCATCACGCTGATGGTCAACGCCGGTCTCGCCGAAGACGCGGCCATGCTCGAAGCGTCGGGGGCCGACGGCATCGGCCTGTTCCGGACCGAGTTTCAGTTCCTCGTCTCTGCCTCCCTCCCGGGCCGCGAGAGCCAGCAGCGGCTCTACCGCTCGGTGCTCGACGCAGCCGGTAACAAGCCCGTGGTGTTCCGCACCCTCGACATCGGCGGGGACAAGGCGCTGCCCTATCTTTCCGACGAGCGCGACGAGGCGGAGAACCCGGCGATGGGGTGGCGCGCGCTGCGTCTCAGCCTCGACCGCTCGACGCTGATGAAGGCGCAGGCCCGGGCCCTGATCGAAGCCGCCGAGGGCAAGGTGCTCAAAGTCATGTTCCCGATGGTCAGCGAGACCTGGGAATTCGACGAGGCGCAGGCGCTGTTCGAAGAGCAATTGGCGTGGTGCCGCAAGAACCGGAAGCCGATGCCCGCGCAGGTCGAATATGGCGCGATGCTGGAAGTGCCGAGCCTGGCCGAAACGCTCGACCTCATCCTGCCCAAGCTCGACTTCCTGTCGATCGGCACCAACGACCTCACCCAGTTCCTGTTCGCCGCCGACCGCGCCGACCCGCGGCTGGCCGAACGCTACGATTGGCTCAGCCCCGCCATCCTGCGCTTCTTGCGCCGGGTCGTGAAACAGGCCGACGAGGCCGGCGTGCGCGTCCGGCTGTGCGGCGAGATGGGCGGCCGCCCGCTCGAGGCAATGGCGCTGATCGGCATCGGCATCCGCCATTTCTCGATCACCCCGGCGGCGGTCGGCCCGGTCAAGGCGATGATCCGTTCCCTCGATGCCGCCGCCGTCACCGCCAAGATGGACGCGCTGCTGGCCAAGCCGCCGCGCGATTGCCGCCGCGCGCTTACGGAATGGGCAAAAAAGCATGGTGTCGCGCTGCCCTGATTGTTGACACTGCGGCCCCGCCCCTCGAAGGTGCGCGGCAACGGGAGGTCGCCACCGACAATGGATGAAACCGAAGCTTACGAGCCCGAGGCGGCCCAGACCGTAGGGCAGTCCCTGCGCGCCGCGCGCGAGGCACAGAGCAAGAGCATCGAGGACATTGCGGCCGCGACCCGAATCCCGACCCGCCATCTCGAAAGCCTCGAGAACAGCGAGTGGGAAAAGCTTCCGGCCCCGACCTACACGCTGGGTTTCGCGCGCGCCTACGCCACCGAAGTCGGCCTCGACCGCGCCGGGCTGTCGGACCGGCTGCGCGAGGAAATGGGCGGCTTCCGCCCGACTCCGGTGGTCTCGCAGGATTATTTCGCGCCAACCGATCCCAAGCGCACGATTCCCCTCGGCCTTGTCGCCGGCGTGGTCATCGGCCTCATCGTGCTGGCGCTTGGCCTCAACTGGCTGCTCAACCGCGACATCAACGCGCCGGACAGCGTCACGGCCGAGAATGCGCTCGAGAACGTTGCCGAACCGGCGGCCGCCCCGCCGCCGCTGACCGCACCTGCGGTCGTCATCACCGCCAGCGAGCCGGCCTGGGTCGACATCCGCGACGGCGACACGGTGCTCAAGCAGGGCCTGCTGGCGCCGTCCGAACGTTTCGAGGTGCCGGCCAATGCGCTGACTCCGACCATTTCCACCGCCAAGCCCGAAGCGCTGACCATCAACGTCGGCCCCAATGTCGCGGCGCCGATCGGCCCGGCCGGCAAGAAGGTCGACAAGGTCAGCCTCAAGGCGGGCGACCTGATGGCGGCGAAGGCACTGGCT
>JAEWBB010000020.1 GCA_023391375.1 Pseudomonadota bacterium | reverse complement strand
CGATCATGCCGTTGATGGTCTCGGCCAGTGCCGCGATTTCGCCTTTGGCGTCGAACGTCAGCTTGCGGCGCAAATTGCCCTGCGCCACCGCGGTCACGACGTCGGCGATGCCGCGCACCTGGTTGGTCAGGTTGGTCGCCATTAGGTTGACGTTGTCGGTCAGGTCCTTCCACGTGCCGCCGACGCCCGGCACCTCGGCCTGGCCGCCCAGCTTGCCCTCGGTGCCGACCTCGCGCGCCACGCGCGTCACTTCTGACGCGAAGCCGTTGAGCTGATCGACCATGACGTTGATGGTGTTCTTCAGCTCGAGGATCTCGCCCTTCACGTCGACGGTGATCTTCTTCGACAAATCGCCGCGCGCCACGGCGGTGGTCACGTCGGCGATGTTACGCACCTGGCCGGTCAGGTTGTCGGCCATCAGGTTGACATTGTCGGTGAGGTCCTTCCACGTGCCGCCAACGCCGCGCACCTGGGCCTGACCGCCCAGCTTGCCTTCGGTGCCGACCTCGCGCGCCACGCGCGTCACTTCGGATGCGAAGCTGTTGAGCTGGTCGCCCATCGTGTTGACGGTGTTCTTGAGCTCGAGCATTTCGCCCTTCACGTCGACGGTGATGTTCTTCGACAAATCGCCCGACGCCACCGCGGTCGTCACCTCGGCGATGTTGCGGACCTGGCCGGTGAGGTTCGCCGCCAGCTCGTTCACGTTGTTGGTCAGATCGGCCCAGGTGCCGGCGACGCCCTCCACCTTGGCCTGGCCGCCGAGCTTGCCTTCCGAACCCACCTCGCGCGCCACGCGCGTCACTTCCGACGCGAAGCTGTTGAGCTGGTCGACCATCGTGTTGACGGTGTTCTTGAGCTCGAGGATTTCGCCCTTCACGTCGACGGTGATTTTCTTCGACAAATCGCCCGATGCCACCGCAGTGGTCACCTCGGCGATGTTGCGCACCTGGCCGGTGAGGTTCGCGGCCAGTTCGTTGACGTTGTCGGTCAAGTCCTTCCACGTGCCGCCGACGCCCTCGACCTTCGCCTGGCCGCCGAGGCGCCCTTCGGTGCCGACCTCGCGCGCCACGCGCGTCACTTCCGACGCGAAGCTGTTGAGCTGATCCACCATTGTGTTGATGGTGTCCTTGAGCTCGAGGATTTCGCCCTTCACCTCGACCGTGATCTTTTTCGACAGGTCGCCCTTGGCGACGGCGGTGGTCACTTCGGCGATATTGCGCACCTGGCCGGTCAGGTTGGCGGCCAGTTCGTTGACGTTGTCCGTCAAGTCTTTCCACGTGCCGCCGACGCCTTCGACCTTGGCCTGGCCGCCGAGACGGCCGTCGGTGCCGACCTCGCGCGCCACGCGCGTCACTTCCGATGCGAAGCTGTTGAGCTGGTCGACCATGACGTTGATCGTGTTCTTCAGCTCGAGGATCTCGCCCTTCACGTCGACCGTGATTTTCTTGGACAAGTCGCCGCGCGCCACGGCGGTCGTCACCTCGGCGATGTTACGGACCTGGCCGGTCAGGTTGGCGGCCATCAGGTTGACGTTGTCGGTAAGGTCCTTCCACGTCCCGGCGACGCCCTTCACCTTGGCCTGGCCGCCCAGCTTGCCCTCGGTGCCGACTTCGCGCGCCACGCGCGTCACTTCCGACGCGAACGAGGCGAGCTGGTCGACCATGGTGTTCACCACCTTGCCGATGCGCAGGAATTCGCCCTTGAGGCCGCGGCCGTCGATCGCCACCGCCATGTGCTGCGACAGGTCGCCCTCGGCCACCGCGCCGATGACGCGCGCCACCTCGGTGGTCGGCTGCACCATGTCCTCGACCAGGGCGTTGACCGCGTCGATCTTCGATTTCCAACTGCCGCCGGCGCCCTTGACCTTGGCGCGCTGGTTGATGTCACCTTCCTTGCCGACGACGCGCGCAAGCCGTTCGAACTCGCCGGTGATCGCCTCGTTGGTCGTCACGACGTCATTGAACAAATCGGCGATCTGCCGGTCCTGCGGGTTGCGGGACTTGAGGTCGAGGCGAACGGAGAAATCGCCGGCGCGAAGGCGGTCGAGGGCGACGATCAGTTGATCACGAAGCTGCTGGCACTCGTCGACGGACTTGGTCGCCAATGTAGAAATCCCTCCGCTGCACAGGGCGGCGCTCCGCCCGGGAGGGCGAAAACGCAACCCTCCCCACTGGGGGGAAACCGCCCGAGCGGCGAAAGTTCCGCTACGGAAGGAATTGTTTCGAACTGTGACAAAAGGACAAAATTGCGCGTCCGGAGTACCCGCTCTAAACAGCCCAGCATCCTCAGCATCAACCGGAGCTTCCATCGTCGGCCATGGCCACCGACCGCACCATCGAACAGTTCATCGGCGACAGTTTTTCCTCGATCTGGGATCTCGAACTGCTCGCTGTCGTCATCGAAGCCGGGGACCGCAGCATGTCGGCGGCCGAGCTCGAGACCCAGATGCGGGGCAGCCAGCTGGTGGTCGAACAGGGCATGCGATCGCTGTCCGCGGCGGGCCTGGTCAGTTTCGAGGGGCCCGGTCGCATCCGCTTTTCCCCGGTCGACGAAACCGTGGCGCGATGCGCCCGCGAGGCGGTCGACTTTTACCGCCGTTTCCCGGGACGCGCGCGGCGGCTAATGATCAGCCGCCAGGCACCGGGCCTGTCGGCCTTCGCCGACGCGTTCAGACTTCGAAAGGACGGCGAATGACGGACATGCTTTCCTCGACCGTCTACCTGCTGTGTTTCCTCGCCAGCGCCCTGTGCGCGGCGCTGATGGTCCGCCAGTATCGCCGGGCGCCGTCCCCGATCCTGTTGTGGAGCGCGGCCTGTTTCGTGCTGCTGGCGCTGTCGAACCTGATCGTCGTGATCGACCAGGTGCTGTTGCCGGCCGACGTGTCGTTGCGGCTCGTGCGCCTGATCCTGACCCTGTCGGCGGTCTCGGTGCTTCTGTTCGGGTTCATCTGGGAAGCGGAGCAGGAATGATGGAAACCTTCCTCTCCGGCGCAATCGTCATGGGTTTCGCGGTCGCAGGCCTCTTGTTCCTGCGCTACTGGCGCCGCACCCGCGAGACGCTGTTCCGCACCTTCGCGCTCAGCTTCTTCCTGCTGGCGATCAACTACCTGTGGCTGGCAATGACCCATATCCCGGTCGAGGAGCGCAGCCCGCTGTTCCTCGTCCGCCTGCTGGCCTTCGCGCTGATCATCTACGCCATCTTCCAATCCAACCGCGAACGGCGCGCCTGACTCAAAAAGGTGGCGGAGCGGGAGGGATTCGAACCCTCGATACGGTTTTGCCGTATACTCACTTTCCAGGCGAGCGCCTTCGACCACTCGGCCACCGCTCCGCATTTTTCGCATCCCGATCGTCGCTGCGGAGCAGTGGCGTGAATCGGGTGCGCAACCAAGCGCCTGGAATGCGCGGCTCTCTAGGCGGCATCCTCGACTTGAGCAAGCTTGCGAGGCTGCCCTCGCCGCCCCTATGCGATGGGGCGATGACGCGCCGTTTCGCCACGCCCCCTTCGCCCGACGACATCGAAGCGATCGCGCGCGCCGCGATGCAGGCCCTCCCCGAGCCGTTCGCCGCGCACCTGAAAGCGGTCGCATTGCTGGTCGAAGAGTTCGCCGACGAGGAACTGCTGGCCGAGCTCGGCATCGATCACCCGCTCGACCTCACCGGCGTCTACGAAGGCATCCCGATCGGCGAGCGGAGCGCCGACATGTCAGGCACGCTGCCCGACCGGATACGCCTGTTCCGCCAGCCGATCCTCGCCGAATGGTGCGAGGAAGGCGAGGATTTCGAACATCTCGTCCGCCACATCCTGATCCATGAGGTCGGCCACCATTTCGGGCTAAGTGACGAGGACATGCACGCGTTGGAGGACGAGGCCTGATGCTGGCCGAAGCGCGAAGCCTCGCGCTGCTGAGGGGCGGGAGACTGCTGTTCGAGCAGCTGGACTTCACGCTCGACGAGGGCGGCGGCCTGCTGCTGGTCGGCCCGAACGGCGCGGGCAAGTCGAGCCTGTTGCGCGTCGCAGCCGGCCTCCTCCGGCCGAGCGCCGGTGCCTTCGAACATGCCGGCGCGTCCCTTGCCGACGAAGGATTGGCGCTGGACCGCGAGCTGCCGCTGGGCCGTGCGCTGGCCTTTTGGGGCGGGCCGCGGCTGGACGACGCGATGCGCCAGTTCGGGCTGAAATCCCTCGCCGACGTGCCCGTGCGGATGCTGTCGACCGGGCAGGCCAAGCGGGCCCGCCTGGCCCGGGTGATGGCCAGCGGTGCGCCGCTCTGGTTGCTCGACGAGCCGCTCAACGGCCTCGACTGCGACGGCGTTGCCGCGCTGGACGATGCGGTGGCCGCGCATCGCAAGGCCGGGGGCGCCGTCATCGCCGCCAGCCACACCGCGCTGTCGGGCGACTGGCAGCGGCTGGAGATCGGCGCGTGACCGGCCGACTCATCCTGCGCGAGGTCCGGCGAGCGCTCGGCGGCGCGGCCTGGTTGCCCGTCGCCTTCTTCCTGCTGGTCGCCGCCCTCGTCCCGTTCGCGGTCGGGCCGGACGCCAAGGTCCTGGCGCGGGTCGGCGGCGGCATGCTGTGGCTGGCGGCGCTGACCGCTGCGCTGCTGCCCGTCGAGCGACTGGTCGAACCCGATCGCGCCGACGGCACGCTTGACCAGCTGGCCCTCCATGGCGCCAGCGAGGAAGCTGTGGCGCTCGCCAAAATCGCCGCTCACTGGCTGACGTTCGGGCCGCTCCTCCTCATCGCCGCCGTTCCGGGCAGCGTCCTGGTCGGCCTCGACGGACCGGCGCTGGTGCGGGCGCTCGCCAGCCTGCTGATCGGCACCCCCGCCCTCGCCGCGCTGGCGGTGGCCGTGGCGGCCCTCACCGCCGGCCTACCGCGCAGCGGGGCGCTCGCCGGCCTGCTCCTCCTGCCGCTCGCGGTGCCGCTGTTGATCTTCGGCGCAGCGGCGTGCGCGGACGACGAAAGCGGTGCCCTGAAGCTGGAAGCGGCGGTGTCGCTCGTCCTGCTTGCCGGCGCGCCGTTCGCGGCCGGCGCCGCGATCCGCGCCGGGAGGACCTAGTCTTTCGACCAGCGGGCGAAGATGGCGGTCGGCAACAGCAGGCCCCGAGCCTCTTCGCGGACCGCCATGTCGCCGCACTCGACCGTGCCGCCGAGGTGCGCGGTCGCCTGCCGCAGCAATTCGCCGATGCTGAGCGCGCTCATCCGGACCGCGTAGACGGTCAACACGAGGAAGCGGCTGTTGGCATCGAGCAGCGCGGCGCAATCCGCCAGCAGCGGCGCCAGATGCTCGTCCAGCTTCCACACCTCGCCGTTGGGGCCCCGTCCCCATTTCGGCGGATCGAGTAAGATGCCGTCGTAGCGACGGCCGCGGCGCACTTCGCGCGCGGCGAACTTGGCCGCGTCTTCGACGATCCAGCGGATCGGCTTTTCGGCGAGGCCTGATAATTCGGCATTGCGCCGCCCGCCCTCGACCGACTTCTTCGATGCATCGACATGAACCAGCTTCGCGCCCGCCTCGCTCAGCAGCAGCGTGCCGACGCCGGTATAGCCAAACAGGTTCAGCACCTCCGCACCCTCGCTCCGCTCGCGCATCCAGTCCCATTGCGGGGCCATGTCGGGAAAGAAGCCGAGGTGGCGGAACGGCGTCAGGCTGGCGTGGAATTTCACGCCGTCGCGGCTGAGCGGCCAGCTTTCCGGCACGCGGCGATGGTGGACCCAGCGCCCGCCGCCGTCCTCGTCGCTGCCCGGGACGAAGGTCGCGTCCGGGTCCCATGCCTCGAGCGCCGGTTTCCACATCGCCTGCGGTTCGGGGCGGACGACGCGCACCGGGCCGTAAGCCTCATATTTCCGCCCGTCGCCGGTATCGAGCAGCGTGCAGGCGTCCCACGGTTCGGCGACGATGGTCTTCATGTCCGCCAGGCTCATGCAGCGAACTCCAGCTTCGCGCCGACGCTGGCCAGCGCGCGCGGGCCCGACAGCATCTGCCGTCCCGCCGCGCGGACGGCGTCGAGCGTCACCGCATCGAGCCGCTCGACGATGACGTGCGGCTCGACGAAATGGCCCTCTCGGATCAGGCGGGTGGCGAGGTAGCTGGCCTGCCCCCAGCAACTTTCGAGGCTCATCATCATGCCCGCCTTGGCCATCGCCCGCGCGCGTTCGAGGTCGCGCTGCGTCAGGGTCTGCGCCGCATCGGCCAGCACGGCCTCGACCTCGGCGCGGGCATGTTCGGCATCGCCCTTGTCGACCGCGGCATAGGCATAGAACATGCCGGCATCGGCATAGGGCGCCGTCGCGGCGGAGACCGAATAGGCGAGGCCCTGGTCTTCGCGTAGGCGCTGGAACAGCTGCGACGATGCGCCGCCGCCAACGACGTCGGCGAACAGGTGGGCGGCATGGTGACCATCGGCGCCCCACGCCGGCGCCGGCATCGCCAGCGCGATATGGGCCTGCGCCCCGCGCAGCGCCTCGCTCTTCACCCCGCCGCCGAAGTGGGCCGGTGCCGCAACCGCGCGGGTCCCCGCCGCCATCGTCCCGAATGCGGCCTCGGCGCAGTCGACCAGCCGATCGTGATCGAGCTTGCCCGCCGCGACCAGCAGCAGCGACGAGGCAGGATACTGGGTCTGCAGCCAGTCAGACAGGTCGTCGACGGTGATGTTGCCGATCGTGTCCGTGTCGCCGAGTACCGGCCGGCCGAGCGGCTGGTCGGGGTAGGCGACTTCCTGCAGCAGGTCGAACACCAGGTCGGAGGGCGTGTCGTTGGCCTCGGCCAATTCCTGCAGCACGACCTTCTTTTCCAGCGCGAGGTGCCTGGCCTCGAAATGCGGCCGGCGGATCAGGTCGGCCAGCATGCCGACGCCCATCGGCAGGTCGTCGGCGAGCAGGCTGAGGTAGAAGGCCGTCATCTCGCGGTCGGTCGAGGCGTTCAGGTCGCCGCCGACGTCCTCCACCTTTTCGCTGATTTCGCGCGCGCTCATCCCGCCCGCGCCCTTGAATACCATGTGCTCGAACAGATGCGCGAGGCCGTTCTTGTCGGCGGTCTCGAACCGCGAACCGGTCGGCGCGTAGAGGCCGACGGCGATCGTCTCGACGCTCGGCATCGTCCGGCTGGCGACGCGAAGGCCGTTGGCGAGGGTGGTGAGGCGCATCATGCCGCCGCCTCACTCGTCCAGCGGCGGCGCAGCGCGAGCGCATAGATCACCAGCGCGATGACGGCAAAGGCGAACCACTGGATGGCATAGCTCCAGTGATTGTTGGGAATGCTGTCGAGGCTGGGCGGCGCCGACGCCGCAAGGCCCGGTCCGGGAGCGTCGGCGTGGAGACGCATCCGGCTGAGCCGGTCGGGGCCGATGATGCCGTTGACCAGTCCGCCCGCCCATTGCTTGCCGGCATTGGGATCCTTGGTCCAGCCGAGCTCGACCGACAGGCCCGGCCCTTCCGCGCCCGTCCGGCAATCGGCGATGACGAGGAACCCTGGCTCGTCCTTCACGCTCTGCCCCGGCGCGGTCCGCCAGCCCGCGATCGTCAGGCAATTGGCCGCCGCATGGCGGAATAGCGGAAGGCGATCGTCACCGGTCGGTACCGTCGGCCAGCCGATCGGCGGCTGCGTTTCGGCGGCGGCGTAGCGGGCCAGCAGCGCTTCCTTCTCGTGCATCCGGCCCAGTTGCCAGAAACCGAGGCGGATCATCACCGCGACCGCGGCCAGCACGACGAGCGTGGCGAGGACGGGGACGCGCTTCATCGCTTGAGGCGCCCTTCCTCGGCCTTTTCCTTATACTCCTGGAACGCCAGCGCGGCTTTGCCGAGGCGCAGGCCATAGACGGTGAGCGCGAGCCCGACCGGCACCCAGACGAGATGCACCCATCGCGGCGGCGAGACGGCCAGTTCGAGCGCGATCGCCCCGACCGTCAGGATCGCGCCGATGATCAGGATGAGGAAGGCCGCCGGCCCGTCGCCGACGTTGAGCTTGTCGAAGTCGAGCCCGCAGGCGCGGCACGCGGGCGCGAAACGGGCGAGGCCGCCGAACAGCGTCCTCGCCCCGCATCGCGGACAAAGTCCGTGGAGAGTGGCGGCGGCCAACGACGGCGCTGCCGCCCCGGCCGGCGCCTGACCCGTCATCAGCCGTGGATCGGCGCGCCCCAGCCGCCCCAGACGTAGATCGAGACGAACAGGAACAGCCACACCACGTCGACGAAGTGCCAGTACCAGGCGGCGGCTTCGAAGCCGAAGTGTTCGCGCGGGGTGAAGTCGCCCTTCTTGGCGCGCAGGTAGCAGATGATCAGGAAGATCGTGCCAACCAGCACGTGGAAACCGTGAAAGCCTGTCGCCATGAAGAAGGTCGCGCCGTAGACGTTGCCTTTGAAGGCAAACGGGGCGTGGATATATTCGTAGGCCTGGATGCAGGTGAACAGCATGCCCAGGCCGATGGTGACCAGCAGGCCCTTCTTCAGGCCTTCGCGGTCACCGTGGATCAGCGCGTGGTGCGCCCAGGTGACGCTGGTGCCCGAGCACAGCAGGATCAACGTGTTGAGCAGCGGGAAGGCGAACGGGTCGAGGACCTCGATGCCCTTGGGCGGCCATTGCCCGCCGACCGCGTCCATCGCGCTGGGGAACAGCGAAGCCGAGAAGAACGCCCAGAACCAGGCAACGAAGAACATCACCTCCGAGGCGATGAACAGGATCATGCCGTAGCGCAGGTGGAGCTGCACCACCGGGGTATGGTCGCCGGCCTTGCCTTCGCGGATGACGTTGCCCCACCAGCTGAACATGGTGACCAGCACGCCAGCCAGGCCGAGCAGCGCGACGAACTTGCCGTACGGATTGTCGTGCATCCACATCACGCCGCCGCCAGTCAGCGCCAGCGCCGAGAAGCTGCCGATCAGCGGCCACTGGTCGGGCGGAAGGATGTGATAGTCGTGGTTCTTGGTGCCGGCCATGTTCAATCCGTCTTTTGCTGTTCGACAGGCGCTCTAGCGAACCGCGCCGCCGGTTTCCACAGGATAAAATGTGTAGCTCAAGGTGATCTCGTCGACCGTCCGCGTGCCCTCGTCCTCATCCTTGCGGATCTTCGGGTCGACGTAGAACACGACCGGCATGCGCGCCGACTCCCCGCCCTTCAGCGTCTGCTCGGTAAAGCAGAAGCATTCGATCTTCGAGAAATAGGGTCCTGCTTGGCTCGGACTGACGTTGAAGGTCGCCTGGCCGGTGGTGGTCCGCGCGGTCAGGTTGGTCGCTTGGTAGTAGATGGTGGTCCGCGCGCCCGGCTGGATCGTCACCGTCTTCTGCTCGGGCTCGAACTTCCACGGCAGCTTGGGATCGATATTGGCGTCGAAGCGGACCTTGATCGACCCGGCGACCGCGCCCGGCGCGGCATCGGCCCGCTGGGTCGTGCCGCCTAGCCCCGTGACCTGGCAGAAGGCGCGGTAGAGCGGGACCGAGGCGAAGGCGAGACCGAGCATGCACAGCCCGAAAAAGGCCATGCGCAGGCCGACGCGAGCGTTCTTGCGGGCGAGGTCGGTCAACGGTTGATGGTCATCTTGGCGATGGAAATGGCGAAGACCAGCGCGACGAAGCCGAACAGCAGGATCGCCATCAGCCGGGCGCGCTCGGCCTGGCGGCGGCGGATTTCGTCTTCGGGGATCACGGGATCAGCCTCGCGTCGATCACCAGTGCGCCGAACAGCGCGAACAGGTACAGGATGGAATAGGCGAACAGGCGCTTTTCCGGCGCCATGTCCTTGGGCTCGGTCGCCTTGTTGCGGAGCACGCGGAAGGCGAAGACGAGGAAGAAGGCGTTGAGCACGATGGCCGCCGCGCCGTACAGCCAGCCGGCCATGCCCAGCGCGTAGGGCGCGAGGGCGGCGGCCGCCATCGGCAGCGAGTAGAGGAAGGCCTGGCGGCGGGTCGTCTCGAGGCCCGCCACGACCGGCAGCATCGGCACGCCGGCATTCGCATAATCGGTACGCACGAACAGGCTCAATGCCCAGAAGTGCGGCGGCGTCCAGAGGAAGATGATCGCGAACAGCAGCCACGCCATCAGCGGGGTCGATCCGGTCGCCGCGGCCCAGCCGATCAGCGGCGGGAAGGCACCGGCGGCGCCGCCGATGACGATGTTCTGCGCCGTCCGCCGCTTCAGCCAGACGGTGTAGACAATAACGTAGAACAGGATCGACACCGCCAGCCAGAAGGCGGCGACGATGTTGGTCGCGAGGTCCATCAGGATGACCGAGAAGACCGACAGGCCGACGCCGAAGTGGAGCGCGGTCTGCTTGTCCATCCGGCCCGCCGGCAGCGGCCGTTGGGCGGTGCGCTTCATCTTGGCGTCGAGGTCGGCCTCGTACCACTGGTTGAGCGCGCCCGCCGCACCGGCCCCGAGCGCGATGCACAGCACGGCGGTGAAGCCGAGCACGGGATGCACCGGCACTTTCGCCGCCAGCAGCCCGCACAGGCCGGTGAAGACGACCAGCGTCATCACCCGCGGCTTGGTCAGCGCGAACAGGTCGCGCGCGGAGGCGGGCGTGTAAGCAGGAGTCGCGATGGTGGACACGGGGGCGGCCTATAAGGCCTTGATCAAAACGAGGAAAGGGGTGGTCGCGGTTCAGCTTGCCCGCGCTAGGATGCGCCCATGACCAAGCGATTCGCCCTCCTCGCCCTCGCCTTCCTCTCGTCTCCCGCGCTGGCCCAGCAGGCCGAGCCCGTCCCGCCCGCGCCGGCGGTGGCCGAAAACCTGGTGCCCGTGGCGCTCGAGACGCCGCTGGGCCGGATCGTGATCGCGCTCGACCGCGGCCGCGCGCCGCTGACCACCGCCAACTTCCTCGCCTATGTCGATGCGAAGAAGCTGGACGGCGAAAGCTTCTACCGCGCCATGCCGTACGGCGAGGGCGGTCTGATCCAGGGCGGCATCACCAGCGACGCGCGCAAGCTGGCCAAGCCGGTGGCGTTCGAATCGACGGCGAAGACGGGTCTGTCGAACAAGGCCGGGACGATCGCCATGGCGGCGCTGGCCCCGGGCCAGGCGCAGGCCGACTTTTTCATCATGACGACCGACATCCCGGCGTTCGACGGCGACAATGGGTTCGCCGCCTTCGGCCATGTCACCGAGGGCATGGACGTGGTGAAGAAGATCCTCGCCGCGCCGGTCGATCCCAACAAGGGGGAAGGTTCGATGAAGGGCCAGATGCTGGAACCGCGCATCACCATCACCAAGGCGGCGCGGCTGAAGCCTTAAGTTCCCAAAGTTCACGGGGAACGGCCATCGAAGCGTGAACCTAAGCCGCCCGGGCCGTGCGGCGGCCTGCGGATATGGCATGGGCTGGCGCGTGTAGGACAGGCTTTTCATTCGCCGCGCCCGCGCTAGCATCGGCGCCATGGACAAACGCCTGCTCGCGGCCCTGACGCCGCTCCTCCTCGCCGCCTGCGCCACCGTGCCGACGGCCCCTGCCGCCCCGCCGCTGCCGGTCGCCCCGGCCACCGCACCCGGCCCCGACTTCATGGCCAGGAACGGCGCCCAGGCGGGTGTCGTCACCACCGCGTCGGGCCTGCAATATTTCATCGTCCGGTCGGGCAACCCTGCCGGCCGCATGCCGGTCGACGGCGACACGGTGAGCTTCCACTACGAGGGCAAGCTGACCAACGGCACGACGTTCGACAGCAGCCTGGACGGCGAGCCGCTGTCGGGCGAAGTCAACCGCTTCGTCCCCGGCTTCACCGAGGCGCTGAAGCTGATGCGCCCGGGCGACGAATGGGTCGTCTGGATCCCGCCGCAGCTGGGTTACGGCGCCAAGGAACTGCCGGGCATCCCGGCCAATTCCGTGCTGCGCTTCAAGCTGCGCCTCCTGAGCGTCACACCCAAGGCCTGAGCCTGTTTTATCCTGCCGTGCGTTCAGCGGGCGCACGGTAGGAGATTTTTCCATGCGTTCCGGATTGCTCTGGCTGATCGGCGTCCCGATCCCGCTCATCTTGTTGCTGGCGTTCTGCACCGGTCACCTTTGATCGATATAAGGGCGGTCGCCGCCCCTTCTCGCGTAAGAAAGATTAGCCATGGTCCGTTCTGCGCTGAGCCTTGTCAGGGCTAAGGAACGGCGGGTCTTCGCTGCCTCGCAATCGGTATCCGAGTCAGACTTGAAGCGGGTCTACGACCTCGTCGGCCGAGGCGAATTGACGAGCGTGGGCGAAATCCGAAGCAAGGAGGATGACCATCTCGCGGCCGTAGTGGACCTGTTGGTCTCCGCCGGGAACGTCACCGGGGTCCGCTGGTCCGGACGGCGATCCGGGGAATGTATGTGGCAGGACCTTGCCATCAGTCGACCGCCGAAGAGGTTGCCCGTTTCCGACGCGATCGCGAACCCGAACCCGACGCGGGCATAAGCTCCCCGGCCGCAAAGCAAGAAAAAAGGCCGCCCCACTTTCGTGGAGCGGCCTCTTTCGTTGGTCAGTTCGACTTAATGATCCTTGCCGTCATCGATGATAGGCAGGGTCTCGAACTGGTGGAACGGCGGCGGGCTGGAGAGGGTCCATTCCAGCGTGGTCGCGCCTTCGCCCCACGGGTTGTCGCCAGCCTTCTTGCCCGCCGCGAGCGACCAGAAGACGTTGATGAAGAAGATGCCGACACCGGCGATCGTCACCATGTAGCCATAGGTCGAGAGCGTGTTCCAACGCTCGAACACCGGCGTGTAGTCCGGGATACGGCGCGGCATGCCGTCGAGGCCGAGGAAGTGCTGCGGGAAGAAGATGAGGTTCACGCCCGCGAACATCAGGAAGAAGTGCAGCTTGCCGAGCAGCTCGTTGTACATCTTTCCGCTCATCTTCGGGAACCAGTAGTAGAAGCCCGCGAAGAGGGCGAACACGGCGCCCAGGCTCAGCACGTAGTGGAAGTGGGCGACGACGTAATAGGTGTCGTGCAGGTAGTTATCGACACCGCCGTTCGACAGCACGACGCCGGTGACGCCGCCGACCGTGAACAGGAAGATGAAGCCCAGCGCCCACAGCATCGGCGTCTCGAAGGTCAGCGAGCCTCCCCACATGGTGGCGATCCACGAGAAGATCTTCACGCCCGTCGGGACGGCGATGATCATCGTCGCGGCGGTGAAGTACATCTTCGTGTTCACGTCGAGGCCGATCGTATACATGTGGTGCGCCCACACGACGAAGCCGACGACGCCGATCGCGACCATCGCGTAGGCCATGCCGAGGTAGCCGAACACCGGCTTGCGGCTGAATGTCGCGACGATCTGGCTGACGATGCCGAAGCCCGGCAGGATCATGATGTACACTTCGGGGTGACCGAAGAACCAGAACAGGTGCTGGTAGAGGACCGGGTCACCACCGCCCGACGCGTCGAAGAAGGTGGTGCCGAAGTTGCGGTCGGTCAGCAGCATGGTGATCGCGCCGGCCAGGACCGGGAGCGCCAGCAGCAGCAGGAAGGCGGTGACCAGCACCGACCACACGAACAGCGGCATCTTGTGCAGGGTCATGCCCGGCGCGCGCATGTTGAAGATGGTGGTGATGAAGTTGATCGCGCCGAGGATCGAGCTGGCGCCCGCAAGGTGGAGCGCGAAGATCGCCATGTCGACGGCGGGGCCGGACGAGCCCGAGGTCGAGAGCGGTGCGTAGACCGTCCAACCGGTGCCCGCGCCGAGGCCGGTGCCGCCGCTGACGAAGCTGGAGCCCAAGAGCAGCATGAAGGCCGGGACCAGCAGCCAGAACGAGATGTTGTTCATGCGCGGGAAGGCCATGTCCGGCGCGCCGATCATGATCGGGACGAACCAGTTGCCGAACCCGCCGATCATCGCCGGCATGACCATGAAGAAGACCATGATCAGGCCGTGCGCCGTGATCAGCACGTTCCAGTGGTGGAGCGCTTCGTCGGGCGAGGCGCCGAGGCCCGCGCCGAGCGGCCAGGCATGGTTCAGGATCTGGATGCCCGGGTGCATCAGTTCGGCGCGCATGATGCCGGAGATGCCGCCACCGATGATGCCCGCGATGATCGCGAAGATCAGGTAGAGGGTGCCGATATCCTTGTGGTTGGTCGACATAAACCAGCGGGCGAAGAAGCCCGGCTTGTGGTCCGCGTCATGGTGCGCGTGATCCGAATGGGCCTTCAGGGCGAGGGCGTCTGCGGGAATGGTGCTCATGGTCTCTCTCGCTCGAAAGGCTTAGTTCTGGGCCGTCGCGGCCTGGTTCTCGGTCGGTGCGGGGGCCGCGGCGTTCTCGTTGGCGGCGTCGGCCGGCGCAGCGGCGTTCTCGTTGGCGGCATCGGCCGGGACCGCGGTGCCGGCGTTGACGGCGTCGGCGGTCGACGGCTTGGCCGCGCCCGGCATGGTGCCGCCCTTCGAGGCGACCCACTCGGCGAAGCGCTCGGGAGTCACGACCTCGACCGCGATCGGCATGTAGCCGTGGCGCGCGCCGCACAGTTCGGAACACTGGCCGAAATAGACGCCCGGACGGTCGACCTTGACCCAGGTCTCGTTGATGCGGCCCGGGTTGGCGTCGATCTTAGTCCAGAAGGCCGGAACGGCGAACGAGTGGATGACGTCGTTCGAAGTGACGAGGAACTTCACCACCTTGCCGGCCGGGATGACGATGCGTTCGTCGACCGCCAGCAGCGGCGGGCCGTCGGCGTCGGTGCGGAACCGCTCACCCGGCTTCACGTCGCCCTTTTCCTTCAGCAGGTTCGAGATGATCTCGAAATCGCCGTTGTCCGGATAGCTGTAGGTCCAGAACCACTGGTTGCCGGTCACCTTGATGGTGAGGTCGGCCTTGGGCGGGCTGTACTGGGCGCGGATCAGGTTGATCGAGGGAATGGCGATCGCGATCAGGATGAACACGGGGATCGCGGTCCAGATCACCTCGAGCAGCGTGTGGTGGCTGGTCTTCGACGGTTCGCGGCCCGGACGGCGGCGGAACTTCCACATCGTCACGGCCATCAGCACCAGCACGAAGGCCGAGATAATGAAGCACATCCAGATCAGTTCGTGATTGTGGAAATCCGCGGCGCGCTGACCGAGCTGGGTGACCTGGTCCTGCACGCCCATGCGGCCGTCGGGAACGCCGATGCCGGCCTGGGCAGGCGCATATTGGAACGCCGGCGCCGCCGGGGCGGCGGCTGTAGCAGCCGGGGCGGCGTTGGCCGCAGCGGGGGCCGCAGTGGTCGCTGCCGGGGCCGCGTCCTGCGCAGCGAACGCCGCTGCGGGGGTCAGAATGGCCGTAGCCAGGGCAAGCGCCCGTCCCTTGAGATTCATCGTCACCTTCTTGCCTTTGGCTAGACGCATAGACTCCCCGGCGAGGCCGCCGGAGAGGGATTTCGGCGGCCTTATAGGCGCGAGGTCCGCCAGCCTCAAGGGAGGGATTGGACGGTTTTTCGCGATGGTTGCGATGGCGTCCCGCGACGCCTATTTCCGGCCCGCGCAAGCGAAGGGAAAAGCCGCGTGGACGACGACCAGGTACTCGACGAATTCCGCGCCGCGGGCGCCCTGCTCGAAGGGCATTTCATCCTCTCCTCGGGCCTTCGCAGCCCGCGCTACTTGCAGTGTGCTCGCGTGCTGATGGACGGAAGCCGCGCCGAGCGGCTGGCCCGCGCGCTGGCCGCCAAGCTGCCGACGGACCTGCGCGAGGCAATCGACGTGGTCGTCTCGCCGGCGATGGGCGGGGTGATCATCGGTCATGAAATGGGCCGCGCGCTGGGCAAGCCGGCGATGTTCCTCGAGCGGCCCGAAGGCGTGTTCCACTTCCGCCGCGGTTTCGCGCTCGAGGCCGGCCAGAAGGTGCTGATGGTCGAGGACGTGGTCACCACCGGCCTGTCGTCGAAGGAAGCGATCGCCGCTGTGCACGAGGCGGGCGGCGAGGTGATCGCCGAGGCGGCGCTGGTCGACCGCTCGGCCGGGACGGTCGACCTTGGCGTGCCGTTCATCGCGCTGACCCGGATCGACGTGCCGACCTTCGCCGCCGACGACGTCCCGCCCGAACTGGCGGCGATTCCCGCGATCAAGCCCGGGAGCCGCGCCGCCGCATGAGCCCGCGCGGGGGATCGCTGGTCGCGCTGGCCTTCGCCTTCGTCTGGCTGTGGGTCGGGGCAGGCGCGCTGGCGATGCCGTGGAAGGCGGTGGCCCTCGTCGTCGGCGCCACCGTCCTCGGCTTCGTCGGGTGGCGGGTTTTGGCCCGACCGATCACGCTGGGAAATGTCGGGCGGTTCCACGGCAGACGCTTCGCGCTGGCCGTCATCTTTGAGTTCGCCGCCGCGGGGGTGGTGGGCAACTGGCTCGTGCAGAACAAACTCGAGGCCTATCTCTGGCCCGCCCTCGGCGTGATCGTCGCGCTGCACTTTATCGGGCTTTGGTGGGCGAGCGGTGACACGAAATATCTGACGCTGACCGCGCTGATGTTGGCGGCCAACGTCGTCGCCATCCTGACCGGGCCCGGCGGTCCGGCGATGTTGGCGATTTGCGGCTTCGGCTCGTCCGCCGCCCTCGCTCATGCGGTGGGGCGGCGATGAGCGCTCGGCTTCGCCTCGGGGTCAACATCGACCATGTCGCGACCATCCGCAACGCGCGCGGCGGCGAGCATCCGGACCCGGTGCGCGCGGCGATCATGGCCGCGGAAGCGGGCGCCGACGGCATCACCGCCCACTTGCGCGAGGACCGGCGGCACATCACCGATCGCGACATCGAGCGGCTGATGGGCGAGATCGCGCTCCCGCTGAACCTGGAGATGGCGGCGACCGACGAAATGCTGGCGATCGCGCTGCGGCACCGGCCGCACGCCGTCTGTCTCGTCCCGGAAAAGCGCGAGGAGCGGACCACAGAGGGCGGGCTCGACGCCGCCGGGATGGCCGGCACGCTCGCGCCCTTCTGTGCCCGCCTGGCCGATGCGGGGTGCCGGGTCAGCCTGTTCATCGAACCGTCCGATCGTCAGGTCGACGCTGCCTTGCGGCTCAAGGCGCCGGTCGTCGAATTCCACACCGGGCGCTATGCGCATGTCGAGGGGGAGGAACGCAGCGTGGAATATAAGCGCATTGCCGATGCCGCCGCGCTCGCCGTGCAGGGCGGGATCGAACCGCACGCCGGCCACGGCCTGACCTTCGACAACGTCCAGCCGATCGCCGCCATCCCGCAGCTGGCAGAACTCAACATCGGCCACTTCCTGGTCGGCGAGGCGATCTTCACCGGGCTCGACGCCAGCATCCGCGAGATGCGCCGACTGATGGATGCGGCGCGGTGATCGTCGGCCTCGGCTCCGACCTTTGCAACATCGAGCGCATCCAGGCGTCGCTCGACCGGTTTGGCGAGCGGTTCGAACGCCGCGTCTTTACCGAGGTCGAGCAGGCCAAGGCGGCGCGGCGGCCGTTCACCAAGGCGGGGACGCTGGCCAAGCGCTTCGCTGCCAAGGAGGCGTTTTCGAAGGCGGTCGGCACCGGCTTCAAGCGCGGCGTGTTCATGAAAGACATCGGCGTGGTCAACGCGCCGTCCGGCGCGCCGACGCTGGAGCTGACCGGCGGGGCCAAGGCGCGGCTTGACGCGCTGACCCCTGAAGGCCACGTCCTCGACGTGCATCTGACCATGACCGACGACCATCCCTGGGCCCAGGCCTTCGTCGTGCTTTACGCGCGCAAAGTGGAGAGTGAAGCTTGACCGAGCGTACCGTCGACGAAGCGGAAACCTCCGCGCCGACGAAGACCGAACCGAAGGCCGACGACGCGCCCAAGGGCTCGCTCCTATGGCGCGAGATCAAGGGCATGGGCGTGGTGATCTTCGCCGTGCTGCTGTTCCACAGCTTCATTGCCAAGCCGTTCTACATCCCGTCGGAATCGATGATGCCGACGCTGCTGACCGGCGACCGGCTAGTGGTGACCAAATACCCCTACGGCTGGTCGTTCGTGTCGCCGACCATCCCCAACCCGGCCGCCATCGTGCGGACGCTGACCGGTGGGCCGGCCGAACCGTGGGGCATCACCCTCCCGTTCATGAACGGGCGCGTGCTGGGCAAACTGCCGGAGCGCGGCGATGTCGTCATCGTGACGCCGCCTGGCCATGACGAGGACTATATCAAGCGGGTCATCGGCCTGCCCGGCGACACGATCGAGATGAAGGACGGCCGCCTGTCGATCAATGGCAAGCCGGTTCCGTCCAAAGTGATGCCCGACGCGATGATCCCGGTCGACGCCAACGCGCCGTGCGACCCTTTCCAGTTCTACGGCCGGCGGGTCGAGCGTGGCGGCGCGGCCTATTGCGAGCTGCCGATCGTGCGCGAAACACTGCCCAACGGCGTCACCTACGACACCATCGACGACGGCATTACGCCCGGCGACAACACCGGCCCGATCCACATCCCCGCCGGGCACCTGTTCCTGATGGGCGACAACCGCGACCATAGCGCCGACAGCCGCTACAGCCTCGAGCAGAAGGGCCTTGGCGGTCCGGTTCGGTGGGAGAATATCGGCGGCCGCGCCGAGTTCATCACCTTCAGCCTCGACGGCACGACGAGCCTTCGGCGCCCGTCCAGCCTGCTCGACAGCTTCCGCTCGGGACGGGCCGGGACCAGCCTGCGCGGGAAGCGCGACTGATGGCGCGCACGCCGGCCAAGGCACCGCGCAAGGCGGTTCCGACGCCGCCGGCGCTGCCGCCCGAACGCCCCGGCCCGGTCGAATTCGACGACCCGCGGCTGTGGGCCGAAGTGCGCCGCGCCGCCATCTGGCTCGGCATGGCACTGCTGATCGTCGGCGTGATCGTGCTGGCCCAGCCGATCATGCTGATCGTCGGCGGCATGGTGTTCTCGGTCATCCTCGACGGCGGCGCGCGCCTGCTCGGCCGGATCCTGCCGATCGGGCGCGGCTGGCGCCTGGCGATCGTTGCGCTGGCCGGGTTCGGCTTCATCGGCTGGGTCTTCTGGTACGCAGGCACCACGCTGGCGGCGCAGGCCGAAGCGCTGCGGGTGGTCATCACCGCGCAGGCCCAGCACGTCATGGCGATCGCCGAAAACCTCGGCCTGATTCCCGAAGGCGGCGCTGGCAGCCTGACCAGCCAGGTGCTGGGCGGGGTCGGGCGGCTGACCAGCGCGGTCGGCTCCGCGCTCGGCGCGCTGACCTCGATGTTGATGATCATCGTCATCGGCATCTTCATCGCTATCGAGCCCAAGCTGTACGACCGCGGCGTCGCCTGGATGCTGCCGGTCAAGGCCCGTACCCGCTTCTACGCGATCAGCGACCGGGTTGGCTTTACGCTGCGCCGACTGATGGCCGGACGAATCGTCGGCATGGCGTTCGAGGGCGTCTTCACCTTTGTCATGCTGATGCTGGGCGGGGTTCCGTTCGCGGCGCTGCTCGGCCTGCTGACCGGCCTGCTCGCGTTCATTCCCAACATCGGCGCGATCGTGTCGGGCGTGCTGATGGTCGCCGTCGGCTTTTCGGCCGGCACCGGCGAAGGCCTATGGGCGCTGTTCGTCTATTTCTTCGTCCAGAACGTCGATGGCTACCTCGTCGTGCCCTACATCGCGCGCCGCACGGTCGACCTCGCGCCGGCGCTGGTGCTCGCGATGCAGCTGATTTTCGGCGCGCTGTTCGGCGTGCTCGGCCTGCTCCTGGCCGATCCGATCGTCGCCGCGATCAAGGTCGCGCTGGAAGAATTGTCCGACCGGCGACCGGCCGGGGAGCCGCGCCCCGACTAGGCCGATAACTAAGGCTGCGGCGGCGCCGGCGGGGCGCCCTGCGGCACCGCACCCTGTTGCTGCTGCATCATCAACGCCGCGTCGCGGACGACCTGGTGGATCTTGATGTCGAAGGTGAGGTCGGCGTTCGGCGGGATCTGGCCGCCGCCCGCACCTTCCGCGCCGTAAGCCAGCGCCGACGGGATGCGGATCGAATAGCGTCCGCCCTCGCGCATCTGCTGGAGCGCTTCGGAGAAGCCCGGGATCATCTGCGAGACGAGCATCGGCACCGGCTTTCCGTTCGACGAATCGAACGGCGTGCCGTCGGCCAGCCGGCCTTCATATTCGACCATCGCGCCATCGTTGATGCGGATGGGATCGCCCGAGCCCTTGTCCAGCGTGCGGATCATCACGCCGTTGGCGGTCGTGTCACCGCGGAAGCGGCCGGTGCCCGCCCACGCCAGGCCGATCGCCACCGCCGCCACGAGAAGGAGGCCCAGCCACAGCTTGAGCATCGAGCCCTTCTTGAGCGGCTGGAGCGGAACCTGGGTGACCGACATGGGCAATCCTTATGACGTGCAAAAGAAAACGCCCGCCGTTTAGCGGCGGGCGTCGGAGTTTGGAAAGGGGGTACGCTTAACGGGCGCCTTCGCGCTCCATCCGCTTGCGCTCCAGCTTGCGGGCGCGGCGGATTGCGGCGGCACGCTCGCGGGCGCGCTTCTCGCTCGGCTTTTCGTAGTGACGGCGCAGCTTCATCTCACGATAAACGCCTTCACGCTGCAGCTTCTTCTTGAGCGCCCGCAGCGCCTGGTCGACGTTATTGTCGCGAACGATAATCTGCATGAACCCGTCCAACTCCCTTCAAAAGTCGCCCCTGTCGAGGGGGCCCAAGCGCGACACGAACGACGGCCCGAAGCGGGCAGCGGTCCCAAAGATCGCGCAAAGAATCATTTCGCCAAGTGGACGCATTTGCCCACAGCGAGGGCGGCCCCTTACCAACCACGGCCACGGGGCGCAAGCCTCAACGGATTTCAAGCACTTACGACGAACCGTGGCGGCAAAGCGGTGGGCGGCGAAACCTGAACACATGCGTTAGCCGCAGTTAACCTTTTTCCTGTTACATGCTTTTCATCGAACCGGGAGGGGTGGATGTCATTGAATCGGCGGGAAATGTTGCGTCTGGGTGCTGCGGGTGCGGGCGGTTTGCTGCTCAGCTCTGCGGTCAGCGCGGGCACTTTCCCGACCCCGGGTTTCACCGGCGTTCCGCCGCAGACCTTCACGCCGCCCAAGCCGGCCGCGCCGGCCGGGGTCGATCCCCAGCTGTTTGCGCGGGCCAAGGCGGCGCTTGATTCGCGCGGCAACATGATTCGCCATCGCGACGTCATTGGCCTGGTCGATTTCAACCGCGCCAGCGCCGACCCGCGCTTTCATGTCATCGACATCGCGTCGGGCAGCGTCGAGACCTTCCGCGTCGCCCACGGCCGCGGCTCGGATCCCGATCACTCGGGCTTCGTCGAGAAATTCTCCAACCAGTTCGGCAGCTATGCGACGTCGAACGGCACCTACACCACGGCCGAGACCTACAACGGCAAGTACGGGCTTTCGATGAAGGTCCGCGGCCTCGACTGGTCGAACAACAATGCCGAGGCCCGTGCGATCGTCATCCACAACGCCTGGTATGCCGAGCCGGAAATGATCGCGCAGCATGGCAAGCTGGGCCGCAGCGAAGGCTGCTTCGCATTCAGCCGTGCCGACCAGTGGCGGGTGATGAGCCGGCTGGCCGACGGCCGCATGATCTTCGCCGACAAGATGGCCTGATCCTCAACCAGCATCGCGAACAAGAAAAAGGGCGGCTCCCATCCGGGGCCGCCCTTTCTCGTTGGGTCGTTGAAAGACCCTAGCTCTTGGCGGCGTCCGCGTCGGCCTTGCGCGCCTCGGCATTGTTTCCGTTCTTGTCGAGCAGCGCGGCGACCACCTTGGCGTCGCGCTTGTAGACGTCCTCATAGTCGACGATCGTCCCATCGTTGAGCGCGGCCGAGCTGAAGTAGACGATGTAGACCGGCAGCGGCTTCACGAAGCTGGCCTCGACCGTCTTCTTCGAGGCGATCGTCTCATCGACCTTGGTTTGGGTCCATTCGCCGCCGTTGTCGGACAGCAGTTCCTTGGCCAGCCCGACGACATACTGGGTGCGGATGCAGCCATGGCTCAGCGCGCGTACGTCGCTGTTAAAGCGGCTGCGGGCATTGGTGTCGTGCAGATAGATGGCATATTTGTTGGGCATCACGAACTTGAGTTCGCCTAGCGCGTTCGACGGGCCCGGCGGCTGGCGCCAGCGGGCGACCTTGCCGTCCTTGCCCTTGACCGCGACGAAGCCCTTCTTGCCCGACACTTCCTTCGAAATGGAGGTCGGCACTTCCCACCACGGGTTGAGGATAACGCCGGTCGCCATCGCCGACAGTTGCGGCGTCGGGGTCTTGATCGCGCCGGCGATGGCGCGGTTCTTCCAGCGCGTCTTGCCGTCCTCGACCAGGGTCGCATGGAAGCTGGGCACGTTGACGATGATGTACTTGCTACCGAGGTCGCGCGGCAGCCAGCGCCAGCGGTCCATGTTCAGCCGGATGCGGTTGATCTTCGACGCCGGCGCGTTTTCCCCCTGCGCCTTGGCCAGCGCGGCGCGCAGCGCGCCATATTGCGGGTGGGTCGGAAGCAGTCCGTTGAGCGCGTCGGGCACGCGGTGCTGGGCCAGCGCGCTGTCGAGCAGCAGGCGCTGGCGGTTGCCGTCGATGTCGTTGTCGGTGACGTGCCAATCGATCCGGTTGTCGCCGCGCACATGGCCGAGCGCGAGGTCGCTCGACAGCTTGAGGAAGCGGTCGGTGGCCGCCTTCGACACGGCGACCGGGTCGCCCGAGGCGAGCGCGGCGTCGAGGCCCTTGGGGTCGTAATCAGCCGGGTCCAGGCCTTCGCTGCCGATCCCGGCAATGTAGCCGCGAAGCGCCTGGACGTCGGCCACCGGCCACATCGGCGGCGGCATCTCGACCGGGGCGGGGGTCGGCAAGGGCGCCATGGGATCCTGCGCGGGGACCGGCTTGGCCGGAACCGCCTGGACCTGGGCCAGCGCCATCGTTGCCGCCATCGAAGCCGTCGCCGCGCCCGCGGCCCACTGTACCATTACCCGCCACGCCATCGTCGACACTCTCCTTACCGGCTTGCGGGGATGCGCCCCCACTTCCTTAACCATCGCAGGCCGCCCTCTTACACAGCATGAACGGTCCGGCTCAACCCGCGATCCGCCCGCGCGAACCATATCTTAAGCGGTTGGAATCCATCCTGATTGCATTCGAAGGATGAAAAGATGGCGACACTCCTGAAACTCGACGGGTCGATGATCCCGCGAACCGTCAAGCGGCTGTTCGACCACCGCACCGAACCGCGGCTGGCGCCGGCGGCATCGCACGCGACGCTCGGCTTTCGCGGGCGCGACTATCCGGCCGTGCTGGTCAACCGCTCGGCATCGGGCGCGATGGTCGAATTCGAGCGCGAGCCGCGCATCGGCGAGACCGTTGTGCTCACCGCCGGCGACTTCCGGACCGAGGCGGACGTGCGCTGGGTCTGCGAGGGGCGCATCGGTATTCACTTTGCCACGCGTTCGGAGTAGCGCGGCGATGGAGATGATTTTCTTGACCATCAAGGCCCGGATTGAGGACGCGCGGAGCGAAGAAGAACGTCGGCGGGGCAAGCGCTTCACCGTCGAACTCGACGCGCGCGTGCGCGAACTCGGCGACGAAGGGGCGGAAGCGAAAGTCCTCAACATCTCCGAAAGCGGCTTCATGGCCGAAACGCAGACCGAGTTCGAGGTCGGCAGCCGGATCTGGCTGATCCTGCCCGGCCGCGAACGGGCCAATGCCGTCGTCCGCTGGATCGCCGGCGACAAGATCGGCGCCGAGTTCGCCGAGCCGCTTTCGATCGACGACCTGAAAAGCTAGGCCGTTAACCGTTGCGTCCCGGGGTGGGACGTTTTAGCCACAGTCATTGCGGCCCGCACCCAAGTCCATGAAACTCCAATTCGTTTCGGTCGTTCAACACCACCGAAAGGAACTGGTAAAATGCCGAATGTCCCTACGCTGGCCGACCTTCACATGCGGCACAATCCTGCGGAGCGGGGCTATCATGCCGTCTATCGCGAGCATGAGGTCAACCACTGCCCCGGCTGCGGCCGGACCCACTGGCTGATCGGCCGCCTGTCGGCCGAATGCGCCTTCTGCACCACGGCCCTGCCGCTGGCGGAAGCGAGCATGCGCGTCGCCGCACGACCGATCATCCAGCACAAGAACCGCGACCTGGGTCACGCCTGGGCCGCCTGAACCTGACTATTTAAGCGCGACCCGCCGCACGGGCACCGGCGCGCTGCACAGATCGACTCCCCCGGCCGGCACCACGTAGAACGCGTTGGTGTCGGCCGTTTTCTTAGCCAAATAGGCGGAAAAGTCGGGCGCCTCGGTATCGAACCGTTCGAACCGGACTTGCTCGGCTGCCGGCAGGTCGCTCTCCATTGCCACCGAGACAATCGGGACGGGTTTGACCGCCTTACCATAGCGTCCGCGATCTGCGATCGGCCCGCGCGGAAGGGCCGACAGATGCTCGATTCCCTCGATCACCCGCCCGACAATGGCGAGGTTTCGGTCGAGCCTGCGGGGCGGCTGGCCGATAATGGCGTACAATTCTCCGCCCATTCCTGTGTCCGGCGCCTCGTCGCGGGCGACACCGACCGTCCCATAACAATGCGCCAGCGCGGCCTTCTCGTTGCGGATCGACATCGGCCAGCCGCCGCTGAAGCCGGACTGGTCGGCATAGGGGTCGGGCTGGTCGAGTTTGGTGAAGGTGAGGCCCTTGGCGTCGCGCTCATATTCGGCGGGGGGCACGGCGACCGCGCCCTTGGGAAGCGCGCGCTTGGTTTCGTCGATACCCCACTGGGCGACGAAATTGTCCTGCACGCGGTAAACGGTCGCGTCCTTCCAGTAGCCGCCGCGCGCCAGTGCCCTGACGTTCGCGACGTGCACCGGCGTGAAGCCGGGCGCGAGCTGGATGTAGACGTCGCGGCCTCCCTCCAGCCGGAGGCGAAGGATGTCGTCGGCGGGAATCGCTTTCCACGCCTGCGAGGGCGCGCTGTCGATGATGTCCTGCGCCGACAGGGTCTTGGGCGCCGGCGTGGCGGCCTGGGCGGCGAGAAGGGCGAGCATGGCGATCATCACTTGTCTCCCACCTTGCGGACCCGGACGCCGGCGCCGCACAGGTCGACCGCGCCGGCCGGCGCCTGGTAGAAATCGTCCTTCCGGTTGGCGCGGGCGCGAATGTAGGCCGGGAACATGGCGTTGCTCGTGTCCATCGCCTCGTAGGCCGGGCGCTCGACCGCCGGCAGGTCCGATGCCAGCCTTACGCGGGCGATCGGCACCTCCATCTTCTTGTCGGTGTACATGCCGAGGCCGTCGCCGGTGCCGCGCGGCAGGGCGGTCATGGCCGAAAAGCCTTCGATGATCCGGCCGACCACCGCGAGGTTGCGGTCGAGCCCGCGCGGCGAATGGCCGATGACGGCGTAAAGCTCGGCACTCGCGCCGGTATCGGGCGCGAGGTCGCGGCCCGCGCCGACCATCGCGTAGCAATGCGGCAGGGCGCCGGTGCCGGTCTTCGTGTCGTAGGCGACGGGCCAGCCATCGACAAAACCGGGCAGGTCGGCATAGGCGTCGCGATAGCCCAGCGGCACAACCTCGGATCGCGGAACCGCCAGCTCATATTCGGCCGGCGGCTTTTCGACCGCGCCGGGCGGATATTTTCGGCCGTCGTCATTCCTGCCCCACTGGACGACGAAGCCGTCCTGAACGCGATAGATGGTCGCGCCGTCCCAGAAACCGCCGCGCGCGAAGGCGCGGATGTTGGCGACGTGCACCGGTGCGAACCGCGGGGCGAGCTGCATCACGATGCGCCGCTTGTCGGCGAGGTCGATGACCAGGATATCTTCGTCCGCGATGCGCTTGAAGAAGGACGGGCCGGCGGCATCGATCACTTCCTTGACCGTCATCTGCGGCGGAGGCGGCGGAACGGTGGGCGGCGGCATGTCTACCGGCACGGTCTGGCAGGCCGCCAGCATGCCCAAGGCGGCGATGGTCAGGATGCGGCGCATGATGTTTTTCCCCTTACGCGGACCGGCGCATCATGGCGGCAAGTCAGGGATGCGCAAGGGCGATGCGCGGGCTAAGGACGGCGAATGTACCTCGCCACCATCCTCCTCCTCGGCGCCGGCGAGCTCGGCCGCGAATTCACCATCGCTGCCAAGCGGCTCGGCTGCAAAGTCATCGCCTGCGACCGGTACGACGAGGCGCCGGCGATGCAGCTGGCGGACGCGCGGGAGGTCTTCCCGATGCTCGACGGCGCGAAGCTGCGCGCGGCGGTGGAAAAGCACCGGCCCGACATCATCGTGCCGGAAATCGAAGCGATCGATACCGCGACGTTGGGCGATCTCGAGGCCGAAGGGTGGCGCGTGGCGCCCAGCGCCAAGGCCGTTCAGCTGACCATGAACCGCGACGGCATCCGCGACTTCGCGGCGCAGGAGCTAGGGCTGACGACGTCGCGCTACCGCTTCGCCGAGACGCGCGAGGAGGCGATCGCCGCCGCCGAGGTCACCGGCCTGCCATGCGTGGTGAAGCCGGTGATGAGCTCGAGCGGCAAGGGCCAGTCGACGGCGCGCACGGCGGACGAGGTCGGCGCGGCGTGGGATTATGCGGTGGCCAACATGCGGGGCGACCGGCCGCGGGTGATCGTCGAGGAGCTCATCGCCTTCGACAGCGAGATTACGCTGCTGACGGTGGCGACAAGGGACGGCGTGCTGTTTTGCCCGCCGATCGGCCACAGGCAGGAAAAGGGCGATTACCGCGAAAGCTGGCAGCCCGCCGCGATGCCCGCCGCCTTACTCGAATCGGCGCAGGCGCAGGCGGCCAAGGTTGTCACCGCGCTAGGCGGCCACGGGCTGTTCGGCGTCGAATTCTTCGTCGCGGGGGACCGGGCCATCTTCTCCGAATTGAGCCCGCGCCCGCACGATACGGGGATGGTGACGCTGATTTCGCAGGCGCCGAACGAGTTCGAGCTGCACCTGCGCGCCCTGCTCGGCCTGCCGATCCCCGAGGTCGCGCTGGCCGGGCCGAGCGCGTCGGCGGTGATCCTCGCCGACCGCGAATCGACCGATTTCGCCTTCGAAGGCGTGGCGGATGCGCTGGCCAAGGGGGTGCCGGGCAAACCGGTCGACCTCAGGCTGTTCGCCAAGCCCGAGACCCTGCCGAACCGGCGCATGGGCGTGGCGCTGGCGCGGGGCGACACGGTGGACGAAGCCGTGGCGATCGCGGTGGATGCCGCCAAAGCGGTGACAATCACCTACTGTTAGTATTGCATAAATATACGCCCTTATGCATAAGGACTGCATGATTCGTGCAGCCATCCTCGGCGCATCGGGCTATGTCGGCGGCGAGCTGATGCGGCTCATCGCCTCCCATCCCGACATGGACGTCGGTGTCGCGTTCGGCGCCTCGAGCGCCGGCCAGTCCGTCTGTTCCGTCCATCCGCACCTTGGCCTCGCCTATCCCGAAACGCCCTTCGAGGCGTGGGATCCGGCCAGGCTCCAGGGTTGCGATGTCATCCTGTCGGCGCTGCCGCATGGCGAGACGCAGCGGCTCGCCGACGACCTGCTCGGCCCCGGAATCCCGTTCGTCGACCTGGGGGCCGACTTTCGGCTGCCCAACCCGGACGTGTTCGAACAGTGGTACGGCGAGAAGCACCTGCGCCCCGAACTGCTCGAAGGGTTCACCTACGGCCTGCCCGAATTCCATCGTGACGCGATCCGCCAATCGAAGCGTGTCGCCGCGCCCGGCTGCTACCCGACTGCCGCCAGCCTGGCGCTGCGCCCGCTGGTTGAGGCAGGGGTGATCGAGAAGAAGGGCATCGTCGTCGACGCGGCGTCGGGTGTCAGCGGCGCCGGCCGCAAAGCGAGCGAGGGCACCCATTTCTGCAGTGTCGACGGTAGTTATCGCGCCTACGGACTCGTCAACCACCGCCACACCGCGGAAATGGAGATGACGACCGGCGCCGAAGTGCTGTTCACGCCGCACCTGATGGCGGTCAGCCGCGGCATCCTGGCGACTTGCTACGCGCGCGCCACGGCCCCCTGCTTCCCGCTGTCGATCCTCAAGGACGCCTATCGCGACGAGCCGTTCGTGTGCGTTGCCGACCATTCGCCGGAGACCAAGTGGGCGACCGGCAGCAATGCTGCCTTCCTCACCGCGCGCTACGATCCGCGCACCGGCATGGTCATCGCGCTGGCCGCGATCGACAATCTCGGCAAGGGGGCGGCGGGCCAGATGATCCAGTGTGCCAACCTGATGCTGGGCCTGGACGAAACCGCCGGCCTGTCGACGATGGGAGTCTATCCATGAGCGTCACCGCAGCCGAGGGGTTCGTCGCGTCCGGCCTCGCCGCCGGGATCAAGGCCGGCGGACGGCGCGACGTCGCGCTGCTGGCGACCGACGACGGCAGGCCGGTACCGACCGCCGCCGTCTTCACCCAGAACAAGTTCCGCGCCCCGCCGGTCGAAGCCAGCCTCGAGCGGCTCAACGTGTCGGGCGGCATGGCGGCGGGCGTGGTGGTCAATTCGGGCAATGCCAACGCCGGCACCGGTGCCAAGGGCCGCGAGGATTCGGAGAAGATGTGCGCCGCCGCTGCCGAGGCCATCGGCTGCGACGCGCGCGACATGCTGGTCTGCTCGACCGGCCTGATCGGTTTCCGCCTGCCGATGCGCAAGATCCTCGGTGCGGTCCCAACGCTGGCCGAAACGCTCAGCCGCGACGGCCACCGCGACGCCGCGAAGGGTATCCTGACCACCGACACGCGGCCCAAGGAATCGCAGGTCGTGCGCGACGATTACGCGGTCGGCGGCATGGCCAAGGGGTGCGGCATGCTGGCGCCGAACATGGCGACCATGCTGGCCTTCCTGACCACCGATGCGGCGCTGTCGCCCGAAGAACTGAAGCCGATCCTGTTCCGCGCGGCGGACGTGACCTTCAATGCGCTGATTACCGACGGCGCGACGTCGACCAACGACACGGTCATGCTCTTCGCCAGCGGCCGCAAGGGTCGCCCGGCCGACCTCGCCCGGTTCGAGGACGATGTCCGGCAGGTATGCGAGGAATTGATGCTCCAGATGGCGCGCGATGCGGAGGGGATGACCAAACTGGTCGTCATCCGCGTCACCGGCGCGGGGAGCGATGCGGAAGCGAGGCGCGTCGCTCGCTCGATCGGCAACAACCAGCTGATCAAGTGCAGCTGGTACGGCGCCGATGCCTATTGGGGCCGCCTCCTGGCCGAAGCGGGAAGCTGCGGCGTCGAGTTCGATCCACTGACCTCGGCCGTCAGCTACGGCGGCATCAAGGTTGCCGACGGCGGGGTCGAGATCGCCCATGATGCGGCTGCCGTGATGGCGCACATGAAGGGCACGGAAATCGACATCCTCGTCGACCTCGGGCTGGGCAGCGGCGTCGGCCGCGCCGTCTCGGTCGACCTCGGCCCGGGCTACATCAAGGAAAACGCCGAAACCTCATGATTGAGACCAACGACACCGCGCGCATCCTGATTGAGGCGCTGCCCTACATCCGCCGCTTCACCGGCAAGGTGGTGGTGGTGAAGGTCGGCGGCCTGCCGATGACGGACCCGGCCCGCATGCGCAGCCTCGCCAAGGATGTGCTGCTGCTCCACTCGGTCGGCATCCGGCCGGTGCTGGTCCACGGCGGCGGACCGCAGATCGACGTCGAAATGGCCAAGGCGGGAATCGCGGTCGAGCGGGTCGACGGGCTGCGGGTGACCAATGCCGACGCGCTGGACATCGTCCGCATGGTGCTGGTCGGGAAGACCAACCGCGACCTCGTCGCCGCGATCAATGCGCTGGAGCCGGTCGCGATCGGCGTGGCGGGCGAGGACGGGCGCCTGCTGGAGGTCGAGCCGGTCGACGAGCGCCTGGGCTTCGTCGGCCGCGTCACCAAGGTGCGCGGCGCGCTGCTTCATGATTTCCACGACGATGGGCTGATCCCGGTCGTGTCGACCGTCGGCGCGGACACCAGCGCCCAGCCCTATAACATCAACGCCGACGATGCGGCGACCGCGATCGCGGTCGCGATGGGCGCGGAAAAGATCATCTTCCTTACCGGCACGCCCGGCCTGCTCGAAGACCCGGCCGACCCCGACACGCTGGTCCAGCGCCTCTCGCCGGCCGAAGCCAGGGCGCGGATCGACGACGAACGGGTGACCGGCGGCATGATCCCCAAGCTGCTGGCCTGCGCCGAGGCGGTCGAGGGCGGCGTCGGCGCCGCGCACATGATCGACGGGCGCGCCGAGCACGCCATCCTGGTCGAGCTGTTCACCGACGAGGGCATCGGCACGATGGTCTGCGCGGCGTGAGCAAGGCCGGACGGCAGGCGCGGATCGCCGACTGGCTGCGCGGCGGCAGCGTGCAGAGCCAGGAAGAAGTCGTCGCTCGGCTGGCGGACGAGGGACTGTCGGTAACGCAGGCGACCGTCAGCCGCGATTTCGACGAGCTGGGCGCGGTGCGCGTGAAGGGCGCGGGCGGGGTGCGCTACAGGCTTCCGGAAGCGCCGGACGTCGCCGCACGGCGTCTCGACCGTTTGCTGGCCGACTGGGTGCTGGCGATGGTGCCGGCCGGGCCGCTGCTGGTGCTGCGGACGCCCCCGGGTTCGGCCAACCTCGTCGCCAGCGCGCTCGACGGCGCGATGCTGGTCGAAGTGGCCGGCACGATTGCCGGTGACGACACGATCTTCGTCGCCCTGAGCGACGGCCATTCGCCGGGCGACCTGGCCCAGGCGCTGGAGCGGCGGCGCGAGACCGCTTGACACCAATGACGCGGTGGCGCGTTGATATATCCATGATCCGCACCCTGACAGCCATCGCCGCCTTCCTCGCCCTCGCCGCATGCGACAATGGCGCCAAGGACGCGGCGCCCGCGCCCGCACAACCGAAGGTCCAGGTCCGCGGACCGGAGCAGAATCGCCTCCACGAACTGAGCGAGATGGACCGGGCGATCGGCCTCAAGCGCGCGATCTATGCCAGCGGGTCGAGCTGCAAGCGCGTCGCGGAGAGCCGCTTCATCGGTCAGTACAAGAACATGGATATGTGGGGCGCGCGCTGCGACGACGGCCGCGACTGGGCGCTGTTCGTAGGGCCCGATTCGAGCGTCCAGGTGCGGCTGTGCAAGGATACCGAAAAGGTCGGCCTGCCGGCCTGCGGCTTCGAAGGCGCTAGCGCGAAGGCCGCGCCGAAGGGCTGACTATTTTCCCGGCGCGTCGCACTGGCGGGTGATGCGAAGCTCGCCCTCGGGCGACATCTGCTTCACCTCGGTACAAGCGCCCTTGCGGGTTTCCTGCTTCCACCCGCCGTCGGCGGCATTCACGCGGTCGCCCGTCTTGGGCACGCGCTTGCCGTCCTTGATGTCATAGGCCCAGCCCTTCGGCGTCGCCTGGGGGTCCGGCGCCGCCATGAGCGGTGCGGTGACAAGGCCGATGGCGGCCACGGCTGAAAGCAGACGAATCATCATCATTCTCCGGCTCGTCTTATAACATAAACGGCTGAACGGCGCCTGACGGAGAAAAAAGACGACGGACAAAGCAAGACCCCCGCCGGAAACCGGCAGGGGTCGCTTGAAGTCCAACGGCGTGCCCGTGGGGCCCGCGCGGCGCTTTCGTTAGCCCTGGCGGGCCTTAAAGCGACGGTTGGTCTTGTTGATGACGTAGGTGCGGCCGCGGCGGCGGATGACCCGGCAATCGCGATGACGCGACTTCAGCGACTTCAGGGAATTGCGAATCTTCATGGCCGGAACGCCTGCTCTCGTCGTTTAAATTGTTTGATGGATCTTCGAAAAGACCGGGCGCCCACCTAGTGGCGGGGCCCGGCAGAGTCAATTGCTTACTTCTTCGCGGCCGGTGCGCGCGGCTGTCCCGGCGCGAACAGGTTGCCGAAGTAATTGCCCTGGTACCACAGCGGGCGCTGGTCCTGGTCGGCGAGCTGGCGGGCGATGCGGTAGTTGAACTCCGCGTAGCGGGCGAGGCTGTCCCACTGGATCGGCTGGGTAAGATCGTCGCCGACGCCGTGGTAGCGCTTGGCGAAGAAGTCCTCGAACACTTCCTTGCCGCCGTTGGCGTAACCCGTGAACATCAGGATCGCCGGGATGCCGCGTTCGACGAAGCGGTAGTGGTCCGAGCGGACGAAGATAGCCTCTTCCGGCATGGGATCGGGCGACACGCCGATGCCCATCGTCTTGCCCGCGGCGGCGATCGCCTCGGCCAGCGTCGAATGGTCGCCGCCGAACGCCACCACGTCAGTGAACGGGTAGAGCGGGATCGGCATGTCGAGGTCGACGCCGGCGACAATCGAGCCGATCGGCACGGTCGGGTGGGCGGCGAAATAGTCGGCGCCGAGCAGGCCCTTTTCCTCGCCGGTGTTGATCATGAACAGGATCGAACGGCGCGGCGGCTTGGACGAGGTGGTGAATTCGTGCGCCGCCTCGAGGATGGTCGCGACACCCGCGCCATTGTCGAGCGCGCCGTTGTAGATCGCGTCCTCGCCCGGCTTGGCGTCGCCCTTCATGCCGAGATGGTCGAGGTGGCCCATGATGGCGACATATTCGCCCTTCAGCCTGGCATCCGCGCCGGGCAGCATGGCGACCACTTCGGGCGACTTGAAGTCGCTCCAGTCGCTTTCGGCATGGACGGTCATCGTGCCCTTGAGCGCGAGCGCACGGCCCTTGCCCTTGGCCGCGTCGTCGCGGACCTGGGCCACCGTCTTGCCCGTGCCGGCGAACAGCTTGTCGGCGAAGGCCGGCGAGATCGAGAAGCGCGCGCGAAGGCCCTTGGCGAGGCTGGTGCCGGCATTGCCCTTGGCATCGACCCAGTCGATCGTGCTGCGGCGCGACGCGGCGGCGAGGTTGGTCATCGCCAGTTCGCGCGGCGTCGGGTTGGCCGCCGGGATTTCGACGATGCCGATGGCGCCGAGGCGCGCGGCGGTGATGTCCTTGGTCGACTGCAGGTGCGCGGCGATGTCGCTGGGCAGGCCCTTGGGCGTGCCGCGGAAGACGACGACGATCTTGCCCCTCGGATCGACGCCGGCATAGTCGTGCATCTTGAGCTGCGCGTCGTCGATGCCGTAGCCGGCGAAGACGAAGCCGGCGCTCAGGTCACGCACCTTTTCGGTGACGCTGGGGCGGATCGCGATGTCGGCCGCATCGACCGGCTTGCCGTCGAGCGACGCCTTGAAGGCGTCGACCTTGTTCGACGCCTTGCGGAACGGGACCCACTGGTACCAGCTGCCATTCTCGCCGGCCGGCTTCAGGCCCATCTGGGTGAACTGGCTGACGACGTAGGCGGCGCCGATTTCATGGCCGCGGCTGCCGGTGTCGCGCCCTTCGAGCAGGTCGGAGGCGAGGAAGTTGAGGTGCGCCTGGACGCGCTGCGGCGCGGTCGGGTCGCTCGGCTGCGGACGGGCCGCGGGCGTGGCGGCATAGGCGCCGGTGGTCAGCAGCAGCGCGGCTGCGATCGAACGGAAAAGCATTGGTGAAGTCTCCCCTGCGCCCTTTCGCGGGCGCACCAGGCCACCTGCCTAGGCGCGCGCGCGAGGCCGCGATAGCCCCCGCCCCGCCGCCGGTCGAAGCATGGGGTTCCTCCATCGACGGCGGGGCGCTATCAGGCCCGGGATTTTCCCTTTTCCAAGCGAGCTTCACCCATGACGATGACCATTTCGAGCGCGTTCGACGCCGGCAACATCCGCGTCACCGGCATCGACGGCTACACCGCCAATCTCGAGATCGTCACCGATCACATGAGCGACTTCTACCAGTGGTTCCACTTCCGCCTCGCCGGTGCCGGCGGTCGCGAGGTGACTCTGAACATCACCAATTGCGGCGGCGCCGCCTACCCGGACGGCTGGCCCGACTACAAGGCGTGCATGTCGATCGACCGCGAGGATTGGACCCGGGTCGAGAAGACGTCGTTCAAGGACGGCACGCTGACCATCACGCTGGTTCCCGAAACCGATTGCGTCTGGATCGCCTATTTCGCGCCCTACTCGATGGAGCGGCACCACGACCTGGTATCCACGCTGGCCGCGCTGCCGGGCGTCGAATACCGCAGCCTCGGCAAGAGCCTCGATGGCCAGGACCTCGATTGCCTGACCATCGGCGAGGGCAACCTGACCGTTTGGCTCTACGCCCGCCAGCACCCGGGCGAGAGCATGGCCGAATGGTGGATGGAAGGCGCGCTGGAGAAGCTGACCGACAGCGACGACCCCGTCGCCCGCGTCCTGCGATCGGCATGCACATTCCACATCGTGCCCAACATGAACCCCGACGGGTCGCGCCGCGGCCACCTTCGGACCAACGCGGTGGGCATCAACCTCAACCGCGAATGGCATGCGCCGACGATGGACAAGAGCCCCGAGGTCAAGCTGGTCCGCGACGCGATGGACGCGAATCCGCCGGTGTTCGCGATGGACATCCACGGCGACGAGGCGATCCCCGCCAACTTCCTCGCCGGGTTCGAGGGCATCCCGTCGATCACCGACGCGCAGCTGGCGATGTTCAAGCTGTTCGGCGACACGCTGGAGAAGGTCAGCCCCGACTTCCAGCAGCAGAAAGGCTATGTCGTCGCCAAACCGGGCGAGGCCAACATGAGCATGTCGACCACCCAGCTGGCCGAGCGGTTCGGCGCGGTGTCGATGACGCTGGAAATGCCGTTCAAGGACAATTTCGACCTGCCCGACCCGGTCTACGGCTGGTCGCCGGAGCGGTCGAAATACCTCGCCTACGCCTGCCTCGACACGCTGCACGCGATCCTTCCCGAGCTGGCCCACTACAAGGCGAAGCGCGCCTGATGCCGACGCTCGTCCTGCTGCGCCACGGGCAGAGCCAGTGGAACCTCGAGAACCGTTTCACCGGCTGGTGGGACGTGAATTTGAGCCCACGGGGCATCGAGGAAGCGCAAGCCGCCGGGCGGATGCTGGCCGACGCTGGCTACGATTTCGACGCCTGCTTCACCTCGCTCCAGACGCGCGCGATCAAGACGCTTAACATCGTCCTTGAGGAAATGGGGCGGCTGTGGCTTCCGGTGACCAAGGACTGGCGCCTCAACGAGCGGCACTACGGTGGCCTGACCGGCCTCAACAAGGCTGAGATGATCGAGAAAGTCGGCGAAGCGCAGGTCAAGATCTGGCGCCGCAGCTTCGACGTCCCGCCGCCGCCGCTCGACGCCGACAGCCCCTACCAGGTGGGCGACGACCGCCGGTACGAAGGCATCGCGGTGCCCGAGGCAGAAAGCCTCAAGGACACGATCGAACGCGTCCTGCCTTATTTCGAGGCCGAGATCGCCCCGCGCCTGAAAGCGGGCGAACGGATCGTCATTTCCGCCCACGGCAATTCGCTGCGCGCACTGGAAAAGCATTTGTCGGGCATTTCGGATGCCGACATCGTCAGCCTCGAAATCCCGACCGGCAAGCCGATCGTCTATCAACTGAACGACGATTTGTCCTTGGTCTGCCGGACGATGCTCGGCGAATGAGCCGCTAGGCCGCATCATCCGCTCACGCGGCGCCACCCGCTCACGCGGCTGACTTCACCCGGTACATTTCGCGGTCGGCGCGGCTGAGGACCGAACTCGGCGTATCGCCGTCCTCCAGCATCGACACGCCGATGGCGACCGACAGCGGCATGGTCGTGCCTTCGTAAGGCAGGTCTTCACCGGCGATCGCGTCGACCAACCGTTCGGCGGTCTCGATGGCGCTCTGGTGCGTTGCCCGGTCGAGCAGGACGCAGAATTCGTCGCCGCCGATGCGGGCAACGCAATCGGTCGTGCGGGTTCCCTCGACCAGCATGGCGGCGACGTGGACCAGCGCGGCATCGCCGCCGCCATGGCCGAAACTGTCGTTCAGTGCTTTCAGCCCGTCGAGGTCAATGAACAGGACGGCGGCCGGATCGCCGTGCCGGTCGCGGCGGGCGATCATCCGCTCCAGTTCTCGGAACAGTCCGCGACGGTTGCGCGCGTTGACCAGGGGATCGTGGTGGGCGAGCTGGTCAAGTTCCTCGACCCGCGCGTTGAGGTGCGCGACTTCGCCGCGCAACCGCTCGATTTCGCGGTGCAAGTCGGCAGCGCTGCCGTCTCCGATCGCCACGTCGTGCATCCAAGCCCCTTCGATCGGGGCTCTCTTAACCCGAATCGTCAACGAATGGGAGGCGCGGATTTTTCCGCTGTCCCGGATTGCGCCATCGGTCGCATCGCCCTAGTCCCTTGGCGCTCTGAACCGGGGAGGAAGTTACCCGCGTGAGCAATAGCGCACCGCCAGTCGGAATTATCATGGGCAGCACCTCCGATTGGGAGACGATGCGCCACGCCGCGGAGACACTCGACGCGCTCGGCATCCCTTGCGAGACCAAGGTCGTGTCGGCCCACCGGACGCCGGACCGGCTGTTCGATTATGCCAAGAGCGCCAAGGGACGGGGATTGAAGCTGATCATCGCCGGCGCGGGCGGCGCGGCACACTTGCCGGGCATGGCGGCGTCGATGACCGAGCTTCCCGTGCTGGGCGTGCCGGTCGAATCCAAGGCGCTGAAGGGCATCGACAGCCTGCTGAGCATCGTCCAGATGCCGGCCGGCGTGCCCGTCGGGACCCTGGCGATCGGCCGCGCCGGCGCGGTCAACGCCGCGCTGCTCGCCGCCGCTATGCTGGCCAGCGCCGGCGACGACGCGCTCGCACAGCGGCTGGCCGACTGGCGGGCCAACCAGACCGACAGCGTCCCCCACGATCCCGAGTGAAGTCTGGCCCGAACAGCATGACCCCCCTGCCCCCCGGATCGACCATCGGCATCGTCGGCGGCGGCCAGTTGGGCCGGATGCTGAGCATCGCCGCCGCCCGGCTCGGGTATCGCGCCCACATCTACGATCCGGCCGAGGCCCCGTGCGCCGCCGAGGTCGCCGGCCGCTTCACGCGCGGCGCCTATGACGATGTCGACGCGCTGCGCGCTTTTGCCGCCGAGTGCGACGTCGTCACCTACGAATTCGAGAACCTTCCCGCCGCCCAATTGGACGCGCTCGGCGACGACCTCGTCCCTTCGACCCGCAGCCTGGCGGTGTCGCAGGACCGCGCGACCGAAAAGCGCTTCATCGAGCAGGCCGGCGGACAGCCGGCGGCCTGGGTGACGGTCGACAGCGAACAGGAGGCGGTGGACGCCGCCGGCAAGCTCGGCCTGCCGTTCGTGCTCAAGACGCGGCGTCTCGGCTATGATGGCAAGGGGCAGCGCTGGGTGCGCGAGGCTGGTGACGCCGCGACCGCGTTCCGCGACCTTGGCGCGCCGTGCGTGGCGGAACAGGCGATCGCCTTCGACGCCGAATTTTCGGTCATCGTCGCCCGGGCCGGCGACGGCGAATGCCGCGCCTACGACAGCCCGAAGAACGAACACCGCGACGGTATCCTCCACCTCTCCTCGCTACCGGCGGGCGGCGCGATCGAACGGCATGTCGCAACGGCGCGCGAGGTCGCGTTCGGCATCGCCGAGGCATTAGGCCATGTCGGCGTGATCACCGTCGAGTTCTTCGCCACTGACGCCGGTCCGCTGGTCAACGAGCTGGCGCCGCGGGTCCACAACAGCGGCCACTGGACGCTGGACGGGGCCGAGACCAGCCAGTTCGAGCAGCACCTGCGCTGCATCCTCGGCCTGCCGCTGGGCAGCACGCGCCGCCTCGCCGACAAGGTGTCGATGGAAAATCTGATCGGCGCCGACGTCGACCGGTTCGGCGAACTGGTCGCCGAGCCCGGTGCGTTTCTCCATCTCTATGGCAAGGGCGACGCGCGCCCCGGCCGCAAGATGGGCCACGTCACCCGGCTCGGCTGAACCGGGTGACGCCCGTTCGCGGCGCTTAGCGCGCTGGTGGCGGCGCTTAGCGCGCTGGTGGCAGCGCTTAACGCGCAGCCACCACTTCGACCGGATAGCCGAGCTTGTCGAGCTGGCCCTTGATCTTCTTGGCGTCGCCAACGACGACGAAGGTCAGTGCGTTGACGTTGAGCATGCCCGACAGCGCGGAGTCGACGCCGGCCGTGTCGAGCGCCCGGTACTTGTCGGCCAGCGTCTCGTAGTAATTGTCGGGACGCCCGTAGAGCGCGTTCGACTGCATCGCCGCCAGCACCGCGTCGCTGGTCTGGAACTGGCCCGGCAGTTCGCCGGTCGCGCTGGCGACCGACAGGCCGAGTTCGTCCTTGGTGACCTTCTTCGACGACAGGAGTTCGCGGGTCAGCTTGACCAGCTCCGCCACCGAATCGCCGGTCCGGTCTGCCTGGACCGACGCGTTGATCAGGTACGGCACGGCATGCTCACGATAAACCGGGAGGCTGTACGGCGAGTAGGCCCAGCCCTTGGCTTCGCGCAGGTCGAGGTTGATGCGGCTGAACGTGGCGCTGCCCAGCACGTCGCTGCCCGCCGCCGCCGCGGTGAGGTCGCTGCGCGGATCGAGCGGCGTGACCTGCCCGCCGTAGATCACCGACTGGGGCGAGCCCGGCCGGTCGATCAGGACGATGCGCGGACCCTTGGCGGCCGCGGCCGTGGCAGCGGCGAAGCTCTTCTTGCCGCGCGCGGTCGACGGCGGCGCCCAGTCGCCGAACGCCTGGTCGAGCGCTGCCTGAACTTCGGCCAACGGACGGTCGGACACCACGAACAGCTCGGCATTGTCGGGGCGCAGCCACGCCGCCTGGAAGGCCCTCAGGTCGTCCGCGCTGAACGCCTTGATCGCCTCCTCGTCGCCGAGCGACGTCGCGCCGTACGGATGGTCGGGACCGAACAGCTGGCGGAAGAATTCGCGCTGCGCCATCGAATTGGGCGAGGTCTTGGCCTGCTGCGCGGCGTTGACCAGCTGGGTACGCAGCCGCTCGACGTCGTCGGTCCGGAACGCGGCGTTGCGGGTGACGTCGGCCATCAGCGCCAGGCTGGGGGCGAGGTTCGCGGACAGCGCCGACAGGGTCACCGAGCTGCGGTCGGCCGAACCGCCGGTCGACAGGGCCGCGCCCAGCCGCTCCTCTTCCTCGGCGATCTGCTGCGAGGTCATGTCGGTCGTGCCTTCGTCGAGCAGCGACATGACCATGTTCTGCAGGCCGCGCTTGCCGGCGACATCCGCGGCCGAACCGGCGTCGAAGTTCAGCGCCACCTGCGTCACCGGCACCGCGGTCCGCTGGGCATAGGCGAGCTTGATGCCGTTCTTGAGCGTCACGTGCTCGACGTCGGGGAAGTCCAAAGCCGGCGCGGCGCCGGCCGGCGGCATCGTCCGCTTGACCGAGGCGACCTTGATGTCGCCCTTGCCGGTGGCCTTGGGCGGCACCTTGCTCTCGACGTAGGGCGGGCGCTCGCCCGGCTCGATCGTGACGTTGAGCACCGGTCGGCCGAGCCACTGGTTCATTGCCGCCTTGACCTCCGCCGGGGTGACCGAGGCGTAGGACTGGAGCTGCTTCTGGTAGAAATCGCTCGTGCCATTGTAGAGCAGGCCCTCGGCCAGCATCGAGTTCTGGCCGGCGACGCGCTCGAGGCCGCGGATGCGGCCGGCCACGACCTGGGTCGCGGCGCGCTTCAGCTCGTCCTCGGTCGGCCCTTCGGCCAGATATTGCGCGACCACCTCGTCGAGGCGCTTGGCCAGCACCGCCGGGTCGCCGCCCGGTTTCACCGTGGCATCGATCTCCATGAAGCCGATGCGATGGAACGGCTGCATGTCGGCCGACACCGCGACCGCGAGCTTTTCTTCCTTGACCAGGATCCGGTCGAGCCGCGAGCTGGCGAGGCCACCGAGCACCGACGCGCCAAGATCGAGCGCCGCGAGCTGCGGCGAAGTGATGCCCGGCACCACCCAGCGGCGCTGGATCTCGACCGTCGGCACCTTGTCCTTGAAGGTCAGCGACTTGGGTGCGTCGAGCGTCGGCACCGGGGCGGCGGCCGGCGTGTTGACCGTCCCGCGCGGGATGGCGCCGAAATACTTCTCCATCAGCGCCCTGGCTTCCGGCACCGTGATGTCGCCCGACAGCGAGACGATGGCGTTGTTGGGGCCGTACTTGTCGAGGAACCACTGCTTGACGTCGGCGAGGCTGGCGCTGTCGAGGTCGGCCATCGAGCCGATGGTGTCGTGCTGGTAGGGGTGGCCGTTCGGGAACAGCGTCTCGAGGATTTCGTACTCGATCAGGCCCTTGGGCTGGTTGTCGCCCTCGCGCTTCTCGTTCTGGACGACGCCGCGCTGCAGGTCGAGGCGCTTCTGGTCGATCGCCGGGAGCAGGTAGCCCATGCGATCGCTTTCCATGAACAGCACGCGCTCGAGGTTCGATTTGCTGACGGTCTCGAAATAGTTGGTCCGGTCGAACCAGGTGGTGCCGTTCCAGTCGGTCGCGCCGAGGTTCGACAGATAGCTCATGATCGGCTCGCGGACATTGTCCGAGCCGTAGAACATCAAATGCTCGAACAGGTGGGCGAACCCGGTCTTGCCCTTGGGCTCGTCCTTCGAGCCGACGTTGTACCACACGCCGAAGCCGACCACCGGCGCCTTGTGGTCCTCGTGGACCAGGACGGTCAGGCCGTTCGACAGCTGGAACTGCTCGTGCGGGAGCTTGACCTCGCTGACCAGGCTCGACAGCGCGGCCGGCTCGGTGCTGGCAGGCGTCGCGACGGCCGGCGGCGGCGCGGCGGCGACGTCGGTGCGGGGCTGCGTCGCACAGCCGGCCAGGAACGCGGTGGAAGCAAGAAGCGCGAAACGGAATTGCATGTCGGATTACCCCTCTGGAACTCGCCGCGCAGCCTAGGTCGCTCCACGCACGATGCAATGCGCTTCGGCCAAGGCGGCGCACCCTTCGACGAACGGCACCGCCCGCTAGGCGATGACAGGGAGAGCCCGCCCTGCTATCGCGCGCCAAACTTTCCCCGAGACATCCGTGACCGACCTAGAAAAAATCCGTAATTTCAGCATTATCGCGCACATCGACCACGGCAAGTCGACGCTTGCCGACCGGTTGATCCAGCGCACCGGGGGGCTTTCCGAGCGCGAGATGACGCGCGGGCAGATGCTCGACAATATGGAGATCGAGCAGGAGCGCGGGATCACCATCAAGGCGCAGACCGTGCGTCTGCAGTGGCAGGGCTACACCCTCAACCTGATGGACACGCCGGGCCACGTCGACTTCGCCTATGAAGTCAGCCGCAGCCTTGCCGCGTGCGAGGGCGCGCTGCTGGTCGTCGACGCGGCGCAGGGCGTCGAGGCGCAGACGCTGGCCAACGTCTACCAATCGATCGAGCACGACCATGAAATCGTGCCGGTGATCAACAAGATCGACCTGCCCGCCGCCGAGCCGGAAAAGGTCCGCCACGAGATCGAGGACATCATCGGCATCGACGCGTCAGAAGCGGTGCTGGCGAGCGCCAAGAGCGGCATCGGCATCGACGAGGTGCTGCAGGCGGTGATCGACAAGATCCCCCCGCCCAAGGGCGACCGCACCGCGCCGCTCAAAGCGATGCTGGTCGACAGCTGGTACGACCCCTACCTCGGCGTCGTGATCCTGGTCCGAGTGATGGACGGGGTGCTCAAGAAGGGCCAGTCGATCAAGTTCATGCAGGCCGGCACCCAGCATTTGGTCGACCGGGTCGGCTGCTTCACGCCCAAGATCGAGCAACTGCCAGAACTCGGCCCGGGCGAAATCGGCTTCATCACCGCGCAGATCAAGGAAGTCAGCCAGACCGCGGTCGGCGACACCATCACCGACGTCAAGAAGCCCGCGACGGAAGCGCTGCCGGGCTTCAAGGAAGTCCAGCCGGTGGTGTTCTGCGGCCTCTTTCCCACCGACGCCGCGGACTACGAGAAGCTGCGCGAATCCTTGTACAAGCTGCGGCTCAACGACGCGTCGTTCAGCTTCGAGGTCGAGACCTCGGCCGCGCTCGGCTTCGGCTTCCGCTGCGGCTTCCTCGGCCTCTTGCACCTCGAGATCATCCAGGAGCGGCTGACCCGCGAATATGACCTCGACCTCATCACCACCGCGCCGAGCGTGGTGTACAAGATGCACCTGTCGCATTCGAAGAACGAGGATGCGAAGACGATCGAGCTGCACAATCCGGCCGACATGCCCGACCCGAACCGGATCGAGAGCATCGAGGAGCCGTGGATCCTGGCGACGATCTACACCCCGGACGAATATCTCGGCGGCATCCTCAAGCTGTGCCAGGACCGCCGCGGCATCCAGCGCGAGCTGACCTATGTCGGCGGCCGCGCCCAGCTGAAATACGAGCTGCCGCTCAACGAGGTGGTGTTCGACTTCTACGACCGGCTGAAGAGCATTTCGAAGGGCTATGCCAGCTTCGACTATGAGCAGATCGGCTATCGCGAGGGCGACCTCGTCAAGATGAGCATTCTGGTCAACGAGGAGCCGGTCGACGCCCTGTCGATGATCGTCCACCGCGGCACCGCGGAGCAACGCGGCCGCGGCATGTGCGAGCGCCTGAAAGAACTGATCCCGCGCCACCTGTTCAAGATTCCCATCCAGGCCGCCATCGGCGGCAAGGTCATCGCCCGCGAGACCATCAGCGCGATGCGCAAGGACGTGACGGCGAAATGCTACGGCGGCGATGCGACGCGTAAGAGGAAGCTTCTTGAGAAGCAAAAGAAGGGCAAGGCCAAAATGCGTGAGTATGGCTCGGTCTCTATCCCTCAAGAGGCGTTCATCGCTGCACTTAGGATGGGCGACGAAAGCTAGCGCAACCTTCATGCGGGCTCGGGGTTGAGCGGACGATGAGCGACGATCCCAACGACAAGCAGGCTGCCGCCCACACCCGCAAGGTGGTCGAGGCGGCGCAGGTCAAGGTCGCGAAGACGCAAGAGAAGGTGGCCAAGGCGCAGGACAAGGTGGTCACCGCCGCCAAGGTCACGACCAAGAGCCAGCTTCGGCAGGAAAAGAGCGCGCTTCGCCAGGAAGGGAGTGCCGACCGGCGGACCGAGCTGGCCGCCGACCGCACCGTGCTGGCGGCGGAGCGGACCTATGCGGCGTGGATGCGCACGGGCCTGGCGTCGATGGCGAGCGCGGTCGGGGCGGTGAAGCTGCTCGAGGGGGTGGTGGCGGATTGGATCGCGGGGCTGGCGAGCCTGGTGCTGGCGCTGTTCGCCGGCTTCGCCTTCATCGCGGCGGTGTGGCGGGAGATGAACCCGGACTCGCTAGCGCCGAACCCCGATGTGAGGAAGCTCCCCGGCTGGGTGATGATCGGCTTCAGCGCCTTCATGGCAGTGGTCAGCCTGGCGGTGGTGATCGGGCTGTGGTCGGCCTGACCTAGCGGCCGGCGAGGAAGCCCAACGGCGCGGCGGCGAGGCTGAGAAGGAGCGATGCGGCGACATAGGCCAGCGCCGTGCCTGCCTGGCCGCGCTGCCAAAGGGTCATCGAGTCGAGGCTGAAGGCGGAGAAGGTGGTGAACCCGCCGAGCAGGCCCGTGACGAGGAACAGGCGCAGCGTATAATTAGCTTCGAACGCCGACAGGCGCGCGGCGAGCAGGCCGATGAGGAAGCTGCCGACGACGTTGACGATCAGGGTCCCCCACGGGAAGGCCGTGCCCCATTGCAGCAGGGTCCAGCGGCCGACGCCCATCCGCAGGACGGAACCGATGCCGCCGCCAACGAACGCCGCGACCCAGCCCATCAGGCGTCGACCACGTAGGTTTCCGGGTGGCTGGTGAAGCGGCGGACGACCGTCGCGATGAGGCCGCCGATGATGAAGCCGAGCACCGCGCCGGCGATCGCGGTCAGCAGCCATTCGACGAGGCCGTTGCCGTGCGCGGTCTCGACGATCCAATGATGGATCATCTCCGGCAATGGCGTGACATGAAGCTCCTCGAACCCGTGCAGAAGGATGCCGCCGCCGACCCACAGCATGGCGGCGATGCCGACGGTGGAGAGGAAGGACAGGAGTTTCGGCACCGCATGCACCAACCCCTTGCCGAACTTTTGAGCGCCGGCCGATTCCCGCTTGGCGAGGTGGAGGCCGATATCGTCGAGCTTCACGATCAGCGCGACGGTGCCGTAGACGCCCAGCGTCACGGCGATGGCGACCAGCGCCAGCGCGGCGGCGCGCACCCACAGATTGTCGATCTCGATCGCGGCGAGGCTGATCGCCATGATTTCGGCCGACAGGATGAAGTCGGTGCGGACCGCGCCCGACACCTGCTGCCTTTCCAGTTCCTTGGCGTCGCCGGCCTCGATGCACTCGCTATGGTCGTGGTCCTCGTGGCGGATCGCCTCGATGATCTTCTCGGTCGCCTCGAACGCGAGGTAGGCGCCACCGAGCATCAGGATCGGGGTGATGAGGAAGGGCGCGAACTCGCTCAGCAGCAACGCACCGGGCAGCAGGAACAGGAGCTTGTTGCGTAAAGACCCGAGCGTGATCTTGCCGATGATCGGCAGCTCGCGGTCGGGGGTCAGGCCCTGGACGAAGCGCGGGGTGACGGCGGTATCGTCGATCACCACGCCGGCCGCCTTGATGCCCGCGCGGCCTGCGGCGGCGGTGACGTCATCGACACTGGCCGCGGCGAGCTTGGCGATGACGGCGATGTCGTCGAGCAGGGCGAAGAAACCGGACGGCATGAAAACTCCTTAGCGAACTTCGACGGTCGTGTCGGTGGTAGAGGGGAACGCACGAACGGCGGCTTCGGCCTTCGGGTCGGCGCGGGCATAGGCGTCGATGAAACGGGCCGACAGCGCGGCGGCGATATCGAACGCCTTGCCCGGGCGGGCGACGAGGTCGTGGTTGCCGCCCTTGAAGGTGACCAGCATCTTGTCGCCGGGCGCGGCGGTGTCGAACGCGACGCGGTGATCGGTCGCGTTGGGGACGAAGCCGGGAACGACGTCCTCGGTCCCGGTGAAGAGCAGGACCGGCGCCTTCATCGCGGCGAAGGTGGTCGGCTGGACGACGCCCGGTATCTTGCCTGGGCTGGAAAAGGCAACCACGCCGGCGATCGGCGGGCCGGACAATGGACCGGCGGCGGTGACCGCGCCGCCGCCCATCATCGCGAACAGCGAGCCGTAGCTATGACCGGCCAAGAACACCTTCCGGCCCGCGAACCGCTGCGCGACGTAGCTTCGGGTGACCATCATGTCCTCGGTGCGCATGCCGAACCCGGTCGGCAGGTCGATCTTGGCGAAGTCGGCATTGGAATGGCTGTCAGGCTCGGTCGGCGCGACGATGGTGATGCCTTTGTCCGCCCAGCGGTCGAACAAGGTGCGATAGGCCGCCGGCTCGCCGCCCATGCCGTGGAGGAAAATGACGACCGGGCCCTTGCCCGCGCCGTTCCACACCGAAACGGGGAGCTTTCGCCCGTTCGAGACCGGCAACTGGAGCGTTTCGGGCATGGCGGGCGCGACGGCCTTGGCCGGTGCATGGCCGGGATGGGCAAGTGCGGGACCGGACAGGGCCAAGGCGGCCGCGGCAACGAACATGAGACGCATGAAATTCCCCCGATTTTCGTGTCGGGAGCCGTGCTAGCCGAGCCACGCGCCCCTTGCCAGCGGCGATGTTTTTGCCCAAGCGGACCGGCATGCTGGGAATGGATTTCATCAAGGCCAACCGGGCCACCGTCGACCGCGCGATCCAGGTCAAGGGCGTCGACCTCGACCTCGATACGCTGTTGGCGCTGGACGGCGAGGCGCGCGGCCTGAAGACGCAGATCGACGAGCTGCGCGCGAGCCGCAACGCGATCAGTGCGAAGTTCAAGGACGCCGCGCCCGAGGAAAAGGCCGTGCTGGGTGCCGAGGCCAAGGCGGCGGGCGCGAAGGCGTCCGAGCTGGAAGTGCAGCTGGGCGAAAAGGAAGCGGCGCTCAAGGCGCTGATGCTCAAATTGCCGGGCATTCCGTGGGGCGGCGCGCCGGTCGGGCCGGACGAGAGCTTCAATACCGTCATCCGCACCGAAGGCGCGCTGCCGTCGTTCGACTTCACGCCGCTCGACCATGTCGCGCTGATCGAGAAGAACGACTGGGCCGACCTGTCGCGCATCGTCCAGGTGTCGGGCAGCCGGACCTATTGCCTCAAGGGCCGCCTCGCGATCCTCGAGATGAAGCTGATGGCCTATGCGATGGACAAGATCGCGGCCGCCGGCTTCACCGCCATCACCGTCCCCGCGATCGCGCGCGAGCAGGCGTTTCTCAACCAGGGCCAGTTCCCGGGCCATGTCGAGGAAACCTATGCGCTACCCAACGACGACGCCTACCTTGCCGGCACCGCCGAGGTGGCGCTGACGAGCCTCCATTCGGGCGAGATCGTCGAGCATGCCAAGATGCCGCTGACCTATGCCGGCTATTCCCCCTGCTTCCGCCGCGAGGCGGGCAGCGCGGGCAAGGACGTGCGCGGCCTGCTGCGCGTCCACCAGTTCCTGAAGGTCGAGCAGTGGGTGATGTGCGAGGCCGACGACGCGGTCAGCGCCGAGTGGCACGCCAAGCTGCTGGGCCTCGCCGAGAGCCTGCTGCAGGACCTCGAAATCCCCTACCAGGTGATCGAGACGTCGACCGGCGACATGGGGCTGGGCAAGTATCGCATGAACGATATCGAGAGCTGGGTGCCGTCCTTAGGCAAGTATCGCGAGACGCACAGCTGCTCGACGCTGCACGACTGGCAGGCGCGACGGGCCAACCTTCGCTACCGCGATGCGGACGGCAAGGTGCGGTTCGCCCACACGCTGAACAACACCGCGCTGGCCTCCCCCCGCATCCTCGTCCCGCTGCTGGAGAACCACCAGCAGGCGGACGGCCGGGTGAAGCTGCCCAAGGCGCTCCAGCCGATGATGGGCGGGGACGAGTATCTCTAGGCCCGACGAGGCCGCGCCGGCGCATTGGCGGCGGCTGGTCGAGGCGAGCTACCTGCTGCCCCGCGCGCTGTACGGCTTTGGCCATCTCGACGCGCGGGGACCGGATGATGGGCCACGCGCCTTGGTCATTCCCGGCTTCCTCGCCAACGACCGGACGACGATGGAACTCCGCCGCGCGCTGGCCGAGGGGGGCTACCACACCCACGCCTGGGCACAGGGCTGGAACCTCGGCGCGCGCAGCGACACGGTCGAGCGGATCGCAGGCCGGATCGGCGAGGTGTCGCCCGACGCGCCGGTGCTGCTGGTCGGGTGGAGCCTGGGCGGCGTGTTCGCCCGCGAGGTCGCCCGCCAGCATCCCGACAAGGTGCGCGCGGTGGCGACGCTGGGCAGTCCTTTCAGCGGCGATCCGCACTGGAACAACGTCTGGAAGCTGTACGAATGGGTCGCGGGCCATCCGGTCGACGACCCGCCCATCCCCCGCGTAACCGACAAGCCGCCGGTGCCGACCATCGCCTTCTGGAGCCGCGCCGACGGGATCGTCGCCCCCGCCGCGGCGCGCGGGCTGGCCGCCGAAAGCGACCGCGCGGTGGAGATGAGCTGCAGCCACATGGCGTTCGGCGTGTCGCGCCGGACCGCCCGCGCGGTGGTGCGCGAAATCGACAGCTTCCTCGAAAAGGGCGGCTGATCGGCCGGTTTTGCTTGTTGCGGGAACGCAAAGACCCCATTTTCCCGGCATGAAGATGGAGAAACCGCCGGTCGAGATCGATCCCGACACGCTGGCACCGCCGGTGCTGGCGCGGTGGAGCGAGTTCGCCTGGCACATCCCGCGGATGCTGGCCGGGCTGGGTCCGATCGGGCCGCGCGGGCCGGAGGACGGGCCGCCGGCGCTGGTCATCCCCGGCTTCCTCGCCAACGACCGCACGACGATGGATTTCCGCCGCGCACTGGCCCGGGCCGGGTGGCGGGCGCATCCGTGGCTGCTCGGCCTCAACAACGGCGCCAAGGCCAACACGATGGAACTGATGGCAAGCCGGCTGGACGCCATTTACGACGGGCGGCCCGTTCTGGTCGTGGGCTGGAGCCTGGGCGGCATGTTCGCCCGCGAGCTGGCGTTTCGCTGCCCCGACAAGATTCGCGCCGTGGTGACGCTCGGCAGCCCGTTCTCGGGCGACTACAAGACCAACACCAACGTCCGCGAAATCTATGAGCGGATGGCCGGCCACGACGTCAACTCGCCGCCGTTCGAGCGGCACCTGGAGAAACCGCCGGTCCCCTGCCTCGCCTTCTGGTCGAGGAAGGACGGGGTGGTCGCCCCGGCCGCCGCCCGTGGTGCAGCCGGCGAGGTCGACGCCTCGGTCGAGGTCGAGGCGCGGCACACCGGCTTTGTCATCAGCCGCCCGGTGATGAGCCGCATCGTCCGCGAAATCGCGGGCTTTCTCGAGACGATCGAGGGCAAGCCGTTGGGATTGAAGCCGCCGGTCGCGGGCTGATTCCGCCCAACGCGCCGGGCCGTTCTTGACTCCGTAAGCGGACTCGCGCGACAAAGAACAAATCGAGAACATAAACGTTCGAGTCGTGTGGCTGCAGTCTTGTCCCTGCTGGCCGGCGGCCGCTCCCCCGCGCCCCCTGACGAGGTGCGGGAGGGGCGGCGCGCGGCCCATGATCCGCCCGCCCCTGTGGCGTTCGGCGGTCGGATCGCCTTGCCCGGCGACAGCAGCTTCACGTTGCACGAAATCTTCTCCCTTTCGCCGCGCGATGGCGGCTGGACGGGCTTCCTGCGGACGCGTCTCGACGATGCGCGGCCGTGGCTGTGGGTGCAGGAACGGATGGCGATCCTCGAAAGCGGTCGGGTCCACCCGCCGGGCCTGGGCGCGGGTGAGCTGCTGCACGTCGAGGCGCGCGATGCCCGCGAGGCGCTGTGGGCGATGGAGGAGGGCCTCAGATGCTCGGCCTTGAGCGCCGTCGTCGGCGAGCTGTGGGGCGACCCCGCGGCATTGGATTTCACCGCGACGCGGCGGCTTGCCGTCGCTGCCGAGCGGCATGGCGTGGCCGCCTATTTGATTCGGCTGGGCGGCCACGCCAACCTGTCGGGCGCGCGCTTCCGCTGGCGGTTGGCCAGCGCGCCCTCCCCTGCCCATCCGTTCAACCCGAGGGCGCCGGGATCGCCGGCGTGGGACGCCGAGCTGTTCCGCGCGCGCGGGCATGCGCCGGGCCGCTGGAGGATCGGCGATGAGGGCGCCGGAGCGGCGGCTGATGGCGGTGTGGTGGCCGGCACTGCCGATCGAGCGCTGGGCGAAAATCGCCGCGCCGGATGAGGACGCGCGGGTCGCGCTGACGGTGGAGGCGCAGCATGGCGTGCGGGTCCATGCGGTGACGGCAGCGGCGGCGCTGGCGGGCGCGCGGGCGGGGA